>JBAYKO010000022.1:0-2984 GCA_041664605.1 Minisyncoccota bacterium | reverse complement strand
CAAACTCCTTTTTATAGTTCTCGCCAAATAGTTTTTCAAAATCATGTCCTTCACCCCAAGACTTTGGTTTTTTTAGCGTATCTTTCTTGCCAAAAAACTCAAAAACATCTTGATAACAAATAGTTAAGTCTTTTGAACATTTTTCTAAAATCCACTTTTGTAGTTTGCTTAATCTTTCTTTTTCCATTTTCTTAATGCTAACAATTGTACAAAAAGTTGACAACTTGTTAGCTTTTAGCTAAATAATCCTATAAGGCATTATATCTAAGTCCATATTTATTATCTTTTTATGTAGCTTATTTTGACTTTAGGTATAATTCCGAATTCTAAACATTTCCTGGCCCACGATTCTAATTTCTGTTTGAATATAATTGATTTGATTTCAGACAATTTTTTTATTTTTTCTGATCTATCTAACACAATCCAAAGGCAATAAGTTTTAAAATTTATATCTAATTTTCTTATATTTGATTTCTTTTTTATAATTTCGAGCGTATTGTTGGACTGATCACAAACATAACCTAGTTTTTGTGGTGTCCCAATTTTAACAGCATATACCACATCATCTTTTCGCAGATCCCATGCTTCTATGGCAACACCAGATGGAATTTTGATCTTTGAGAAGTTCTTATCGGCATTTTCGTAACCTAAAGAAATCATATTTTTATTAAACTGTCCCTCATCAATTTTTTCAATTTCAATTAAAGATTCCTCTGTTATTTCTATTTCAATCTCATCAATATACTCATTAAGTTGGTCTACATAATCTTCGTTAAATTCCATCCACCTACCTTGAGACAAAATAACATTTTGCCTATCAACAATATAATCAAGAGAGTCTTTTATATACTTCATGTAGGGTTTAGAATCTTCCTTTTCAACAATGACTTTTATTCCCATAATTTCTTCTTTGGGCACAGAATAATCTGAAATATACTTTCTTAATGATTCAATAGTAAGTTCTTCTAAATAATCTGATTCATTGCCTCTGTGTGAGAGTTTATATTTCTCATTTCCAGAGAATACAAAATCTACACCAAACAATTCTGGCGAATTTGAAGTGAAGTCTGTTTTATCAGAATTACCCACAATTTCTTTTATTAAATCTTCCTCGAATTTTTTACTTTGAACTGTATTATCAATTATTGTAGTTCTTGGCAATGGAAAATTTTCTGTTAAATCTATTGCAGTGACTAAATCTTTAAAGAAATTAGGAAGTTTGTCTTTTTCTATATCTAAACTAAGTAAAACTGAAGATCCAAATTTACCAGAATTTCCAAAATTAATTATTTGGTCCTTAATTATAGATGCTTGCAGATAATCAACCGATTCACCACTTTCAATATCAAGTTGGCTATTTTTTGTATAACTTTTTATTTCTTTCTTCTTTCTTCCTGCAAATTTTTTTGACGACTTTTGTCTAATATCTTTTTCATTTGCAATTCTTTTGGCTATATATGTTCCAAAATCATGGTCACAAAACTGTCTTAAATAAAAATGACATTTCCCATAACTTAAAGCAAAACAAAATTTATCGCTTTCCCAAAGATAACAACCAAAATATATAGTATTTGCTGGTTTTTCTCCTGTAAAAAATTCCTCATAAGTATCAACCCATGGTATAGGAATATTCTTTACATCTTTTGAGAAGAAAAAATCTGCTTGATAGTTACCAAATGTTTGTGAATTTATAATTTTTAAACCTAAGGATGGTGATTTAAATTTATCCCTTAAATCTTTTACTCTATCTTTTGGTATTTTAAAAACATTTAATTTCATATTTAATTTAACTTACGTTTAAAATGAGACCATTTAAGGAGTATCAAATTAAGCTTTATTTTAACACAATTTCAGGTATAGTTTCCTTTATTTTCTTTATGGATTTTAAAAAATAATTTTTATCTATTTCACAAGCAGTTAAATCAAATCCCATTTTATGACAAGCTATGGCAATAGTTCCACTTCCCAGGTGGGTATCTAATATTTTATCACCTTTTTTTGCAAACATCTTTAAAATCCATTCATAAAGTTCAACAGGTTTTTGTGTAGGATGAGTTTTATTTCTATTTCGCATAACACTAAATCTAAAAATCTTTGATGGTTTATCAAGGGAAGTCCAAGCCATTTCTGCCATCGAAAAGTTATTAAGAGTTTCTGGTTGTTTTTTATCCCATATAATAAAACATTTGTTGTATTTGTTCTTTGTCCAAATGTATCCAAAATAATTTCCGCCCCATATTATTTGATTTTTAGAAACACGAAAAAGTTCATCAAAAAATTCATCTTTTGGCTTTATGTCCCACTTAGTATATTCAGCCATATTAAATTTATGGTCACCTCCTCTTTTAGTTTTATTTAAAATTCCATATGGAGGATCAACAATAGCCAAATCAAAGTGTTTATCTTTGTATCTAGCCATGAGTTTCATGTTATCTTCGTTGGTTATTTCTATTATTGAATTTTCCATATGCTAATTTCTAACTGAGAATTTTTCAAGCGTAAGGGTAGAAATATTACGACTAATATCTTTACCTAAATTATTTACGATAATATTATCAAAATCAGCATAATCAATCTCTCTTATTTCATTATCTATGTGGTTATACAAATATTCTGATAAAGTGCTTGCTCTAATAATAACTATTGGAACTGATTTAATATCGTGTAATACTGCAGGAACATATCTAGGAGTAACGACTATTGTATACTCACCGCCTAGTTTTGTTCTATGTTCTGCTAATCTTCCAGCATTTATTCCAGACAACTTATTTTTTGTTGATTTTGCATCTACAACAAACTTCTTTTTCTTTGTTATGTATAAACACTCTACATCTGTATTCCCTGGACCACCAATTTTTTTAGCTTCAACATTAACAAACATATTAAAACCGTCGGTTAATATATCTTCAAACAAATAAGCTTCTGCTCCCTCATTATTGTTTGAGTATTTTTCAATGAGTTGTGCTAGATTCAATAATCCATAT
>JBAYKO010000021.1:0-3397 GCA_041664605.1 Minisyncoccota bacterium | reverse complement strand
ATAATAATGTCTCTTATTGGATTATCAGAACCAAAAGATTTCGCTTCTAAAATAAAGGAATCACTTAAAATAGACGAACCAACAGCAAAAAATATAACTAGTGAAATAAATGAACAAATATTTGAAAAAATAAGAGAAGAGATGAAAAAAGAAAAAGAAGAAATATTAAGCGATGAAGAACTAGAAGAATTAACTAAAACACCAATACCAGTTCCTGAAAAAGAAGAAATCGATGAAGATGTGAAAACACAATCAATAGAGAAGAATGATATTTTTAAAAATGCCGGGATTGAATTAGTTGAGAATTCAGACTCAAAACTAGAAGCAAAAAATGAAGAAATGATGCTCCAAAAGATGGAAGAAAAAATACCAGAAAAAAACCCAATTATTATAAATGTTATAGGAAGTTCTAATGAAGATAATATAAAACTTAATCAATTAGCAACAGGAAGTAATCCTCTTATTCAGAAAATATCATCAGAAATAAATGAAAGCACGGCAAATATAAAACAGAACGCGGGAGGTTTAATTCAAAACAAAATGAGCGAACAAGTTAAGTCGGCAAAAACAGAAAATGATTATTCAGTTAAAAATGACACAATAAAAACAGAACCACAAAAAAGAGAGATAGATCCGTATAGGGAACAGGTTTAATTTTTGAGAGTTCACTCTAAAAAATTAGTCAAAAGTTCATAAAATTATAAAGTAGAAAGTAAAAAAATCAGAAAAAGATTAGAGATGACAGTATTAGGAAGTAAGAATTAAGTATGAGGAAAAAAATATAAAACCTTAATACTTAGTACATAATTCACAAGACAAAATTATGCAATTTCAAGTACCACAATTTATAGACATAGAGGATAAAATATTTGGCCCTTTCACTTTTAAACAATTTGTTTATATTGGTGGTGGTGCTGGTATTTGTTTTGTCGTCTATAAATTACTTCCATTACTTCCAGCTATTCTCATAATAGTACCAGTTGCTGCATTGGCTGCTTCTTTAGCTTTTTATAAAATAAATGGAAAACCATTTATTTTTATACTACAAGCTTATATTAAATATTTTTTTCAAAATAAATTATATATTTGGAAAAAAGCAAAAAAACAACAAGTAGTGGATGTTGTAAAAAAAGAAGAAAAGAAAGATGAAAAAGCATATACACCAAAATTAACAGGAAGTAAATTAGAAGATTTAAGTTGGAGTTTAGATATTTTAGATGTAAGTAAGAAAGAACGAAGTTTATAAATTATTTTATGGCATTAAACGCAAAAACAACTCAAGATTTTGTCCCAATAAAAGAAATACGCAATGGTGTTATTGTTTTAAAAGATGGCGGATTAAGAGCAATACTTCTTGCTTCTTCAATAAATTTATCTTTAAAATCATACGATGAACAACAGGCAACAATAATGCAATTTCAAACATTTTTAAACTCTCTTGAATTTCCAACTCAAATAGTTATTCAATCAAGAGAATATGATATAAGACCATATCTCTCATTACTTGAAAAAAGAATGAAAGAACAACAAGAACCATTGCTTAAAATACAGACTAGAGAATATATACAATTCATAAAAGAATTCACAGAACAAGTAGATATAATGAGTAAAAGTTTCTTTGTTGTCGTTTCTTTTTATCCATCAACAATGAGCTCTTCTTCAAAAGGTGGTATCTTTGGATTTTTAAAACCAGGATCAAAAAAGGGTTCACCACAAGAATTAATGGATTTTGAAGAACAAAGAACTCAACTTGACCAAAGAGTTGGTGTTGTACAGCAAGGATTGTCGAGAGTTGGGGTAAGGTCTGCACAACTTGGAACCGAAGAAATAATAGAACTTTTTTATAAAACATTTAATCCTGGAGATGCATCTGGGTCAATAAAAGTTGAACAATAAATATGTCATTTTTAGATAAATTACTAGGTAAAGATAAAAAAGAAGAAAAGGCAGGACAAATTCTACCGGTTATTCCAGAGCAAGTCTACCAAGAAGCAAAATTAGAACTACAAGACATTATTGCTCCATCTGCCTTAAAAATAGAACCAAAATCTTTAAACTTGGGGGAAAAAATTGCTAGAACTTTTTTCATTATTTCTTATCCAAGATTTCTAACAGACAATTGGTTTTCTCCTATAGTTAATTTGGATAAAATTTTTGACGTTTCAATTTTTATTCACCCAATGGAAACTGGAAAAATTTTAAGGGATTTTCAAAAAAAAGTAGCAGAGGTGCAAAGCCAAATAAATGCAAGAGAAGCAAAGGGGCTCGTAAGAGATCCAATATTAGATACTGCTTTTAGAGATTTAGAAGCTCTTCGTGATAATTTACAACAAGCACAAGAAAAGATGTTTGAGGTTGGTATATATATAACAATTTACGGAAATGACGAGAATGAATTATTTAAAATAGAAAATGAAATAAAATCTATTCTTGAATCAAAATTAATTTACATGAAACCAGCTCTTTTCCAACAAGATGAAGGATTTAAAAGTGTTATTCCAATAGGGAACGATTTACTTAATGTTCATCAAAAATTAAATTCTGAACCACTTTCTAGTTTATTTCCTTTTATTTCTTTTGATCTCACATCAAATAAAGGAATACTTTATGGAGTAAATAGACATAATTCAAGTCTAGTTATTTTTGATAGATTTTCTCTAGAAAACTATAATTCTGTAATCTTCGCCAAGGCGGGTGCTGGAAAATCTTATGCAACAAAATTAGAAATATTAAGAACTTTAATGTTTGATACTGATGTTATTGTTATTGACCCTGAAAGGGAATATGAATTTCTAGCAGAAGCAGTTGGTGGAAGGTATTTTAATATTTCACTTTCATCAGATCACCATATAAATCCTTTTGACTTAGCACCACCTAGAGAAGATGAGACAGCGGCAGATGTTTTAAGATCAAATACAATAAACTTGGTAGGTTTGTTTAGAATTATGTTAGGCGGACTTACTCCAGAAGAAGACGCTCTTATCGATAGAGCAATCACAGAAACATACGCCATAAAAGATATAACTCCAGATTCTGATTTTTCAAGTATAGAGCCACCACTCCTTTCAGATTTTGAAATGGTTTTGGCTGGGATGGAAGGAACTGATTCTGTTGTTCAAAGATTGTCAAAATTTACTCGTGGAAGTTGGGCAACATTTTTAAATAGACCAAGTAATGTTGATATAAATAAAAAATTTATTGTCTTTTCAATAAGAGACATGGAAGATGAATTAAAACCAGTAGCTATGTATATAGTTACACACTATATATGGAATGCTGTAAGAAAAAATATAAAAAAGAGACTTCTTGTAGTTGATGAGGCTTGGATAATGATGAAATCAGACGACACAGCCTCTTTCTTGTATAGTATTGCGAAAAGATGCAGAAAATATTACTT
>JBAYKO010000020.1:0-4143 GCA_041664605.1 Minisyncoccota bacterium | reverse complement strand
TTAGGTTTTCTTTTTTCTAAAATCTTTGCTCTCTCAAAAATATTCTTATTTATCTCAATAGATATAAAAATTGTCTCATCTCTTTTATTGTCGATGATATGTTTTGTCACACCACCTGAGCCAATTCCCCACTCAACGATTACCTCGGCTTTTTTGAAGTCAATCTTTTTGGTCAATTCTTTTATACAAGAAAAAGAATCTGGGGCAATAGTAGCAATTTGGTTAAAATTTTTAAAAAATTCTTTCAGAAGAAGTTTATCAGCCATAATATATGAATATTATACCAATTAAAGAAAAATTGAAACTTTTTTTTATATTGACAAAATAGATTATTCTGTTGTTGATTGAACTAGAAAAACAAAAACCCCTCCGACCTTGCGTCGGAGGGGTTTTAAAAATGTGCAAAAGATTAAGCAAGAAAAAATTTGAGGATTTCTTTTATGTCGTCCTCTTTTGTACCGGTAATAAGTCGAAAAAATAACTCTAACTTATCTCCATTGAGGTCAGGTAAGAAGTGGATTAATTTGTCTTCTTCTTTTTTAATTTCCGCAAGGTCTTTTTTCACTCTTAACTCTTGTTCGTCCAGGGATTTACGAGCTTCGTTTATTTTATCCTTTTCTTCCCCGAGAAGAATTTTTTCTTCTTTGAGCTTATTAAGGGCTGTGATGACCGAAGTTCTACTTTTAATATCAATAATTGCCAGGATTTTACACTGGTTATCGTGATACCAAAGTATCTTTTCAACGTCCAAAGAGAAAATGAATCCTCTTTGTCCATTTTGAACAGGTTTAATCAGTTTATGGCTTACAAGCTTTTTACATAGCCCTGGCCAAATTTTAATTTCATCTTCAGAAAGAAGAAGATCTTCAACAGGAAATCTTTCTTCAAATTTTTCTGGTGATTCAGAAACCCGTGTTTTTGTATAATTAACATTCAAAACTTTGTTGATAAAGATTTCTTTCTCCCCTGGACTGAAAAATAAAATTGGAAGAGATGGAATCACTGGGTTTAGATTTGAAGTAACCGGAGTAATCACAACAAGTTTTTTAGTCTTTGTATTTTTCTCTTTTTTTTAAAACTCATTTTTACTCTAGGTACTTTCCCTTTCAGAGAATATTTCCCTTTAGCAATGTCCTCAATCTTCCCTTCTTTACGAAGGATACCCATCTGATAAACAATGGCTTTTTTAACTCCGGTAAATTCATGGTTTTCAAGATCCTTGATAACTCCTTCAATATTTATCTCATTGCTATCAGGGTTCACATTCATTCTTAAGGCTTTTAGAAAAGCTTTACGAGTCATTCTTCCTTTGTCTGATTTTTTTGTAATTTTTACCTCATTCATTTTTATAGAACTTTTTACTATTTATCTGCTTGCATTATATCAATTTTTATAGTCCTGTCAAGTAGACAATCTATCAAAAATAGAGTCTAAAAAAACCACCCTTTCGAGTGATTTTTTTAATAAAACCAAACCTGTCCTGAGTAAAATCGAAGGAACTTGTCCTGAGCGAAGTCGAAGGATTATTTTTTCTTATCCTTTTTTGGTTTTTTTGTTTCCCTTTTAGGATGTGTGTTTCCTTTTGCCATAAATTAATGAGCGTAGCGAATATAATTTATGAGCAATCCGACTTTGGTCGGATGCCATTCTTTATATCACAAATTAGTTATTAATACTTTAATTGTATCAAATTTAATTCACAAAAGTTAGTGCAATTCCTGTTTTATCTCCCCTACCAGTTCTCCCAATACGATGAACATAATCTTCATAAGTAGCTGGAATATCATAATTGATAACATGAGTCACATTTGGAATATCAAGCCCTCTTGCTGCAACATCTGTTGCTACAAGAATCTGACTTTGATTATCCCTGAAAGATTTTAATGCTCTTTGTCTTTTTGGTTGGTTTTTATCTCCATGAATTGATTCTGCTTTAAAACCTTTTTTAATTAAAGATTGACTCAATTTTTCAACTCCATATTTTGTACGACCAAAAATTAGAACTTTAGAAAATTCTTTTTTTGATAACATGGCGTGTAGATGATCAATTTTTTCCTCACCCTTTGGCACACGTACAATATCTTGATCAACATTTTTTGCTGTATCTCCTGTCTTAACAGAAATTGTTTCAGGGTTAGTTAAAAATTCTTTTATTAATTTATCAACTTCACTTGTAATAGTTGCTGAGAAAAATAAAGTTTGACGATTAGGTGCCATCCCTGCCATAAGAGATCTCATGTCATTTACGAATCCCATATCAAGCATTCTATCTGCCTCATCAAGCACAATCGTGCCAAACTCTGCCAAATGAATGACTTTTCTCTCAACTAAATCCATTAATCTTCCTGGAGTACCTATCACAATATTATTTGAGCGTCTTAAATTTGAAATCTGATTATAGATACTCATTCCACCAACGCAACAAACTGAATAAATTTTTAGGTGTCCTTTAAAGTCTAACAATTCTTCATTTATTTGAAGTGCTAATTCTCTTGTTGGAACAATCACTAAGGCTTTTTCTTTTGGGTTATTTAATATTTTATTTAACAAAGGAAGTAAGAAAGCTGCCGTTTTACCAGTTCCTGTGTTTGCGATACCTACAACATCTTTCCCATCAAGAACAAGTGGCATAGCCATATCTTGAATTGGGGTTGGATTTACATAACCTTTTTTATAAATATTATTTTTTAGAATATTATCAATTTTAAAATCTTCAAATTTATGAATGGGAATATATTCAATTTTCTCAATAATAGGTTCTGCCTTACAAATAAAGCGAGAGTGCTGAATCGATACACCACCACCCCCTCTATTCCCTCTACCGCCATAGCGGGGCGAGCCACCTTGGCGATTTCTAGATGAACTACTAAAACCACCACGAGAACTTCCTCGACTACCCCCACGGTTATTTTGACCACCGCCATAGCGGGGCAGGCCACCGCCTTGGCGGGGCGAACCACCAAAAGATGGTTTTTGAATACCAGAGTTTACCCCGCCTTGGCGTGGGCCTCGGTTATTGCTTTTTTTATACATAATTTTTTTCCAGTCTATAAATATAAAGTAAGACGGACTGGACCCCTCCCTTCAGTTTCCATAAAGACTATCGCAAGGGATGAGGCATTATATAGGTGGATGAGACTTAACTCTCCACAAGAAAACCAATGAGAATTCAACTTACTAGATAAGTATATAATTATTATGAAAATTTGTCAACAACAATAGCACAAAACCCCGCGGATGCGGGGTTTTTAGTAAAGAACAATGGAAAATTAATTAACCTTTCTCTTTTCGTAAGAGTTCTAAATAACCTTGAAGAATTTTATGTTCAGAAAAATATTGAGCCACTTTCACATAGTCAGCTCGTGTGGTAACTTTATCAATCAACATATAATAGTAACTTGAGTCTGTAGTAATATACCTATCTGCAGATAATATATAATCGATATTCCTACAACATAAATAATATTTAAATTCATTTTTGCTGATGATATTCTTATCACACATATCCACAAGATCAACAACTCTCATTTTTACTACCCGTGATTTCAAAATAGATATTATTTTACTATTTTCTACATCCTTAAGGTCAATTAACTTTTCATCTGAGAGCTGATTTACAATTCTTGTAAATCTTGGTTCAGGTAATAATACTGATAAAGAATATTTCAAATCAAAATTATTCGATTGAAAATATGAAATATTTCTTATGAGCATAGAGTCACTGATTCTCGCCAGAATCTCTTTCTGATCATTCAAAGAAAGATTTCTCCAATAGTAGTCCAATCAAAAAATTTAATCAGATAATTTTGGGAATAGTAATCCTTTTTTACCAAAGACATTAGTGTGTCCGGCATGAGTCTGGCTAGCCATTGTAGATTTAAATTAAAATATATCTTACTCGTATCAGGGATATGAGAAAGTATTATTTTCTTTAAATTAGTACTGTCTGCATTTGTTAAGCTATTACCAAGTTTTGTATAACAACATTTAATATATACGAATGTCATAACACTGTCTCGGTTTCTATTCCAAGCCCTATTAAGCACTTTAATCATAGTTTGATCAAGAGTGTAACCATAATTAATTTTCATTTTTACTTGATTAACAGCCTGATATTTTAAATCAGCAACAATGGAATCATTC
>JBAYKO010000019.1:0-5974 GCA_041664605.1 Minisyncoccota bacterium | reverse complement strand
TTAATAAATGATAATCTCACGCTCGACTTTTCTTAATAATTTTAATCTATCTACTACGCTCTACTAATGTATTAATTCTCAAACTCAAACAACGGACTCGGTTTTGCGAAACTAATTTGCGGGAAAGGATTCGCAAAACCTCGACTATTCCCATTTTGCCTTGATTTGGATTTCGCCGTGCAGGAGGGTGCGGGAGGAATGCACGGCCGAATTTTGAGATATGAATCTCAATATGCATTATACTGCACTATTGCAAAACAATGCAAGTTTTTCTATTATATACTTATGGAACTAGGTAAAAAAATGGGTGAAAACCTCAGAAAATTAAGACTTAAAAATAAACTATCACAAGGCGATTTAGCCAAAATGATCAATGTAAATAGAGCATATATTAGTAATATAGAAAATGGTCGCATGAACCCTACTCTTTCAACTCTTGAAAAAATTGCCGGAGCGTTAGGAGTTTCGAGTAGTGAACTTCTGAAATAATTCTATGAAAAAATTTAGTGAAATTTTTGAAACAATTAATTTTAATAATATTTTAAAACAAAGTATCTATTTCTTTCTTTTTCTATCTCTATTAGTTATTCTTTGTATAATAAATTATATAATAACTGGTCAAATTATTCCCACCAACGAAACAAAAAATCTTTGGTTTTATTCGGGTATAGTAATGATAATTTTTACAATTTTTTTTGTTGAGCCATACTATACAGCTCCCACTAATGTTTTTGTAAATTCGTTTGCATTAGTATTAATGATGATTTCGATACCCCAGAAAGAATTCGGGGATAGTTATTGGTGGTGGGCAGGTTTAATATTTTTCATTTTTTTACTTATTTTTTCTTTCATATCTAAGGCAATTCACAATACCAATAAAAGTGATGATTTTATCCTGAATAGACTATCTTTTCTTATTAGAGACTTTTTGGTAATAATTGGTAGCGGAAAGATTTTATTTTCTTTGGTATTCTTTTATTTTTTACTTTCAAGTTATTTAGAAAAAGTGATTACAAATAAATATATTCTAATTCTTTTCGTTTTTTGGTCTCTAGTTATACTAATTTCTCCAGAAAAAGTTAAAAGTATAATTGAAAATTATATATTAAAAAAAGACCTAAGTAAAACAAAAAGTTTAGGAAATATATTTGCTGTTCAATCGGATGGAATGTTTTTAGTAAGATTACATGATAACAAAACTACTTATAAATTTACGACAGTTATCTTTAGGAATCTTATTGACAGAGACGATGATAATCTTTTTTCAATAGGTTTTATTTTTGATATTTATTTTTTAAAAAATGAAAAATGGGCCAAAGTTTTGTTTATTAGAAAAGCAACGAAAGAGGAAAATATTACAATCAACACAAAAAAATACAAGAAAGACTTTATATATAAATCAGACGAGAATTATATTTCAAAAGAAATTAACTGTTTTGTGGGTGTGATTATTGAAAATTCCGATGTTGGGAAGATAAAATTTGAATATTCTGAAAAAATACAAAAATTAGAAGAAGGCCACTTGTTAGAACTGAGAACTAGAAATATAAAGTTATTTTATCAAGTAATTGGTTGTAGTACCGAGAAAGAAAAATTAGAATCCTGGAATGAAACTGGTTTTATTATTGGAGAAGCCATACAGCTTGGGCAATGGAAAGAAAATTTATCTTTTGAAAAATTTGGTTGGGTTCCACCAATTAATACACCTGTATTTCTTGCTGACACTGAAAATGAAAAAGTGCCTAGCTTTTCATACCCAGATTATAAACTTGGCGTTATCCCCGGGACAAAATTACCCTCAGTTATTAATTTAAATGATGCGGTTAGTCACCATATGGCAATTCTTGGAGTTACCGGTTCAGGGAAATCTTTTATTGCCCATGAAATATTAAAAGAATTACAAAAAGATACGAAAGTTGTTTGTATTGATTTTACGGGAGAATATAAAGAAAAATTTGATAAAGATAAGACAAAATTTGAATTTATTATAAATGACCCAGGTAAAATTCCAGAAGTTGAACAAAAAATTGCAGAGTTGGAAACTGAGAAAGATAAAGGAAAATTTGCAGACAAAACAAAAATTTTAGAATACAAAAAAGCCATACAAAAGAAACTTGATGAATATGTAAAAATTTTCATTGAAACTGAAGGGAAAAGCAACATTGGACTTTTTGAATTACCTGAATTATCGAACACCACTTTTTTACTGGAGTTCACACAGTTTTTTATAGAAGCAGTGTTTAATTACGCGAAATGCAAAAATAATAAAGACTGTAAAATAGTTTTAGTACTTGAAGAAGCTCATACGATCGTTCCCGAGACAAATTTCCTTGGTGATTTAGGAGATTACGGAAGCAATAAGGCGCTTGTAAGTAAGATGAGCCAAGTCGCGTTACAGGGGCGAAAATATAAAGTTGGACTTTTGGTTATTGGTCAAAGAAGCGCAAATATATCAAAAACAGTTTTAACTCAATGCAATACGGTTATATCTTTTAAAGCTTTTGATGATACGAGTTTTGGTTTTTTAACCAACTATATTGGAAAGGAGATGGTTTCATTATTGCCAAATCTTAAACAATATCAAGCAATAGTAACAGGTAAAGCAATAAAGTCAGATACTCCAATGGTCATTGATTTAACCAGGTAGTTATGAATGACTAAGTAATATAAAAAAGCTTTTCTTGAAAAGATATAATCTACATGAAAAAAATTATTAATAAAATAGAAATATTATTGTTTAAAAATTGTAGTGAGTGCAAATTTAATTTACAAAAACCACGACACATTTTGATTATGCCCGGTTTGGGTGGAAGTGCTTGGGACCTTTTCCCCCTGGTTAGGTATTTACGCAAAAATCAAAAAAGTTATGATGTTACTGCAATTCCGTTAGGATTGAATAGCGCCTCTCTCGCGGTAACTACTTCGAGAGCTGTAGATTATCTTGAAAAGAACTTGTTTAAGGAAAGTAATCCAGAAAAGATAATCTTTATCGGCCATAGCATGGGAGGAAAGGTTGCATGCGTGCTGGTGGATTCAATCAGAAAATTATACCCTGATATTACTTATGAAGTCATAACACTCGGTAGTCCTGTCGGGGTAGAGAAACGAAAATATTTTTCTTGGATTGAGGACCAGTTTCTTCGTATATTTTCTGATGCATATAGAGAGTGGGTTCCGATAATTCAGCCAGACCCTAAAATAATTAAATATACAGGATACTATTCGGTAGATGATAAAATAATCCCTTCGGCTCTTGAAAAAATAGAACACATGGGAACAATAATAGAATTAAAGGGATTTTCTCATATGGACTTAATAAATTCTAAAAAAATTGGACCAGAAATTTTAAAACAATTGATTTAATAAAAATCCGCTTCAAGAAGAATTTTTTAATTTCTTCTTGAAGCGGGGGTTCATCTTTTGTGTGGTTCTTTGTTTTTTCGTATAAACATCATGCCTATACAAACAAACATCATACCGATTGGAATGTTTCCTGCGATTGCCCAAATGAGTCCAGCAAGACAGAATAGTATGGAAGCCATAATATTAAAAATTAAATTAGTTATCTTTGTATCCAAATATCCGCAAAGAAACAAAGAAAACTAATCTAATTTTTCTAAAACAAAAATCTCAAAGAACTAACCCTATCTATATATTATACACCCATTTAGTCATAAAGTCAAGGGGTATAGGTAATATTCATGCAGATTACCAGACACTATTGACAAATAGGTTATATCAGTGGTAATATGTGAGAAACAAAAAAATACACCGCCATGAAAAAAAGATTTTTATTAATTACCGAAGAGGTTGTTGAACCTGAGGAGGGTAATTACCTGAGCGTAAAAATTAGCAAGGGAATTTATTCCCTAAAATCATCCGAATTTGCAAAAGCAAAGGAGGAAGCGATGGAAATCTATTATGAAAGGGTAAAAAGTAGCAACATTAACGCCATCCTGCACTCTTTTTGGAGTAGGAATCCTTTGAGTCCCGAAAAAGAAAAAGCAAAGGAATACTGGTTAAAAAGAGAGGTCTGGATGATTGTTGAAGTGGGAGAGTTTAAAAATCTAAAAGATTTTAGTTTTAACTTCAAGGGCTAATTAATCTAGCAACAATTAGCTGAACGGTTCTGTTGATTAAATAATCAGCAGAACCGTTTTTAGTTTACGAGAATGTTTCTTTTGAGCTAATGACGTAATATCCATTTCTAAATAAAAGTAAAGACCGTCGTTGTGACGGTCTAGGCTTTTACATTTTACCTTAGCGGTATCGTTTTATTATCACCCATTAATACTTCGTCAAAGAAGTCTCTGTAAAATCTTTTCATACAACGAATCAAGACTTCATCAGTGCTTGTTTTTCTCGGATTTTTTTCAAACTTAGGAATATTTTTCCTTAAAAATTCCCTTGCTTCCTCCTTTGAAATTTTCACCGGATTGAAATAATTTCCTTTTCCTGAGGAATGACCAGTGTCTTGAATCAGGTGACCATGTTCATTAATTGTGACCACGATTTTGGTGTAACTTCTTTCGGATGATGTTACAAAAAACCAATCTCCGGGTTTGGGTTCGGGTTTAAAATCTGCTAAAGTGTTCATGATTACTTATTTTAGATTGTGATTGTTTTTCTCATATTACTACATTTTTATCGCTAATGTCAATTTTTGCGTAATGGTTCAATAGCTTCGCATCAGCTTATATAATAAAAAATCAGGGTTACCCACAATTGTGAGTAACCCTGAAAATTTTTCGGAATTTAAGAATTCAAAGATCAAATAGGTTGTGAGAGAAAGCCGGTAGCGGATCCAAAGTCATCGCTGGGACCAATGATAACGCGTGTGCAGAACTCGAGCCTGCCAACATCGGAGCTGAGGCACGGGCACTCCGTGAAAATGCCATTGGCACCCGGAGAGAATTTGTCACCTGGTAAATCCATGCCGAATTCATTAAAACGTTCGGGATGAGTGATGGCAATAGAAGTACCGTCCACTGAGCCAAGACCAAATTCATTTCCTTCAAAATTTTTATGGGCAATGCTTACTGGCTCTCCTTTGTGAAGAAATCCAAGCTGAGCTGGAATGATCCAGATTGGGCTTTCACCTTGTTCATTGGCAAGAGTGCGGTGAGCGCTCAGAGTCCTTTCTGTTTGTCTTAGATGATAAGCATCAATTCGCCCATTTCGATAATTTACTAAATGCATCTTAGTTGAAATAATTTTCAAGAGATGAAGCAAGGCTTTGCAATTAAGCTCAAGGTCAAACGAGTCTTTTAATCCCGTTGCTGTCATTGAAAGATCGGCGAATGGGGAAACAATTGCGAAATTCCCGTCTTCAGGATGACATCCTGAAGGCAGGATACTTGGTCTACCTTTGATTTTTTTCAGGTAATCAAGTGCCATTCTCGGATCAAGTTTTAGTTCTTTCGCCAAGATCTTAATCTGAAGTTCTTCCGGTTTTCTCTGAAATTTACCCGGATAAGTGTAGTTTGGTACTACTACCTGGTTAGCATACAGACCGGTTGCCGAACATTCCATGATTAGCTTTGCAAGCCCATCCGTGAATTTTCCCTCACGGTTTTCATTTAACCGCTGGGCTTTTTCATCAGAAAGTCCTGCTTTGTTGTAAGCTCCACGGAATAAATCCGTTGCCTGACGACCCTTGGGATCGTCTGACGTGATCAACTTTGCTTTCGTCGTCATCATCGTAAATTTTAAATATCAATGAAATTTGAGCCGATTTATCTTTGTTTACAAAGATAGGGACGGCTTTTAACCTTTCCTGTAATTACACACCTTTTGGAGTTAAATGTCAATCATTTTTGCCTTACAAAATAAGCTCCATTTGCTATAATTTAGATATGAAAAACGCGATACTCTTACATGGTAGTTCTGGCACCCCAAATCATTTTTGGTTACCTTCAATAAAAAAATTTTTGGAAGAAAAAGATTATGAGGTTTGGGCACCCCAACTTCCATC
>JBAYKO010000018.1:0-6068 GCA_041664605.1 Minisyncoccota bacterium | reverse complement strand
TTTGCTTTTATGTTTATTCCCCATGAAGCTATTTATTATGATCTTTTAGTAAACAAGGTTGGTGCATTAAAAGAAGAGACTGAAAACCTTGTTCAACGTGCTGCTTCAAAATATAAAGTTATAATTGTCTCCCCTACTTCATTCCTTGCCTATTTACAAACTGTTTTACAAGGATTGAAAGCAATGAAAATAGAAGACGAAGCAAAAAATATAGTAAATAGAGTTGGAGATTTAGGAAAACATTTAAGCACGTATGAACAATTTATGACTTCTCTTGGAAATTCTCTCGGCACCTCTGTAAACCATTACAATAAAGCAACTCACGAACTTCAAAAAATAGATAAAGATGTCTTGAAAATAACCGGCGAGGCTGTAGAATTTGACTTACCTGTTTTAGACAAACCTAACCAAGAAGATTAAACTATTTTAATAACATCCTTACTCCGACCATAGTCGGAGTAAGGATGTTATTTTGGGTTGCAATTTTTAGAAAAGAATATATAGTGAAATTAGAAAAAGTCATTTTAAATAATTTAATTATGGGTAATTTTGTAAATAAAGTTCTAAAAGCTCAATTAATCAACCCAGTTTGTGTTGACAGTGCAATAGGAAGTGCCGGGAGTTTTGCAGAAGAAGACGCATATAATACTTCTATTGCTCACGCAAAGAAGATAGATTCAATTAATATTCCTTTTGCTTTGTTTTGGGATGGGTCTGTATTAAATCAGATCTTTGTTAACGAAGAAGACAAAGAAAAAGCACTTCAGGCACTAGAATCCTAATATAAATATGTTATTCAAAAACCCCCAACTAGTTAAGTTGGGGGTTTTTCTAAATTAGTTTTTATTTTAAACCTAAGAAAAGGACCGTCCTTTTCTAGAATGTTACTATCAACTAACAAGCACTTTATAAAAACGGGCACAATGCCCGTTTTTATAATTGTTTAATTTAAAGCAAGGTGTTAAGAAATCCAAAAATTAATTTACTTCGATATATCGAAGTAAATTAATTTTTGGTTATTATTTAAAGTTTATATATTACATCTTTTCTCTCCACTACCACAGGCCATTTGTGTTTTTGGGCACAAGCGAAAAGTTTGGCATTTGGATTAAAACAAATTGGATTTTCTACAACTTTCAAGAATTGAATATCACTTTCTGTATCCCCTACTCCGATTGAATCTTTGAGAGTTAAATTTTCTTTTTCGATTGCTAGTCTTAATGCTGATTCTTTATTTTTAATAATATGAGAGCCTCTTTGGTTTCCTGTGAACATTTTTTTTGAATTTAATTCAAACCTTCTTCCGTAAACTTTATCAAAACCAAGTTCTTTACAAAAAGGATCTAAAACTATTTTTGGAGAATGAGAAACAGCTAGAATAAAGTAATTTTTCTTTTTTAAATCTTTAATTAAATTTTTAGTATAATCATAAGTTCTATTTTTATATTTTTTCGTAACTAAATCAGAACACTTTTTTAAATCTTTATATGAAATCTTTTTAATATGATGATCAAAAGATTTTACAACAGCCCAAATATAATCTTCGTATGTTCCATTTCTGTCTAGCCATGCCAAATGTTCTTTTTCATATTCTTTTGAAACATTCTTCTTAAATACACCGTTTTTAACTAAAAGGTCTGTTAGTTCAATTAAAAGACTAGAACGAAATAATGTTCCATCAACATCAAACACTGCAAATTTTCTTTTTTTAATCATAGTGAGGTTTTTCGAGATAGAACCAATTGGGGTTTTTACCCTGTAATGTTATTTCTAATATTTTAAATGTAATATTTTGACCCTTCTCGTGAGTTTATGATTTACTTGAATAAACCTTCTCCAAAAAGAAGAACTACAAAAGCTACAAGCACTGTTGCTGTTGCAATTATATTTGCCCACATTGATATTTTGATGTTTTTCTCTTGAATCTTTTGAGACTCTTTTTGTGATGAGAGGCTATCATTCGTAAATTTTTCTTGAAGTCTTAAAGAATCTAGAGAATTTCTTTCTAACATTGTAACTATAGTTCCACATTCACTACAGAGAAAAATAGAATTGCTCTTCCTATCACCACTATCAGCATCCATATGAAGTTTCCAGTCATGCTCACAACCTCTATCAAATTTTTCCTTGTATTGTCCTGTTCCCATAATTTTATTTATTAATGATTAAAAGTTCCACAAATCGTACAATATACAGGGCTAATGGATAATCCATTATATGGAAGCTCATTTCCACATACAATACATTTTCTATTATTTAATGAAATTGTGTCTTGAGTAGGTATTCTTAAAATTCCAGAATTTGCAATAAGATTATTATATTCAGGGTTGATTAATGTCGGATTATTATTAAGGGTAGTTATCCCTATAATTGAAGATGGGTGACCACTCACTGTGGTTATATCAAATGTTCCTCTTGGTCCAGTAGGTCCTGTTGGACCCTGAATCTCATAAGATAGTCCTTTTGTTATAATTGGGCTAAATATCAGACTGTTTTCTTGTTGTACTATTTCTTTTTTTATTATTTGCTTTTTTGTAAGATTATTTACAAACTCTGCAAGTGATTTATACAAAACAACCCTTTTCTTTTTCTTTGTTTTAACTCTCCATTCTACAAACAAAAAATGGTTGATTATTGGCTTGCCTTTAAATATTTCTATATAATCACTGTCCTTTGTTATTAAGACTAAATCATCGTTTTCACCTTCTTTTAATAGAGTTTCCCAAATAATTGCATCACCATAAGAGTGGTCATTTTTTCTAGGCGGGTTACCTTTCATGTATCTTTTATAGGCACTACTTACAATTTGATCTGTTTCTTTGATTTCTCGAGCATACTTGAAAAAAAGTTTATTTATTAGAAGATCAGCATCTGTTTTTTCCTTTTCTACCTCTTTGTCATATTTTTCAATTAATTTTTTATATGCCCTTACTAAGCCTTTTGTACTATTAAGAACATCTTTTACTTCTTTGTTTTCCTTGTCTATCACTGCTGGAATAACAGAAGAAACATTACCTTGTCTTATTAACGCTGTTCTAGTTATTTCTGCAATTTTTCTTCTATTTCTGAAATATTCCTGTCTTGTTTGACTAGGAAGAAGTAATTTTATTTTTTTATCTTCAATTAACTTCACGAGTTCTTTTAAAGGAGTTAATCGTTCAGCAGAGTTTTCCCTAAAATATTCTAGGTAAATATTAGAATCTATATATAGTTGCATTTATATATTATACAACACATTAAACATTAATAAAAAGTCGTTAAAAGTACTCTGTTTATATCAGTCAAAACATTCTAATTTGCATACTACTCGTGCTAGCACGTGATGGTGACCCTACAGAGAATCGGACTCTGATTCCATCCTTGAGAAGGATGTGTCCTAACCGTTAGACGATAGGGCCTTATTAGTTAAGAATATATAAAAAAGCCTAAATAATCAACTTGTAATTTGTATTGTTGACAAAATTTTTAATTATTGATAATCTACAAGCAGAAAAAAGTTATTAATAAAAGATACCATGACAGAAAACATAGAGTTAAAAATCTACAAAAGATTAGCAGAAATTAGGGGCAATCTTTTATCCAGTATTCTTGAAAGAATACATATAAGTAGTAATAATGACGCACCACATCCAGAAAAACAGAGAATTCTGATTATAGAAATCTCAAAACCCTGTGATTGGGTTAAAAATGGTTTTATAACTTCAGAAGAAAAAGCAGAACTTGAATTATTAAAGTTCTTAATTGAAGGAGAAGATGATCAATGTGAAATAAAAAGATATAGAAACCATATTGAAGATTATCACCACCATCATCATTCAGATATTCAAAGAGTTTAAGTGCTCATTTGTAAAATAGACATTAAAAAGCGGTATTTATACCGCTTTTTTTAATTTTCATCCCATTCTTTTCCTTGTCTCACCAGTAAATCTTCTTTATCTTCCGGATGTAACATTATATCTTCTACTATCTTTTCCATTCTCATTTTTTGAGATCCTTTTACTAAAACAACATCTCCTTTTCCAATTAATTTTTCTACAAATTTTCCAGCCTCTTTATTATCATTCATTTGAAAAATATTTTTTTCACTCATTCCCCCGATTAATGCACCTTCGGCTATTTTTTGTGCCCTTATTCCAACAGTAACTAAAGTGTCACAATTTTTTACGGCCAACTCACCTATTTTTTTATGTGCTTCCTCTGTATATTTTCCAAGCTCAAGCATATCTCCTAAAATTGCTATCTTTCTTTTTTTTGTATCTATTTCACCTAAAACAGATAAGGCTGTCTCACAAGCCATTGGTGAAGAATTATATGTGTCATCCAAAATAATAGAATCTTTAAGACCATCTATAATTCTTAAACGCCCTGGTGGACTTTTAATTTTTTTAATAGCAGAGATTGCTTCTAGTATATTTAAATCATTTAAATAGGCCACGGCCAAACTAGCCAATCCAGCATAAATATGATTATTACCAAGCACCCTGTTCATGGTCACTGGGAGACTATGACCATCATAATTTACTTTAAAATTTAAACCTTTAGGATTTTTACTTTCAGGACTATAACAAATTTGACTATTGGATGCCATTAGCTTAGCTTCTGGATTGAAACCAAATGATAAAATTTTAGATTTGAATTCATCTTTCAATTTAAAAATAACAGGATCATCAGCATTTAAAATAAGAGTTCCATCTTTTTTAAGAGAATGAATTAAACCAATCTTCTCTTTCAAAAAATGTTCAGGTGATTTAAAAAATTCAACATGCGATGGTATTTCTCCAAACCTTGTCATAACAACAACATCAGAGTGAAGCCAAGATGAAATAAGTTTTATATCCCCCGGAGCGCTTGCCCCAACTTCTAAAACAAGCCATTCTGGATAATCTTGTTTTATTAAAATAAGCCAAAAACCTTTAATAACATTAAAAACCCAGCCGAGATAATTTTTCCCTGCATTTTCACAACCTAAAATCGTGAGAGGTGCACCAATTTCACTAATAAAATTTTTCTCACTTTTTCTTACAAAATAAAAATCTTTTAGAACAGTATAGATAGCGTCTTTTGTTGTTGTTTTTCCAAGATTCCCTGAAACAGTAATAATTTTTGGTTTATATCTTTTAATAACCAATCTTGATTCGGCTTTTAGGGTAGATATTAATATTTTTTTTAATACTTGTCGCATGGCTGATTTTCTTATGAGCGAAGCGATTTAGAAAATCGCCACCCCCCACTATTCTATATTTTAATTCTTAATTTTTACAAACGCCAAATTTCTCAATCCCCCTAACTAATTCTATATTTTATTAATAATTTAGTGGGGGGTCAGGAAAATTATATTACGCAAAGCTCCATTAATTTTCACCGATCTGGTGCTACTTCATAATAACTTATCAAAAATTTTGTTATATCTATAAATGGATTGATTAATGTTTGAGAAGCAAAATTAACTCCTTTGGGATTGTTTGTATATAAAAGTATCAAAAATTGAGGATCATAGGCTGGAAAATAACCGAAAAATGAGTGTAAGTGTCTGTCAGTATAATACCCTCCACCATCCTCTTTTGAAACTTGCGCGGTTCCAGTTTTGGCAGCAATACTATAACCCGCTATTTTTGCATTACCCCCTAAATAATTATCAAATACGGTAACTAACATTTTAGAAATTTCTTCAGAAGTTTTGGGCTGAATAACTGAGATACTATCATTATAACTTATTTTTTTACTTCCTCCTTCATTGTATTTAATTTCATCTACTAGATGTGGTTTTATTAAATTCCCCCCATTTGCAAGCACAGAAAAGGCTCTGGCGGCTTCTATTGGGGTCAAGGCGATACCTTGTCCAAAAGACATGTTGGCGTATTCCATATCACCTTTTTTAAAATTATCTACAAGTCCCTTCGTCTCGTTTGGAAGATCTATTCCTGTTTTTTCCCCAACTCCAAAAGACATCATATAATTATTAAACTTTTCTTTTCCTAATTTTTGTTCAACAAAAACTGCACCTGTGTTTAGAGATTGATTTAGTACTTCCTGCATATTTACAACCCCTCTTCCCTTTTTATCAAAAT
>JBAYKO010000017.1:0-6387 GCA_041664605.1 Minisyncoccota bacterium | reverse complement strand
GCAAAAAAAGTTAAAGAATTTAATCAAAAAGGCCAGCCAGTTTTAATTGGTACTATTTCAATTGAGAAAAATGAACTTCTCTCTGTTTACTTGCAACAAGAAGGTGTAAGCCACGTTATTTTAAATGCTAAAAATCACGAAAAAGAAGGGGAAATAATTGCGCAAGCAGGTAAAAGAGGAGCAGTAACAATCGCTACCAATATGGCTGGGCGCGGAATAGATATTAAACTTGGAGGCAATCCATTAGTTTCGGAAGAATATGAATTTGTAAAAAGTGTCGGTGGGCTTTTTGTGCTTGGGACTGAAAGACATGAAGCTAGAAGAATAGATAACCAACTTCGAGGACGTTCTGGGAGACAGGGAGATCCGGGAGAGACGCAATTTTATGTTTCTCTAGAAGATGATTTAATGCGAGTGTTTGGCTCAGAGAGAATAAAAACAATGATGGGACGTTTTGGTATTCCAGAAGATCAGCCGATTGAAAATCGTTTCATCAGTCGATCGCTTGAAAATGCCCAAGCTAAAATAGAAGGTTTTCATTTTGATGCCAGAAAGAATACTCTTGAATATGATGATGTGATGAATCATCAGCGTAAAATAATTTATGAAAGACGGCAAAAAATGATGCGTTCTGATAAAGAAGAAATAGAAAAATTATTAGAAAATGTTTTAGAAATTACTGAAGATAAAGAAAAATCTGAAAAAATTATAAAAGAAAAAAGAGAAAAAATAGGGGATGAAGCATTTTTTGAAACTGTTCGCAGAATTGCCCTTTATACTACCGATACACTTTGGATGGAACATTTAGAAGCGATGGATTACTTGCGTTCATCAGTAAATTTGCGCGCTTATGGTCAAAGGGAACCGATTGTGGAATATAAAAAAGATGGTTTGCAGATGTTTAAAGGAATGGAAGAAGCATTTAAGGAACAAGTACTTTCATTAATTGAAACGATTAATACAGAGAGTAAGATAACTATAGAAGCTGAAAATAATGGACCTAAACAGACATTAGTTACAAGTCACAACGAGCCGTCTGAGTTTTTGGACACAAAAAAATCAGCTGAAACTAAAAAAGAAGTTGGCCGAAATGACCCATGCCCTTGTGGATCTGGTAAAAAATATAAAAAATGTCATGGAGCATAAAGTTCTTAACTAAACATATATGTTAGGTTAAGGGATTTAGAAAATTAAAGATAAAAAATATATTTATGCAAAAAGTTTTAATTTTCCCGGGAGCGTTTCAGTGGGTTAAAAATTATGGTAGTTATGATGGGGTTGATATTTGGCTCAAAGAAAAATCAGGTCAGGAAATACCTATGGCAGATTATTTAATTGGGCACAGTTTGGGTGCGAGTTTTATTCTCTCTCATTATAATTCAAATTCAAACTGCAAATTTATTTTAATAAATCCTTTAATTAAAAAAAGAAGCACTATAAATTCTCTATTATGCTGGTTAAAGTTTTTAAATCTTGAAGGCATAAGAAGTGAAAAAAAAGTTCCGAAAGAAAACTGGCTTTTTGGATTTATACAAGCATTTAAATTATTAAAAGTTGATATATTGGGGGCTATCCAAAAAATACCTAAAGAAAATGTTATTATTATCAGAGGCAAAAATGATGTATTCTTTTGTGATGAAGAATCTGTAAAAATTATCAAAAATAATAATATTACATTAATTGAAGTAGAATCTGGCCATGATTGGAATGAAAAAATCGCCGAAGCAGTGAATAAATTTATTAATAAATAAAAATTATGGAAAAGAAAACAAAATTACAATTATTGTAAATGGCAGAAAAGTGCAAAGATTCAAAAAAATCAAGGAAAAGATTTTAATAAAACCACATAAAAAATGAATTTTGAAAATAAAACACCTAAACAGCCAAATGATTTAATAGAATCTGGATTTAATCCGGAGATTCTTTTGAGTGATTTTTATAGAAAATTATACATTAGAGATAAACATGATAGTCCAGATGAAAGTAGAACTTCTTTAATTCGTAGAATAAACAAATTGATTATAGAAAATCAAATTTCTCCTAAAATGGTTTTAAATATAGGATCTGGGCCTCAAGCATTAGAAAAACAAATACTTAATAAATCACAAGGAGGTCAATTAATAAAAAAAGCTCAATTTGTTTCTATAGATTTAGCACAAATTATACCAACTAAACTTCTTTGTAGTAAAATGAAAGATGTTCAGCATATTCGTGGAAATGCAATAAAACTTCCATTTAAAGATAAAACTTTTGGTTTAGTTATAAGTAATCATGCTATTGATTTTTGTCCGCAAGAATCGGCTTTCAAAGAAGCTTTAAGAGTTCTAAATAATAATGGAAAGGGAATTTTTTATCTTCATCATCCTTCAATGCTTAGAGAATTTCCAGAAAATGAGACGATAAGTATTTTTTGGCAATATCTTAAAGATAATTCTATTCTTTTTCAAAACGAAAAAGATATAAAAAATTTTTTAGAAAAAATTGGTTTTTCTGTTAAAGAAATATTATTAAAAAATGATGCCCATAAAAGAGATACTTGGTGGGAAGTGGTTGTGGAAAAGGACTATACCAAAGAAACTCTTTAAGACTAAAAAATACTATTTTTAATATTATAAATTATGGTAAAATAGTAGATATGAAAAAGTTAAAAAATTCTAGTTATAAAAACAATAAAGAAACTACCTTTTTTGGTTTTTTGTACCGAGTTTTAATAGTTTTATTATATAAGATTGGATTTAAAAATTTAGGGGAAGAAATTATTGCTGGTTATAAAGATCCAAAAGATTTTAAAAAAATTGAAGTTTTTGAGGAACGTTTTATAAATAACCTAGTTGGTTTTCATTTTTTTTACCCTTACAGAAAAATGAAAATTATTGGAGTAACAGGGACTAATGGTAAAACTACTACAGCTACGCTTCTTTATAAAATAGCAACTTCTTTGGGATATAAAGCAGGACTTATCGGCACTAACGGGCATATTATTATAAAAAAAGAAATTCCAACTGATCCTTTTACTTCCACTACGCCGAGCGCTCTTTTATTAAATAAATTTCTTTCAGAAATGAAAAAAGAAGGATGCGAATATGTTTTTATGGAGGTATCTTCGCACGGGTTAGAAGAAAAACGCGTTGCTGGAATTAAATTTTTTGGCACAATTTTCACTAATCTTACACATGACCATCTGGATTATCATAAAAATATAGATAATTATTTTTTAGCTAAAAGAAAATTATTTAAAAATTTATCTTCTTCAGCTTTTGCACTTTCCAATATAGATGATAATTATGGCAACGCTATTGTAAATGAAATAAAAGCTAAAAAGTTTTTTTACGGTTTTGGAGATAAATCCGAATATATAGATTTTTATGGTAAAATTCTCAAATTAAATTTTGAAGGTTTGGAATTAGATTTTAACGGTGAAATGATAAAATCAAAATTATTAGGTAAATTTAATGCTTATAATTTACTAGCTGTCTGGAGTATAAGTAAGTTGCTTAATTTTAATACTAAGCAAGTTAATAAAATTTTAGAAACTATAGAACCGCCACGTGGACGTTTTGAGCATTTTGTTTCCAAAGATGGCGTGGTAGTGATAGTAGATTATGCTCATTCTCCAGATTCATTAGAAAAAATTCTTTTAACGGTTAAAGATATAAAACCCGAAGGTGGTAGAGTTATTTCTGTTTTTGGCTGTGGTGGTGATAGAGATTCTTCAAAACGTCCAAAGATGGGAAAGATTGGAGCTAGTTTATCTGATATTGCTATTTTCACATCTGACAATCCAAGAAGTGAAGATCCGAATAAAATAATAGAACAAATGAAAGATAATTTAACTCATGAGGAAAATCAAAAAGTAGTTACAATAGCAGACAGACGTTTAGCAATAGAAGAATCTGCTGAATTAGCCCAAAAAGGAGATATTATTCTTTGTGCAGGCAAGGGTCACGAAGACTATCAAGAAGTAAATGGGATAAAAACTCATTTTGATGATTTTGAAGAATATAAAAAAGTATTAGATCGCGTTTAAATTGACGATTACGCGATATGATTTCGTTAAATCACATGAAAAAAGAAACTCGAGAATGTAATAAATGTAAAAATGAATTTACCCTAGATCAAGATGATTTTTCTTTTTATGAAAAAATGAAAGTGCCAGCGCCAGACAATTGTCCCACTTGCCGACAACAGCAGAGGATACTTTTTAGAAATTTTAAAACTCTCTATAAACGTCCGTCAAGTAAATCTGGAAAAATGATAATTTCTATGTACAACCCTGATGTTCCATTTCCAGTTTGGGATATATCTGAATGGTGGGCAGACGATTGGGGTGGGGAAGATTATGCTATGGACTTAGATTTATTCATTCCTTTTGTAAAACAATTAGAAAAACTTGCAAACAAAGTTCCTCGTTTTTCCATAATGAATACGAAGAGTGAAAATTGTGAATATTCCAATATGGTTCTCTCCTCAAAAAATTGTTATTTAAATTTTGGTTGCACATATAATGAAAACTGTGATTATGGACATATTGTCTGGAATTCAACAGATTGTATAGATAATCTTTATGTATATAAATGTGAACTTTGTTACGAATGTATTGATTGTGTTGTTTCTAATAAATTATTTTATTCCCAAGAATGTGAATCTTGTGCAGATTCTATTGGACTGTATGATTGTCGTGATTGCGTAAATTGTATTGGTTGTGTTGGCTTACGGCATAAGTCATATTGCATTTTTAATCAACAAATGACAAAAGAAGAATATCAAAATTTTTCAGATAAATATCCTATAAAAGATGAAGTAAGTATAATTTATATTTTAAACAAAAAAGAAGAATTAAGAAAAAAAATGCCAGCACGGTCAGTTTTTGGTTCACATAATAATAATGTTTCTGGGGATCATATTTATGGTGCTCATAATGTACAACAATCATTTGACATAAAAAATGGTGGAGAGAATAGCCTTTATTGTTATACAGTAAATAATCCAGTTGAATCGCAGGATGTTTCTTTTACAATAGGTGCTGAATATGGTTATCAAGTTTTAACTGGTGGAGGTAGTAATAATACAATTAGTACACATCTGATTTTTGAATCAAGTTATATTTATTATTCAGATACTTGTTATAACTCAAAGAATCTATTTGGCTGTTTTGGGTTAAGAAATAAAGAATATTGCATTTTGAATAAACAATATACTAAAAATGAATATGAAAAACTTGTTCCACAAATTATTGAAAATATGAAGAAAAGTGGGGATTGGGGTAATTTTTTCCCAATTTGGATGAGTCCTTTTGGTTATAATGAATCTATTGTTAATGAATATACGCCACTTACCAAAGAACAAGCCTTAGCTCAAGGTTTTAAATGGCGGGATAATATTCCATATACTATCGGTCAGGAAAATTGTCATTATGAAAATTTACCAAAAAATCCTGAGGAGTATAGTGATAAGATTTTGCTAGATAAAATTTTAAAATGCGAATCTTGTAATAAAAATTATCGTTTTATATCTAGAGAAATTACTTTTTATAAAAGAATGAAATTAGCTTTGCCTAATAAATGTTTTAATTGTCGTCACCAAAAGAGAATGGACAGCCGTAATCCTCGTGTTTTAACAGAAGTAAATTGTGCAAAATGTGGAGTTAAAACTTTTACTACTTATCCGAAAGAAAAACATCAAATATATAAAATATATTGTGAAAATTGTTATAAACAAGAAATGAACTAATTAGTTTATTTACTTTCTAAACTTTTTTTCTGCAAATTTTGTGATTGTTTCTTTAAGTCCAAACATTGGTCCTGAAGAAACTAGAGCTATAACATCACCTTTTTTCATTATTTTTTGAGCTATATTTTGTGCTTCTCTCCCATTTTTAGCAAAATGGATATCTTTGTGTTTTTTTGCTTCTCTCCATACTTCTTCTGTATTTAGTTGATCTTTTGCTTTTTTGCCATGTCCTGTGGCAGGCAACATTATCACTTCGTCTACATTTTCAAAAACATTTTTATACCAATGTAAGAATTTTTTATTCCTCCAAGAAAAAGCGTGTGGTTCGAAAATTGTCACGAGTCTTTTATTAGGGAAGTGTAAATGTAAGGCATCAAAAACAGAACGAGTTTTTTCAAAAGAAGATCCAAAACCATCATAGACTGGTACAATAGATTTTCTAGTTTTTAATTCAATTCGCCCTTGTATTCCTTTAAAAGAATTTACAGCATTGGCAAATTGTTGAGGTGTTATTTTTTTCTTTTCTAGAAGCAGAGACCCAACCCCGACTATATTTTCTATATTATGTTTGCCCAATAATTTAGTTTTAACTGAAATTATCTTTTTTCCTTTATTCATTAAATCAAAAGTGGTTTGTATTCCATATTTTATATTCTG
>JBAYKO010000016.1:0-7907 GCA_041664605.1 Minisyncoccota bacterium | reverse complement strand
TGAAAAAGATTAAAAAGATGAATGGTTTTTAAAGATTAAAAAAATAGTAAAGGATTTAGGTTATGCAGAAAATATAAAATCTTACAAACAAGAACCAGAAAAATATAAAGGTAATGTTTCCGATGTGGCGAAAGTTTTAAGAGTATTTTTGACTGGACGTGATCAAACCCCAGATTTATATGAAATAATGAAAGTTATGGGGAGGGAACGAATAGAAAAGAGATTAAAAAGATAAAACAAAAACCCCTCCGACCTTGCGTCGGAGGGGTTTTTAAAAGAGCAATTAAAATTAAAATCTTACCTGGCATACAGCGAAACCAGTCTTATCTTCCGGTTTCATATATGTACCTATCCAGCTAAGAAAAAATTCATCATTATTTTTTAGCTTATAGTACGGGCATTCACTGTTATCCCAACTAAGGCCAGGAGCCATGATCACTTTGTATATTTCAAATATTCTTTTTGCAAAATGAATAACACTTAAAGTTTCATTGTGATTTAAAATTTCTAAACCCAATTTTTTTTCAGAAACTTTAATGTCTTCGCAACCATCAGTTCTTTCAGGGTAATCTTTGAAATTAACATTTAGTAAAAAATATATTTTTGGTTTAGCATTAGAAATATCAATCGCTTTTTCTACATGCGAGAAAAATCTTTGGAAATTTTCTCCTGTCACTCCAACTGATCCAAATGGTTCAGCAATTTGATTTAATTGTTGAACAAAACTGACCATATTTACGGGTACTATCGGAATAAAAGGAATACAATCCTTATTATCATTACTGTGGACTCCGACAGCCATCATTTTTAAGAGGCCATCTTTTTTGTCATCAAATGATTTAAGGATTTCCGGTTCAAATCCTAGCTTTTTCAATTCTTCCATTTGTTGATTAAATAATGCTTTATAATCAATGTTTTTAAAAGGGATTTCTTTTAATAAATTTACTGCGTTCATAATTCAATTTTAATTAACATTTATCTGGACGAATAGTATCAGATAACATGATTTTTGTCAAATTGTTAACATAAAAACCCCTCCGACCTTGCGTCGGAGGGGTTTTTAAAAGAGCAGTAAAAATTACAAGTGGATAAACAGGTAAGGATTTACTGATTTGCCTTCATCGCAATAACTTAGCGCAATCAGTCCTTTAATCTCTAATTTTCCAAGGGTGGCTGAGAAGTTTTTTAAAAACCCGATTTCTCCTCTGGTTAAATCATCTTTCTCGAAGTTCCAACTAAGGTCGGCAAAAAATTGAATATCACTTTTTTTGAAAATAGTAATACCAATAAAATTTGCCAACTCAACATCTTGTTTATAAGAAGTTATGTTGTAAACTCTTCCTTTTGAAACAGTCAAAGATGTCCCGACTTTATTCAGATAATTAGAATAATATCCGGACCATTGAAATATTCCAAACCCTGCCTGAACGTGGTATTCAGGTTTACTATACCGATAGGCAATTCCGCCACCAAAGTAAGAATTTTTTGTCGGCATAAACACAACCTTTGCATTGGGCGCCATCCCAGGGATGATTGTTTGGGCATTCACTTCGAATTGTGAATCCGCCGTGACTGAATAAGGGCGTTGTTCAGATGAAGGTGTTGCCATATTACCAATCTGGATTTTCATCCATTTTTTTGGTGTAACAATAATATGGCACTGGTTCATCACTAACGGTTTATTTACAAAATCTGTTTGAGCTAATGTCATTAACACTACCCCAAAAACCTTGTTTGGTTGCCAGATTGCCTGGGCACCAACGCGTATATTGGCAAATTTATCAATCGTGCCAATCTCTTCTGTTTTTAACATTGTACCAGATAACATACCGGCATAAACTCTTCTTAATACTAGGGTGCTATCCCCACCACATTTAATGTTTTCAATTTGGGCATTCACATTAAAAGTAAGGCAAAAAATTGCCATCCAAATAATTTTTAATCTTCTCATTTTAACGAGCTTTTTTATTTATTTTCTGGCACCATTGTAGCAAGAAAACTATTGTTTGTCAAGATTACAAAAGGACTGATAATTGCTAGAATATAGCAACTTTAAAAAACTTGTCCTGTACTAAATTTCTGATTACAGGATGTAATTAAGGATAAATAAGTGGGGAACAAAAAATAAAAGAAAATTATAAATCATTAATAAAATTTTAGTACCAGGATGAGTAACAAAAACGACAATTCTGAATATATCTCAGAGGAGAAAAAAAAAGAGCTAGAAAAAGAACTAGCTAATTTAATAGGTCCCAAAAGAAAAGAAATTTTAGAAAGCTTAGAGTATGCAAAATCACTTGGTGATCTTTCTGAAAATGCAGAATATCAACAAGCTAGAGAAGAGCAAGCTAAATTAGAAACTAGAGTTTCTCAAATTGAACATTTTCTTAAATCTTCAACAATAGTCACTAAACATCACAGTGATAAAGTTGAGGTTGGTTCTACTGTTATAGTTCAAAAAGAAGGAACAAAAGATAAAAAAACATATCAGATAGTTGGAGCAGAAGAAGTTGATATGTTGCAAGGAAAAATTTCTACAAGATCTCCACTTGGTGAAGCTTTGATGGGGAACAAAAAAGGGGATACTATTTCTTTCGAAAGTCCTAAAGGTGTTGTAAAATACAAGATAGTGGATATCGAATAATCCGGAATTAGTTTCTAGTTTCTAGGAGCTAGATTCTAGTGAAATAAAAATGTCCGAATCAAATATAAAATCATATAAAGATTTAATTGTTTGGCAGAAAGGTTATGAACTTGTGAAGCTAATTTATAAAACTACAACCAAACTTCCGCAATCAGAAACTTTTGGATTAAAATCACAAATGCAACGCTCAGCTGTTTCTATTGTTTCAAATATTGCAGAGGGTAGTAATAGAAAAACAAGAAAAGATTATTGTCAGTTTGTACACATAGCTTATGGTTCAACTTCAGAATTAGAAACACAGTTGTTTCTTTGTCGAGATTTGTATAATATAGATATTAACGAATCAATATTATTACTCACAGAAGTTAGTAAAATGCTTCGTGTTATTATTAATAAACTAGAATCTAGAATCTAGAATCTAGAATCTAGTCACTAAAACCTAATTATATGGCGTCATTGGATGAAATTCGCAATGTTCGTTTGCAAAAACTAGAACTTCTAAAAGACAAGGGTATGGACCCATATCCTGCTAGAGTAAAAAAAGATTTTACTTTAAAAGAAGTTGTTGATGATTTTTCAAAACTCTCTGGTGAGGGAAAGGAAATTTCTCTTGTCGGAAGAATAATGTCACTAAGGCCTCAAGGTGGGTTAGTGTTTTTTAATTTTTATGATGGTACAGCTACTTTCCAAGGGTTATTAAAAAAAGAAGATATTGAAGAAGAGGTTTTTAATCTATTTATTGATGCAGTTGATATTGGGGATTTCGTAGAAGTATCTGGAACTTTATTTACCACCAAAAGAGAAGAAAAAACTTTACAGATTAAAAACTGGAAAATGGCTGCAAAAAGTCTGCGCCCACTTCCTGAAAAATGGCATGGATTACAAGACGAAGAAGAAAGATTTAGAAGAAGATATTTAGATATTTTAACAAACGAAGAAGTTCGCGATCTATTTTATAAGAGAACTAAATTTTGGAATTCAATGAGAAACTTTTTAATTGAAAGAGGTTTTATTGAAGTTGAAACTCCTGTTTTTGAAAATACTGCCGGAGGTGCCGAAGCCAGACCATTTGTTACTCATCACAACGCACTTGATATAGATGTTTATTTAAGAATATCTTGCGGAGAACTTTGGCAGAAAAGATTAATGGTTGCTGGTTTCCCAAAAGTTTTTGAAATAGGAAGAATCTTCAGAAACGAAGGAATGGACGCAGAGCATTTACAAGATTATACTCAAATGGAATTTTATACTGCTTATGAAGATTATAATTACGGAATGGATTTAACAAAAGAAATGTATAGAAAAATCGCTATGGATACCTTTGGAACTCTTAAATTTACAATAAAAGGGTTTGAAGTTGATTTGGGAAAAGATTGGGAAATTTATGATTTCAAAGAAACTATTAAAAAAATTACAGGGATAGATATAGATGAAACAAATTTAAAAGAAGCAGAGAATAAACTTCAAGAATTAAAAGTTGAATATGATAGAAAGAATTTTAATCTTACTCGAGCAATAGATAATCTTTGGAAATACTGCAGAAAAGGAATAGGTGGTCCTGGATTTTTAATTAATGTTCCAGTTTATATGGAACCACTTGCTAAAAGAAAAAGTGATAATAAAAATTTAGTTGAAAGGTTTCAAATTATTATTGCAGGTTCAGAAGTTGGAAAAGGATTCAGTGAATTAAATGATCCTATTGATCAAGCTGGAAGATTCGAAGATCAGTCAAAACTTCGTGAAGCAGGGGATGAAGAAGCTCAAATGTTTGATCATGATTTTGTTGAAGCACTCGAATATGGAATGCCTCCAACTTGTGGTTTTGGAATAAGTGAAAGGCTTTTTGCTTTTTTGGCAGATAAACCAGTTAGAGAATGTCAGATTTTTCCACTAATGAGACCCAAGGAATAAGTTAGTTATAAAGTTTATAAAGTAGAAAGTTATAAAGTAAAAACCGCCGTTTGGCGGTTTTTTTAATTCATAAAATCAAGTGCTTTTTGAAGGATTATTTTTCTTCATAATATCTTGAAGATCTAATGCTTGCATAAGGAAACTATTATCATTAATATCATCAGGATAAAGGCCTGGATCAGGTTTTTTTATTTTTTTCTTTGACTTAAAAACTTCTTTTTCTTGAGAAGTTTCTTTTTCTTGTTGATTTTTAACCATAGTTTCTTTTTAAGATCTTTATCTATTTATAGAATAACATATTAAGTAAAATATGTCTATTATTTTTGTTTTTATTGAATAAGGTAACTGTGGAAAACTATTTTGTAAAGTGGGATAAAGTGGTTTATAATAAGTAGTAGGTGGGATAAAGTGGTAAACTAAATAATAGGACAAAGTTTACGGATTTATGAATAATACAAACTTAATTTTTTTATTTCTCACTTTATAACTTTCTACTTTATAACTTTATGAACTAATTTTATGCTAATCGGCGAATATATACACACAATTGATGAAAAAAATAGAATTTCTCTTCCTATTAAATTTAGAAAAGAAATGGGGAAGAGTATTGTGCTTGCACCAGGATTAGATAATTGTATTTTTGCTTTCACTATTAAAGAATGGGAAAAAATTTCAGAAAGACTTTCTGAATCATCACTACTCCAAGGAGACAACAGAAGATTTAATCGTTTTATGTTCGGTGGTGCCGTGCAAGTTGATGTTGACGCTATTGGAAGAATATTAATTCCAGATTTTCTAAAAGATAGAGCTGTACTAAAAAATAAAGCAGTTGTCATAGGTGTTCAAAACAGAGTCGAAATTTGGAACGAAAAAACATGGTCCGAATATAAGAGTGAAGTGGAAAAAGGAGCAGACGCTTTGGCCGAAAAATTAGGAAGTGTGGGAATGCTTTAAAGTGCATACCCGGTAGTGAGTTTTGACATAGTTTTTATAAATTAAATGTAAGTAGTAGATTAAATTTTTTGACCGAAAAAGAAATAGATTTTAAATAAATGAAAAACGAAAAAACAGGAGAAAATTTAATGTCAAAATCTACTACCGGGCATAAACCAGTTCTTTTAAAAGAATCAATAGAGGGATTAGAAATAAAACCAGGTGATGTTTTTTTTGACGGAACACTAGGGAGTGCAGGACACAGTGAAAAAGTCTGTAAACTTTATGGTAAAGAAGTAAGAATTATAGGAACTGATTTAGATGAAGATGCACTTATCAGAGCCACAGAAAAACTTGAGAAAAATAACTGCAACTTTTCAGTTCATCATTTTAATTACAGAAATCTAGACAAGGTTTTAGAAGAGCTTGGTATTGAAGAAGTAGATAAAATTTTACTTGACCTGGGGATTAGTTCTGATCAATTGGAAGTTTCTGGTAGGGGATTTTCATTCCAAAAAAACGAGCCTCTTTTAATGACAATGAAGAAAGAAATAACAGAAAATGATTTGACAGCAAAAGAGATTGTTAACACATGGGATGAAGAAAATATTGCAGACATTATTTATGGATATGGTGAAGAAAAATTTTCAAGAAGTATAGCAAAAAAAATATTTGAAGCTAGAAAAGAAAAACCAATAGAAACAACATTTGAATTAGTGGAAATAGTAAAAAGTGCAGTACCAAGTTTTTATAGAAGAGGAAGAATAAACCCTGCAACAAAAACTTTTCAAGCTCTCAGGATTACAGTAAATGATGAAATGGAAGGTTTGAAAGAAGCACTTCTAAAAGGATTTAATCATTTAAAAAAAGGGGGAAGAATGGCAGTAATCTCTTTTCATAGTTTAGAAGATAGATTAGTAAAAAATTTTTATAAAGAAAAAAAAGAGCTAGGGTTTGCAAAATTAATAAACAAAAAACCAATGATCCCATCTGAAGAAGAAATTAGAGAAAACGGAAGATCACGAAGTTCAAAATTAAGAATTTTAGAAAAAATAATTTAAATAAAAAAATATGACACTAACAGGAAAAATAAAATTGAATACAAATATCGTTAATACTGGAAATTTAGAAAAAAAAGTTTTCAGAGGTCTTGCTATTTCTTCTGGATTTTTAATAGCTCTGCATGTTTTCTTGTTATGTAATACTGTCTTTAATGTTGTTGAAAGAAAAACAATGGAAATTGAATCCAGAAATTTAAGTTCTCAAATTGGAAGTTTAGAAGGAGAATATATGTCATTAAATAAAACAATTGATTTAAGCTTGGCCTCATCTCTTGGTTTTAAGGAATCACAAAACACTTCCTTTGCTTCACGACAAGCTTTTGCCAGAAATACTTTGGATAAAAATGGCTTCTAGTAATTTTTTGGGAAAAATAAGACTTATATCATTTTTTATACTTGTTTTTGCAGGGGTTTTAATTGCAAAGCTTTTTTTTGTGCAGGTTATACATAGTACTTCTTATAGTGAAAGAGCTGACAGACAATATATTACTCCAATGGGTAATCTCTTTGAAAGGAATAATATATATTTTAAAAAACGCGATGGAACACTTGTTTCTGCGGCAACAATTATATCTGGTTTTAAGATAGCTATTAATCCTGTAAAAATAATTGATCCTGAAGATACATATCAAAAAATTTCACAAATTATACCATTAGAAAAAGAAGAATTTTTAATTAAGGTAAATAAAAAAGATGATCCTTATGAAGAGATTATAAATAAGACAACAAAAGAAATTGCAGATAAAATAGATGCACTAAAAATTCCAGGCATATCTGTTTATAAAGAAAATTGGAGATCTTATCCAGCAGGAAACATGGCTTCAAATACAATAGGCTTTGTAGCTTTTAAAGAGAATGATTTTTCTGGAAGATATGGGCTTGAAAGATATTACAATGATGTTTTATCAAGACAAAATAATAATCTCTACACAAACTTTTTTGCTGAAATTTTTTCAAAAATAAATTACTCAGTTTTTAAAAGTGGAGAAAAAGAAGGGGACATTGTAACAACAATAGAACCGACTGTTCAAAATGAATTAGAGCAAGTATTACAAAAGGGAGTAATGGAGAAATGGAATTCTGATTCTGTGGCTGGTTTAATAATAAATCCTCTTGATGGTTCTATTTATGCAATGGCGAATTTACCAAATTTTGATCCAAATGATTTTTCCCAAGTCAAAGATGCAAAAACTTTTGCAAATCCTTTTGTAGAAAATGTTTTTGAGTTTGGTTCAATAATTAAATCTTTAACAATGGCATCAGGGCTTGATGCTGGAGTTGTAACTCCTGAAACAGAATATGATGATAAAGGTTTTGTTATTGTAAATAAAAAAACAATTTCCAATTTTGATAAAAAG
>JBAYKO010000015.1:0-10522 GCA_041664605.1 Minisyncoccota bacterium | reverse complement strand
ATCTTTGGCTCGCACCTGCTTCTTGGCGAAAAAACAATCCGTCCCGCCGAAGGCGGGAATCCGAATTCATTGGCGAATTCATTGGCGAAAACGGGCGAAACAGCGTGGGCGTGCCTTCGGCACGCCCACTCCTTGGTTGGTTCTCAACCGCTAAGTTCCATTCTGGTGGAAGTTTTGGAATTGGAAATACTGGAATTTCTGATAAAGATAGACAAGATCAAAACAGTATAACAACAGAATACGAGACCCAAATAATACAACAACTTATAGCAAAGAAGAAAGAAAAAAATAGAAATAATGATCAAGGCGGAACATTTAATATCAGCGGTCTTGCTGGAAAATAAAATTGAAAAATCCCCCATTGGGGGGATTTTTTTAGCCATGAGATCTGGGTTCGTCTTTTGATAAGGTGTTAAGAAGCCTTCCCCCTTTCAGACCAAAACCATTTCTCAGCTTTGAAACTGGACGATAACGATCTTTCGAAGTGGGCCCACTAAGTTCTTTTAATTTTTTATTGATTATTAATTTTTGCTCAGAAGGAGCAAAACTCCTAAGATCAACTAAAAAATCGATTAGTGGAATTCCTGACAACTTTTCTCCTTTTTTAAATTCGAGATGAAATAGATTTTTCCATCTTTCCATTAGAATTGGAGTGAGTTGTTCTGAATCTTCTTGTAAAAGACATGAGGCTAAATTTAAAACTCTGTCCGCTTGCTTCAAGGAACAAGTCTCTATCATCTTCTGATAGTGAACTTTCTTGGCTTTAAATTTACTCCCAGAAATTAAAAAACGCTTTGCAGCGATTTTAAATGTCTCATTATCTGGAACTAAATTCAAATCAGGCAAATCTCCTATACTCATTTTTAAGAACTTTTATAATTTTTCTAAATAAAACATATCATATTTTATACGCATGAGTCAAGTTTTTACAAGATATGATAGAATAAAAAATATGAGATTACATAGATTTATAGGAGATTTTGATCTCTCTAAAAAACAATTAGAAATAAAAGATTCTGAAATAATACACCAAATAACTAAAGTTTTGCGCTTTAAAGCCGGAGATGAAATTATTTTATCTGACGGAAGAACAAACGAATCAACTGCTTTAATAGAAAAAATACCTGCCCACAATGCTTCCAGCACAGCTGTTGCCCGCCCGCATGACTCACATCAGCGTGTCGGGCAGGCAGGCGGGGACAAAAAAAGTTTAATTATTTCTTTGTTAAAAGTTTATAAAAATGAAAATGAACCTAAAAACAAGGTCTCTTTATACTGTTCAATTTTAAAGAGAGAAAATTTTGAATTAGTTTTACAAAAAACCACAGAATGCGGAGTTTTTGAGATTATTCCAATTATAACAACAAGAACAGTAAAAACTGGTTTAAATAAAGAAAGAATGGAAAAAATTATAAAGGAAGCTTCTGAGCAATCAAGCAGAGGCACAGTCCCCCACCTAGGCGAAATAATTACTTTTGAAAAATCATTAATTGAGGCAAAAAAATTTGATAGAAAAATAATTTTTGATCCATCTGGAAAAAATTTTAACCCACACCAAGACGAGGCAAGAGAAAATTCTAAAATAGAAAGTATCGCAATTTTTATTGGACCAGAAGGAGGATTTAATGAGAATGAAATAAAATTAGCAAAAGAAAATAATTTTGAAATATTAAATTTAGGGAAATTAATATTGCGTGCTGAGACTGCAGTAATCGTTTCTAGTTATTTACTAACAAACTAAAAACCACCCGAAGGTGGTTTTTAAAAATCCAAAAAAAGAACTTATTAGTTTAGTAAGGGCTCGAATTTGGGATTGTTATTTCCCACGTAATCTCCGTCATAAACGAAAACCCGTTAGTGTGAATCGCACCCCCATATGTCCAAACATACGAATAATTCAAATCCACAAAAATTGCATGGGTTTTATTAATGCAATATCCACCCTTAATAGAACAATCCCAGGTAGGGTATGTGTTAATGTCTTTGCTGTCCTCTGCAAAAGCTAGACCAAATCCCGTACTAACTCCACAATTGAATCCCTTCTCTGCAGTAGTTGTTTGAATACCAGTTATTAAATAAAGGTTTGCCATATTAGTGAACTTAACCCCAAAAGTATCTTTGGCGGGAGAATATTGTCCCAATGGACGCATTCTTAATCCAAAAGACCACATATTGGTCGGGAAATAATTTATCTCAACCTTAGCGGTTGGGAATTTGGTGGAAAGAAGGTTGGCCGGAGCCGAAAAGGCCATACCGGGACCTAAACTAAAAACAGTCTTTTGTGCCTGTGTAGACTCAAAACTTACCATACTGATTATCATCAATATAGCCATATAAACGAAACTTTTCCTCATTTTTATCAAATTTAAATTTACTTATTCTGCCTTTACCTTACAAAATATAAAGTAATTTGTCAATAGGTAAAACAAAACCGCTGATTTCTCAGCGGTTTTTTAAAATTCCAACAGAAAACAATTATGCCGTTCTTCTTTGTGCTTTGAACTCCTCTTCGAGGGTGCACACATCATAAAGAAGGCTGTGAAATCTCCTGTCTTCTCTTGTCACTAAAATCTTGAGAGCTTCATAGTAAGCCCAACGATGTCCCCAATACAATTTTTCAAGAACCTCTTTGGGACTAACCCAGATTGGAGCCTCCAGATTTATATCCAAAGGATTCCTCCCATTTCCAGGAAAACTTTCCGGCGTAACTCCTGAAAATTCATCAATAAGGTAGAAAAATTTGGGATGTTTTCTCCCAGGTCGAGCAACTGGACTGTTTTTTGAATCAACAAACCTCCTATAGATTCTATTAAATGAAACAAGTATGAGGAATGTTTCTTCCTGCATCTCTGAGCCCAAAGCATCTTCTGGAGTATAATCCCATCTTTCCCCCTTCAGTCTTTTGCAGCACCCTCCAGGAAATCTATGTTCTAATCTTCCACTTTCATATTCATTATGATATGGAACCAAACAAAACTGAATCTTCCCCTCAAAAAATCTCCATGGAATTCCGGAAGAATAAAAATCTCCGGCTACAATGGCGTCTCTTTCTTCTTTCTCGGCCGCCATATCTTTATAATGGTCCGAGTCTTTAATATAACTCATTTCAAAACCCTTTCTGTATTTAGTGAATACTTTTGTGAATAACTCTGACCCAATAATATCATATTAAGATAGAAAAGTCAAGGAGAAGTTGTGTCTAAAAAACCCTTACAGAGTAAGGGTTTTTTTATTTAGATTTAAGGTTTTTTAAAAAACTCTTACGGTGTATTTCTGATATGCCGTGTTTTTTAATAGCTTTGTAATGGTCTTTTGTTCCATATCCTTTGTGATTTTCAAAACCATATTCTGGCATCATCTTTCCTATCTTTTTCATTTTTCTATCTCTAAAGACTTTTGCTGTAATCGAAGCAAAAGATATTATCGATTCTTTTTCATCTCCTCCAATTATTGTATTTTGATATTTGTATTCCGGATGAGCTTTCAATCCCCCATCTAATAAAATATAAACGTCTTTATGGTAAAGATTTAATTTTTTAACAGAATTATTTAGCGCAGTTTTAATACTTTTTGAAAGACCAATTTTATCAATTTCCTTAGCTGAAACTGAATAAATTTTGTATTCTATTTTTCCTTCTTTTTTCCAATCTCTGATTTTTTTATACCAATCTTCTCTTTGCTTTTCACTTAATTTTTTTGAATTTCGAAGACCTTTTAAATCTTTAAATATTTTTAACATTAAAACATTAGCACTTTTTATTTTTAGAGCTTTTTTATAATCAGTAGTAGAAACTTTAACTGCCAAAGCACATAAAGTTACAGGTCCAGCGAGTGGTCCTCTACCAACTTCATCGATTCCTATTATAAATTTTTGCCCCATATAGAATATGATACCTTATCTGTTATATGAATGAAATAATTCATATAACAACAGCATTCGGACAAATTAAAAACAAGCTTTTGTTTTGATTTTTCCTTAGGGTATAATAGGAAAAACATGGCTAATAAATTCATACATCTTCATACCCATTCTCACTATTCTTTGCTTGATGGACTATCAAAAATCAAGAATTTAGTAGATTTAGTAAAAAAACACGAAATGCCTGCAATTGGTTTAACTGATCATGGAAACATGTATGGATCTATTGATTTCTATAAAACTTGCAAATCAGCAGGGATAAAACCAATAATTGGAGTTGAGGTCTATGTCGCCGAAAGAACTCGCTTTGATAAAGAATCAGGAATTGATAATAAAAGATACCACTTAACACTACTTGCAAAAAATGTTCTAGGATATAAAAATCTAATAAAAATAGTAACTAAATCAAACCTAGAGGGCTTCTACTATAAACCGAGAGTAGACCACGACCTTTTAAGAGAAAATAGTGAAGGAATAATTTGTCTTTCTGGTTGTCCTGGAGGAGAATTATCTAAAGCTTTAAAAAGTAAAGATAAAGAAAAAGCAAAAAAAATAATCAGCGAATATCAAAATATATTTGGAAAAGAAAATTATTTTTTAGAAATAATGAATCATGATATGTCTGATGACAAAGGAAGAACAAGACAAGAGATTATAAATTTAGGAAAAGAATTAAATATTCCAATAGTAGGTACCCAAGACTCACACTACTTACATCCAGAAGATAAAAAAGCTCACGAAACACTTCTTGCAATACAAACAAGCAGTGATATTAACGACGACAACAAATTTACTTTTGGAGATGACGACTTTTCATTTATTGATACAAAAACTGCTGAGGAACAGTTTAAAGACATCCCTGAGGCTGTAACAAATACTCAAAAAATTGCTGATATGTGCGATATTGAACTTGATTTAGGAAAGTGGGTTTTTCCTAACTTTCCTATTGAAAAAGAAGAAAATTATGATGAAAAATTAAAACGACTAACATATGAGGGCATAGAAGAAAGAAGGTTAGAAAAAACTAAAGAACTGATGGGGAGAGTTGATTACGAGCTTGAAATTATAAAAAACAAAGGATATTCACCTTACTTTTTAGTAGTTTCTGATCTTCTTAATTTTGCTAGAGAAAATAATATTGTAAGTACTACAAGAGGTTCTGCAGCGGGTTCTATTGTCTCATTTTTGACCCACATCACAACAGTAAACCCTATTGAATATAATCTACCATTTGAAAGATTTTTAAATCCTGATCGTCCATCCCCACCCGATATTGATATGGACATAGCTGACGACAAAAGAGATACCATGATTGATTATGTTAAACAAAAATATGGGGCTGATAAAGTTGCACAAATAGGAACATTTGGAACAATGATGGCTCGTGGGGCAGTAAGAGATGTTGCAAGAGCACTTGGTTATCCTTATGAAACTGGAGATAGAATTTCAAAATTAATCCCTATGGGATCCCAAGGATTTCCAATGACAATAGATCACGCAATAGAACTTGTTCCAGAATTAAAAGATATATATAAAAAAGAAATTGATGCAAAAGAAATAATGGACTTAGCAAAAAAACTAGAAGGTTGCGCAAGACATATTTCTGTTCACGCGGCTGGTGTGGTTATTTCTCCTACTCCACTTACTGATTTTGTCCCAATACAATTCGATCCTAAGGGTGGAAAAATGATAACTCAATATGATATGTATGCTATTGAAGATGCAGGGCTTCTAAAGTTTGATTTTCTTGGAATTAGGAACTTGGCAATTTTAGGAGATTCAGTTAAGTTAGTAAAAAAAACCCACGGAATAGATATAGATATTGAAAATGTTCCTCTTGAAGATAAGAAAACTTTCGAGATGTTAGCCAGAGGAGAGACTATTGGATTGTTTCAACTGAATGGTTCGGGAATGACAAGATATTTAAAAGAATTAAAACCTTCAACTATTCATGATATAAACGCAATGGTTGCGCTTTATCGTCCTGGTCCTATGGCAACGATTGATGAATACATTGCCAGAAAACACGGTAAAAAACCGATAATTTATTATCACCCAAAAATGAAAAGTTATTTGGATAAATCTTATGGGCTTTTGGTTTATCAAGATGATTTACTTTTCACTGCCCTAAATGTTGCCGGCTATAACTGGAAAACTGTGGATAAATTCAGAAAAGCAGTTGGTAAAAAAATTCCAGAAGAAATGGCTAAACAACATAAAATTTTCGTTGAGGGCTGTGAAAAATATAGCGGGATGACAAAAAAAGAAGCTGAAAAAATTTGGGATCTTTTTGAACCATTTCAAGGTTATGGATTTAATAAAGCACATGCAGCTTCTTATGGAAAGGTAGCTTACCAAACTGCTTATATGAAAGCTAATTTCCCCCTTGAATATATGTGTGCGATTCTAACAGCAGAATCAGGAGATGTAGATAAAATCGCTGAAATAATTGCTGAGTGTAAAAATATGGAAATCCCTGTTTTGCCACCAAATATAAATGAGAGTTATGGTGGCTTCACGGTTATTTATAAAGGTGATTCAAAAAAAGAAGGAGATATTAGATTTGGACTTTATACTATTAAAAATCTAGGCACAGATATTTCTGATGCAATTATTGAAGAGAGAAAAAGGGGTGGAAAATTTGAATCAATTGGTGATTTTGTAAATCGTATTAAACATAAAAATTTAAATAAAAAATCACTTGAGGCATTAATCAAGTGTGGAGCAATGGATGCTCTTGGAGAAAGAGGTAAGCTTATGTTTAATGTTGAAGATTTACTTTCTTATAACAGAGAACTTTCTAAAATGGATAAAAATCAAACATCTTTATTTGGAGCAGTTGAAATATCGTCTGCACCAATGTTTAATCTAAAAGAATCAGATCCTGCTACTAAAGAAGAGAAACTCCTGTGGGAAAAAGATTTACTTGGACTTTATATTTCAGGCCATCCATTAGATAGAGTAAAAGATAAGATAAAAGAAAAAGGTATTGATATTAAAAAAATAAAAGAAGAAATAAGAAGTGAGACATCTGTGGTTTTTGCTGGAATAATAACTGATGCAAGAATAGTTAATACAAAAAAGAATGATAGAATGGCTTTTATAAAAATAGCTGATTTTAGTGACAACATAGAAGCAGTGGTATTTCCTAGAACATTTACGGAATTAAGTAATATTTTAGTTATTGATAAATGTGTAGCAATAAAAGGCAAGGTTTCTTTTAAAAATGGAGAAAAAAGTATAATTATAGAAGGAGCTAAAGAAATATAGTTTGACATAAAAATATACATAACCTAAAATACCTAAAGAAAAATCTTTAAGTATTTTGTTATGGAAAAGTTCTCCGATAGTGCAAAAAGGGACTTCGCCTTAAAAGTCTTGGGAATATATGGGGGGTTTAAAAAAGAACAAATTAGAAACCCTTTTGTATCAGCTGTTAACCATATTTTCACATATGAAAATATTCAAATGAAATTTTCATGCAATAATCTGACCTTCCTCTCTATAATGAGTAAAGAATGCCGGAAAATAGAAGGGGAGGAAAAAGACAAACAATCCTCTCTAGAATTAAAAAACAAAAGTAATAAGAAAAAATTTCAAGGAGAGGCTCTCGCAAGAGAAGGATTACTAGCAAAACAACTTAAGATGCTAGGGAGAAAAGAACTATAAGATTTTGTACTTTAATAAAAAACCCGCCAATTGGCGGGTTTTTTATTTTTCTCCTATATTATTCATAATCCTTATAACATCTTCGGCATAGTCTTTAACAACGCGTCCATTATAGGTATCTAAGATATCAACGAGTGTTTTATCTTTATAATATCTTTCAGTATTAGGATTATTACCACTGATATTTTTAGCAATAGTATCTATAGCTTCGTCCATGGTTTTAAAACCAGCCTTACAAGAATACCACCCGAACGGATTATTTGGTTTACTTTGACATTTAAACTTACCTCCCGTGGATTCTCTCATTGCTATAGCTGGAATTATTCTCCAATCTATATCATACCTTTCTGCAGCAAGAACCATTTCTGTTCCAAAACCAGCTAAAGGTAAATCCCTTTCTCTAAAGTAAAAGTCGATCTTTTCGGCACGAGAAACACGCAATGCTTCTTTGATATCTTTCTCAGATGAAAAAGCCAAAAGATCGCTTATATTATTTTGTTGTTGTGAGATCACGGCCACAGTCGGATGGTCTTTGATAACTTGCATACCAGTTCCCATGGAGTTGATTGCAATTATCGGCATTATAATAAGAGACTGCAGAGACCGTAATATTGTTTTTTTTGTCATATAATAGCGGTTTAGCTCCGCCAACTTCCATTTCCGAATCGCTGTTTTTAGTCTTAAACTAAAAATTCCTTATTCATAAGGAAAACAGGATGTATAAAGCTTAGCATTTTAGGTCATAAAAGTCAAGCTAAAATCATTGACTTTTTATGTTTTTATATTATAAAAACCCTTATTTTACAAGGATTTTATAAAAAATAGCCTTGGAAACTAAGGGTTATTTAGTAAATTTCTTGCCTTCGGCGACCCTTATAAAATAAGGGTTTTTTAACTTCTCTTTTTAGAGAATATGCTTTTAAATAAAAATTAGAATAATTTCACCAACCCCAATCTTTTCTTCAACTCATAACTATTTCCATGACCAAGTAACCCTCTATAAGAACTGATAGTCTGTGATTTTGGAGATCCTTTTAATTTCTTTATTATCTTCTTCTTTGTTGCAGTCCTTATTACTCGATGTTTTTGGAAATTAACCCAGCCCAAATAATCCAAACCTGAAGACAGAGTCTTTATAAAAACTTTATCAGGGTGTATTGATAATTTAAGTCTTTCTTCAAGAAAAAATGAGATTTGTAATAAAAGATCTTCAAGTATTACTTTGTCATTTTGCAAAATAACAAAATCATCAGAATAACGAATATAATATTTTGCTTTCAATTTATGTTTTACAAATTGATCAAATTCATTCATATAAATATTGACTAGAAGTTGTGATGTTAAATTACCAAGTGGTAAACCAACATTTTGTTTCTCTTTTGTATTAAAACTATCAATCACTTTATCTAAAAGACATAAAATATTTTCGTCAGTTATATATTTTTTCAAAATTGATTTCAAAACATTGTGATCAACACTGGCAAAAAATTTTCTAATGTCACATTTCAAAATCCAAACTGTTTTTGTATTATTTTTTGAAACTTTATTTGAAAATTCTCTAAATCTTTTTATAGCTCTGTGAGTTCCTTTTCCTAATCGGCAAGAATATGAATCAGCTATGAATGTTTTATTAAAAAATGGATAAAGTTGACGATAGAGTGCATGATGAAGTAATCTATCTCGCACTTTAGCCTTATGTATATTTCGAGGTTTTGGGTCAGAAATATTAAATGCGTAATAATCAGAATGTCTATAATTTTTTTCTGAAAGTTCTTTGTGAAGTTCTAAAATATTTGACATTAGATCTCGTTCAAAATCCAAAACATCTTTTTTAAATTTTTTGCCTACTAAAAATTCTTTCCATGCTAGTAGTAGATTTTCAACAGAAATGATATCTTGATATATATGAATAAATTGGATATTGGACATAATTGCAATTTTACCCCCCCCCCGCTTTTACCTTTACTGGTAAAAGCAAAGAGTTGCTATTTGATATGGATTACCATATACCAAACTCTGCCTAAACTTTATCGTCATTCTCTTGGTCAAAAAATAGATACTATTTTTATTGAAATTATAGAAGCAATTTCTATTGCTAGTTTTTTACCAAAAGAAGAAAAACATCCATGGGTTAGATTAGCTATAAGGAAAACAGATACCTTAAAAATACTTTTGATGGTTTTATGGGAAATAAAATCAATAAATGATAAAAAATATATTACTATTTCAACTCCATTAAATGAAGTAGGTAAAATGCTTGGAGGTTGGAGTGGACAACTTACAAAACAAAACTCTCCCAATAAATAACTAGGAGAGAAATGAAAAGAGTTGCGAGCACTGCAGACGGGTTATTAGCTTTGAAGTCATTCTTGAGATAATTGTAGTTCCAGTTCCACTTGTCACCATTCCAGTAGAGATAGAGAACGTAACGATTACCATTCGAGTTCTGCAGAAATGTATAGGGTGTCATCTATTCCACCACCCCTTGAATACTCTTAGGGTTGTATATTATTTGTGATCGTAATCACAGAACACTCTACACCAAGTATCTTCATTTTTTATTTTGAAGAGTCTACATACATCACTCTATCTCAAACCTTAGTCAAAGATATTCTCAATGTATGGATACTGGTTTCGGTAGTAAAAAATCGTAATCTTTCACATATTCACCTACTTCCAATGTGAGTATATCATAAAAAAATAACCCCCCGACCTAAGTCGGGGGGTTAAAAAGTGCAAAAATCAGAGTGACAAAAAGTTTTAAGCAACTGAGTTCTGAGGGCTTGCGAGCACAGCAGACGGGTCATCAGCTTCGAAGCCATCCTCGAGATAATCGTAGTCCCAGCTCCACTCGTCACCATCCCAGCAGAGACAGACAACGCAACGATCACCATCCGAGTCCCGCAGAACTGTTCCATCAAAATGAATGAGAGT
>JBAYKO010000014.1:0-11962 GCA_041664605.1 Minisyncoccota bacterium | reverse complement strand
TTTAGAGAATTAGCACATTAGTAGAGCGTAGTTTTAATATTAAAGTAAATACGAAAGTCGAGCGTAAGATTATCTTTCATTCTTTTCAAAATAGGTTCGTGCAAAGGTCATTAATTCATCACATTATAAAAAGCCGAATTTATTTCGGTTTTTTATAATGTGATCCCGAAGGAGACAACTGCTTGTCTCCTGTGCAGGAATCGAAAACCTTTTCCGTGTGAGTGTACTCACGAATGGAAAAGGTGTACTGAACCTGTAAGGTTCGATAAGGCTAATGCCGGTCCTGCCAGAAGCGAAGACCTTTTCATTATTTGTTGAAAAAAATGGAAAAGGTGTACTGGTCATGTAATGACCGATAAGCGTACTCGCGGTCCTGCCGTGCAGGAATCGAAAGACTTTTCGTTCTCTGGTTTTTGACCAGAGCGAAAAGTACCTGACGATGTAATCGTCGATAAGCGTACTCGGGGTCCTGCGACAACAAAAATTAATTTAAAACCCCAACTTCTCCATGAAGAGCATGGATTGAGATTCGTTGATTTCTGAGCGGGGGAGAACTAGCAAAAGAGTTTCTTTCATTTCATCTGCCATATCTTTGGGGAGGGGAATAGTATAAATAGGCAAGAAATATTTACTTGTTTCAATGAGAAGTTTTGCATATTCATCTTTGTCCTCTTTTTTTATATTAAAACTTTTAATTTTTTTCCAAGGGTGCATATCTTTGCCCATAGCAAGGCCCTTCGTTTCAACTATATAATTCACTTCAAGCGGTGGCCTCATTGTGAACATTATCAAACAACCACCAGAAATAAGAAGGAAAATAGCGAAAACATAGTTATGAAGCCAAATAGCTATTCCACAAGCGACAATGGTGATAAGTCCAATCGTCCAAAACCAATCATTACCTCTTTCTTTGTGAGAATATTCTGGAACTGACCACTCTATAGTATTTATTTTTATTTCATCCATCCCGTTAGAAGTAGATAATCTTTAGATTATCGTACATAAGTTAAATAATAATATCAAAAATTAATTACTTTCTTTAAATAACTCCCGTTCTCTTGGATAACAAGCATGACTTCTAACGGGATCCATATCCACATTATACAATTATTTAATAATTTAAACAAAGAAAAAACCGCCAACTGGCGGTTTTTCTTTTTATCTTTATTTCTTTTTCTTTACAGCGCCTACTGCCTCTTTTTTTATAGCTTTCCAGTGCTTTTTGATTTCTGCTACTGTAGCTGCAAGCTCTTCCTTGTCTACATTTTTAAGTTTTGAATATTTAGCTTGAATATTATCAACTATATTATGATAAACTGGTTCTGTTAATTCTTTGGCTTCTTCAAACTTTTCTATAATTTCACCCTTCATTTTAACAGCCCAACCTTTGATTGCTTTCTGATTCTTTTTGCCATTTGGTCCAAATAGAACATAAGCTGCTGCACTGAGTGCTGCAACACCAGCGCCGATTCCTATCGCTGTTTTTACATTAATACCTTTTTTCTTCATCACTTTTTTCTTTTCCATATACTTTATAAAGCTGAACAAATTATTTTTAAAATATAACTTATTAAACTTTTTATTAATTTATAATTTAACTACTTTTAAATTGATTTTTTTGAACGTTTGTCTTGCTCACTCTTCTTTTTTTCTCGGCCGAATAGGAAAGTGAATAGGGAACTATTCCTCACATGATCCCCCATGTCTCTTAATTCTTTATTGGCATTCTCGGTGTAATCTTTTAGAATGTTTGATATTTTATAAAAGTTTCTAATTATTTTTATAAAATAAAATCCTGCGACCAAGAGGACTAAGGTTATGATAACCACGGAAATAGAAGAAATAAAGAAAAATATATCTGCCTTTAATATTGACTCCATACTCTCTATTTTACCATTAAATCAAGATTAATGACTAATTTTGTTAAAAAGGAGCGAGACTGTTGACATATACCCCCTGGGGGTATATACTCATATCATGCATAAAGATAAACAAAAAATAATACGTAGATTAAAAATTATTGAGGGGCAAGTTCGAGGTTTACGCGAGATGGTAGAGAAAGATGTTTATTGTATAGATATTATTACTCAAACTTCAGCTGTGAAGCAGGCATTATCTGGAGTAGAAGATGTTCTTATGGAGGGTCATCTGGGTACATGTCTAGTTCATCAAATACAAAAAGGTCAAACAGAGAAGGCTACAAAGGAAATATTAAAAGTTTATGGACTAAAGAGGAAATAATTTATTAATCATGAGCTACGCAAATTATATTCTAAAAAAAGTCCTCGGATGAGGGAGGACGAGGAGCCAGACTAGTTTTTTATAAAATAATTTGCTTCGCTAAACAAATATATGACAAAAATTTCAACGTATTTAGCAGTTTCATTAATAGTAGTTAGTTTTATAATCGGAATTGGTGCCGGCTATTCTTTCACGCCTCAGTATTCATTGTCTATGTATGATAAAAACAGTATGGATTTAGGCCGAGCTGATAAATGGGTAGATTTAAGATATATAGATGCTATGATTGCGCACCACCGTGGAGCCATGCTTGTTGCAAAACAAGCAGAGAAAAGTAATAGGCCAGAAATACAAAATCTAGCGAAAGAGATACAAGCAAATGAACCATTGGCAATTGAGGAACTTTATACTTGGAAAAAGAATTGGTATGGAGATACAAAAAATGTAGCAGATCCAGTCGTGCCAAATCTCGGCAGTTATAATGATACCTTTGATTTAAGATTTTTAAATGCCGTTATCGCACATCATGAAAATGGGATAGTTATGACTAATGATATTCGTGTAAAATCAAGTCGAAGCGAAATATTAGATAATGCCAATGCTGTCGAGAAATTTTTAACTGAAAGCGGAACCATGCTAAAAGAATGGAGAAAATCTTGGTATAACATATAAAATATACTTGTCCCGTTAAAAATTTAACGGAAAATATTTTATAGAAAAATATAATTAACTTACATATGGTCAAAATAAACAAATTATTAATAATAAATTTTATTCGGGATGACAAATCAAATCTTTAAAATTAAAGGGATGCACTGTGCCAGTTGCTCAGCTATTATCACAAAAAAATTATCAAAACTGGAAGGAGTAAAAAAAATTGATGTTAATTTTGCTACTGAAAAAGCAAATATTGATTTTGATGCAGAAAAAATTGATTTAGAAAAAATGAATAATGAAGTTGGGAAACTCGGATATACATTAAGTGAGGGGGTAAAAGAGCACGATGAGATGGCAAATATGAGTTCTATTGAACACGCAAATATGAAAGGTATGGACCACAGTGAACACTTGGGATTATCTCAGTCAAAAAATGATAAAGAGAAAGAATTGGCAAACCAAAAAAGTAAAATGCAATTTGTATTACCTTTAGCCTTGTTTATCTTTTTCATTATGATGTGGGATATTACTTCCAAAACTTTCTCGTTTATACCCAATCTGCCAATTCCGATGGAGCTGTTTAATATAATATCAATGGTTCTTTCAACTGTTGTTATTTTTTGGATTGGTCAACCGTTTATTGCCGGGGTAGTCAGATTTGCAAAATATCGAGTTGCCAACATGGATACACTTATAGGGTTAGGAACTCTCACCGCCTATATTTATAGTACAGTCATTACTCTTTTCCCTCAGATTCAAATAGCTATGAAGTTACCAGAATATACATATTTTGATGTGGTAATTGTTGTAATAGGATTTATCACTTTAGGAAAGTATCTTGAAGCACGCTCAAAACAAAAGACTGGAGAAGCTATAGAAAAATTACTTGAACTTCAAGCCAAAACAGCACTAGTAATAAGAAACGGGGTAGAGGTGGAAATTCCTATCAGTGAAGTAATTATAGGAGATATCATAATAGTAAAACCAGGAGCAAAAATTCCAGTTGATGGAAGAATAATTGAAGGCGTCACTTCTATCGATGAATCAATGATAACTGGAGAGCCTATTCCTGTAGATAGAAAAGTTGGAGATACTGTCATCGGAGCAACGATCAATAAGCAAGGCAGTATTCGTTTTCAAGCAACTAAAATTGGTAGCGAGACAATGCTCGCTCAAATAATAAAAATGGTAGAGTCCGCTCAGGGTTCAAAAGCTCCTATTCAAGCCATGGCCGATAAAATTTCTAGTATCTTTGTCCCTGTAGTATTGGGTATCGCAACGCTTACTCTTCTGGTTTGGTTATTTGTTGGTATTCCTATTCTTGGACAATCTGTTGCTGTCTCTTACGGTATATTATCTTTCGTTGGTATTCTTGTTATCGCTTGTCCATGCGCTCTTGGGCTTGCTACTCCAACAGCAATTATTGTAGGTGTTGGTAAGGGGGCAGAACATGGGATCTTGGTTAAAGACGCAGAAAGCTTAGAATTATTGAGTAAGGTTGATACGGTCGTTCTTGATAAAACCGGAACAATTACAAAAGGCAAACCAGAAGTTACAGATGTTATTATTTTAGATAAATCGTTTAGTGAAAATGAAATATTAAAACTCGCGGGTAGTGTTGAAAAATTATCCGAGCATCCACTTGCCCAAGCTATAGCAGATAGTGCTCTATCTAAAAATATTGCTCTAGTAAGTGTTTCAGACTTTATTTCTCTTGAAGGAGTAGGAGTCAAAGCAAAAGTGGATAATAAAAATATCTACATTCATAGACCTGATGTAAATGACTTGGATGAAAATCTTAAGACACTCCAGTCTGAAGGTAAAACAGTTGTGATATTAGAAGTTGATAATAAGAAAATAGGTTTGATCGCTCTTAGTGATACAGTTAAAGAAAATGCAAAAGAAGCGATAGCGAAACTTCACAAGAGAGGAATAAAGGTTATCATGTTAACTGGGGATAATCATTTAGCTGCTTCTTATATTGCAAAACAAGTAAATATTGATAATGTTTTTGCGGAGGTTTTACCTAGTGAAAAAACTGGTAAAATAAAAGAATTGCAGGATGAGGGTAGAGTTGTAGCTATGGCCGGAGACGGTATAAATGACGCACCAGCACTAGTACAAGCCAATGTAGGAATCGCAATGGCTACAGGCTCTGATATTGCTATTGAGTCAGCTGGGATCGCGTTGCTTCATGGGGACATTCACAAAATCTCACAAGCGATTGATTTATCAAAAGCAACGATGCGGACAATTAAACAGAACTTATTTTGGGCTTTCATATATAATGTTATTGGTATCCCAGTAGCAGCAGGACTTCTTTACCCAATATGGGGGATTGTACTTAATCCGATTTTTGCTGGACTCGCGATGGCTTTCTCAAGTGTTTCTGTCGTCGGAAACTCACTTAGATTAAAAACTAAAAAAATATAATATGGAAAACAAGAAATACATGCTTCATGTCTCGGGGACCCATTGCGCTTCATGCAAAATCTTAATTGAAGATATTTTAGATGGAGAAGATTTTGTAAAAAATGGGCGAGTTAATTTAAAGAAAGAAATTATAGAAGTAGAAATAGAAGGAGGTAAAAATATTGAAGAGGTTATCACTATTTTGAATAGTAAAATAAAACCAAATGGCTATATTATCTCAACAGAAAAAATAGTTAGAGAGAAAGAAAGTAACAGTGTTCTCTGGACTGCTATACCTATCGGGTTAGTTGTGCTTGTATTATTTTTCCTTTTACAAAAATCAGGGATTTTAAATTTAGGCATAGGCGGCGAGACGACCCCAGTGACAAGTTTCATCATCGGAATTATTGCTTCACTTTCTTCTTGTCTTGCGATCGTTGGAGGGCTTATTCTTTCTCTTTCTGCTAAAGTATCTCAGGATGAGGGAAGTAAAAAAGCGAAAAAACCCATATTCCTTTTCCATGCAGGGAGATTGTTTGGCTTTGCAATCTTGGGTGGAGTTCTTGGTTTGATTGGGGAAGCTATCGGGATTAATTTTCTTTTTTCAGCAATTTTGGGATTGATCGCTTCAGCGGTGATGATATTACTTGGGTTTAATTTGCTTGGAATATTCAAAAAGAATAAAATAACATTACCAAGTGGAATTTTTTCATTTTTTAGAAAAGCCGAACATGCAGTATGGGCCCCTGTGTTAATCGGTATTGGGACTTTCTTTTTACCATGCGGGTTCACGCAATCAATGCAGATATCAGCACTTTCTAGTGGCTCATTTATGTCTGGATTAATGATTATGTTTTTCTTTGCTCTTGGGACATTGCCAGTACTTGCGCTACTCTCTTTCGGATCAGTTTCCTTTGCTCATTCAAAACACGCTCCGCTATTCTTTAAATCAGCAGGAATAGTAGTGGTTGGACTTGGATTGTTTGCTCTCTTGTCTGGTCTTGCAGGTGTAGGAATTATTAATCCATTATTTAGTTTATAATATATTTATGACGAAAAGTAAATTACCGTTAATTATTATTACTATAGGTTTAATTTTTGCAATTGGAATTATTCTTGTAGGTAATTTTAAAAAAGAAAATATTACAAAAATTGATGATCAAAGAACAGAACAAGTTTCAAACATCGAAATAAAAGATGGCATTCAATATGTTACGATAAATGCCAAGGGTGGGTATTTGCCAAGAATTTCAACGGCTAAAGCCGGAATACCAACGAAACTAATTGTTAAAACAAATAATACCTATGATTGCTCAGCTTCACTTGTGATGAGGTCAATTGATTATCAAAAAATATTACAAAAAACCGGAGAAGAAGTTGTTGATCTCGGAACGCCCGAAGTCGGTCCTTTTCAGGGAACATGTGGAATGGGAATGTATAATTTCCAAGTAAATTTTGAGTAAGCGGTGAGAATAATTTTAGTTGTTGAGCGGAGGCGGTGAGATTCGAACTCACGGTGCCTTTCGACACTTCGGTTTTCAGGACCGATGCACTAAGCCTCTATGCGACGCCTCCGCTCATAAACCAAAATTTAATCAAACTTTTTATTTAACCAGCTTTTTTCCAAAAAATGTTCCTCATAGTGACAATTTGGACAAATAATTTCAAGGTTCTCAATTCGATTATCTGTTTTTTGTCTATTTTTATGGTGAACTTGTAAAATTTCATATTTATTGTAATTACAACGTTCACAATTTTTTCCTCGATCTTCCATTAATCTTAATTTTAAGATTCGAGCAGACCTTGCTCTGTCTCCTGGTCTTCCTATCTTATACTTTATACCCTCACGATTTTTATTTGAGCAACTTCTACTACATGTTTTTTTATGTAAACCCGCTAAAATTTTTTTAGCACAAACAATGCAAGGAACTTCTTTCCTACAAGATATTCCATAGCAGTTAGGACTACAAAATGCTTTTCCTCTATTTCTTTCAATTTGAGAAGGCCTTTTATATATAGGCATATTACAAATACTACACATAGTATTTGGATTTCTTTTATATATCTCAGTCACTAATCCAGTATACCACAAATTTTTTTTAATGAACATTGCTTAACCTCATAACATTACCTTATTTTTGCTCATATTTCAAGTAATTGTACTAAATCAAAAAACAGACCAGATGGTCTGTTTTTTGATTTCTAATTTAAATTTTTGCTTTGAATACGTTCACTAAATCTCTTGGAGTTTTCTTTGCGATGTAGAAGATATAGAAAATATCTAGAATTGCAAACGTGTTTAATATAAGAAGGGCGATGAACCACCTCTTGTGAGCCCTTCGCGATGCTGTCCAAAGAGCATACCCCTTCCAAGGCAAAACCCAAATCATAGCTAAAATCAAAAACCATAAATTATCGCCAAATATTGTTTCCATACTCATATTGTAACAATAATACTTTTTTCTAGCAATTATGATAATATTGAGGTATGCGATATTTAGGCATAGATTATGGGGCAAAGAGGGTAGGGTTGGCTATTTCCGACGAGGAGGGTTCTATGGCCTTTCCCTATAAAATAGTCAAAAATGACCTTGAATTGGTTGATAATATTCACAACATATGTGGGACTGAAGAGATCTCGGCTATTGTCTTGGGCGAGTCTCACGATCTCTCTGGCAAGCCAAACAAAATAATGGGGAGCATCGAAGAATTTAAAAGAAATCTTGAAGGTGAACTCGACCTACCAATTTATTTTGAAAAAGAATTTATGTCCTCAATTTTTGCGAGAGGGAATGAGGGTAAAAAAGTAAATGATGCACGCAAAAACAAAAATGAAGAAAATAAAAAAATAGATGATTCTGCCGCGGCATTAATTTTACAAAGATATTTAGATAAGAATAATAATTAGGTTCTAGTAGCTAGTTTCTAGGTTCTAGTAGAAAATATGGAATACAAATCAGAAAACAAGGTGTGCCAGAATTGCAAAAATGACTTCATTATCGAGTCGGAGGATTTTCTATTTTATGAGAAGATCAAAGTTCCTTCGCCCACTTTTTGCCCAGAATGTAGATATAAAAGAAGAGTAATATGGAGAAATATTAGAAATTTATTTCGTGGTCAAGATGCACTTACAAAAAAGGAAATATTTACTGGAGTTCCCCCTCAATCGGAAATTCCTATCTATGAATTAACTTATTGGGAAAGTGATAATTGGGACCCAATGGATTATGGCAAAGATTATGATTTTTCCAGAAATTTTTTTGAACAGTTTAAAGAATTGTTTTTGTCTGTTCCTTATTGTGCCACAAGTGTGCAAAGGTGTATTAATTCAGATTATTCAAACATGTGTGATGATATGAAAAACAGCTATTTATGTTTTAATGCTACTTTCTTAGAAGATTGTGCTTATTGTACCGGAGTAAGTAAGTTAAAAAATTGTTATGACATGTCAACTTGTTATGAAAATGAACTTTGTTATGAAAATGTTAGAGTTGATAAAAGTTATCATACTATTGGTTCTGTGATGCTTGAAAGCTGTGTAGATGTTTATTTCTCAAAAGATTGTGTTGGTTGTAATAATTGTTTAGGCTGCGTTAATCAAAGAAATTCTTCTTTTATGATTTTTAACGAACAATATTCAAAGGAAGACTATTTTGAAAAAATTAAATCATTTAAATTAGATACTTGGGAAGGTTTCAATTTAACTATGAATGAAGCAGTTAGTTTTTGGAGAAAATTCCCAATTAAATATATGTTAGGTTTTCGTAACTATGACGTTTCTGGTGAGGACATAAAGGATAGTAAAAATATTAAACATTGTTATATTGTTAAAAAAGGAGAAAATTTAAAATATGTTCAAGATGTGGCTTTTGGAAACACTACTAATTCTTATGATCATACTAGCTGGGGGCTTAATGCTTCTCAATTATATGAATCTTTAGTTTGTGGAGAAAATATGGATCAAATTAAATTTTGTTTTCTTTGTTACTCAAATTGTCAGGAACTCGAATATTGTATTGGAACAAGACGATCAAAAAACTGTTTTGGATGTGTCGAAATGAAAGATAGCCAATATTGTATTTTCAATAAACAATTTACAAAGGAAGAATATTTTCCCATGGTTGAAAGAATAAAAAAACATATGAATGAAATGCCCTATGTGGATAAGAAGAAAAATATTTATAAATATGGTGAATTTTTCCCAGTAGAGTTTTCACCTTTTGCATATAATGAAACTCTTTTAAATGATCAGTTTCCTTTAAATAAAATTGATGCAGAAAATAATGGTTTTATTTGGAGAGATCCAAATAGAAAAGTTTATGAAACTACAATTGATGCTAATAATTTACCTGAATCTATTAACGATACTGATGAAAGTGTAATTAAAGAAATTATAAAGTGTTCTATTTGTAGTAAGGCTTACCGTATTCATTCTAGTGAATATGTTTTTTTAAAAAATTTAAAGTTACCACTTCCAAGACACTGTATTGATTGTCGTTTTTTAAGACGTCAAAAATTTATAGTACCACCAAAATTTACGAAAACAGAGTGTATGTGTGGTGGAGAAAAATCTACAAATTCAAAATATGCAAATACAAAAAGTCATGATTTTCATGGTAATAAAAAATGCCAAAATTCTTTCGAAACGGCTTATGACCTAGAGAATGAAATCATTTATTGTGAGCAGTGTTATCAAAAGGAAGTTTACTAGTTAATTAAGAATTAATAATTACAAATGGAATATAAAAGTGAAAGTAGAATACCTGCCCCGTACTAATTTTTCGATTAATTAAAATAAAGTGAAATGTAATACTAGAGATATATAAATAATAAAATGGAAAATAATTATAAAAATTTAGTACTGGGGTGCCAGAATTGCAAACACGACTTCATAATCGAGCCGGATGATTTTTTGTTTTACGAAAAAATCAAAGTTCCTCCACCAACCTTTTGTCCGGAGTGCCGGCTAATAAGACGTTTAGTATTTCGAAATGAAAGGTCCTTATATAAAAGGAATTGTGATTTATGTGGTAAAGAAAAGATATTAATTTATTCCAAAGGTAGTCATTATAAGGTTTATTGCTATGATTGTTTTTTTAGTGAAGGATGGAACCCCCTCTCTTATGGAATTGATTATGATTTTTCTAAAACATTTTTTGATCAATATAAAGAGCTATCTGATAATTTTCCTAAATTGGGGATAGTCAGGCAGGGATTAAATGTGAATGGTGAATATACAAATCGAGTTAGTGATTCAAAGAACTGCTATTTAATTTTTGGAAGTAACAAAAATGAGAATTGTTATTATGGTGTTTCTTTTTGGGACTCGAAAGACTCTATAGATTGTTATAATTTGAGGAAATCAGAAAAGTGCACTGAATGTATTGATTGCTATAATTGTAACAGTTTGAAATATTCGAAAGAGTGCAATGGTTGTTTGGATTCCTGGTTTTTGACGAATTGCCGTAATTGCCAGAATTGTTTCGGTTGTTTTAATTTAAGAAATAAAAATTATTTTATTTATAATGAACAATACACAAAGGAAGAATATTTTAATAAAATAAAAGAATTGGAATTAACAAATAGAGATAATTTACAAAATTTAAAAGAAAAAGTGCAAAAAGAATCTATAAAATACATCTTTCCTTCTATTGTTGAACACCATGCAATCGATGTCTCAGGAAACTGGATTGAAAATTCAAAAAATATTAAATCAGCCTTCAATTGTGATAATGTTGAAAATGGGAAATACCTTTTTGGAATAACTGACGCCAAAGATATCATGGATTACACTTATTGGGGTAGAGCAAGTGAGTTAATGTATGAAATCAACAGTGTTGGTCGACAATGCTCTTCTGTTTTTTTTGCTAGTGAATGTTGGGAGCAATTACTAAATTCAGAGTATTGTATTAATTGCTTTTCCTCGGCAAACCTTTTCGGGTGTATTGGTTTAAAAAAGAAACAATATTGTATTTTGAATAAACAATACACGAAAGAAGAATATGAAATATTAATACCAAAAATTAAACAACATATGATAGACATGCCTTTCATTGATAAGGCAGGGAGGGTTATAAAATATGGAGAATTTTTCCCTTGCGACATGACACCTTTTGCTTATAATGAGACAATTGCACAAGAATATTTTCCTAAAACCAAAGAGCAAGCCGTAAAAGAAGGATACAGGTGGATAGACGTAGATAAGAAGAGTTATGTTCCAACAATAATGGGAGTTGATTTGGAAAAAGATATTTCAAAAGTTAGAGATGATATAATAAATGAAGTAATTGGTTGTATACATCAAGGTGATTGCAATCATCAATGCACAGTCGCATTCAAAATAATTCCTGATGAATTACAATTCTATCGCGCTAATAATATTCCTATTCCTACACTATGTCCGAATTGTCGTCATTATGAAAGATTATCAATCAGAAATCCGATAAAACTCTGGCATAGAAAGTGTATGAATGAGGGTTGTCCTAATGAGTTTGAAACAAGCTATGCGCCAGATCGACCAGAAATAGTATATTGTGAGAAGTGTTATCAACAAGAAGTTAATTAATAATTAAAAATAAAAAATACTTGTCCCGTACTAAATTTTTGATTAGTATGAGATAGGGAAAAGAGATAATATATAAGAGATATAGTC
>JBAYKO010000013.1:0-19108 GCA_041664605.1 Minisyncoccota bacterium | reverse complement strand
TCTCGTTATTATTTTCATTAAAGACAGGAGTTTTTTTAATACTATTAAGGACATCTTTATAGGACAACTGTCCTTTATGATTTAATATGTCCTTAATGTCCTTTATCTGTCCTTTATCTTCTTCTTTAAAGGTCGTTTGACCAATTAAGGACATATCTACTTCGAGAAATTTTTTAGGAATAGCAAAGTTTTTTATTTTATCATTTCTAAACGAAGAATGCTGAAAAGATTGACCTAAATTCACATCTTGCTTATCTTTAAATGTTTCTTTTATTAAATTAAACTCTTTTTTTAAAATGCTGTAATTCATCTCAGAAATGAAACCTATAGAGACTGAGATTTCTATAAAAGAAAGGATCTCTGATATTTTATAGACAACTTCTGTCATAGAAAAATGTTTGCCAATTGAGGAGGTTATAGCTAATAATCTTATATCAGAAATAAGTTCAACTCCTAGTTCTCTAAGTTTCTTCTTTAAAGGGTCTCCTTCATCCATGCAATCAGTAACCATATATAGTGCGGTTACCAATTTTTCTGTTTTTTTGTTAATCAAAGGGAAAAAACTATCGTTTAGAGAGAGGCCGGTATTCTCTCTTTGATAAATATTTATTGGACTATTATTGTCTCTTATTTCTTCTTGGTTATCCATCCCAATTAGAGGCTGATATGATTAGGTTGAATCATATTTTTGCCTTATTTAACGATTTATAAAATTTTAACTTTTTTAAATATCTCTTTTACTCTGTCTTATTAATCATTGCCTCTAACGGGACACGTGTCCTTTGGGTATTTTTATTATTGTCTTTTCTTATACCCCCGTCCTTAATGACAAAAAGACAGTCTTTTAATACACGCATTATATACTAGTAGAGAAAAAAGAAGCAAGTTTTTGAAAAACAACAAATACTGTTATGAAACATAAAAAATACTTTGACAAACGCGATAAATCACAATCGTAAAACGAATAAATTTATGGTAAAATTATCGTTATATATGGCAAAAAATTCTAAAGAAAATAAATCAAAAAAACAAAATACAGTGGAGAAAAATCCATCACAAAATTTTAAAAAAAATAGATTAAAATTAGGAATAAAAGAAGAAACAAAACACGGCATTTATACCGTTATAAGTTTTGTACTTGGACTATTTTTTGTCTTGGCGGCTTTTAGAGTTGGGGGGCCTGCTGGGGAATTCTTTTATAAAATATTTTCATCCCTCTTTGGTATAGGATACTTCTTAATACCAGTTATTTTTTTTCTACTTGGAACATCTTTTATTCAATCAACAAGACCTGGAGTTGGAAGATCCCACACTATCAGTTCCCTTCTTTTTTTATTTTCTGGACTTGGGCTTTTGGATATTTCATTCGGAACAAATGCAAGTGGAGTTGTTGGGAAAATAGTAGCTTACCCATTTGTAAAACTTTTTGATGTTTACGCCAGTATAATTTTTTTGGGAGCAATATTTATCATTTCCCTACTCGTGATGTTTGATGTTAAACCTCAATTAATTCCCGTATTTAAAAAATTTATAAATCTATTTAGAAAAAAAGAAAGATTGGAAGAAGATGAAGAGCAAGAGTTGGTTGAAGATGAAAAAGCTATAGAAATTTTAGAAAAAGAAGTGGAAGAAGAAGAAAGCACCGCAGACAAAATCAAAAAGGCTTTAGGTATTGAAAAAAAGGATATGGAAGAAGAGCTTGATATTCCCAAAAGCAGAAGTTATAGATCAAAATATGTCCCTCCTCCCCTTTCACTACTTGAGGGTGATAAAGGAAAGCCAAATGTTGGAGACATTAAAGCTAACTCAAATATAATAAAAAGAACACTCCAAAATTTCGGAATTCTAGTTGAAATGGATGAAATAACTATCGGTCCTTCTATCACAAGATATGCCTTAAAACCAGCAGAGGGGGTCAAACTATCAAGAATAGTAACTTTGCAAAATGATTTATCTCTCGCATTAGCTGCTCACCCTATCAGAATCGAAGCCCCGATTCCTGGAAAATCTTTAGTGGGGGTTGAAATTCCAAATAAAGTAAAATCTATAGTGGGACTTTCTTCTATTGTTTCAGATGAAAGATTTATTTCATCAATAAAACCACTCACAGTTGCTTTGGGACGAGGAATTTCTGGAAAATCTATTTATGGAAATCTTTCAAAGATGCCTCACTTACTTATTGCTGGTGCTACTGGTTCAGGAAAATCTGTAACTATTCATTCTATTATTACTTCCTTGCTTTACAGAAATGGCCCCGAAGAAATGAAATTTATAATGGTTGATCCAAAAAGAGTTGAGTTAACTTTATATAATAAAATTCCTCACTTACTTACTCCTGTTATTACTGATCCCAAAAAAGCAATTCTTGCATTAAAATGGGCAGCAAAAGAAATGAGCAGAAGATATGATATTTTAGAATCTGAATCAGTTAGAGATATTGATTCATATCACAGTACTATTTTAAGAAATGGAGCGAAAGATGATGATAGTATAGAAAAAATGCCATACATTGTGGTGGTTATAGACGAATTAGCTGATATTATGCAAGCATATCCTCGTGAACTTGAGTCAGCTATTATTAGACTTGCCCAAATGTCTCGTGCTGTTGGAATTCATTTAATTATTTCAACTCAAAGACCATCTGTTAATGTTATTACTGGATTAATTAAAGCCAATATCCCCGCTCGTATTGCTCTTCAAGTTTCTTCTCAAATAGACTCAAGAACAATTTTAGACACAGGTGGAGCCGAAAAATTGCTCGGTGCCGGTGATATGCTTTATCTTTCAGGAGAAATGTCTCAACCAGAAAGACTGCAGTCAGCTTTTATTTCTGAAGATGAAGTTAAGAAAGTTGTAAAATATTTATCCAATAGTTATAGAGATGAGGTCCCTTCTGATATAAATTTAAGTGGAACAATTAGTCCAGACAGATCAATTTTTGAAAGTTCTATGGAGGACGATGCCAGTGGAGACGATGATGAAATGTATGAAGAAGCTAGAAGTGTTGTTATTGAAGCAGGAAAAGCTTCAACCTCATATTTACAGAGAAAATTAAAGGTTGGTTACGCACGTGCTGCAAGACTTATTGATATGCTAGAAGAAAGAGGTATTGTGGGCCCCGGCGATGGAGCAAAACCAAGAGAGGTTATGGAAAAACCACTCGAAGTTGAGAAACAAGATTTTAATCAGTTTTAAGATAAAAAATATGAAAAAATTATTTTTACATAGCGGTTTTAACCAAGGAAAAACTCAAATTGATGACGAGTTCTTTAAACTTTTTTCAAACAAAAAACCAAAAATTGGATTTATTCCTTCTCAATCAGACATAGAGAGAAAATTTTTTAAAGAAATATATCTTAATTGGTATAAACAATTTGGGATTGATGATCTTTTTTATTTTGATATTGATAAAGAATATGATGAAACAAAACTTGATGAACTATTAAGTTGTGATGCAATTTTTTTATCAGGTGGAAATTCTTATTATTTTTTAAACTCTTTACAAAAACACAATTTTCTTCCAATTTTAAAAAAATTTGTTGAAGATGGCGGAATTTTAATTGGAGCAAGTGCTGGAAGTATATTAATGTCAAAAACAATTTCTATAGTAACAATAGATGAAAATATTGGTGGTGATCAAAACGATATTGGGTTAAAAGATTTTTCCGCACTTGATTTAAATGATTTTGAATTTTTCCCTCACTTTGATAAAAATGACCAAGAAATAATTAAAAGAATGAAAGAATATTCTTTAAATAATAACTCAATTATCTATGCTTGTAATGATGGGGGTGGGATAATTGTTGATGATGACAAAATTAAATATATTGGAGAAGTTTTTAAAATTGAAAATGGAAAAATAGAAATGTTATAATATTATGCGAAAAAATGTAAAAAATTTACTTAAAATAATATTGATAACTATTTTATTTTTAGTAATAATAATTTATGCATTTTTAAAAACTAAAGATATGGTCTACGGAGTAAAGATTTCAGTCGATAGTATTAAAGACGGACAAACCATCCAAGAATCACTAGTTACAATACATGGAAAAGCTAGAAATGCGATGGATTTGATGTTGAATGATAGGAAAATTTTTATAGATAAAAATGGAATTTTTAATGAACAAATAGTATTACTTCCAGGATATAATATTATAAATTTAAAAGCAGACGATAAGTTTGGTAAAAAAGACGAAAAAAATATAAGAATATTTTACAGAGAACCCCCAAATAATGCCTCTATGCTTGATTTACAAACAGGAGAAAATATAGAAGTAGTATCTCCTCCTACAGAAACTCCCCCACCAAAAGAAGAAACTGTTATTAGTCCAGATCAAATTCCACCAATAGAAACACCATCGAATACAACTCAATAATTAAAAATTATTAATATTATTATAAAAGTTTCTACTCACTAGAAACTAAAACCTAGTCACTAGAAACTAATTTTATTTTATGGCAAAAAAAACAACAACAAAAGAAAATAATGCAACAATAGAAGACACAATTAAATCCATTCAAACAAAATTTGGAGAGGGAGCAATAATGAAACTTGGTGAAAAACCAAAAGTTAACGTTAATGCAATTCCGACAGGGTCAATCGGTCTAGATTACGCCCTTGGAGTCGGAGGACTTCCTCGTGGAAGAATTATAGAAATCTTCGGACCAGAATCATCTGGAAAAACTACTTTGGCTTTACATTGTGTAGCAGAAGCACAAAAATTAGGTGGGATATGTGCTTATATCGATGCCGAACACGCAATGGATCCTGAATATGCAAAAAAACTTGGTGTAAAAATAAACGACTTACTTATTTCTCAACCAGATACAGGAGAACAAGCACTTGAAATTGTTGAAAGTTTGGTTCGTTCAGGAAAAATTGATATTATTGTTGTTGATTCTGTTGCAGCTCTTACCCCAAAAGATGAAATTGAAGGAGATATGGGAGCTTATCATGTTGGAAAACAAGCTCGACTTATGTCACAAGCTTTAAGAAAACTAACAGCAATTGTGGCAAAAAGTAAAACAGTTGTAATTTTTATAAATCAGATTAGAATGCAAATTGGAGTTATGTTTGGAAATCCAGAAACAACTCCAGGAGGAAAAGCTTTAAAATTTTATACTTCAGTTCGACTTGATATCAGAAGAATTGCTCAAATTAAAAAAGGTGAGGAGGTTGTTGGCTCAAGGACTAGGGTTAAAGTGGTGAAAAATAAAGTTGCTGCTCCTTTTAAGCAAACTGAGTTTGATATTATTTACAACGAAGGAATCTCAAAAGAAGGAGAAATTATCGCTCTTGGAGAACAATTTAAAATATTAGATAAAAGCGGAACATCTTACAACTACTTACCTTCTGGTAAAAAAGGAGAGGAAATAAAACTAGGACGTGGATATGATGCAACTAGAACATTTTTAAGAGAAAATCCAAAAGTTAGAGACCAGATATTAAAAGAAATAAGAAGTAAATTAGAAAGCTTGTAAGCTATAAAGCTAAAAAAGGATTCCGAGGTAATTCATCGGGTACTCCGAAGGTTTTTCCTCGGAAACATTCCACTTACTTTGCGAAAGCCTTGCTTCCGCAGACTTAGAAATTATGCTAAAATAACAAAATATTATTATTGAATTTAAAAAGCTTTATAGCTTACAAGCTTTGAAGTTTTACAGCTAATCATTATGTCAGTATTACAATACAACGAAATTAAAGAAAAGAAAGTTATTGTTTATAACGATGAACCTTGTGAAGTTTTAGAATCACATGTTGCTCGGACTCAACAAAGAAAACCACAAAATCAAGTAAAATTAAAAAGTCTAATTAACGGAAGAACTTTTAATGAAACTTTTCGCTCCTCAGAACAAGTAGAAGAAGCTGAAATCGATAAAAAAGAGATAAAATTTTTATATCACAATAAGGGAGAGTATTGGTTTTGTGATCCCAAAAATCCAAGGGAACGTTTTTTAATAAAAGAAGATATTATTGGATCATCAGGAAAGTTTTTAAAAGAAAACGCTACTGTCACTGCGTTAACTTGGGGTGAAGATGAGGAAGAAAAAATAATTAAAATTTCTCTTCCAATAAAAATGGAGTTTTTAGTTAAAGAAGCGCCACCTTCAATAAAAGGAAATACCGCAAGTGGCGGGAATAAAGTTGTAATCCTTGAAAACGGAGTTGCTGTGAATGCCCCACTTTTTATAAATGCCGGAGAAAGAATCATAGTAAATACAGAAACTGGGGAATATTCAGAGAGGGTTTAGATACACGAGTTATAAAGTCATAAAGTCACATTGAATTAATAAAGATGGGTGGCTATATCACTCGCACCTGTATATGGATAATTTATTTGATTTATCTGTTGAGGTGTTCCTCCTAGCGGGGTATTATAACCAATAGCATAAATACTTGTTGCCATAATTCCCTCAAGTGGTGGTGTTCCATTATGTAAATAAGCTGAAAGTGACCAAGTTTGATTATTTCCATTAGTCCCAGTAAGCGTCATTGAACCTAATAAACTTGGTTGAGTTATTTCAGTACCTGTTGGATAATAATAAACTTTCACAGCAGTGAGTCCTTTTGATTTAGCTGTAAATAATCCATTACTTCCAGTAAACGAATCTAGGTGGGCTGTAAATTTTGCAGTAGTCACAGAAAACACTCCGCTTTTTACCATAACATTTGGTGACTGACTTTCAATACCAATTTGGTAATTGTTGGTATCCAATCCTGTAAAAGCTTTTCCGGGATTGGAAATTGTCCATTGGTAAGTTCCGATTGATGCTAAAATCGGAGTTTCTCCGCTAATTAATCCGAAATTTTTTCCGCCACTTAATAAACTTAAATAAACATTTTGTACATTACAACTTGTCCATTGAATATTTGTATTTTGACCAGTTGTGTAATTATTGCCAGCTATAGGCGAAGTAATATTAATATACGCTGGAGTTGTTGGTAAACAAACTGTTGCACCATCGTTTGGATTTGGGTTTGGAGCTTTATTATCATTCTCAGTATTAATTAAAATATCTTCGTTTTGAGAAAAATTATTTTGATTTTTACCCACATAATATGCGATTCCACCGGCAATCATTACTCCAAGTAAAATTAAAACTATTATTATTGGTGCAATGCCTTTGTTTTTGTTTTTCATATTTTTAAAATTTGTCCGCTTTTGGCGGGTTAATTGATAATTATTAACTAAGGAAGATATTGCTCTGAAATATCTGTGATAATTCCATTGTTTAATGTAATCCAGAATGGGATTGTTTTCCAATAAGATAGAGTTGGGCTAGTTGAGTTTATAAGACTTTTAAGAGTTGCTACAGAAATATTTGAAATTTGCTGTCCGTTTTGCCAATATGTTTGCATTTTAATTGGCGTTCCAGACAAAAGGCTAGATGAAATACTAAAAGTCCTTGTTAGTGGATTAGTATTTAATATTTTAAAACCATTTGGACAATCACCAACATTCGGAACATTTGGTGTACAATTATTCATTTGAATATAATCAATAGTTACTATTTCATCTCCATTAGAAAAAACAATATTCTTTATATAACCAATATGTTTTCCATTTTTCTCTGCCGCATCTGTTGGATTTTCCACTGCTGATTTTGTATTTAAAGTAAATGAATCATCAGAAGAATCAAAAACTGTATTATCTCCAAACTTAGAAACTTTAAATTTATAAGTTCCTGAATTTATCCACTGAACACCAGTTGATGGTATTGGGCCAAAATTTACTGATAATTCTCCTGTGTTTGAACTACCCCCACCTTCACCAAAGAGAGATTTACTATTATTTTGATTTGAAATACCAACCAATTCACCAACGACCCCAGAATCAATATTACAACTTGACCATTTAAAAGTGGTTACATCTCCAATTTGATAAATTTCCCCACCATTTGGGGTTGTTACTTCTATCCAAGCTGGCGTTGTTGGGATACAAACTCGTGGAGTTGGCGTAGGATTTGGATTTGGAGCTTTATTATCATTCTCAGTATTAACTAAAATATCTTCATTTTGAGAAAAATTACTAGAGTTTTTCCCTGCATAATATGCAGTTCCACCAATAATTACTATTCCTAGTAATATTAAAATTACTGCGATTGGTGCGATTCCTTTATTTTTTTTCATATTTTTATTTTATTTTTTAATAATCAAACTTTTTAAAATAGCTATATTTTCGGGAGTATCCTTTGCATAAAAAGTAACTCCACGATAATCTGTATTTACTCTAAAAGTTACAGAAAAATATCCTTCTTTAATCTCCCAAATGCAACCAAAGTTTTCACACACCGTTCCTTCTTTTTGTGTCCCTCTCGTTAAAATACCGATCTCTCCTGAATCTGTGTAAAATTTTTCATAACCTGGAGTATTGTCTGGGACATTAAAAAAAACAACATCTCCCATATAATTTCCTCCTTCACAACCCCAGCATTCGAAACCGCCACCAAAATTAAGGTCTTTTGTATCACTAAAACTAGACGTAAAATATCTTAAGTTAGAAAAATCTAATTCACCACTTGGAAACTTCTTAAAAACATTAAAAGGCGCTTGGGCTTTTGGATCTTTTTAAGTAAAATTTGAATTAATTTCACCATAATTTTTAGGGTAAGTAAAAGAGATACCGATATCATCATTTCGATATTCTTTCAAATCTGTTTTGGTGTTTACAATCTCATTTTGATTTTCTAGTAAAACATTATCATTGGGCACAGAATTATCTTTTGTTCCCAAATAATATACTCCACCAACAACTGCTAATAAAACGATAATTCCTATTACTAAACCTGTTCCTATAAAGCCATTATTATTTTTCATAAACTTCATGCCACGAGAGAGCTCGGCTCTTTTTCGTGGTTATTTTTTAATTAATAATTACTATCTATGACGTAATTATATAACGAATATTACAAAAATTAAAAGACCCCGCCAACCGGCGGGGTCTTTTAATTATATTTTTTATCCTGTAGTAGATTTTGGCGATGCCCTTTGGGCGTGTTTTACACTTCGTCAAAATTCACTACGGGATTATTTAGCGATAAAAGGTAGCAACCCCATAAATCTTGATCTTTTGATTGCTTCGGAAAGCTTTCTTTGATTTTTAGCAGTTACACCAGTTTTTTTTCTTGGCATAATCTTACCATTAGGACTTACGAATTTCTTTAAAATATCGGTATCCTTATAGTCTATATATTTTATATTATTTGATGAGAAAAAATCTTGTTTCATTGGTTAGGTTGTAGGTTATAGCGAATAGGTTGTAGTTTATTTGCTATTTAACCTTTTAATTATAATTGTAAGCATTTTTTGAACTTCTTCTAATAAACTTAATGATTTCTGAACATCTATATTCACATAGATTGAATGTAAAAGCAAGAGTTGCGTTTCAAGTTCAGCTGCAGAACCTTGAGCTATTCTTAAAAATTGACAATAATCTTTTACAGTTCCTCTTTTATTTCCTTCTGCAATATTACTGGGGATTGAAATAGCAGATCTTCTCATTTGCGAAGATAAAGCATAAATTTCATTTTTTGGAAGAGCCTCTGTGGCTTGATAAATTTCTTTTGTAAGTTCCATCGCTCTTTGCCAAACGATTAACTCTTTAAATGAATTAATTTGCATTTTACTATTCCCTATAAGCTATTCCCTATTACCTAAAAAGGTATATCGTCAGGGTTAATATCTTCATCTGGATATTCTATTGTGTCTATTTCTTCAACTGGTACATCTTTTGATTCTCCGTTTTGAGGAGAAGATGAAGATCCATTACTGCTTCCCCCAGCCCCGCTTTTTTGTCCAAATTGTACTCGGTCAGCAATTATCTCTGTCTTATATTTTTTTTGACCAGATTCTTTATCGTCCCAACTGCGTGTTTCTATGCGACCTTCTATTAATACTTGTTGTCCCCTTTTTAAATATTGAGCGGAAGTTTCTGCTTGCCTACCCCAAACTACAATATTGTGGTAATTAGTTATCTCTTGTTTGTTGCCATCTTTGTCTTTCCAAACTCTATTTGTAGCTACTGAAAATTTACAAACTTTCTGTCCAGAAGCTATTGCTGTAAGTTCTGGATCACGAACTAAGTTTCCTATAATAATTGCTTTGTTTAGATACATATTGATTAGGTTCTAGTTTCTAGATTCTAGGTTCTAGATTTTCTAGCTCCTTAGTAACTATTCACTAATAACCGATTATTATTAATTTTTATTTACTTTATAACTTTATGAACCTTATGAACTTTTTACTTATTATTCTTCAATTAATTCGTCAATTTTTTTATCTATTTCTTCTTTGTTAATTTCTGGTGCAGGACCTTCTACTTTTTCTTCTTTAGTATATGTCTTTTTCTTATAACTGTCATTTTTAACAAATACTTTTTTAGGAGACATTGTATTTTCTTTAACAGTTCTTGTTATTAAGAATCTGATTATTTTTTCATCTCTAGATAAAACATCTTTCAATTTCAAAATATCTTCAGCTAATAATTCAAACTTTACCCAACCAAAATACCCAGTCGAAAATCTAGTCTTCTTGTTTGCAATAGTTCTACACATTGTGTAGGCAATATCAAAAAACTTTGGATTTTCCTCAGATATGAATGATCCACCAAGCTTTTTTATTTCCCCTTTTATTCTATCAGATTCTCCAAAAATATTTTCTTCGGAAATTGTTGATACTAAAATATAACCAACTTCATAAACTTTGGTATCTTTTCCTTCAACTTCCGCTATAATTTCTTCTTTTTCCATTAGTAAAATTTCTTTTTAAAATTAATAAATTAGTCTCATTTTGGACCTTTTAATCAGCCTTGGGCTGACCTTTTGTGTTTCAATTATCAGTATCGAAACAAGTAAGACTTAAGGAGATATTAGCAGGAATTTATAAAAATGTCTATCCTTCACCATTTTTTAAAAAATAGAGGGGACAAACCACATGTTTAAATTATATAAAATAAAACCCCTCATTACCGAGGGGTTTTAAAAATAATATTAAAATTAAAAGATATGAGTGGCTTCAAAATCATTTTTCTTAGGAGACAGAGAAATCACCCAGTAGCCTACTCTTCTACTAGCACGATGGGAAAAAAGGAATTCCGATCCCTTACTTCTAATAAATGAATTTATGACTGAGCTTTCAGGAAAAATATCATCTAGAAGTTTAGTTTTAACAAGGTTCCTTATATCATCATCAAAAACTACTGTTAAAATAACTGGTTTTTCCAAACAACAACTTTCATCAATTAATCGAAAGAAATTACTTATCATTGTCTGAGAAATTACACTCGGTGCTTTATCTCTAATAATTTTTTTTAATGTTGAAACATTATCTTCTGAAAAAACTATATGATCTACCATAATTTACTAAATAACATATTTTCTAAATATAGAATAGAAAATAAAAATAATTTTGTCAACAAAAAAGACCCTAAAATGGGCCCATGAAAATTAAAATGCCGGCACACAAGTCGTGCCGGCATATATTTGATTTTGGTTTATTCAACCGAAGTCTTAAGATTAATCATCTAAAAATTTGCGCTACGCCCATTTTCTTAGTAATCAATTAATCAAAAACTTTTATTAAACAAAAAGACAAAAGTCGTCTTACACTATCCACTCCTTAAAAATCAAGGAGCTTCTCAATTATATCCCCTAAAAATCAGGGGATCAAATCACTAACCGATGTGCCCGTCTGAAATTCTGACAGCACCATTTGATTTCTGCGATACACTGCAGTGATCGATCCAGACTTACAATTGTGCTGGAATCTTCAATCATTCTGAAGAAAATTATCCAATCTTGCCATAAGGCCATTAGATTGGGGTAATCATGTTACAACCTGCAACACAAGGGTGTTTCTTAAACACTTTATATGACACGTGCGTAGCCCGTGTACTTCCTTTGAAGATCTAACCACCACCTTCGTCCTTTATTTAATCAAAGATCAACTAAGAATAGTATAGCAAACTGACAAGATTTGTCAAGTCCTTTTTGATACTTTTTTAACCTTATTTTATAAAGGTTTTATAGAAAACTCAAAAATAAAAATAAAATTAGACCTAAAAATCAAAAACTCTCCTTGTATTTAAAATCATTATTTTAGCCACTTCGTCTTCTGGTAAATCTTTAATTTCAGCGATTTTTTTAACTATTTCTTTTACATAAATTGGTTCATTTCTTTTTCCTCTATATGGTACTGGTGCAACATAAGGACAGTCAGTATCCGGCATAATCATTTCAATTGGAATATTTTTTATTACTTCATCATAATCATTAGAGAAAGTTATAACACCTGTAAAAGAAATACTAAAACCAAATTCTGTAAAATTTTTAGCGGCTTCTAAATTTCCAGCAAAAAAATGAACATTACCTTTCACCCCGCCTTTTTCGGGGTGAACTTCTGCATATTGTTTTAATATTTCTAGTGTATCTTTGTAAGCATCTTTAGTTTTGTCTTTTGGATTATTTCTAATATGTAACATCAATGGTTTGTTCAATTCATTTGCTATTTCGATTTGCCTAATAAAACATTCTCTTTGATCTTCTATAGAAACTCCACCATCATGGAAATAATCTAACCCACATTCCCCTATTGCAACAACCTTGTTATGCCCTGCTAACTTTTCCAATAATTTAAAATCAAAATTTTTATTTACTTCGGATGGGTGAATTCCAACGCTCGCAAAAATATGTTCGTTATTTTCTGCAATCTCAACTGCCTTTTTTGAAGTCTCAAAATCCGCCCCGACAACAATCGTACCTACTTTATTATCTTCCATTCTTTTTATTACCTCATCCAAATCATCTTTGAATTCTGGTAAATTTAAATGAGAGTGTATATCAAAATAGAGTAAGTTTGTAAAGTCCATAAGGTTCTTAAGGTTATAAAGTGTTTTTTACATCCTTTATTATTAAACTAGCTATCTTCTCTGGGGTTAATTTTTCTGAATCAAGAATAATTGCTTTAGAATATTTGTTTTCTAGGTGAAAATTATAATTTTTTACTATTCTTTCTTTGCTAACTTTTTGCTTTCCAGGTATTTCTGTTCTTTGTTTTATTCTTTTTTCAAGTATTTTTCTTGGTGCATCTAATTGATAAACAAAATAATTTGCTTTGTATTTATCAGCTATTTTTTGAAATTTATTTATTTGTCCTAAACTCAATGCCTGTTCTATTATTACACTTATGTTTTGTCTAAGATATTCTTTTGTCATAGCCAAAATAACATTACGACTTATTTCATTATCTTTTGTTTCTCTTTTAAAATCAGATATAAATTTTTTTATATGATCAAGACTAATAAGAGCTGTGCGTTTTAATTTAGAATGTAAAATTTTAGAAACAGTCGTTTTCCCTGACCCCATAGGGCCAGTAATTAATACAATGAATAGTTTTTTATTTGATTTCATTTATTCTTTCCTTAAAAATAGCGGCTGTTCTGGTTTCTTGTTTTTTTGAATAAGTTCTTTTAATTTTTCTGAGGTTTCTGGCATTAAAGGATTTAATATTCTAGCAATTACATATAATTCTAAAACTAATTCTTTAATTATTTCTCTACCTTTTTCTTCGTCTATTTTTATAACTTTAAAAGGCTCTGTTTGTTGAATTTTTTTATCTAAATCTTGAATCTTGTTCCAAACATAATCCGTGGCTTTTTGAATTTCAAATTTTTCTAAATAATCAAAAAATTCTTGTGGGATTGATTCTGTTTTTATTTCCGGACATTTTTCTAAATATTTTTCGGAAAGTGTCATAATCCTCGAAACTAAGTTTCCTAGTCCATTTGCAAGCCCTGAATTATAAGCTTCTTTAAATCTTTCCATTGTAAATGGTGAATCTTCAAAAGAAGAAACTTCTCGAAGTAAAAAATAACGAAGTGCCTCAGTTCCATATTCTTTTACAATATCTCTTGGATCAACAACATTATTTAAAGTTTTTGACATTTTAATACCACCCTCACCAGTAATGAAACCATTAACTACTATTTGATGAGAGTTAGAAACACCTGATGCCATCAACATAGCTTGCCACATAGCACTTTGAAAACGAGTATTATCTTTTCCACAATACTGAGTTGGATTACCATTTACCCAATAATCTTCAAAATTGCCTTTTTCCTCTGGCCAACCAAGTGTAGAAATATAATTTACTAGGGCATCAAACCAAACATACATCACCTGTTTATCGTCTCCTGGCACCTCTATTCCCCATGGCATTTTTTCTTTCAACCGAGAAATTGAAAAATCTTGCAAGCCATTTTCTACGAATTTTTTTATTTCGTTAAAACGAAATTCTGGAATTACAAAGTTTGGATTTTCTTCGTAAAATTTTAAAAGTTTTTCACCAAAATCTGAATATTTGAAAAAATAATTTTCTTCATCAATTATTTTAAGTGGTATTCCAGGATGATCAATGCATTCCCCATTTAAAATTTCAGAATCAGTTTTTTCAGATTCACAACTCACACAATATTTTGTTTGGTAATTTTTTTTATAAATATAACCATTCTGATCTACTCTTTTCCAAAATTCTTGAGCCCCTTTTATGTGGTGCTCGTCTGTAGTTCGAATGAAATGAATATCATCACTCATACCAAACATTTTTAATTGTTCTTTAAAAACCCCAAAACCTTGATCAACAAATTCTTGCGGTAAAATATTATTTTCTATTGCTTTATCATAAATCTTTAAACCATGTTCATCAGTCCCAGTATTAAAAAACACTTCAAATCCTAAAAGTTTCTTATATCGGGCGATTGCATCAGCCCGCACAAATTCAAGCGCATGCCCAATATGGAGCGGTGCATTTACATATGGAAGAGTGGTTGTAAGATAAAATTTATTCTTATTATTGTTTGACATCTTTATTATTCAGCAACTTTTATTTTTTTCTTTTCTATATCTCCAGTAAATTCAAGAAGGACAACAGAAACAGGAACAGCAAGCACGACACCCCAAAAACCAGCAAGTTCCCAACCTATTAAAATAGACAAAATAACAACTATTGGAGGAATACCCACAACTTTTTTTACAACCAATGGATTAAGTAAATAATGTTCAAACTGAATAACAATAAAGAATAGTCCCAAAACAATCAATGTCATTGCCATCCCACCATCTAAAAATGCAAACAATAATGCCGGAACCATAGCCAGATAAATACCAAAAGGAATTAATTCTCCAATCGCAGCAATCAATGAAATCATCAGTGCATATTTAATATCAAATATCGCCAGACCTAAATAAATCAGAACCCCAACAATAAGACCGAGGAGAAATTGCCCTCTTACCCAAAGTGCGATTTTTCTTTGAGATCTCTTCCAAAGATCAATAGCATATTCTTCGTGTTTTAGTGGAATGACAACTCTTAAGAAATTTTCAATTCCATCTTCTTGAATAGAAAGTAAGAAAGAAAAAACAATTATAAGAATGAGGTTCACTAACCCACCAAACACAGCTATAAATGTTCCAATAAAACCACTCGACAAACCAGCTATCAAATTCTTTGCACTTAAAATTATATCTGACAAAGATGAGTTGCTGGAAAGTTTAGAAAATACATCTTGGGCATTTGAAATATTACTACTTTGGAAAGTATTTAAAATATTATCCGGAGGTAAATATTTTGATATTTGAGAAACAAAGTTTGAAATTTCGTCGACAAAAACTGGGATGAAAACATAAAATAATCCAATTAAAATTGATATGGTTATCACATAAATAAGAGTCACCCCCAAAACTCTATTGATTTTCCATTTTTCAACTCTCCTAGCTGCAATTTTAACAAAAGAAGCAAGAACGATGGAAGTGAGCAGTACAAGAACTAAATTCCTTAAATAATACAGGATAAAAACCAAAGCAATTACTAGAATGAATCTAACGATTGTTCCGGTACTTATTGAAGTTATTTCTTTCTTAGCCATATAAGTACATAATAACAGAAATTTGAAACAAAAAAAACCATTCCGACCCGGGTCGGAATGGTTTTTTAAAAACAAAGTGTATCTTTTTTAATGTGTATTCTGAAATGAAATAGTCTTTATTATTTTAGTCTTCTTTTCTGGGACCAGTAAAAGAGTTGAGAAAAATGAGACAGAAACAGGCCCAACATAAATAATTTCCAATATTGAAAGACCATAAATTACAGAATTTTTGTCATTTAAAATTACAATTACCTCAGCAATAATAAGGGCACAAGTAAAAAATAAAAAAATAGAAAGACCTCCAATATTATTTCTAGAATTTTCTGTCTCAAGCCTACCTATAAGGACCCCTAAAAGAGAAACGCCCACCATACAAACCCAGCATGGAATAAGTATTGGTGTTACTAAAAGCGGATTACCATTTAATAAAAAATTAGAAATACAGAACCATAAACTATAACCGACAGAAATAATAGTTAAAACCAAAATTATAATTTTTCTTGTTTTCATAACACAAATATTAAGAACATTGAATTCTGGTTAGAGAATATTACAAAAGCCAAATTTTGTCAAACCAATCTGATAAATAATAGTATTGGCTTATTCGTACGAATAGGTAAATAGGTGAAGTTGGTAAAAATAACAAAACTTAAAATTTTAGAATTTGATTTTAATTTCAGACTTGTTTTTGATTGGACCAACTAGGGCAAGATTTAGTTTTTCTTTTTTGAATATCAAATTGGCTAATTTTTGGATATCACTAGATGAGACTTTTCTGATTTTTTTTGCAAACTCATCTGGTGTTTTAATTTTTTGTCTCATAATCTCTTGCAAGCCAAAAAATTCACCAATTTCATCTGATGACTCCAATCCTAAGTACATATTCCCTATTATAAAATCTTTTGCTTTTTTCAATTCTGCGTTAGAAACTTTTTCTATTTTTAATTTATTTATTTCTTTTAGAATTTCATTAATGACTTCGTTCACTCTTTTATTATCTACTCCGGCAGAAATTTCAAAAAAACCATGGTCACTAAGAGAATTATTATTAGCTCTAACATAATAACAAACCCCCATTTCTTCTCTCAATTTTTGCCACAATCTTGAACTCATTCCGTGTCCTAAAATCGAAGCAAGTAAGCTCGCAGTTATTTCCCATTTGCTGAAAATATCAAATGATCTAAAAGCCAGTGCCAAATGTGTTTGATCGGTTTTTTTATATTTTAAAATAATTTCTGGTTTATTTTGTTTTTCTATAACCTTTAATTTTGTTTTCTTTTTTAGATCAGATATTTTAGAAAATACTTTTTCTATATCTTTGATAACTTTTTTCTCATTTATATTTCCAGAAACCACAACCGTTGTTGCCGAGGAAACATAATGATCTTTTTTATAATTTACAAAATCTTCTCTTTTTGTATTTTTTATATTTTCTTTTAGACCAGCAACACTCCACCCTGCTGGTTGATCACCATAAAGAAGCTCCATTAAAAGTTGTTGGACTTTTCTTTGTGGTAAATCTTCATACATATTTATTTCTTCAATAATTACACGTTTTTCTTTTTCAATTTCTTCTTTACTAAAATTTGAATTTAAATAAATATCGGAAATAATATCCAAAATTTTATTAAGGTTTTTTGCCTCACTTTTTGCGTAATACCCAGTAAATTCGTGACTCGTAAAAGCATTTGACTGAGAACCCAAACCATCAAGCTCTCTGCTTATATCTATCGATTTTGGGCGTTTTAGAGTACCTTTAAAGCACATATGTTCAAAAAAGTGAGATAAGCCATTTATTTTTTTATTCTCATATTTTGACCCCGTTTCAACTAAGACCAAAACTGTGGCAGTCTTATTATCTTTCATTGGAGCGGTTATCATTCTTAGCCCATTTTTTAAAACTTTTTTAGTGAATTTCATAAAAATTATTGTTTTCGAAAAATATATAAATATCCAGATTCATTTAAGTTATTTGTTTCAATTTTACCTCTTCTGTTGGTGATTCCTGAAAGTTTAAAATTTTCAATATTTTTTAGAGAGGACGCTGTTCCATGATAATCATCACAAACAACAAAACCTCCTTCTTTTAAATTATCAAGAGTTTTTAGAGTATTGTTCATTGGATTAATAAGTATCAGAATATCTGCTTTTTCTTTAAGATCAAATTCTTGAGATAATCCCTCATGAGCTTCATATTCTTCTTTTTTTAAAATATCTATTAGTAACTTATTCCCATCTAAATAAATTATCTTACTATCAGGAAAAACTTTGGAAATACTTACATCAAGCCCACAACTGGGATAATAAATAATATCTGATTTTGGATTAAAATTTTCCTTAAAAGCTGTTAAATCTCTAATTGTGTCTTCATAAATTTCCAATTTTGGTTCTAGTATTATTTTTCTATTTTCAAGTTTTTGTTCAAGTTTTTGTTTTAAATTTCTTAGCATAAATATTTCAATTTATTTTCTCTTTTATAAAATCAATAAGCTCTGAAACTTTTATTCTTTCTTGTTCACCCGTATCTCTATCGCGAATGGTAACAGTATCGTTTTCTAAAGTATCGAAATCAATCGTCACGCAAAATGGTGTCCCAACTTCATCTTGCCTTCTATATCTCTTCCCTATGTTTCCATTGTCGTCAAAAACTACCCAGCCAAATTCATCTTTTAAATTTTTATAAACTTCACGCGCCTTAGCAATCAATTCTCCCTTATTTTTCAAAAGAGGAAATACTGCCACTTTATATGGAGCAATCGCAGGTGGAAATTTTAAATAAACTCGCACATCATTTTCATCTTTATCATCCTCTTTGTAAACTGATATCAATAAAGCCAAGATTGCCCTATCAACACTAATAGTTGGCTCCAAAACATGTGGCGTATATCTTTCTTTTGTTTCTTCATTAAAAATTTGCATTGTTTCCCCTGAATATTCTTGGTGACGACTTAAATCATAATCTCCTCTATGAGCAAGACCTGTTAATTCTTTAGTCCCGAATGGATATTCAAAATTTAAATCAACGGTTTTTTTACTATAATGAGCCCGTGCAGAATCAGGGTGTTCTTCAGGATGAAGTTTACTTGTATCAACTCCTATAATAGAGAGCCATTCTTTTTGTTGTATTAAAAAGTCATCAAAAAAAGCTTCCCATGGCATATCTGGATGAATAAAATATTCAAATT
>JBAYKO010000012.1:0-20150 GCA_041664605.1 Minisyncoccota bacterium | reverse complement strand
CCGAAGTTTTGCGGAATCCTTTCCCCAGAAAATTGTTTCCGCAAAACTTCGTCCGCATTGTTTCAGATTTCCTCGTCGGGATTGCTTTCAAAAAAGGTTCGAATTTTGTACAATGAATACCGCCAATTACATTTGTCTTAAAATCTTGACTCTTTCTTCTATTGGAGGATGTGTCATAAATAATTTTGCAATTCTATTTTTCTTGCCGGCTGGATCGGAAATATATAAATGAGCAATGGCATTACTTTGATGTCTCATTGGTGTACTGTATCCGGAAATTTTTTCAAGGGCGGAAGCTAATCCTTCTGGATAGCGAGTAAGCATTGCACCTCCAGCATCTGCTAAAAATTCTCTTTTTCTGGAAATTGCTAATTGTATTAGAGTTGCAATCACTGGCGAAAGAATTGTAAAAATAATTCCGACAACCATTAAAATTGCACCTAGTTGATTACCACCTTCCCTATCATCATTTCTTCTCCCGCCAAAAAGTGACATTCTTAAAAACATATCAGCTAAAATTGTGACAAAGCCGACCAAGACAACAACGATTGTTGAAAGCAAAATATCTTTATTACCGATATGAGAAAGTTCGTGTGCAATTACTCCTTCCAATTCCGTTTTATCTAAAATTTGCAAAAGCCCTGTTGTTACCGCCACGACTGCGTGTTCTTTATTTCTACCTGTTGCAAAAGCGTTTGGCGCAGAATCATTTATAATATAAATTTTTGGCATTGGAAGTCCGGCCGTAATAGAAAGATTCTCTACAACATGGAAGAGTTCTAGATTTTCGTCATGACTCGCTGGCTTGGCTCCTGCCATTTTTAGAACAATTTTATCTGAATACCAATAAGAGAAAATGTTCATAAAAACACTGAAAACAACCGCAATATAGAGGATTGATGGGTTGCCGAAGTAACGACTCAAAAACCAACCCAAAGCCACCACAATGACTAAAAACAGGCTCATTAGAAGCCATGTTTTGCGATTGTTTGAAGATTGATAGGTGTATAGGGTTGCCATAAATTAATGAATAAAATGAATATAATTTATGAGCAATCCGACTTTAGTCGGATTGACATAGACTAATTTTCCACGCCGAGACGGGACAAGTAAGAGTTTACAATAAAGTTAGAAAAGATGAAAGTGGGGTTTAATTAGTAAGTCTTTATTGAATTTAGAATGCCATACAAAAAATTTGCAGACATATCACCAACTAGCTTGATTCCGTGCATAGTGTGTTTTAAATTAATTCGAGCTGACATTCCCCCAAAATCAGGAAGACAGACTGGGCTTATGTCGGAGTAATTTTTTTCAAGTAAAAGATGAACTCCATTTTCATTAATAAAATAATCTATATTAACTCCTTCATCATATTTTATATTCCTTTCAATAAAATCCATAAAAACAGGACACTCGCCAACCTCGTCTATAAAATCAGGGTAAGCACCATACAGACCTACTATTGGACAATCTTTTGTATTTTCAGGTCCAGCAGAAAAAAATAAACTATCTTTTTTACTACCAGTTTTTATTTCTCCACAACTTGCTGGGTAAGAAAAAGAAAGACCAATTTCATCATTTTTGTATTCTCTTAAAACTTCTGAAACATTATTGCTTTTATTGTTTTGATCAACAACTAAGTTTTCGGGTGTAATTTGTTCATTGCTTGGGAAAAATGTTTGAAGATATAATTCCTTATTCTTATACATAAAGACAAGCGCTACCACCATCAGAATGATTAGAACGAGAAGTAAAATACTATTTAATTTTGAACCAAAAAAATTGTTTTGCATATTGATTTTTAATTAGATTATAATTAATTACCACACATATATTCAACCTCTTCCATTTCTGTAAGTAATCCATCTTTAACTACTATATTAAAGAATCCATTAAAATGGTAGTCGCTATTATTATCAGGGTGCCAATAATAACCATTTATCTTTTGTACTTTTGAGAGAAATGTTTCTAAATCATCTGTGGGGTCTGGTTGATCAAGTAAACATAAATATTCATAAACTATTCGTAAATCTTTAGAAGCTCTAAATGTTTCTGCTGGTTTACTTTTAAAAGCAACTTTTATATTAGAAGCAGAAATGAATTGTTCTTCATGTTCCAACTGGGTGATATTTTCTGCTTCTTTAAAAGTAAGATACCAATATCCATCTTGTTTTTTTTCAAAATTATACAAAAAAGCTAAGCTACTGAGATTCATTTTTGATTCTGGGGTATCTTCATAGACTGGATCATCTACTTTTTGATTATTAGAATCATTAATAATATTTTCTTTATTATCTAGTCTTAACACTCCTAAATACAAATCTTTATTTTTGTACATAAACACAAGTGCTACCACCATCAAGATAATAAGGATAAGAAGTAAAATACTATTTAATTTTGAGCCAAAAAAATTGTTTTGCATATATTATTAGTTTTTAAATTTATAAAATAAGTTTTATTTATAGTGAGCTTGTCGAACTACCAACTTCCACCATCTCCACCACCACCTCCTCCACCGGATCCTCCACCACCTCCAAAACCTGATGCATCGCCTGATGGCATAGAAATTGCCGATAAATTAGAAGAAAACATAATCATATGAGAAGCAAAATCAAGAGCTATAAATGTACCAATCGCATTTGATTGATACCAGTCGGGTTGTGGAATATTCATTCCTTCAAATTTTTTAGCCCACTTTTTCTCAATCCCTAGTGCCATGGCGTATGGTAAATATTCTGTAAATTGTTCTGGTTTTTTTTCTGGTGCGTTATGAAAATCCATTCTATCTTTTTCAGTTACGGAAAGAAATAAATTAAAACCAAGAATTCTTCTTAAAGCATCGATTCCTTTTTGAGTTAACTTATCTCCCAGTTTTTGTGATTTTGAAGACAAAATCAAAGATACAACAACAGCAACAAAACCAACCCCTGCAAGAAGAGGCCCAATAAAACTTAGACTTAAAACATCGCTAAAAATCTGACCAAAAAAAACACAAAGAAGAATAATAGAGAAAGATATCTTCGCATATTTTCCAAACTTTGTTGCCCTTTTTTGAGATGTCTCATTGAAATAATTTTCTTTAGTCAATCTATCTTTCACTTCTATTTTAATTTTAGCAATATCACCTTGAACAGCGGTAGATTCTTCTTTTTTAAGATAACTCAATTTTACAGAGTCACGACTAAAAAATAACATATCAAAGATTATTTTGTCGGCTGGGTGAGTAAGGTCGCTTCCCTGTTTCAATTTAATTAATTCAAAATCTTTTTCTGTAAACAAAAATTTGTATTTTTTCTCAAAGTAATTTATTTTTAAATATCCTCTTATAGCTAAATGTAAAATCACAGAAGAGACATCTCTCATATCAACACTTCTATCAAAAAGTGTGCCCATATCAATCGGCGAAATATTTTCTGGTGGAGTATATTCAGCGATAATTGAAACACCTTTTAATTCTTTGGGAATTTTTGGTGCACTAACTCTACTGTCAGTATTTAATCTACCACTCAATCTAGCCTTTCTTAGTCCAAAATAAATTATAAATACTACAAAAAGAGTAATTAAAACGGGGAAAATAGCCATAAAAGCATTAGTAGGACCTTCTGTTTGACCACTAAAATCACCTGTCGAATTTATAATATTAACAAGCCCTTTGGGAAATGAAAGTGCAATAGTAAGACCTTCTTTTGGATTTAGTACTTTAGTTGAAGAAAAATCTGAAATGTCTTTTCTGTCAGATCGTATAGAAGAAGTACAATCTGTCGATTTACTACCTTGTACACCAGTAAAACAAGCTGTTTTAAAAGAAGATGCGAGAGTTTTGTCATCTTTTGGAAAAGGTTGAAACCAGACTGAAGCAGAAGATTTTTCTATTGGAATTTGCCAATCATTTCCTGTAACATTCCAATAAAATTCATCATGGTCAGTAAAAGATCTTAAAGAGTTTAAAATATAATAACTTATAACATAAGTTTTTGTTCCAGTAACTGTGGTATTTGGGTCGCCAATTTTTATATTTAATATATTGCCAGAAACTGAAGCGTCGTATTGATATGGTTTACCTTCAACATCTGTAACAGAAAGAACATTTATTTTAATATTTGGGCCATCTTTTGAAGTAAGTGGAATATTCCTAAATATCCCGTGTTTCGATTCAGTACCAAAGTTGTAAATTATTTCTTCATTAATTCCAACACTATCTTTAAAAATTGAAATGGAACTTTCAAAACTATCAATTTTTTCTGAAGCTAATACTGGAATAGTAGAAAATAATATAGTAAAAACAAAGACAAAGACCACCAATACTTTGAGAAAGTTTTTCGATTTTTGAGCATTTAATTTTGTCATAAAAAAATTTTATTTAAGAGGACAAGAAAATCCGTTTTTAGGTAAAGCTTTTATGATATTTAGAAAACCTGTTGAGTCTAGACAGAAATATCCTGGGTCTTGTACAAATTTAACTGTTGCTAGATATTTAGCTATTGAATCCTTACAAGAAAATACTGTGCCAACATTTTTAAGAGCTGCATCTATGTTTTTTGATTCCGTTGATGAACAAAGACCCAAGTATGAATTTGTATTTGAATCAAAATATATTTCTGCTGACGCACGAAGATTTGATAAGTGTGCCTTTATCGCAGCATCTGCTGCTTTTCCTTTAGCTTCGCTCATTGCATTGTTTGTTAAAGCATTAACAAACTCTTCAAAAGGAAGGCTTTCTGTTGGGACTACGATTGATTCGGGACTATTCCAATTACTAAATATATTTACCACACTTATTTTTATCTTTTCATTTTTAGTTTGGTCTAATTTAACACCAAAATTGAACATTATTTTGTAAGGTAAATTATCTTTTCGTCCAATCCAAATTTCTCCTTGGAAATCTTCAATCTTATCTAAGCTCTTTGTAATAGAGGTTGGATCAAATAATGAAAGCGCTGAATCATTTTTGCCGATAGTATTAACATAATCTTTTAGAGTAGTTAGATATGTAGAAATCCCTTCTTTGTCGAGATCAAAAGTAAAATGGTAAGAAAGATGATCATTAATTGCTTCTGGAGAAAGTCTTTTAGTCATCTTTAGAAAATGTGCGTTTTGTGTAATTTCAAAAAGTTTATCTTTTTGTTCCTGAGTTATCTTTTCTATAACACTAGAATCTATTCCTGAAATTTTACTTAAAGGATTAATCAAATCAGTCAGAGATTGAATGTTTTCTGGTTTAATTGGAAATGAAAACCATTTATTTTCAAAATTTGTAGTTGTGGGAATAAAAGCTAGAGCTTGTGCAGGAATTTTTACCAATTGACCATAAATAGTATTGTCCACTATTTTAAAATCAACTTGACCAGATATTGTACTAGCATCCAAAGAAAGAGAAGTAGAAATTTTTCTATTTGTAGAATCTGAAAAATCGTACGCACCTTTTGTGGTTAGACTAAATTGAGTAGGAGTCATAATTTCAGATAATGGTTGATTTGTAAATTGTTTAATTTCTGAATAATCAACTTTGATAGTGGTGTCAAAAGAAGCACTATTAGTATTCCTGGTATTAACAATTGCTTTTGAAGTAAGATCTGAAAATGTCAGAAAAATTCCTGAATAGTAGGCATAAGCTCCCCCACCTAAAAGTGCAAATAAAAATAAAATAAAAATTATTAGAGGTACTTTGCTTTTTTTATGAGTTGATAGAATAGTCGGATTACTTACTTGATTATTGATTGGACTATTAAATGGAGTTGCTTGGAGTGGAGCCGGTTGTGATAGAGTTTGAGGTGTCGTAAATGGTCGTATTGTTTGAGGTGGGGTTTGTGGAGTTACTTGAGATGGAGTCTGAGGTATCACAGGTTGTGGTTTTGGAGTTGTTTGTAAAGGAGGAGTAATAGGTGATGTTGCTGATAGATTAATTGTTTGTGGTTGAGTTTGAGGTGTTATTTGTGGTCGCGCAATCTCTGGTGTTATTTTAGGTGTTACTGGTGAGGTCACTGGCGTTGTTGTTTGAGGTTGATTTTGGTTTTGTATTTGAGGTTGTGATGATCGAAATATGTTTGGTGGAACAGTAGGAATCACTGGTTCTACCTTTAAAGAAATAATTTTTGAAAATGCTTCACTGATATCAAAATCTGTCCACCCTTTGGATTTTAAATTTGAAGTAATAATATCTTTAGAGACGTTAGAAGAAAGTTCTTTTTTAATATAATTCAATAATTGTTCATTTATCATTTTAAAATAGATTAATTAATAATAATTTTTTTGTTTTTCAATAAATCATAAGATTGTTTTAAAACGCCAATTGTTATTCCTAAAAATGGCAACCAAATCAATCCAAGAAGAAAGAAATTCATACCGAGAAACCAAGATCGAATGGCTAGAATGTTTATAAATAATGGGACAGAAGCAATAAGAAAAATAATTCCCAGAGACAGAAAGAACCAAGCACTTTTACTTTTACCTTTTTTAATTCTTTTATAAAAAATAAAAGCTAATACTAAAAGAATAACAAAAATAGAAGTAATTACAATGAAATTAAACCTGGGAGAATACCAAAACCAAGTAAAAATCAAGTTTAAAAGAGAGAGAAAGAGTAAAAAATTTTCTTCATTTTTCATGTTTTACGTTTTTGATTAATATTTTAAGAAAAAGACCTCAATAAGGTCGCTTCATTAAAATTCTTCTCTAAATTTTTTCTCAATTTGTTTAGTAATTTCCTCAGCTAAAATGTCTGTAACATTATCAAATAAATGGAATTCACTTTCCGTTATACCTGTAAGTTGCCCTTTTTCAAACCTAGCATGGGCAGGAAAATCATCTGTTAGAGAAAACACCACATTTGCCTTACTTGTACTTTTTCCTGGTCTTAATGTTATGTCAAAAGTTACATAGATTGGTTTTTCTCTACCTTCCAGTTTTAGTTTAAAAAAAGCATCAACTCCAAAATGTTTATCTAAACCAGTCTCTTGGTTTGGATCTTTTGAAATAGCTGTATAATATTCTAAATTTTCTTCAGCTTCATCTTGGATCTCTTCTGATAAAAGATCGATTATTTTTGTTCTTAAAAAATTAGCAAAAGGACGCTCTGGATTACGAGGATTTTGTATTCGTCTATTTTCTATGTTTATTAAAGCAGCTTCAAACTCAGGAACTTTTTCCTTATTTATAATTATTTTAGTATTTTCATTTTCTGCTTCTTTTGTTTCAGTTTTTACCATTCCAAGAAGCTCCCTTTCCATTTCTTTCCCTGCTTGAGCTTCACCCCCATTAAAAAAATTCATATACCTTTATATTACAATTTTTAGCACAAAAACAAAAGCCACCTAGTCAGGTGGCTTTTAAAATTACAATGCTATTTTTATTTAAAGGTCTTCTATCTTTTTTAAGAAGACTTCGTCTTTTGGTGATGAATCACATACAGGCAAATCACATCCCCCAATTTCTAAGAAAAAATCTTCCTTATTTGGAGGTATTTGGAAATTACCCAATCGAGCCAATTTCTCTGCTCCTTCTTTGGTAATCCCGCAAATTTCTCCACACCCGGAACAATACACCCGTATAAAGGCACTTCTGGGTAATGGTTTTAGGAATATGTCTTTTGATAGTAGGATTTTTTCATCAGAAACAACCCCTAATATTTCTCCTTTGTTTGTCATTTTAAAACTATTTTAATTTACTTTTCTGAACTAATGATACACTGAATGGATAATAAAGTCAATAGTCTAAATTAGAACTTTACCTGGACTGGTTCTTTAGCTACTGATCCTTCCTCTAGTTGGAAGAATTCCATTTTTATGAATTTGAAAATTTTTGCCACTATATTTGCTGGGAAAGTATCAATACCAATATTTAAGTCACGAACATTTCCATTGTAAAATCTGCGAGCTGCTTGGATTTTATTTTCTGTGTCTGAAAGTTCTGTTTGTAAAGATAGGAAATTTTGATTAGCTTTCAAATCTGGATAAGCTTCAGAAATTGCAAAAATAGACTTAAGCGCACCAGTTAACATATTTTCTGCTTCCCCTTTCTTCTCAAGACCTTGTGCCCCCATTGCCATAGCTCTTGCTTTTGTAACATTTTCAAAAGCACTACTTTCATGAGTTGCATAACCTTTTACTGTTTCTACTAAATTGGGAATCAAATCATAACGACGTTTTAATTGAACATCAATATCTGCCCACGCTTCTTTGGCTCTTGTAATTAAAGTTATGAAGCGATTATATCTGGCAATAAACCAAATGATTAATAATACTACGATTGCTAAAATGATATATAAAATATTCATAAAGTTAGCTACTAGGCACTAGCTACTAGCGACTAGTTATTCTGCTTTTGGCAGAAAATTAATAATAATAATAATTTTAACTATTATCCCCTTTTATCATCTTTATCGCCTCATTTACTGTTGTCATAAATTGTGCGGGAAAAATGATTGTTGAATTTTTCTCAACTGAAATTTCTGCCATTGTTTGCAAAGTACGAAGTTGTAAAGCTACTGGGTGTTTTGAAATCAAATCAGCTGCTTGTCCTAATTTTTCTGCGGCTTGGAATTCCCCTTCAGCTGCGACTATCTTTGCACGCCTTTCTCTTTCGGCTTCAGCTTCTTTGGCCATAGCTCTTTGCATATTTTCTGGAAGAAAAATATCTTTTATTTCTACTGCTGTCACTTCTGCTCCCCATGGTTCAGTATGTGCATCAATTACATTTTTAATTTGTAAATTTATTTCGCTTGTTTGAGAAAGGAGTTGATCAAGTTTAAATTGTCCAACCACATTTCTGACTGTTGTTTGACTGATTTGATTTACGGCATTAAAAACATCTTCAATAGCGATAACTGATTTTTGTGGATCAACAACATGATAATATGCTACTGCTGCGATATCTATTGAAACATTATCTTTGGTAATTATTTTTTGTGATGGAATAGCCATGGTGACTGTTCTCATTGTAACTTTTGTCATTTGTTCAAAAATAGGAACAATAAAAATTAAACCTGGACCTCTTACTCCAGTACACTTTCCTAATAGGAAAATTACACCTCTTTCGTATTGTTTTACTACTCTTAATCCGGAAGCAATTATAACAACTAAGATAGCTATTATTATATATAAAGTGGTCATCGGTTTAGCAACTAGCAACTAGCCCCTAGCTACTAGAAAATTAATTTAATAACAGACTGATTATACTATTAAAGAGGATAGTTGGCAAAGGAAAAGGAATGATATACAATATGGTTAGAATTGTTCATAAATACTAATTTTATGCCACCAGAACCTGTTAACGGAAGACATCTATTCACTATTTATTCTACTGGAAGAAATGAAAGAGGACGAACTCCTTTTGTAGAATATCACAAGGAGGACGGTAAAATTACATTAAGGCATGGAGAACTTATCGATTCTCCTCTAGATTATCAAGCACAAAGAGAAATGAATAAAATAATGGAAGACGTTAGAAGAGATTTCATTGTAATGAGTAGAAGAAGTGAAGAAAGCGCTAAGGAGTGCTTTCTAAATGCATAAAATAAAAAACCGCCCTAGGGCGGTTTTTTGTAAATCTACAGAATAACAAATTAAAAAGAATTAAGAGATAACGATCTTTAACCAATCTCGGATATTATCCCAAATTTGTCTTTCAGTTAGTTTGGCAAATATTTTAATACTTTCTTGATGCCATTTTTGAATATTATCAGATGTCACCAGTGTATAATCTCTCTCACTTCTGTTGGCTGGAAAATCAGCATCAAAATGAAAATAAAGAGCTGGACCTTTACCTCTATCACAGAGGTATAAAGCTCCTTTGGATGCAGAGTTGTCTTTTGGATCCCAATCTTTTGAAAACGGACTCAAAATTACTATACTTCTTTTCTCTCCACTTTCTGAATACTTTGAATTCAAAAATTTTTTAATAACTGGAATTTTTGGTATCCCTTGTAATAGAACAAGGTTTTTGAGTGCCATTGAGAGATATTCCTCTTTTGAATACTCTTTTACTTTCTTTTTAGGGATGTTTTTCCCTGTCAAAATAAGATCTATCAATCTTACGATTTCGGCTGGTACTATAATTTTACTCATAATTACAAAATTTAATTTACTTTTTCTACCTATCAGTCTATCATAATTATAAATTATGTCAACCTTTTGTAAAATCAAGGTAAACCATTCTAAAAAATCCCCTGTTTGGGGATCTTTTAGTTTTTATTTATTTTTTATTCTTTTTATTTCCTTTCTTAGCTTGCATTTTTTCTTGTATTTCATAAGCATAGACCAAAAGTGGTGAAGCAAGGAAGATAGATGAGTAGGTTCCAAAGAAAAGTCCGATTGTCATAATCAAGGCGAAATTTCTTGTTGATTCAGGTCCAAAGAAAAATAATGACAAAAGAACAAAGATAACAGTGAGGGAGGTATTTATTGATCTTGTAAATGTCTGGTCTATACTTCTTCCAACTGTCTCGTGAAAATCAGATGAAATTTTTAATCTTAAATTTTCTCTAATTCTATCAAAAACAACAATTGTATCCGCAACAGAAATACCAAGAATTGTAAGCAATGCTACCACAAACAGCGTGTCTACTTCAGCCCCCGCAAAATGACCGAGCATCCCCATAACTCCGATTGGGATAGTGATATCATGAAGTAATGCAATGATTGCGATTGGACCATATTTCCAAGATGAAATTGGTTTTGAAACTTTTCTGAAAGCATAGGCGATAAAAAGAATTACAGCTAAAATAACAAAGAAAATAGAAAACATCGATTTCTTTTTTAATTCTTTTCCTACGGAAGGACCAATAGAATTAAAGTTTTTCTCTTCAATTTTCAAAGTTCCTTTTGCGGATAAAGCTTGCAAGAGTGTTGTATGTTCTGGATCAGTTAAATCTTTTGATTTTACTATGTAATCATTTGTGCCTGATGGTTGAAAAGTAATTTCACCAAGAGAAAGATCTTTAGTAGCATCTTTCAAAATCGAAATTTCGGGACGCCCGTCTGGATAAGAAACTTCTGTCAACGCTCCTCCTTTAAAATCTATTCCTATTTTTAATCCAAATAGAGATATGATGACAACAGAAGCAACAACAAGAAAGATCGATATTAATAAGAATATTTTTTTATTTTTTATTATAAACATATTTTTTATTCAACATGCCCATCGGCAGTTATGTTATTTTCTTTTTTAGTAAAATGAAATCCGCTACCAAAAAGAAAGTTGTTAAATTTAGTATTCTTAGAAATATTTAATGAGAAGAGGAAGAGTCTTGTTATTATAATTGCACTTAGCATACTTACCAAAACACCCATTCCAAAAGTTAGAGCAAAACCCTTTATGAGCGATGTCCCAAACCAGAATAATATTATAGCTGTTATTATACTTGAAGTATTTGAATCACGAATTGAAAACCACGCTCTTGAAAATCCGGCCTTTATAGCATCAGCAATAGTCTTACCAGTTCTTAATTCTTCTTTAATACGCTCAAAGATAAGAACATTGGCATCAACCGCCACTCCAATAGATATAATAAATCCAGCAATACCAGCAGCCGTTAGAGTAACTGGAATTAATTTAAACAACATCAAAATTAAACAAATATAAATTGAAAGAGCGATAACAGCAAGAAGCCCCGGAAGTCTGTACCAAAGAATTAAGAAAATAGCGATAACAATAAGCCCAACGAGTGCTGCTTTTATTCCATCTTGAATTGCTTTAGCACCAAGAGATGGCCCGATTGTTTGAGTTGAAATAAGTTCGATTGGAACAGGAAGTGCACCAGAATTTAATCTACCTACTAATTGTTTCGCTTCAGTCGGTGTGAAGTTTCCAGAAATTTGTGCTTCACCACCAGAAATAGCTTCTCTTACATTCGGGGTTGAAATTGGAGAACCATCAAGATATATTGCTACCATTTTCCCAATATTATCTTTTGTTATTTGTTCAAAAAGTTTTGCCCCCTCCGCATTAAACTTGAGCCCAACTTTTGCTTCACCTGTATTTTGATCAAATTCTAAAATTGCTTTATCTAGATATCTTCCAGTTAATGGAGTCTGAACAAAATATGGATCTTCTACACTACTAACAGTAATTCCTTGCTCTGCTAATTTTTTAGCCTCTTCTAATTTTTTAATTAGGTCATCCTTTTCTTTTCCAGCAGGTCTTTCTGTTTTAAATTCAAGTAATGGTGTTTGCCCAATCATAACTACCGCCTTTTGAACGTCTGTTACGTTTGGTAAATCAACAATAAGTCGGTGTTCACCAACGCTTGTAATCCCACCCTCTTCAACTTGAACAGTTGGTTCTGAGACTCCAAACAAGTTTACTCTTCTTTCAATAACATCACGAAGAGAGCTCATTGAGTCGCTTATTTCTGCTGATTTTATTTGAGAAACATCAGCCCTGTAAACCAAGTGAGTTCCACCTGAAAGGTCGAGTCCTAGTTTAAAAGGAAATTTTGATAAAAATGATCCGGGGGTGTTTGGGATTATTCCACTTAGTTGTGGTTCTGACTTATAAATAAAAAATGAAACTCCAAAACCGAGGACAAGTATAAATATTGCAATAATTCTTTTTTTCCACATATTACTAGATATTCTACTGTTTTTGTAGAAATAATCAACCCGCACACTTACTTTGCCATTATTCTGTTTTTTGGCAAAATTATCATTATTTACATAAGAAAACTAGATGACTAATTATAGATTTTGATAGAACACTTTATCTTCAGAATAAAAACTATGGCAAAGTAAGTGTGCGGGTCAACCCCCCCAATTTTATACTTTGACACTATAACTAGTATGTGCTAAATTAGATATAGAAAAATATTAAAAGCTCATTCAATGAAAAAAATTATTTTAATTTCGTTATTAATCATCACTTGTAATGTTGTAAATTATGCTCTGGACACCAGACACAAAGGAACCACAAAAGAATCCGGGAAAAATTATCTTGAAAAAAAAGATAAAGCCCTGCAAGAAACTTACTCACTTACTTCCCTTCTCCCACCCAAAATTATGTTTAAGGGGAAAGAAGAAATCACTTTTATTCCTCTTGTGATGGTATTGATAGCCTTAGTTTTTAATCTAACTTTAGCTATCATTAGTACAAAAGAAAAAAGGGGAAAAATTTTAAATTTTTTCTTCGCTTTCTGCCTTTTGATTACTGTTTTATTTATTATCGGACGTTACTTACCAAACATGGGAGAGTTAATGCAGTTCATTTCTGCAGGCGCTGCTTTTATCTTAAGTATGCTAATTAATGATCATAAAAAAATGCATTCAGGAAAAATAATTTTTCAAATTCTTGCTGGTATTTTTATGGGAGTGTCTATGGGGATATTTTCCTCTGGTAATACTCCTCCTATCATTTTAGGACAGTATGGATTTATGATTATCTGCACAATGATTTTTTCTCTTATTGTAAGAGAAGTTATAATTATCAGAAAACTAAGACGAGGAAAAATGCTTTATGAGCATTGGACCTAAAAATTACGATTTTTAAAAAGCCCGCAATTGCGGGCTTTTAGTTTGCCTGTTTTTATTTGACACAAAAAGATATTTGTGATAAACTGAAGTCAGAAAATTCTAAATTGTTCTTACTATGAAAAAATTGATTATTGTTTTAGTTTTATTGATATTTGGCTTATACCAAAATGCAACAGCACAAGGTTTTATTAATGATTATACAGGACATGGGAAAGATCCCAAAAGTAATAATCTGTATTATTCACTATGGAATCCGTTCCAAATTGAGGTTGGACACGATTATATTTATTATACTTATACCAACAGCAAGTGTAATAAAATAGACGATATTTATTATAGAGATGTTCAATATGACACACAAATAGATGGCATTCTGAGCTTTGTCCCTCTTTTTATTTTAGTATGTATTTTTTCTTGTAATTTAGTTTTTATTTTATCCAATAAAAAGAAAAAGTTAAAAGAAATTATAATATACTATATTCCGTATACTGTTGTTATTTTAGGGTTATTTATTTTGAGTCTTTATTATTCAGAAAACCCCAAAGTCATATATCATGCCGGAATGATCAGTGAAATTATTTTGATCATCCTTGGAGGTATTGGTACTTTTTTAAAAAAATATAAATATTTTTTTGTATTTATATTAAGTACATTTTTATCAACACAATCCATAGGTGTTTTTGGCTCTTCGTCAAGATATTATCCAGCTTTGTTGGGATATGTAGCCATAATAATTGGAACAATTTTAATTTCTCTTTGGTTGAGAAAATTGATTATCACCGCCAAAGAAAAATCTGCTATTAAAGAATTCGAAAGAATAAGCTTTAATAATGGAAACAGATGGGTTTAAAACGCTTTTAAAAAAGCCCGCAATTGCGGGCTTTTAGTTTGCCTATTTTTATTTTAGATTTTTGTTTTAGCTATAACTTTTCTGTAATTTAAATTTATGGTATAAGAAATAAAAATTCCTATTGCATACCCCGCTAGAATATCTACTGGAAAATGAACCCCAGCCATAATTCTTGCCACTCCTATCAAAAGAGCTCCAATGAAAAATATTATTCCTACTTTTTTATGATAAAGATAAAGTGCCATAGCAAGACCGGCAAAAAAAGTCGCATGCCCCGATGGGAAAGAATCATACCCACCATAAGGAAATAGTGTCTTTATATTTTCAAAAACAAGATATGGCCTTGGAGCGGTAATAATCGTTTTTATTATTTTAGATAAAATCCAAGCAAAACCAGAAGCTACAAAAACAACGATTATTTCTGAAATTTTTCTTTTAAATTTTATTATTGAAGAAAATGGAGATTCCAATTTAAATTTTTCTTTATGAAAAAGTAAAAATAAAACAGCTAGTATAATTAAAATGGTGCTAAAAGTTGTAGCAAAAAAAACAATAGTTTTGTCTAAAAAAACGTTTTGTCCAGCAAAACTATTTAAATATTTAAAAATTTGAATATTGAGATTATTCATTGTTTTTATTTTTTATGCAAGTTAACAAATTTCTAAAAATCATAGCTATAGTAATTGGCCCAACTCCTCCCGGAACTGGCGTGAATAAAGATGATTTTTTTGCACATCCTGGATCAATGTCACCACAGGTTTTCCCAAACAATTCACTAGTCCCAACATCAATCAGAATTGTATCGTCTTTTATCATTTCTTTTTTAATTAAATTTGGTTCCCCTGTCCCACTGATAATGATATCAAAATTTTTTAGGTTGAGAGAATCTCCTTTATCAAAAATAGTAGAATTAAATTTTTGGTATTTCAACCAAGAAGATAAAGGTCCACCAACAAGTCTTCCTCTCCCAACCAAAGCTATTTTCTTTCCTTCTAAACTAATCTTGGAATCAACCAAAACCTCTTTAATTGCTCCTACCACTGGCGGTAAAATTTTCAATCTTCCAGAAGCAAAAATTTTATTTGATTTTTTAGAAAGAACATCTATATCTTTATCTATTGGTATACAATTCAAAATTTCATCAGTTGAAAAATTTTTAGGAATTGGAAGTTGAATAATTACACCATCAGAATTTATAGAAATTTTTCTGATTTTTTCTTTAAGTAATTTTTCTTTTATTTTTTCAGGAAAATTAAAAACTTTAACAGAAACACCAATTTCCTTCCCGAATTTCTCTTTTAAATTTATAAATTGACTAGAGATAGGATTAGAACTAACACTTATAATAGACAAAATAATTGGTCTTTTTATAAAAGCTATTTCTTTTTTTAAAGAAATCTTTATTCTATCTCTAATTTTTTTACCATCTATAATCATAATCAATTTTTTCTATTCCTTTATTTATTATCATATTCCTAAAAACTCATTTTTAATATCGTCTCTGTGTGCAGTTCTACGATATCTTCTCATTCCCATTAAAATTCCAAGTGCTATAAATTCAGATACTATGTGCGACCCTCCATAACTCATAAATGGCAGAGTGATCCCAGTGACAGGCAAAAGTCCAATATTCATTCCTATATTTATAACAATTCCCGACATAAAAAATATTGCTACACCTATTCCAAAAAGCATTTCAAAATTTGTTGAACCAACAAGCGCATTAGAAAGTATTCTCCATATTATTAAACCAAAAATAATAAAAAGTAAAATTACACCTATAAAACCCCACTCCTCTGCAAAAGACGCAAAAATAAAATCAGTCTCATACTCCGGTAAAAATTGAAGTCTTGATTGAGTTCCAAAACCTACTCCCTTCCCCAGTAATTGTCCAGAACCAACAGCAATTGTAGATTGATAAGCATTATATCCCGTTCTTTGAATATCAGTCATTGGATCAATAAAAGAAACTATTCTTGCTTTTTGATAAGGCTGAAAAATAAAAAGCCATAAAAAAAGAAACGAAACTACCATAATAGAAAAAACAATAAAAAGGTGTTTTTTAGAAATACCAGAAACCATTATCATCCCAAGCCATATTGCAAAAATCATCATAGCTGATCCAAAATCTGGTTGAAGAAAAATTAAAATAAAGGGGATTATTGCATAGATTCCTGAGATAATAATGTGCTTAATGTGAGCAATTTCTATGTGCCGGCGAGAAAAATATTTTGATAAAATTAAAATCAAAATTATTTTCATAAAATCAGACGGCTGAAAAGAAAAACCACCCAAAGAAAACCAACTTTCAGCTCCCTTATGTGCCATTCCTAAAACAAAAAGAAGTGCAAGCAGTCCTGAGAATAATAAGAATAAAAATACTAAAACATTTGTTCTTCTTAAAAAACGGAAATCAATAAAAGAAAAAGAAAAAAAGATTGCAAAACCAATTAAAATCCAAACAATTTGCCTACCAAAAAAATTTGTTTGACCAACAAAAGATGTCATCGTAACAAGACCAGCTCCCAATACTGGAAAGGTTAAGAAAAAAAGCATCCAGTCTACACCAGTTTTTTCTTGACGTTTTGGTAAAGTGGAGCCTATATTACTTTGAGGTTTTGTAAAAAAATCCTTTATTTTATAAAAATAAGAAAGCATATTTATTGTCCGAAATCAGCAGAAAAAACATTAATTTTAGGAATGATATCTATCCTAACAGGAGATTCTGAAAATGGCTTTGGCCAAGTGAAAAAAAGTTGTTTTGAAGATCCGGCTAATAAATTATCAATATAAGTTTTTCCTATCGCAACAGCATTATCATTTGAATCAAAAAGAATTGCCACAACATCTAATTCTGGGATATTTTGAAGTGACTCATTAGAAATCGAAGCCGCTAATTTTGGAGTAGTGTCTGCGTTTGAGATTATTTTATCTTTTATGAAAAGCGGAATTTTTTCTGGTTGAATTTTTGTTTTATACCAAACAGGAGTGCTAGTAAATTTAAACTGAATATTTTTTGGTTCCCTATTTCCAACATTTATTGCCCCTTCAAAGATTGCAAATTTACCATTCGGTGGAATATAAGTACTACCAGTTTTTCTAATTAAGAAAATTCCATCTTTATCATAAACATCAAATTGATAAGAGATTTCTTTTATTCCAGCCTTTGCGTTTGAATTTTCTACATACGCCATAGCATTGTAAAGATCATTTGATACCGGGAAAACTCTCGCCCATAAAATGGTTAAATTATTTACTTGAGAAGAGCAGAGCATTTCGCAATTTCCCCCACAATCTTTTCCGATTTCCGTACCATTTTGTCTGCCGTCAAAACAGGTGGGTTTTTTATTTAAATAAGGTAATGCTATTAAAAAAGCGATTACTAAAAGAACAGCAAAAATTATGCCTGCAATAAATAATTGTCTTCTTTGAGACCATGTCATATTGATATCATATCAGATTTTTAAACCATAAAAAAGAAATCGCCCCGATTTAGGTCGGGGCGATTTAAAGCCGATGTAATTTTATTCTTTTTTGTGCTCATTTTCAGCAATCTCTTTTTTAGTTTCGAGATCATGTGATAAAAAAACTAAAAAAACGGTAACTGCTAATATAGCAACAAATAACCCGAAGGAGATAAAATAAAAGGTTTTTGGAATAATAGGATTAGTTTCGGATGTAAACAAAACAGCACTTACTAATTCTATTAAAAGTACTAATATGGAAGTTGCTATTAAATATTGCCGACAGGTAATTTCATCACCTTTTTTACCATCAAGTACGAAACTAAACAAACTTCTTGTATTTATGAAGATGAGCGAAAAATAAATAATCTGGGCGCAGGTTATTAATATCCCACAAAAAACATAAGCGACATCAGGCGAAGAAAAAACTTCTTTCGGTAAACTTAAGGCTACTATCATAAATAGTAAACAGAAGAAAAATAACACAGTTTTCATAAAAATAACTATTTAAAATTTCTGCCCTTATTATATCACTTGATTATAAAATGTCAATACAAATCAAAAAAGCCACACGAAGTGGCTTTTTTGATTTTGAAAAATTTTAATGTACTAACCAAATGATTGATTAGATATTTGTTTTTTTAAATTCAAACTCTTAGTCCTGGCGACAACCTACCCCAGCACCAGAGCAAGCTCGGTGCGGGGCATACTTTCCCCACAAGGAGTATCATCGGCTCTGTAGTGCTTAATCCCGATACTAAAAATTTCATTACTCTGTCCTGGCGACAACCTACTTTCCCCACAAGGAGTATCATCGGCTCTGTAGTGCTTAACTTCTCTGTTCGGAATGTAAAGAGGTGTGACCACTACGATGAATCACCAAGACACAATAATGAAATTAATATTATGAATATTTTAGTACGGGACATGCTTCTCTGCCTGTCCCGTAGCAAGCTTTGCTTTGCTTCGGGATTCGGAATGTAAAGAGGTGTGACCACTACGATGAATCACCAAGACAAAGAGTTCGAATATATTTTAAAAAATTACAAATATCCCATATCTGATTAATCATCAGATTAAAACATTAATTTTTCTCCGACTTATGGTCGGAGTGTGGTTTTCAAATTTCCTAATAGGAATCGAATAATTAGTACTCCTCAGCTGAACACATTACTGTGCTTACACTTAGAGCCTATCAACCTAATCATCTCTTAGGTTTCTCAAACGATTCCTAATCTTGAAGCTGGCTTCCCTCTTAGATGCTTTCAGAGGTTATCCATTCCCGACATAGCTACTCGGCACTGCTTTTGGCAAAACAGCCGATACACCAGAGGTCAGTCCGTTTCGGTCCTCTCGTACTAGAAACAGCTCTTCTCAAGAATCAACGCCTACAGTAGATAGGAGACCAACCTGTCTCACGCACCTACACCATTTTTAATATCGACGAAGATATTAAAAATAATTTTCATCTATTACTAGATGGATTGGACTATATCTTTATGCTTCGATTTATTTTATCGATTCGCATAGTTTACGTTTAGTCTCTACGGGCTTTATTAAAAATAAATTCCCTCGGTATTGCCCTTCATAAAATTTATGAGTCGGGTTTCACCGATATAAGTAAACTTCTTATACTATATTTCTATAGTATACCGCCGTGAGTGTATAATTTTTCATTTTTACACTTGGCTTAATCTCAGTTTTAAACAGTTCTAATTCATATAAATTATCTTCCTCTCGGGGCTCAAACTGTACAAGAGTCAAAAACTTTTTTAACTTCTGTACGGTTTGAACCCAGCTCGCGTAACTTTTTAATTGGCGAACAGCCAAACCCTTGGTAGCTTCTCCACCACCAGGATAAGTTGAGCCGACATCGAGGTGCCGAACTCCGCCGTCGATATGAACTCTTAGGCGGAACTAGCCTGTTATCCCTAGAGTAGCTTTTATCCGTTAATCTTCGGCCGCGTCTAATGCGGACCGTCGGTTCACTATGTTCTGGTTTCCCACCTGCTTGTCATGTACGACTCACAGTCAAGCCATCTTATGCCATTGCACTATCGGCACGGTTTCCATTCGCGCCTAGATGACCTTAATAAACTCCTCCGTTACTTTTTAGGAGGATACCGCCCCAGTAAAACTACCCACCAGATACTGTCTCTTTGAGTTTTTGCCTCAAGGATTAGATTATGCCTCTTAAAGTAATGGTATTGCACTGACGACTCCATAATTCCCGAAAAAATTACTTCAAAGTCTCCCATTTATTCTACGAAGTCAAAAAACATAATCAATATCAAGCTATAGTAAAGCTTCTAGGGTCTTTTCGTCTAACTGTAGGTAACCGGCATCTTCACCGGTATTGTATTTTCACCGAGCAGT
>JBAYKO010000011.1:0-25548 GCA_041664605.1 Minisyncoccota bacterium | reverse complement strand
AGTAAGATCAATTTCAGTGAGAGCGATGGCTCTTTCATCTTGTTCTACTATTGTCCAACTGGCACCAATAAAGGTTGCTGGGTCAAATGGTTTCGTGCGATCAATTTTGATTATTTTTGGTTCCACTGATTCAATTTTCTCAATCTCAATATTACTCAAAAAATCCAAGAAATAATCTTTTCCAATAATTCTCTTGTATGTATCAGCAAGAGCAATTTTAAGTTCATTTTCTTTTTCAGTTGTAAAAACATCTGGAGTTTCAATCTTAATTTTTACGATATTTGCCATATTTACTTAAATTTGAGGTTCATATATCTAGAGTTAGTCTATCCTAATTAATCAAAGATGTCAATGTTTAAAAACCCCTAATCTTACGGTGAAAATCTACCAAAAAAGCCACATAGGTCTTGCCTATGGGGTTTGCCTATGGGGTGAGATCTTTATAACTCAACCATTCAAAAATTTCCTTTTTAAATTTTTCTTTCGTTGGAAAATAACTTGGAAAATCTTTCTTGTTTAAAATTATTGATTCTGGTCTTTTTGATTCTATATTTAAATAATCTTGGTAACTTGAGTATTTATAATCATTTAAAAAGTGAGTGGCTTGTTGCTTGTCTTTTATCCCCTTTTCTTTCCAATCTTTTTGGATAAGTTTTATTGGATTTAAATGAATATAAGAAAATAAATATTTTAAATTACGGTCATCTTTAATATGTTTAGATTTGAATTTACCTTCAAACAAACTTCCGGTTCTTTTATATTTTTTATTGTAATACATTGAATAAGCCGTGGTTAATTTTTGCATGAATTTACTAATACTCTCATTTTCAGTTGGTGTAATAATTAGATGAAAATGGTTTGACATCAAAACCCAAGCTCCAATTGAAACAAGTTGTTTTTCTTGATTAAAATTAAAAAAGTTTTGAGTTATATCACGCATAGCAAAATTTCGAATCGTGTTTGATAAATACAACAAAAAAATAAAGTGTTTAAAATCTTTTTCGTCCCTAAAAATTACTTGTTTACTATTTCCACGATTATAAACATGATAATATTCACCTGGTACAAAATTTACTTTACGAATAGACATGTATATATTATATAAAAACATTACCCCACAGGCAAGACCTATGTAATATATTTGGGGGTTAGTTATTTACGATTGTTTTCTTTTTACAAACTCTCTAGAATAAATTTTTCTACTTCAATTTTTAGATCCATAGTTTTCCTTCTATTTTCATGAAAAATAGAAGTGAGTTTTGATGAAATATTTTTTAATTCTTCATCTTTAAAATTTTTACTAAAACCAAACGCCTTTTTAAAAACAAATGGCTTTAGCCCTGAATCTTTTTCACTGTTCCCTTTTGAAATTAAGATAGTCTTAATTTGCCAAAAAAGAATATTTAAAACATCTTCTGGATCAAGATTTGAATTCATCGCTTCTTGATATAAAAGCCAAGTACTTTTCTTATCTCTTCTACCGAAAGAATCTGTTATCGAAAATATATTAAACCCTTTTAGCTCTTTTTTTTCATCAAGTTCAAATTTCTCTACTTTTTTACTATGTTTTTCAAACTTTGAAAGAATTGGTTTTAATATATCTCTTTCAAAAAAAATAAAAGTATTATGAGAAACTTCTATTTCTTTGATTTTACTTAGAATAAACTCTTCAGTTTCCTCATTCTCTAGTACGTTTTCTAGTAGAATGACATAATTTGGATCAAATAAACCAGTACCAAAGATGAATTCTTCAAGTTGGTTTTGATTGAAATCAACATCAGTAATTTTAAAAAATGGCACCATGTCATTTTTTTTAGAATCTAAACCAACAATAGAATTAGCAAGCTTGTTTGAAGCTTCTCTTTTTCTTTTTATATCGGAGCCGTAAATGAGATAAATCATTTTGAATTAAAACCAAGATCTTACAGATTTTTTGTATTCTAAATAGTGTTCACCATATTTTTCTTTAAGAATATTTTCTTCTTTTCTCACAAAAAGAAAGTGAGTTATTATAAAAGACAAAATTGTAAAAATCGCCACAAAAAGAGAATTTATAATAAAACCAAAACCAATAACAAGAAATGTTAACCCTAGATATGTCGGGTTCCTAGAAAATTTATATGGTCCTTTATAAAAATCATTTGAAATCTTTTCATCTTTTTTATTAAATTTTCGGGATGTATGTTGTGCCCAAGAAATAAGGATGGTCGCAATTGTTAAAAATATTAATCCGATTGGGACAAAGAATACTCGAGACTCTATTCTTATAGGAATTAATAAATCCAAAATAAGACCCAAGACAAGACCCCCCAAATAAATCATTGGTGGATATACAACAACACTTGAAACATGAGGTTTCTTGTTAACTAAAACTTCATTGTTATTAGTATTCATTTTTATTTTTTCCTCATGCATTGTTTTTTTATCCAGCACTAAATTATGCTTAATATGTATTTATCAAAAATAATTTTAAAGATGTTAAGTAATATAATTTAATGCTGGATGAATTTTAACATAAAATAAAAGCTTTTTAAAACAACCTATAAATGTTCTAATTCTCCCCAGTTTTTACCTTCCGCAATATCAACCGACATAGGAATATTATCCCTGCTTCCAAGAATATCAGTCGGCAAAACACTCTCCATTGCCTTTCTGACTACTCTTCTGACTTCCTTAATTTTATCTTCTTTTACTTCAAAAACTAATTCATCGTGAACCTGTAGAAGTAAAAACGCATCATTTGTAAGACCTGATTCTTTTAAATCTCTAACTGAATTTTTTATAGCAAGTTTAATAAGGTCAGACGCTGTTCCTTGAATTGGAGCATTGACCGCCATTCTTTCGGCCATCGCTCTTAGGTATGGAATTTTTGATTTAATAGCCGGAAAATATCTTCTCCTTCCGAAAATAGTTTCCGTGTACCCCTTCTTCCCTGCTTCGGTTTTAATACTTTCTAAATATGAGAAAATTTTAGGAAACTGTTTAAAGTAGTTTTCGTAAAAAATTTCTGCATCTTCTCTTGTTGATTTTAAATTCTCTTTCAGGGCATTTATACCCATACCATAAACTATTCCGAAATTTATAATTTTGGCTCTCCTTCTCATTTCGGAAGTAACTTCTGTTTCCTTAACTCCAAAAACGCGAGAAGCAACAGAACTGTGAATGTCTTTCCCGTCGTTAAAAACTTTCAACATCAGTTCATCTTGAGATAAAAGTGCTAAGACTCTAAGCTCAATTTGTGAATAATCAAAAGTTAAAAGTTTATAACCTTTATCTACAATAAAAACTTTTCTTATTTTTTTACCAAGCTCACTTCTGGTTGGAATATTTTGCAAATTTGGATTAACTGAAGAAAATCTCCCTGTTGTCGTTCCAGTCTGAATAAAATGTGTATGCAACCTATTGTTGTCATCCAACATTTTTGGCATTGGATCTATGTATGTTGAAAGAAGTTTTTGAATTTCACGATAAGATATTATCTCATCAATAATTGGGTGAATTCCTTTTAGCCTTTCTAGTTCTGAAATTCTCGTTGACCTTGCTCCACCAGCACTTTTCTTTAAACCTTTTACTTTTAGTTGTAATTTATCAAACAAAACTTCCCCTAGTTGTTTTGGGGAATTTATATTAAATTGATCCCCTGCATAATTCCAAATCTTTTTTTCATAAACACTCAAATCTCTATGATAATCCCATGATAATTTTTTTAGATATTCTTTATCAACTAAAATCCCCTTTTCTTCCATTTTTTTTATTGGCTCTATAATCGGTAATTCAATTTCATTATAAACATATTCCAAATTTTTCTCTTTCAATTCTTTCAGAATTTTATCTTTGGCAACTTCAAATAATTCAGTATTTCCATATTCTAAAATATCTTTCAAGTCAGGGTTAGTAGTATCAGAATTTAAAAGCCAAAGAGCAATAGAGACTTTCTCAAGCTCACTTTTATCTATATCTTCTTCGTTTGATGATTTTTCCATTTGTGGAGTGTCGCCAAAAATTTTACTTACTCTATCAATCAAACTTTTAAATTCAAATTCCTTAAAAACAGATTCTGCTTTTCTAATATCAAAAGATTCTTTCCATGTCTCCTTTGGTAAAGAAAAATCAATCGGAGCATCAAGCCTTATTTGAGCCAAAGTTTTTGAAAACAAAGCTTCTTCTTCGTTGTCTTTTAGGAGACCTATTATTCTTTTTGTCATTCCAAGTTTTTCGAAACTTCCTTCATCTTTTTTTAATTTTTTATACAAATTCTCTATCGTTCCAAATTCTTTTATTAAAATTGAAGCTGTTTTTTCTCCTATTCCCTTTATACCAATAATATTATCTGACGGGTCACCACGAAGCCCTTTGTAGTCTGGTAAAAATTTTGGTAAAAATTGAAATCGATCAACAACTCCTTTTTCGTCATATAAAATAGTGTCACTTATTCCCTTTTTTAATGTGTAGACTTGAACTTTTTTTCCATCAACTAATTGAAGGGTGTCCATATCACCTGACGCAATAACAACATCAATATCTTTTTTGTTTCTTAATTCATAGGCAATAGTCCCTAAAAGATCATCAGCTTCAAAACCAGGCTTTTCAAAAATTGGAACAGAAAACCCATCAAAAATAAGACGAGAACTTTTTAATTGTTCAACTAAATTATCATCAGCTTTTTTTCTTCCAGCTTTGTATGCATCATATGCCTCATGGCGGAAAGTTTTTTGGGGCATATCGTAACAAGCAAAAATATAATCTGGTTTAAGATCATTGATTATTTTTATGAGCATTGTAGACAAACCATAAATAGCCCCAGTTGCCTCACCCTTACTTGAGGTAAAATCTGGTAATGCATGATAAGCCCGATGAATTATTGCATGGGCATCTAAGAGAATTACTTTTTTATTATTTTCCATAATTTCACTAATTTTATCACAATTTGGAATAAAAAAATTCCCCTAATATCATAGAGGAATTTTTTAGTCTGTAATTAAATAAACAATTATTGGAGAGGAAATTCAGCTTCCACTATTTTTCCCTCTAAATAACATGTATCGCTCGATATCGATCCAATCTTTCCACCATTAGGAGGTCCTGGTGGTGTTGGATTATACCAAAAAGAGAAACAGATACCCCATGCACAAATACTAGGCATCTTTTTTTTCTTGCACCCCCCCTTACAATGAGGGTATGATCCTGACTCACCACTTTCCTTCCCCAAAACAGGAGTGCCATCAGCATCTACTATTTCATTGGTTTCCTTATTAATAAAACCAATACTTTTTAATTCTGAATACGCAGAACTGATGGAACTTTTTAACCCATTTGAATCTTTTATTTTAGAAACACCATATATCGCTTTTGAAAGTTCATCCAGAGCTTGTTTAGCCTCAGTTTCAGTTTTTCCAAGTGAAACACGAACTATTAGATGATTTCCATCTAACCTGATTTCATGTGGGATTGTCGAATTCTTCAAGAGGTCAAATTTGAATTCTTGGCCACTACTACAACCTTCTGCACTAGCTGCTTTCAAAGAAGAATCTGAATTATCTTTTATTAATTCATTTAAAGTATTTAGACCAGCTATTCCATCAGCTTTCAATCCTTTTGATTTTTGATACTCCATCAAAGCACTTGCTGTCTTCAGCCCAAAAGAACCGTCAATACTGACAGTAATAGAAAGGTATCCTTTATTTTTAAGAATAGTCTGAAGAGCCGTAACATCATTTCCTTTTATTCCCATTCTGAGAGTCCTATTAAAAACTGCAATTGGTGAAGCTGAAACTAATGCTTGTGTTGCTAGATTTGATGTTGTTGTTGTGGAAGTTGTAGTTATTGGAGTAGTAACTGTTGTTGGGGTTGTTGTAGTGGGAGTAATTGTAATTGTTCCAACAGGAGATCTTAAGACAAGAGCTGACATTTGATTTTGTACGTCTAAAATTTTCTCTTGCAAAGATACAACTTGAGCCATTACATCATCAATTGTTGATGCCTTTGTTGTTGTAGGTGTTAAAACAAACAATAATGAGAAAACTATTAAAAATCCTAGTATTTTATGTTTCATATATTTAATATTTAATATTAATAATTTTTTAACCTTATAATTAAAACTTTTTAATACTCTCATTATAACACCTCATAGTAAAAAGCAATTATGAATTCTGGGTTGAATTTAAAATCCCCAAGTTTGGGGATTTTTTATACTTAATACTTTCTATTTAATGCTTATATCAAACTCTCTGGTATTTTCATCTATATGTTTTATTTTTATTTTTATATGATCGTTTGGCATTATATCTTTTATTTTTTCTGGCCATTCTATAAAAATAATGTTTTTAGGATCTTCTATAATATCAGCCCAGCCCAATTTTTTTAATTCATCATTTTTTTCTATTCTATAAGCATCGATATGGATGAATAGGTTGTAGGTTATAGGTTGTAGGTTGTAGTTCTTTGAAAGCTTCGCTTTCAAAGGATAACTTTTCATTATGACAAAAGTAGGACTGGTAATATTTGATTTTATTCCAAGATGGTTTGCTACTTCCTGTGTAAAAGTAGTTTTCCCTGCACCCAAATCGCCATAGAGTCCAACTACGGTTGCGCGTCTTTTTTTAAGGTCTTTTTTTAATAAAGAAGAAACGAAGGAAAAAGCTATTTTTTTTGTTTTAGAAATATTCCCCGAAATATGCCTTACCATATTTTGATTTTAGCACTAAAGAAACTAATAGAAAAACCCCTCCGACCTAGGTCGGAGGGGTTTTTCGTAAATTAATAAATATCTCTCGAATCTTATTTTGTTTGGGCAACCATTATTTTTTTATTTTGCTGGTTGTCGTAAATTCTTCTACCAATCAAAACAAGAATGAAGATTGCAAGTATAAGTAGTATCCATCCAATCAGTGTGTTTGGCAAGAAACTTCCATCACCGAAGATTGATGCTGCAGTAAGATTGTTTGAGTTGCCACCTTCTACGTCATTTAGGACATAAGCGGTTGCATCTTCTTGGGCACCATTTGTATTAGTGAAAACAAGGATTGCTGATGTAACTAACATTTCAGAATTTTTTGCTTTTGGAAGTACTTTACCTTGTAGATATACTTTTCCTTCTTGATTTTTTACAAGATCTCCAATATCTACTGTTAAGGTATTATCACTTTGTGAAAATTCACCTGCGCTAGTTTTTGTAAATTCTACTTCTTCTGGCAATGTTATTCTTAAAACAGCTTTTTTCAAAAGTTTACCGCTGATATTTTTATAAGAAACTGTATATTCAATACTGTCTCCTACTGCAATATTTTTGTAATGATTTTCAATTTGCAAGAATATTTTTGAACTAACCCCTGTTCCGTTTCCAGTATAAACAACCACAGTTGAAGAATTGGCTAGTGTTTTAAAGTTTAGAATATTTCCTTGTGAAGTACCTGCTCCATTTTGAGCAACTGCTCTGAAGTAATAATTTGTATTTGGATTAAGATTATATATTGCTTGAGAATATGCAATTGATCCACTTGAACCAATTGTCTGAACTTGTGTTGTATTTCCAAGTGCAGTTGTTGTTCCATATTCAAACCATGCATTAGTTGAAAGATTTCCAGAAATCAATACAAGGCCATTTAATCTAGCTGATATTTTCCCAATGGCATTAGCTGTTGTAGTTAAAGCAATTGGTGCAACGTTTGGATTTGGAGGAATTGGTGGAACAGGAGGAACATAGTTTGAGTTTGTGGTGAAGCTTAATACTGAACCATAACTTGTTCCGTATGAATTTTGGGCAACTGCTCTGAAATAATATATTGTATTTGGTTGTAGTCCTGTTATAAATTCGCCCATATTATATCCATTTATCCCAATGGAAACTATGTTGGTTGAATTATTTAACAAACCTTGATTTGTTCCGTACTGAAACCAAGTAGTAGTAGAAGTACCATTTCCATCAACATAACCATTTAAGGTTGCGTTTGATTCTGTAATACTTGTAGCTGAGTTTGTTGTTACTGTAGGAGCTTGGTTTGGATTATTATTACCACCAGTGTTGAAACTTAGAATTGATCCGAAGTATTCAGTACCAGTTGAATCTTTAGCCACTGCTCTGAAATAGTAAGTTGTGTTTAATTGTAGAGATGAAAGATTAGATGTCATTGCAATCGCACTTGTCCCGCTTCCTTGGTTAACCACACTGGTTGTTGAGTAAGTAGTTAAGTTTGAATTTGTTCCATATTGGAAGTAAGAAGTTGTTGGAGATCCATTTGGATTAACAGAACCATTTAGGGTTGCACCAGATAGAGTAATATTTGTTGCTGTATTGGTTACAATAGTCGGGCCACTTAAACTTGGTGTTAAGAAAGTTAACATAGAACCCATAAATTCTGTCCCTGCATTATTTTCTGCGAAAGCTCTGAAATAATAAGTTTTTGATGGGAGAACAGAAATTGCTTCATTAAAAGAAACTGAGCTTGTTCCACTTCCTCTTGAAATTTTACTTGTTGAATTCCCTAGTGCAGTAGTTGTTCCATATTCAAACCATGTTTTAGTAGCACCTCCATTTGGATTTACTGTTCCTCTAAGAGTTGCGCTTGATCCTGAAATATTTGTAGCTGTATTTGTTGTGATAGATGGATTTCCAATTTCAATTGGATCAATTGGTGTAGTCCCAACTTTAAATCTTAAAACAATAGAACCTTGATTATCCCAACCTGGAGCAACTGTACCAATATTTAATCCGCCTCCAAAAACACTAGTCTCACTTTGTCCACTTGGTAAAGTTTGATCTTGAAGAGTTCCATTAATTAATTTTCTCCAAGTAAGAGTACCTGGAATAAATTGTAATGTTTGAGAACTTGAAAGATTCACTGTGGCTGAATTAGAAGTTGTTCCACTAACATTTAATGCTGATGTAGTAGAAATAATTGTATGAGAATTTGATGCAGAAAAATTTTGATTATTCAACTTAATTCTTAAAGAATTTGCATTTGAGTCCCCACCATTTCTATACATAACAGTTACAGAAATTGTTTCTCCTTCATCAGCACTTACTGAAGACACCCAACAACTATCTGACCCCGGATTATCTGTGTAGTTACAAACTTTTGTTTGAGTAACTAAAGAAGCAGAAGCAAAAGATTGAGACGCACCAGAAAAAACCAATGCTGTGGCAATCAATATAAATGTTATTTTTTTAATTATGTTTTTCATATTTTCTTGTCACGAGAGAGTAAAAACTCTTTTTCGTGATTAAAATTAATTATTGTTAATTTATGAATCAATTATATCATAGTGAATTTTATTTGTCAACACTATCGCTTATGAGTAGTATGGTAAATAGATAAAATACACCTTAAATATTGGGTTTTAAATGATAATTTAACCAAGATAGTATACTTTTAAGGCTTCAATGAAATTGTACGCCATTAAAAACTTAAAAGTATACGCGTGACAAACAAAATGTCCGTCACGCGCATAAAGAACTTCAACACGCACTAATTCTGACCATAAACCCAGCCACCGGTAGTAGATCCACCACCTCCGCCACTGTTGTTTCCAGATCCTCCATGAGGACCATAATAACCATGGCTCCCACAGTTACTCGAGTTTCCAGAACCAGCTAAACTAGTGCCAACAAAGGTACCAAGGGCTGAACCAAGGAAAGTAGAGATGAACGACCCCGAATTATTATAATACCCATATGATTGCTGTTGTGGGTAATAGTTATAATAATAAGGTTGGTAAACCCCTGTAGCTGGAATCACTGGAGCTGTGTACCCGGTGTTTGGCAGGTGTCCAGTATTCCGGATCCAAGCCAATTCCTTCTCAGTGTAATACACTGGTTGAGCTCCAACTCCAGTCCCGCCAGTTCCAGTTCCGCCGATTATGACAGTTTGGGTTTGGTTACATCCTGAGCAGGTACCTTTTACAGTACCGTCTGTGCCTAATACTGTGCCGGTTCCTGTTCCTGTGCCACTTTTTGCGGTTGCAGTTGAGTCCCCTTTCCCAGCACTTGTCTTGGCAACACTCTTGGTTTTGCGTTTGTCCGGCAAAAGATTACCACAAGACAGCGAGAGAATTGAGTGACCAGATGGTGTTACTAGTAAGCGTTCGCCTTTATAATTTGGGCGATCATAGTCATCAATCACTGCGTTAACAACTCTAGTATTACCTATTTCAGTAATCGTCCACGCAAAAGATGTGTCTGTAGCAGAGTTAATAAGCTTGTAGCAGTCTTCAAAACTACTAACTGATTCTCCTTCGGCAACCATCATCTCAAACAACTTATCATTTACCAACTGCGGATCGCAGTTAAAATATGATGTATCCATTGTTCTTAACGCGGTAACATAAGCGATCTTACTAATGGTTTTACCTTGCTTAACAATTCTGGCACCACCTTTTTTGGCTGTGCTTTGTGCAAATGTTGTTTCGCTACTAGCTACTATCGTAACCAGTGCAATAAGTAATGTAATGAGCTTTTTCATTTCTTTCAGTATTTTAGGTTTAAATTTTCTGTATATTTCTAAGGTAATTGTATCAAATTAAGTGATTTTTGTCAAGGAGACAAAGTCAATCTAATTTAATCTCAACTTCCTTATTTCTGGTTCAATTATATCACATCTATATTATTTAGTCAAGCACAGTTATCCCCTGAAAATAAAGGCTAAATACTGTATAATAAGGAAACAATGGCTGATTTTGACGAAGAAAAACAAAACAAAAAACTCGAGGAATTAAAAAAACAAGAGGAAGAAGATCTTCTTCAGGCTATATCAAAAACTAAATATGGCCTACCTGCTATTGATTTGGCTGGAATGGGAGTAGAAAATGAGGCCTTAAGAGTTATTAGTGAAAAAGAGGCTCGCGAATTAGAAATTGCTCCTTTTAAATTGTTTGGTAAAAATATTGACATTATAGTTCGATCTCCACAAAAAGAACTTTTAGATAGCTTAAAAATAGAAATTGAAAAAAAGGGTTTTAATCCTGTTTTTTATATGGGATCAAAAGCTTCCCTTGAAAAAGTTTGGGAAAGATACAAAGAACTTTCTTTTGCTACAACCTCAAGATATGGTGGAATAGATATTTCTGGAGAATCTATTTTGGAAATAGCAGATAAAATAAAAACTATACAAGATGTTGAAGCTGTTATCTCTGGTATTCAAAAAGAAGAAAAAACCCACAAGATTTCAAAAATGTTAGAAATTATTATGGCTGGAGCTATTGCTGTCGGAGCATCTGATATTCACATCGAACCACAAGAAGAAAGAATTCGATTGAGATATAGATTGGATGGAATACTTCAAGATATTATGTTTTTTGGTAATGATATTTATAGACTTTTAAATTCTAGAATAAAACTTATTTCTGGATTAAAAATTACCTCTGAAAAAAGAGCACAGGATGGAAGATTTAGTATTTTTATAAAAGAGGATGAAGTAAGTATTAGAACTTCTATTATTCCTGGAGCATATGGTGAATCAACTGTGATGAGAATACTTGATCCAAACCAAACCAAAGGAAATATCAACGAACTTGGTATCGAGCCAAAACTTTTTGAAATTATTGATAAAGAAATAAAAAAACCACATGGACTGATTCTAATCACGGGTCCTACAGGATCTGGTAAAACTACTACCTTGTATGCCTTTCTAAGAAAAATTTACAGTACAGAGAAAAAAATAATTACCATTGAAGATCCTATTGAATATCACTTGGAAGGAATTACCCAAACTCAAGTGGAGGATAAAAAAGGATACACTTTTCTAGAAGGATTGCGTTCTGCTTTGAGACAAGACCCCGACATAATAATGGTTGGAGAAATAAGAGATAAAGAAACAGCAAAAACATCAGTGGAATCAGCCTTGACTGGTCACTTAGTTTTTTCAACTATTCACACCAACAATGCCGCTGGTGTTATTCCTAGACTTATTGAACTTGACATTGATCCGAAAATTTTAGTCTCGGCACTTTCATTATCTATTGCACAAAGATTGGTAAGAAAATTATGTACTGTTTGTAAAAAAGAAAAAACCCCAACCAAAGAAGATGAGGATAGAATTAGAACTATTTTAAAAAAAGCAGTTGAGGAAGGGAAAGATTTGTCTCAGTTTAATATTAGCCCTGATCAGCCTATAAAATTATGGGAAGCAGTTGGTTGTGATGCTTGTAATAAAACTGGTTATAAAGGAAGAATTGGTGTTTTTGAAGCTATTGTAACTGATGAAAGTATAGAAACCATAATTCCAGAAAATCCAAGTGAAAGAGAAATAAAAAAAATTGCTCAGAAACAAGGAATTCTAGATATGAAAGAAGATGGAATAATAAAAACTTTGAATGGAATTACTTCTCTTGAAGAAGTGGAGAGTGTTGTTGATATAGAAGAAGATTAGAAAACTGTGGCACGTGCCACAGTTTTTAATTAGTAGAAAGTTATAAAGTTTTTAAAGCATGCCCCGTAGTGAGCTTTGCTCTACTACTGGGGTTATAAAGTAGGGTAAAAATAAAACCCTCTTATGAGGGTTTAAGTATTAAGATTCTAGGTTGTTTATTATTCACCCACAATCAAAACTTCAACATTTTTCAGTGAATCACAAGGGACACATGTGACTGAAACATTTCTGAATCCATCCGCGGATGCTGAGGAAAGCATACCAAAACAAAGATTTGTTCTTTTGTCTTTTGCATACTTAATGTTTTCAATTACATCCTCTGCAGAACCATCACTAGTTGGCCGGGGTTGCGTACATGCTGAGTATAAGCCAATAAAAATACAAAAAAATAAACTTTTTACAACTTTTTTCATCGTTTCAAATTTTAGTGATACAATTTTTAAGAGAACATAAATCTCTAAACAATCCTCCTAATGCTCCGCATTAGGAGTAACAGATCCTTAAAGGATAGTCCCAGAAAGGCTAATAATATTAGTAACCAAGACGTCCTTTGCGGGTCCGTCGGTGGCCTTGAGACCTGATTGCTTAGAGATTTATGTCCTCTTTTTTGTTATACTAGATGTGTAGAACTTATTTATTTGTCCTAAGTATATTACATATTTAAAAAAATGTCAAGTGCTGAAAAAAATAACAAAAAAGACGAGATTTTAGATGTCTCACTCGACCAAACTCTTCGCCCTTCAAAATGGGATGATTATATTGGCCAAAAAAACATAAAAGAAAATTTAAGGATACTTTTAGGTGCTGCCACAGAAAGAAATCAGCCTCCTGAACACATTCTTTTTTATGGTCCCCCAGGATTAGGAAAGACAACACTCGCTCATTTGATTGCCAAAGAAACAGGAAAGCAAATAAAAATAACTTCCGGACCAGCCATTGAAAAAGTTGGAGACCTTGCTTCTGTTTTAACAAATCTTTCTAACGGAGACATAATTTTCATTGACGAAATACATCGATTAAACAAAATGGTTGAAGAAATTCTCTACCCCGCTATGGAATCTGGAGTTTTAGATATTATCATAGGAAAAGGACCATCCGCAAGAACAATTCAACTCGATTTACCTCCTTTTACTTTAATCGCGGCAACAACAAGAATAGCTTTACTTTCATCACCTTTGAGATCAAGATTTTCGGGCGGAGTATTTAGATTAGAATTTTATGATGAAGATGAGATTAAGGAGATTATAAAAAGATCAGCCAAAATTTTAGGAGTAAAAATTGACGAAGACTCACTGGAAGAAATTGCTAAGAGAAGTCGCTTTACCCCAAGAACGGCAAACTATCTTTTAAAAAGATGTCGCGACTATGCACAAGTGCACAAAAGAGAATTAGATAAAAAAACAACTTTCCTTGCTTTGTCACTTCTTGGAATTGATGAGTTTGGACTTTCTTCTTCAGATAGAAAAGTATTAGAAATAATTATAGATAAGTTTAATGGTGGACCAGTTGGTTTAAAAACTATTTCTGCTGCAACAAGCGAAGAAGAAGCAACTGTTGAAGAAGTAATTGAGCCATATTTAATTCAATTAGGATTTTTAGAAAGAACTGCTCGCGGAAGAACAGCAACAAAAAAAGCCTATGAACATTTAGGATTTGATTATCCAATTCAAAATCAAGAAAAACTTTTATAAATTTTTAAATAAAAAATATGTCCGGACACAATAAATGGTCAAAAATAAAAAGAAAAAAGGAAGTAACTGATGCTAAAAAAAGTAAAATTTTTTCTAAAGTTGTCAGGCTTATTACAGTTGAATCAAAAATTACTGGTGGAAATATTAATTCCCCTGGATTAAAAACCGCGATTGAAAAAGCCAAAGAGGTAAATATGCCAGCTGATAATATTGAAAGAGCAATTAAAAAAGGAAGTGAGCCGTCAGTCCAAATGGAATCAATTACTTATGAAGCTTATGGTCACGGAGGAGTTGGTTTAATAATTGATGTTCTAACAGATAACAGAAACAAATCTGCCCAAGAAGTTAAACATATTCTTTCAAAAAATAATTGTTCCCTTGCAGGAATTGGTGCAGTTACTTGGTCTTTTAAAAAAGAAGGTGCTGAATGGATACCAACAACAACAATTCCAATTAGTGATGAAGATGGAGAAAAATTGGAAAAATTAATAGATGACCTTGAAGAAAATGATGATGTGCAGGAAGTTTATACAAATGCGGAATAAAAATTAAAAAACAAAACCCCTCACTATTCGAGGGGTTTTTAAATAATTTATTTTATAAACCAAATGCTTGCAGGTACAATGTTGGTTGTATTACCAAAATCTACACTATCTTCAGAAATAGAACCGTCAACACACCTAATACGACACCTTGTATTTCCATTTGGTAATAATCTTAATTCACCATAAATGTATGTTATATCTTGTCTAAAACCTACCTGGTTTATAGCAACATAACTAATTGGGTATTTATCTTCTTCGGTAAAATCACAAGAGTTTAACATAAAGATAAGTAATAAAAAAAATAAGCTTTTCTTCATTTATAAAATATTTATTAAGTATTATTTATTTCTCTAGGTTGCAATTTATCATGATATATACATTTTTGTCAAGTATGATTAAGAACTACCTAATGATAAAATTTTAAAATGAAAATTATTTCTATAGATCCAGGGTTTGAAAGAGTTGGAATTGCGGTATTAGAAAAAACAAATAAAACTTGTGAGGAAATTTTATATTCCAATTGTTTTAAAACTTCGGCCAAAATTCCGTTTTCTGAAAGACTGTTTTTAATTGGGACTGAAATAAATAAAATAATAAAAAAATATAAACCCGAAGCATTGATTATAGAAACTTTGTTTTTTACAACTAATCAAAAAACAGTAATGAATGTTTCTGAAGCAAGGGGTGTAATAATTTACGAAGCATCTATTGCAGGTTTAAAAATAGTTGAATTTACTCCACTTCAAATAAAAGTTGCTTGTACTGGATATGGAAAAGCTACAAAAAATCAGGTTTTTTCGATGGTAAAAAAGTTGATAAAAATTGATTCAGGTGTAAAGTCTGATGATGAAATAGACGCAATTGCAGTTGGTCTTACTTATTTTGCTTGTAACAAGGTCTAATCTCCATAAGGTTATCCACATTTTTTTCTATAATAATTTGCAAATAAATTTTGTTTTTGATAAAAATATTTTAACTTTAAAAATATGTTTTTGTGAGGTCGAAAATTAAAATATCTTTAGAAAAAATATAAAATGTACGAAGACGAATTACATTTAAAAGATGAGGATGAAAAAGATCCTTTAGATATAAGCGAGGATAATTTAGGAGAAGGAGGCATTCTTTCGGATGATGCTCTTTTTGACGATCTTGATGATCCTTTAGAAGATGATGTTCTTGCTGATGTAGAATTTAAAGATGACGATGATGATAGTTTTGAAAAAAAGGAAAAATTCTCAGACGAAGATTATTAATTGCTTAAAAATATAGAACCTTAAAAGTAAAAGCACTCATTTTTGAGTGCTTTTACTTTTACAAAATTTTAGTGTAAATTATGATATCATTTAAGTAATTAACATTATATTTATAATAAAATGAAAACAAAAAAACATAATAAGATTTTAATAAATATTGGCCTTTTTGTAGTAAGTATGGGGATTTTAGGATTAAGCTTAGTTTTTATACTTATTGGAAGTATAAGAATTCCAGATTTTAAATCTTTTGAAAATAGAAAAATTACAAGCTCAACAAAAATATTTGATAAAACAGGAGAAGTTTTGTTGTATGATTTAAATCAAGAAACCAAAAAAACAATTATTCCTTTTTCTGAAATGGGAATCAGTATAAAAAATGCTACTGTTGCAATAGAAGATGCAGAATTTTACCAACACAAAGGCGTTAGAATTACTTCAATTATTAGAGCTTTTATTGCAAATATTTTAAGTGGGCACCTATCTCAAGGTGGGTCAACAATAACTCAACAAGTTGTAAAAAATTCTTTATTAACTCAAGAAAAAACTATTTCTAGAAAAATAAAAGAGTGGATTTTGGCTATGAAAATTGAAAGAGTGGTAAACAAAGAAGATATCTTAGCTTTATATTTAAATGAGACACCTTATGGTGGAGCTGTTTATGGAATAAAAGAAGCCTCAAGAGTATTTTTTAACAAAGAACCATTAGATTTAACTCTTGCAGAATCGGCTTATTTAGCTGCAATTCCAAAAGCACCAACCTTTTATTCCCCATATAGAAAAAATAAAGATAAATTAGATGAGAGAAAAAATTTAGTTTTACAAAGAATGAAAGATCTTAGTTTTATAACAGATGATGAATATCAAAAAGCAAAAACTGAAGTAGTTTTATTTAAACCAGAAGAAAAATCTGGAATAAAAGCTCCTCATTTTATTTTTTACATTAAAGAATATTTGGAAGAAAAATATGGCCCAGAAATGGTTGAAACTGGTGGTTTAAAAGTTACCTCAACTCTTGATTATGAGCTCCAAAAAAAAGCTGAGGATATTGTTTTAAAACAAGCCAAGATAAATGAAGAAAAGTTTAAAGGATCAAACGCCGCGCTTGTCTCAATAGATCCAAAGACAGGGCAAATCCTTGCAATGGTGGGCTCTCGTGACTACTTTGATAAAACCATTGATGGTAATTTTAATGTTGCAACAGCATCAAGACAACCAGGATCTGCTTTTAAGCCATTTGCATATGTAACTGCTTTTAATATGGGGTACACAGAAGACACAGCTATTTTTGATCTTCCAACAGAATTTAGCACTGGTTGTAGTGCTTACGGAAAACCACTTTCTGGCCACAGTAAAAGTGATTGCTATATGCCAGATGATTTTGATAATAAATACAGAGGTCCAATGACTTTTAGGTCAGCCTTGGCCGAGTCTATAAACATCCCGGCTGTAAAAGTTTTATATTTAACAGGAATAGATAACTCAATAAAAACAGCTCGAGAAATGGGTATAAAAACATTGGGAGAAGGAAAACAATATGGACTCACTCTTGTTATTGGAGGAGGTGAAGTAACATTACTTGATATGACTTCAGCTTATTCTGTTTTTGCAAATGAAGGAGTAAAAAATTCTACTCAATCAATATTAAAAATAGAAGATGCTTCTGGAAATGTGCTTGAAGAATATCAACCAAACCCACAAGAAGTATTACCGAGAAATTCTGCATTAATGATAACAGATATACTTTCTGATAATAATGCGAGAATTCCAACTTTTGGTGCAAATTCTTCTTTATATATTGCCGGAAAAGATGTGGCTGCAAAAACTGGGACCACAAACAATAATAAAGATGCTTGGATTATGGGGTATAGTCCAAATTTAGTTACTGGAGTTTGGGTTGGAAATAATGACAATACTCCAATGCTAAAAGGTGGTGCCGCCCTTGCTGGTCCAATTTGGAAAGATTTTATGGTATCTACATTAGCAACCTTGCCAGATGAAAAATTTGAAAAACCCACTCAACCAGATAATTACAATTTATTAAAACCAGCACTACAAGGTATGTGGCAAGGAGGAGAAGGTTATCTAATTGATAAAATATCTGGAAAATTAGCAACAGAATTCACTCCAAACGAAACATTGGAACAAAAAGTTTATACTGATGTTCACTCTATTCTTTATTGGCTTAATAAAGACAACCCATTAGATGTTGGTTCTTCTAATTCAAGAAGTGATTCTCAGTTTTCTCATTGGGAAATACCAGTAAGAGACTGGTGGGCAAGAAATAAAAATAATTATCCAATTGTTACTGAAGCAAATAAGCCAACTCAATACGACGATGTCCATAAGGAAGAATTTAAACCAATTATTTCAATAACAAGCCCAACAGGATCAAATCCATACGACAAAAACGCAAGTATGATTATTACAGTTGATCAAACAGGAAGTCATTTTCCTCTTAAAAAAGTTGATATGTTTATAAATGATTCTTTTATTGGTTCTATAAAAAATACACCCTTTACTTTTCCATTAGATTTAAGTGATGTAGATAATCTAAAAACAGAAAATATTCTAAAAATTATTGCTTACGATTCTGTTTTTAACTCAAACGAAGCAACAACTACATTTATAGTAAATGAGTAAATAATAAAATAAACCCCTCTTATGAGGGGTTTATTTTATATCAAAAATATTTGTTTTATAAAGAGATAATTGTTCTAAAATTTTTTCTTTTTTCATAAAAATTTCACTTTTTATTTGAGGTGAGTTTTTTATAAATAAAACTCCGTTTTTTATTTTAATATCTCCTTTTTCTAAGCAACTACCAATAGTTTCATTAATTATATTTAAAATACTATCTTTTCTATCATCATCTGAAGAAAGTTTGATTTTAAATTTTTCTAGAAATTTACTAATATTACTGATTTCTTTATGTTCGTCCATATTTTTTGTTTTTAAATTTTTTACAAGGAACGACCTTTTTAAAGATTTAAGGTCGCACCTTTTAAAAAATTTTATTCTTTCTTCAACTTTCTACTTTATGAACTTTACCCAACACACTTATTTTATTTCTTTAATTTTAAAATAAGTGTATGGGTTTATAACTTTATACTTACTTATCGGTTCATAGGCATAACTAAATAAGTAAATGTATTTTCTGATACACCTTTTACCACAAGGGGTTTATTTGGAGTATTAAATTGCAAAATAACACTGTCTTGGTTTATTGATTGAAAACAATCAAGTAAATATTTGAAATTTAAATTAACTTCTATTTCTTCACCTTCTAGAGATGCTTCAAGATTGGTTTTATTTTCTCCAACATCTGTATTTTTTGAATTTATTTGAAATATTTTTCCTTTAGGGTTTATTGATATTATTATTTGATTAAATTTATCAGAAAAAATATTAGAGATTTTTAGAGCATTTATTAAATCTTGTTTTAAAACAACAACCTCTGTTTTTTTCTCTTTTGGAATAATTTGTTTATAGTCTGGGAAAATACCGTCTATTATTCTTGAGGTTAGATATATATTATCTGATGATAGTGATATTTGATTTTTATTGAAACAAACCTTTAAATCATCATTATAATCATTAAAAACCCTTAAAATTTCAGTTACATTCTTAAATGGTATTAAAATACTACCAAAATCATCAATTTGTTTCATTTTTATCCTTTTTTCAGCCAATCTAAATGAATCTGTTGCCACAAAAATTAATTGATCATCATCTTGATAAATATATACACTTGAAATTTCTGGTTTTATATCTGAAATAGAAGAACTATAATAAACAGATTTTATTCCTTCAATAAATTTTTTAGCTGGAATATTAAAACTACTCCCTGCAACTATTGGTATTGTAGGAAAATCTTCATGAGGATAACTTTTAATTAAAACATTATTATTTTTTGTTTTTAATAATAAATTATCATTTTCTAATTCAATTGTTATATTTTGTCCTTGATTAATACTTGATAATAAATTATTTAAAACATCCCCTTTAATAGCTGATATTCCTTCTTTTTCAATTTTAGCTGGAATTTCAACCTCAATACCTAAACTTAAATTTGTTGCTCTTATTTTTAAAGATTTACCTGAAGCAATTAATAATATTGAATTTAAAATAGGTAATGTTAAATTTCTACCAGTTATTTTATCTGCTTGTGTTACTGCGTTTTTTAATTTCTCTATAGAGCATTCTAGTTTCATATTTATTATTAGTATTTATAGTATTTATTTATATATAAAAACTTATTATTAATATTAGGACTGTTAATATGTGTAAAACTTTTTAAACGTGATTTTTAATATATATATTTTTATTTTCAGTTTTTTAAAATGTTAATTATTTTTTAAAACATCTTTATAAACTTCCTCTCTAATTATTTATTAACTTTTTACTTAAAATTATTAACTTATATTTTTTATTTTTACACACACTTATCAACATTATTTAAACATCGCACGTATTTGTTCTAATTCTTGATTTAACAATTGATCATTTTTTAAATAATTTTTTATTTTTAAACAAGAATGGATTACTGTTGTATGATCTTTTCCTCCTAATTTCTGCCCTATTAATGGATATGAAACATTAAAATCTTCTCTTAATATAAACATTACAATCTGTCTTGCTTTAACTATTTCCCTTCTTCTTGTTTTCTCATAAATATTATTTTCTTCAATATTATAAAAATCAGCTATAATTTTAACGATTTCTTTAATAGAAACATTTTTCTTTGGTTTAATGTTGTTTTTTATAAGGTTTTTAACCTCGTTTAAGTTTAAATTTCTATTTTTTATTTGAGTTTGACAGATAATTGAATTTAAACTACCTTCTAATTCTCTAATATTTCCTTGTATAGAGGAGGCAATATATTCAATTAGTTCGTTTGGTATAGAAAAGTTTTTTTCTTTACACTTAGCTTTTAAAATAGCCATTCTAGACTCAAATTCGGGCTCCATGATGTCTATAATCATTCCCGCGGAGAATCTAGACTTAAGCCTGTCTTCCAACCCTGCGATGTAATTTGGGTGCTTATCTGATGAAAAAACAATTTGTTTATTACTTTCATACAACGAATTAAATAAATGAAATAATTCTTCCTGTGTTTTTTCCATTTTAGAAATAAATTGGATATCATCAATAATCATTACATCATATTTTCTATATTTTTCTTTAAAAGAGTTTGGCTTATTGTTTTGAACAGAAGTAATATAATCAATTGAAAATTTTTCTAATGTAGTATAGTTTATTTTCTTTTCTGGATGCCTTGCTTTTATGGAGTTTCCTATCGCTTGTATTAGGTGTGTTTTTCCTAATCCAGTATTTCCGTAAACAAAAAATGGATTATAATGAATTCCAGGTTTATCTATAATTGCTTGTGATGCCGCATGAGCAAGCTCATTAAATGGTCCAACTATAAAAGAATCAAAAACATATCTAGGGTTTAAATTATCTTCTTTATTTATATATAAATCTTGTAGTGGAAGTTCTTTATTTATAAAAAGTTTATTTTCTTGATCGGGTCCCTGTTTTTTTGACTCAAATTTTGTAATCGCATACTCTACTCCACGTATGTTTTGAGAAAACCCCATTAATATTTTAGAAATTAGTTTGTGATATTTATTACTTAACCAATCTTTTACAAATTCATTAGGAACACCAACAAAAATAGTCCCCCCTTCTTCCTTTAAGATACTAGTGTTTTTAAACCAGGTGCTAAAATTAGCCTTTGAAACATTTGTTTCTATTTCCACAAGACAGTTATCCCAAAGTTGTTTATGGTCCATTATTTTAGTTGAAAGTTGTAAAGTTCATAAAGTTTTAAAGTTGTGAAAAATTCTACCAGACAATTTTGGCCACACCTAACTATTAAAAAGTGAACTTAATATTTTTTAATAAAACAACCAGGCCTCAAGTAAATTTATTATAGTATTAAATTAGGAAATGCAAACTTCCAAAAACTTAATTAATGTGTTGATTACCTGTGGATAAATTTTATATTTAATTATTCCCTTTAAAATTGGGTGTTATTGATTATTTTTTAATAATGAGCTAAACTCTTTTTATGTCACAAACATACAATCCTTCAAAAAGAAAAAGACAAACAACCCACGGATTTCTAGTTAGATCAGAAACAAAAAACGGTAAAAGAGTCCTACAAAGAAGAAGAAGAAAGGGCCGAGCAAAATTATCTGTTTAAACCTTTGTTTTTTTGGTTTTTACTAGAAACTAACCACTATAACCTAATTTTATGCTTCCAAAAGAAAAAAGAGTTCCAAGGGCTACTTTTTCAGAGGTTTTTAAAAAGGGGAAAATTATTCATTCCCCTTTTTTAACCTTGAGATTTATTAAAAAAGAGCCTGAAAATAGTAGATTTTCTTTCGTCATATCTTCATCTGTGTCAAAAAGAGCTGTAGATAGAAACTATTTAAAAAGGATTGGTTACAATATCATACAAAATAACTTAAAAACTATAAAAAACTCTTATATTTGCACGTTTTTCTTTAAAAAAGAAGGGAAAAACCTTAAATTTAAAGAATTAGAAAAAGAAATAAATTTTTTACTCAATAAGGCTGGAATCTGTAAATAAAATATTTTATAAACTAATACTGTTTTTATGTTGATAGATAAGGTTATTTTTTGACAAGGTCTCACCTTGGAATTGGAAACATATGAAAAAAGTTTTAATAAAATTGGTAAAATTTTACCAAAAATTTTTGTCTCCAGACACAGGGATACCTAATAAAATAGGCCTAAAAAGAGGTAAAACTTGTGTTTTTTACCCAACTTGTTCTGAATATTCAATAGAAGCCATTGAAAAATATGGTTCTTTTAAGGGGTTATGGCTTTCTATAAAAAGAATATCTCGTTGCCATCCATGGCAAAAAAATCATTTTGACCCGCTTAAATAAAAATTCTTAATTCTTGGCTAAGAATAGTTTTTAAGATACAATAAGGCAATATGAAATTACTTTGGAACGCAATTTGCTATCAACCAATATATAATGCCTTGGTTTTATTAATATCTTTTATGCCTTGGGGTGACGTTGGTTTAGCTATTATTGTTTTAACCATTATTGTGAAGTTAATTCTCTTCCCTATTAGCCAGAAATCTATAAAAAGTCAAGCTAAATTGAAGAATTTAGACGGAGAAATAAAAAAAATAAAGGAAAAATATCCTGCCAAAGAAGATCAAGCAAAAAAAACAATGGAGCTTTATAAGGAAAATAAAGTCAACCCATTTTCTGGGTGCCTCCTTCTTTTGATTCAATTCCCCATCATTATTGCCCTTTATTTAGTATTTTATAAGGAGTTGAGTTTTAATGCAGATATTCTATACTCTTTTGTGCATGTTCCTTCTGTAATAAATATGAAATTTTTAGGTCTTATTGATATGCAAAGTAAAAGTTTAATCTTGGCACTTTTGGCTGGGGCATCTCAGTATTTACAAGCGGTTGTATCAATGCCTAAAAACACTACACCAACTGGACCATCGAAGAGTTTTAAAGATGAACTAGCAAAAAATATGGGTTCTCAGATGAAATACTTCCTACCTATCTTTGTGGCTTTTATTTCCTATCAAATTTCAGCTGCTATTGCTCTTTATTGGTTTATAAGTAATATGTTTACTGTGGGACAAGAAATTTATGTAAGAAGAAAAATGAAAAAAGAAGGAGTTTTGGTTATAAAACAATAAAATGAAAAGATTAAAAAGTTATGGACAAAGAAAAGATAAAAAAAATAATAGAGGATCTAATAAGAAAGACATCTTTTGTTGTTGATGATATTTATTTTGTAGAAGATCCTGACGGTATTTTCTGGTGTAATATAAGAAGTGGAGAATCAGGATTCTTTATAGGAAAGAATGGAGAAAACTTAAGAGCTTTAAATTATTTAGTCAAAAAAACAGTAGAAAGATTTATTTATCCAAACAAAAACGAAGGTGAAGAATATGAGGTTGAAAAACAAGAAAAAGACAGAAATGGATTGAATATTATAGTTGACGTAAATGATTATCAAAAGAAAAAAATAGAAAATCTAAAAACAGTGGCTCACATGATGGGAGAAAGAGCAAGATTTTTCAAAAGCAGTGTTGATGTTGAGCCCATGTCTCCTTTTGAAAGAAGAATAATCCATGAATTTTTATCTAATGCATCTGACTTAAGAACAGAATCAGTTGGTGAAGGAGAAAATAGACACATTGTTATAAAATATATTCCTAGAGTAGAAGTGGAAAACGACCTAAAAATATAATTAAAAAACCACCAATCGGTGGTTTTTTTGTTTTTAAAAAATTAATTATCTTGGGCTATACATTGGTCGTATAGACTTTTCTTCTGTAATGCTATTGCATCATATGCCGCATTCCCTGTTGCTACACAACCACCACTAGCTGCCCAGAAATAGAATACTCCTAATGGATCTCCGCATTTTTTCCAACCCCTATTAGCAAAATTTACAGCCCAAAGAAGATCTGCGTTATTTGTATTATTATATATATCTTTCATTTTTACACCACTACCATCAGTAGCATGACCATCAGGAGGAAAAAAAGTAAGTCCAAACATTCCAACAGAGTGAGACCATCTTAAATCAAGGCCAAGAGTAGTACTAGATGGGTTTGGTGCCACCCCCATATTAGCACCATCATCATTTTGTACAGTAATATCTCCTTTTGTAAATGTTGCTCCACTTCCTTTTCTTCCGGAATCAACAAAAGGTTTTCTGGAGGTTGTTACTATTCGAGTTACATTTTCATCGTGTCCAATAATTTGGCTAGTTGTTCCGCCTGATTCTATTTGCATTATTGCCTGCATTATACAATGATTATACTTACTCCCAACAAGAGTTTTTATGGTGTCATAATAAGTAGATTTTTTGAAAGTTTTATTACTTGGTAAGTTTTCTAAAACTTCTTCTTCGTGGGCTGAATCAAATGTTATACTAACCTTCTTTATTCCCAAATTAAGATTAACCAGATCTGGATTAATGGTATTTAAAAGAGTATATGAGCCAAGAATAATAATTAAACCTATAATAGCATTGGTAATCATCTCTTTACCCTCAGATTTACCAGAAATAGCATCAGCTGACATGTATGTTATTCCTCCTAAAACAATCATAATAACAGCAAGTACTCCAGCTATTCCAATAACTATCTTAATTAGTGTATTAAAATAACCTCCTACCTTAGTACCAGTGTTAATCTTTGTTAATCCAGGGAGTGGGGCAAGTAGACAATATTCATCTGTTCCCTCAACACAATCAGTACCAGTTAATTCATCAGTAGTAGCATCAACATCTGAGCTGTTTGCAGATGTGTCAAAACAAAGAGTAATTTTATCACTATCACCACTTACCCCAACTGCTATTAAATTAGCTGAATACGGAGTTTGTTCAGAATAATATTTAAAAGCATTAGTATCACACTCATCTTTAGTTGTATATTCTCCAAACTTATCTTTCACTGCTACGTAATAATAAGATATTGGAGGAGTTAAGCTGACAGGTCCACAAAAATTTACTGCTATTACATCAAATTCAGTATCTGAAAGATTGGCCATTTCAGCTGTATATAATCCAACTTTCTTTAAAAAACTAGTTTTACTTGTTTTAAATTCATTAATACAAGAAGAAAAACTACTAAACAAAGTACTTTTCCCAACAGTGTAGTAATACCAGGTGGGGT
>JBAYKO010000010.1:0-26822 GCA_041664605.1 Minisyncoccota bacterium | reverse complement strand
TCTGCTTTTGCAAAAGTAACATCTAATGACTTGGAAAGTGCTTCTGACATATCGGCTGATCCTCTGTCTATAATATGAAAACCTTTTACTATCCCATGTTCAACAATTATAAGTTTAGTTTTTGAAGCCCCGATATCCATAACAAGAACTGAAGACATTTCTCTCCCTAGTGTTGATCTAACAGAACTAAAAATCTCTATTTCTAGTAAATCAGAATTAAGTCCTGAGTTTCTAATTATTCCCTGATATTTTCCCACTGTATCTTTATGAATTGCTGAAACTAAAACTTCAGTCTTGTGATCTGGATCAACAGGAACCCCACCTTCTATTTCTTCTTGGAGCTCATCTTTTCTAGGAATCATCCACCAATCAAGAGATACTTCTGTAATTGGTACAGGAATATATTTTCTGGCCTCCGTTGGAACAATATCTTTAAATTCTGTTACTTTGACCATTGGTGGAATTTCTATTAAGAAAATCAAACTTGAAACAGCAGGGATGGAAACAACTGCATTTTTTGTCGTAACATTTGAAGCCTTAAGAACGTCGAGTATTGCTGTAACTAATTTATCTGGAGTAAGATCTATCAATTGTCCGACTTGAAGATTATCGTATGGACCAAGAGAAACGGAACCATATGTTTCAAGTATAGCTTTATTGTTATGTTTTTTTAATTGGACAACTTTTATGGCGGACGCGCCAATATCAATTCCAATGATACTTTCTGGAGTTTTTTGAGGAATTATATTTTTAACAGTATCTAAAATTTTCTGCAGTATATTGTCCATAAAATCAATAAATATTATTATAATTATATCAATAAGAGAGGATAAAACAAAGCAATGTCGTTTTATTTTATCCGAACACCGTTTATATATAGTATTATAAATATCATATAAATAAGCCAAAGATACTAATTTTTATATAACTTTTCCACAATCATGAACTATTTTAAAGTAATTTTAGATTTAATCTTCCCAGAACACTGTCTTTCTTGTAAAAACAATGGCACTATCTTGTGTGAAAATTGCTTATTAAAAATTTCCCAATCAAGAGAAACACCTAATAACTACATAATTTCAGTCTTTGACTATAAAGACCCTATTATAAAAAAGGTAATCAAGATGTTTAAATATAAAAACAAAAGAGGTTTGGCTAATATATTAGCCAAACCCTTAAACGATAAACTATTAGAGGAAATTTCTGATTTAGGAATTTTTGAGAATTTTAAAAACCCAATCTTGATACCTATTCCACTATCACGAAAGAGATTAAAAGAAAGAGGATATAATCAATCAGAATTATTGGCAAAAGAATTGGTTTTATTAAACAAAGATTTTAAAATGCAAACTGATATATTATTTAAGACAAGAGAAACCAAAAGCCAAGCTTCAATAAAAAATAGAAATGAAAGATTAAATAATTTAAAAGATTGTTTTTCTATTAAAAATAAAGAATTAATAAAAAATAAAAATATCATCCTAATAGATGATATTGTAACTACGGGCTCAACAATAAAAGAAGCTCGAAATATTTTAAAAAGTAATGGTGCAAGAAAAATAATCGCTCTAACTGTGGCACATTAGAAATTAGAAATTAGAAACTTTATATTAAAAATTATATAAAAATTTCATTAAACCACATCTCGCCCTGTAGTATCCGACCTGGGTCGGATTACTACTGGGGTCGCTATAACTATTGCTCACTAATTTTATTAAATTTTTGTTTTCATTGAAAAATAAATTTCGATAAAACAAACGAGAAGACTTATGATTATTGGTCCTAGTAGAAAACCTATTGGACCAAAAAATGAAATACCACCCAAAACAGAAAGTAAAATAATAAACGGGTTTAATTTTATTCCTTTGCCTATAATTTTGGGAGCTATTAAACTATCCACCAAGCCAACAACAACTATACCCCAAGCTAGAAGTCCTATTGATTGCAAAATCATATGGTTAAAAAACAAATACAAAACAGCAGGGATTATTACAATACCAGTACCAATAGAAGGAATTAATGCTGTCACTGCTGTTATTGCTCCAAATAGAATTGGGTTAGGAACACTAAAAATAGCTAGACCAATGGAAGTTAAGGTTGCTTGAGCTAAAGAAATAAATAAACTTCCTTTAACAACTGATTCAATAGATAGTTTAAGCTTGGCAAAAACTATCTTATCATCAAAATCAGGCAACGGCGAAAGAGAAATGAGATATTTTTTAAGCTTGTTGCCATCTTTTAAAAGAAAAAATAGTGAAAGTAAAAAGATAAAGAAATTCATTAAAAATTTAGCAAAGTTTGAAAAAATTGGACCTATGTTGTTAATTAGGTTTTGTAACCCACTACTTACATATTGATTAAAGTCTATTGATATTATTTGAGCCCCGGGCAAAAATCCACTAAGGTTATTGTTAAAGCCATCAAAAATTTCCGAAAGATTAATTCCCTCATTTTTTATAACTATATCCGTGTAAAGTTGTTTAGCTTCATGAAAAATCTGGGTTCCTAGAAAAACAACTGGAATAAAGACAAAAATAATAATAAGAAGAACAGTGAGAAAAGAAGCTAGGCTTTGTCTATTTTTTGTAAAAGTATTTATTTTTTTATAAATAGGCTGAAATATTATAGAAAAAATCCCAGCTAGAATAATTGCATAAAGAAATGGCTTAAACATTAAAAATGCCAAGACAAGAGCCCCTACTAATAAAACGAGAAGAAAATAAAATTGAGATTTGGGACTATTCATACTTAAATAATTATAACATGTAAAAGGTTATGAAAGAATAAAAAAGTGTGATAAATTAAACTTATTGAAATATATATAAATGGAGAGGTGGCTGAGTGGCCGAAAGCGCTCTACCCCGCCGTGGCGGGGCGAGCTGCTAATGAGGTAAAACTACAATGGCTTTTGTTTATATAATTCAGGACAAAGTTAGTAAAAAATATTATATTGGATCTTGTGTTGATCTTTATAAACGAATGCAACGCCATAAAAATAATACTGGTAGTATTACTACAAAAAAAGGTATTTGGGATTTAATTTGTTATTCAGAAACTAAAACAATAGCAGAGGCTAGAATTTTAGAGAAAAAAGTTAAATCTTACAAAAGTGGAAATGGTTTAAAAAAAATAATAAATGGAGAGGTGGCTGAGTGGCCGAAAGCGCCTCACTGCTAACGAGGTAACCTGTAAAAAGGTTCGCGGGTTCGAATCCCGCCCTCTCCGCAATTTTATAATCCATGAACAAAGCAATAAAAATTATTTTTTTCTCATTGATTTTCCTAATTTTACCTGGTATTTCTTTAGCTACTGATACTCAGCAAGATAAATCTTTTGAGAAAATATTTTATTACTCTTATCTTAAAAGTGGAGTAGAAAGTTTTAAGCAAAACGCTTCAAAAATTGATGTGTTTGCTCCTCAACTATATACATTAAATTACAATCTAAAAGTAACTGGAAAAATGCCCGCCGATATGAGAAAAATTATTTCTGAAAACAATACTCAGGTAATGCCTCTCATTGTTCAAGCTAATTTTAATCAAAAATTAATTCATAAACTTCTCATTTCACCCAATACCCAGAACTCATTGATAAACACTCTGGTTAAAGAAGCTAAAAAAGAAAATTATATTGGTTGGCAATTTGATTTTGAACACATGATTTATACGGACAGAGATAGATATACAAAATTTGTTAAAAAGGCTCACGATAGATTTAAAAAAGAGAATTTAATTTTAAGTGTGGCAGCTATCGCAAGAACAGATGACGATAACCAAAATACTAGTGCTTATAAAAATTGGGGCGGAGTTTTTGACTATAAAAAAATAGCTGAGAATTCAGATTTTATAAGTATAATGGCATATGATGACCCAGAATCTATTGGTCCAACAGCCTCCCTTGATTATGTAAAATCAATTTTAACTTACTTAGAAGACAAAGTCCCACCCGAAAAATTGTCTTTAGGAATTCCTATGTACTATTGGAAATGGGATTTAAATTCTCTTAAAAAAGTAGATACTGGATCTTATTCTAAATTAGAAATATTAAGAAAAACTTATTTCTCCACAGAAGGATTTGATGAAAACCTAGGGGTTGCGTGGCTTGCCTATTCTAATTTGGGAAAAAATTACAAAGTTTGGCATGAAAATCAAAAGAGTTTTCAATTAAAATATGATCTTGTAAAAGATAAAGGATTAAGAGGATTTTCTGCTTGGGTTTTAGGAGTTGAAGATCCTAGTATTTGGAATATTATCCCCATAAAGAATATTTAAAAATTAAAAAAAATATTATTGATATATGGATTACCATATATCAACCACACTCGAATAAAATAAAAATAAATTTTTGTTTTACTTCTCGTTTGTTGATATAATTTAAAATATAGGTTTTTGATTTAATTCATGAATAAATTAATAAAAAAACAAGGTTTTAACCAGCACCAAACTTCTTCTAAGAAGAAATTTGGTGCTGGTTTTACTCTTATCGAACTTTTAGTAGTGGTTGCTATTATTGGTATTTTATCAAGCATTGTTTTAACTAGTCTAAACAAAGCACGCTCAAAAGGAAGAGATGCTAGGCGTAATTCAGACATTCATCAGATTCAAAACGCATTGGCTATGTATTATGATATAAATGGACAATATCCTTTATCTGGAAACTGTGGGTCTACTGCACCCGCCACATGGTGGTCAAATAGTGTACAGTGCCTTACCTCAGATGGACACTGGATTAAAGATAATGGAAGTCTTTTAAACAATCTTAATCTTTCTGAGTCTTTCCCAACAAAAGATCCAATTGACCCAATAAACAAAAACCCTCCTGTTTTTAGTGGAGGAAATGCAACAAATGCATATTATTATTTTTCACAAGGTGGATACGGAGGAGCTCCTAGATCTTGGTATATGATTGTTTATAAATTAGAAAATATAAACCAAACACTAGCTGCAAACAAAGTTATTGCTCCTGATGGAACGGTTTTTCAATATTCAGTAACAAATAATGATAACACCTTTGTAACCGTTGGGGTCACTAATTAAAAAACTAAATGGTGTATTTTAAATTAAATTTTTGAAAACATCGTCGGATTTTTCTCCTTTTACTATTATTTGCCCAAGAGCTTTTAAGATTTTAAAATCATTAGCTTTTTCTCCAAGAATTGCAATTATAAGAGGGGTAGAAATTAGACCCTCACTTCTTTTCTCGCATTTTCCTGTTTTTACTAATTCTTTCCCCATTTGATGATTTGTTGAATAAGGACTAAAACCTGTTGCTAAAAAATCACCTACACCAGCTGACCCCAAAATGATTTCCTTATTACCTTCTAAAATTTCTGTAATATCTATCATTTCTTTTATGCATCTTGAAGAGAGCCAACCCTTTTGATTTCCTCCCCACTTAAGTCCATCACTTATTCCAATTGCAAACGCATAAATATTTTTTAAAATCCCAGAAATTGCGACACTTTTTACATCATTTGAAAATTCAGTTTTTATTTTTGTATTTGAAAACAATGTCTCAAAGGCTCTGTAAGTCTCTTCTTTTTCTGTTCCCAAAATCGAAGTACCTGTAAGCCCTTTATTTAATTCTTCAGCTAACATTGCCCCACCCAAAATTCCAAAATTTTGTTCTTTTGGTAAAATTTCTTCCAAGATTTCATCCATTTTTTTTAAAGTCCCAACTTCGATTCCTTTCGGTAATGAAATAACTATTGTTTCTTTATTTAAAAAAGGAATAATTTCACTCACAGCAGATCTTAATGCTGGCGACGGAACGCAAAAAAACACAAACTCTGCTTCAGAAATTATTTCATTTAGTGGTTTTTGATCAGGAATTTTTGTTTCATCTTTATCCCAAAGAAAAACTTGCTCACCTTTTTTCTGTAAGATACTCCCTATTGCTCCCCCTATTTCCCCCGCTCCAATTATTGCAATTTTATTCATTAATTTTTATTTTTTAATAACCAGTGGATTAATCACAAAATCTTTTAGATGTTTCTCTGATTCTTCAATTTCTTTCTCCATCATTTCAATTACCTCAACAGGATATAGCCCCACTGCTGTTTCTTCTGACAACATCACAGCGTCTGAACCACTCATTATTGCGTAGGCAACATCAGTCATTTCGGCTCTGGTTGGAACTCTATTGTCTTTCATGGAAAACATCATTTGAGTTGCAGTTATTACTGGCTTCCCTGCCTTTTTACATTTTAGAATTATATCTTTTTCTACAAAAGGAATCTGTTCAAGTGGTATAGCATTTCCTAAATCACCCCGCGCAACCATTATTGCATCCGTTACTTCAATAATTTTATCTAAATTATCAAGCGCTATTTTTCTTTCAATTTTCGAGATGACAGGGATCAAAGCACCGCGCTTTTTTATTTCTTCTTTCAATTTTAAAACATCTTCCGCTCCCCCAACAAAAGACATAGCAATGTAATCAACATTATGACTAATTCCAAATTCTAAATCTTTTAAATCTTTTTCTGTAATTACACTCTCTTTTGATTCATCAAAACCATGCTCACTTCCCTTTTGTTCTCTTGGTCCAGATAAATCTTGAATAATGGGAATTTCTTTTCCTAATTCCATAGCAACCTCTCTGACATTTTTTATATATTCGGCGTGTTCTTCATATGTCCCCCATGAGAAATTCAAACGAACCACATCCATCTGATGCTCCATCATACTCTTTAATATTTCCTTGTCTTTAGTCGCCGGCCCAATGGTGGCGATAATTTGTGCTTTACTTTGCATGTGTTAATTATACTAGTTTTTTATTAATTCTAAAAATGACACATTTTCCGCACCTGCAGAAAATGTGTCATTTTAAATTGTTATATGTTTTATATTCCGTGTTATGTGATTCTAGACAAAAATTTTATTCTCCAATTTTTCGATTCTTTTATCATTAAGTAATGCTGTGTCTTCTAAATCTGCTATTTCTTTATCAATCTTTTCAATTGAATCTCCTGTATCATTCTTAAAACTTTTCATTTCTGTTCTGAAATCATGAAGTTCTTCTTTAACCTCCATAAGTTCTTGTTTGGTAGCCATATTATCCAAAATAGAAGCTGTTGTTTTAGCTATAATATCTACTGATTCTTTAATTTGTTTTATTTCATTTTCCATATTTTTGTATTATAACAAAACGAAAAACTTGGTCAATTTTTTGATATTTTAATTAATCTTTGGTATTTTACCATCCTCTCTAGTCTCTTAGGAGAACCAGTTTTAAGACCAAAACATCCAAAAGCATAAGCAAGGTCGGCAATAAAATCATCATCTGTTTCTCCGCTTCTATGACTAACAATTAATTTAATATCATTTTGTCTTGCTAATTTCATCGTTTCTAATGTTTCAGATAATGTACCAATCTGATTGGGTTTAATAATCATCGCATTAATACTTTTATCATCCAGTGCTTTCTGTAAAAGAATTTTATTACTTACTGTTAAATCATCACCAACCACAATTAAATCTTTTTCATTTTCTTTTAATTTTCTAAAATCATCAAAATCTTCCTCATCAAAAGGATCTTCTATGGCCAATAAATTAAAATCTTTAATTAATGAGTTGTAAATTTTCATCAATTCTTCTTTAGAAATATTTTTACCATCTACTATATATTTACCATTTTTAAAAAACGAAGATGCGGCAACATCAAGTGACAATCTAATTTTTCCAGATAAATTATTTTGTTTTATTGCTTCAACTAAATATTCAAGTGGTTTTCTGATTTCATTAATTTTAGGATCAAGCCCACCTTCATCACCCATAATAGTAGATTCCTTTCCAATTTCTTTTTCAAACATTCCACTCAAACTATCTTGTATTTTAATTGCCATATCAACAGCATCTGTTAGATTATCAGTTATTGGAACAATATGATATTCCTGAAATGCTAGTTGATTTTTTGCATGCTTACCACCCTCTATTAAATTTATAAAAAGATTTGGAATTTCTTGACTCGGTTTAATATCTTCTAGTGTTCTTAGATATTCAAAAACTTCTACACCTTTGACTTTAGCAGCCGTTTTAGCACAAGCGATTGAAACACCTATCATAGAATTTCCGCCGATATTATCTTTATTGAGTGACCAATCCAAAGTAGCCATAGTTTTATCTATTTTTCTTTGGTTAAAAATATCCTGCCCAATTAAAGCTGGTGCAATGATGTTGTTTACTTTTTCTATAGCGGTGTTAACCCCTTTGCCATCTAAGTCACGAAGTTCGTGAGCTTCATGAGCCCCAGTACTTGCCCCAGACGGAACAGAAAAACTATCAGATTTATCATCTGACCAAACAGTAACTTTTAAAGTTGGATTTCCTCGTGAATCTTTAATTTCTTCCGCTAAAATTTTTGTAATTTTACTTTCCATAGATAGATTATTTTTTATTAATTAAAATTATTAAATCAGAAACGTTAGAACCAGTCGGACCAGTGATAATCATATTATTAAAATTTTTAAGAAAATTAAGTGAGTCAAATCTTGCCATATAATCATTATAATCAATACTGGAATTATTAACTTCATCAATTATTTTTTTATCAATTATTGCCCCTGCAACATCACTATTATCCCTGCCGTCTGAAGCAATAGAAACAAGAAGTTGATTATCTCTTAGAATAGGAATTGCCGCCATAGTTAAATATAAATTCCTACCACCAGTTCCAGAATTTCCAGTAACTTCTAGTTTTGGTTCTCCTCCAGCTAAAATAACATCTCTACTTGATTCTGAGGCGTTAACCATTTCAAAAACAGTATCTTTTACAGAATCAAAAATTTCCCATGAAATTACTTCCCCACTTAAATTTAATTCTTCAGTTTTTTTAAGCATAGCCTCAAGTGCTACTTTGTTTGAAACCAAACCAATGTTTGTAACTTTTCCAAAATATTTATCGTCCTTAGGATTTTCTATTAAATCAAGATCATTTTTTATATTATATTTTTCCATTAATTTTTTAACATCTTCATTTGTCGTCTCATCTTTATATGTTGGACCAGATGCTACTTCAGAATATCTTTCACCAGAAACATCACAAAAAATGAGGCCAACAATAGTTGCTCCATAAAACATTTCTGCTAGTCCTCCGCCTTTAACCTGAGAAATATGTTTTCTTATAGTATTTAATTCCTTTATAGTTCCACCACTTTTAAGAAATTCTTCATAAAGTTCTTTTCCTTCTTTGTATTCGGTTTCCGGATAAGACAGAAGTGATGACCCACCACCCGAGACAACAATTAAAATTAAATCATCAACTTTAGAATCTTTAGCCATTTCTACAATCTCTTTTGTTGCATTAAAATTATCAATCGATGGCACAGGGTGACTTCCTTTCAAACTTTTCACTCTTTTTGTATCTCCAATATTTATATCTATTACAACTCCATCAGTTATTTTTGTATCTAAAATTTTTTCAATCGCAACAATGGCATTTAAAGATGCTTTTCCGAAACCAAAAAGTCTAACTCTTTTATACTCCGATAAATTAAATTCCTTATCTTTTATTTTTAAAATTTCCCCGCCTGCAGTAGCTATGCTATCAGCATTGCGGGCAGGTCCATTTAAAATAATTGAGTCATTAATAATTTTTTCTGTATTAATAGCAAAAAGTCCTGCTTCAACTATTTCGAGTGCTATTTTTCTATAGTTATCGCCCCCGACTAATTCATCGAAATTTTTTATTATATGATTTTCCATTTAAATATATTTAGCTATAGTTTCAGCTGATAATTCTAATTTTGCTTTTTCTTCTTCGTTTATTTCAAGAGGCCATCTTTTTACTATTCCATCGGCTCCAATAACTGCAGGAATTCCTAAACAAACATTTTTTCCGTTTTTGTCTGTAAAAGTTGTTGATATAGTCATAACTTTATTTTGGTCAAGTAAAATAGCTTCAACAATTTCAGCAACTACTGAAGCAATCCCATAAAAAGTTGCCCCTTTTCTTTCTATTATTTCGTAAGCAGCATTTTTAACTTTTTGTTCAATATTAATATTTTTTTGCGGGTCAATAATTAATTTAGAAACTGGAACTCCTCCAACAAAAACAGAAGACCACGCAATAAATTCAGTATCTCCGTGTTCACCCAATACAAAACCTTCTACACTTTCAGGATCAACATTTAATTCTTTCCCTATTTCACTTCTCAAGCGAAGAGTATCTAGACTTGTACCAGTACCAAAAACTTGATTATCTACTAGACCTGAAACTTGTTTAGCAAAATAAGTAATAACATCAACAGGATTAGAAATAACAAGAACAATGGAATTTTCTCTAATTGGTTTGATCTTATCAAAAATCGATTTAATAATTTCTTTATTTTTATTTGCCAAATCAAGACGACTCTCATCTGCTTTTTGAGCAAGTCCTGCTGTTAGAATTATAATATCAGCATCCGAAGCATCTTTAAAATCTCCACCAAGTATTTTTCCTGATTCTATTAAAGGTAAGATATCGTCTAAATCCATCACTTCCCCTTCTTCTTTTTTCTCATTAATATCAATTAGAATTATTTTTGAAGCAAGGTTTTTTAGTAAAAGAGTATAGGCGATTGTTGAACCAACTGCCCCAGCTCCTATAATTGCAATTTTTTCTCTTTTTAGATTTGTCATAAAACAATTGTAACATAGTAAAAACCACCTGCAATATAGGTGGTTTTTACTATTCAAAAAATAATTAAGGTAATAGACAACCTGAAAGTTCTGCTAATTTTTCAAAACTAGTTTCCCCTTCAGATCGTTTCCCGTCTCCAAAAATCCATGTTGGATAACTTTTTATACTATTAGTCTCACATTTATCTATTTCTTTAGTACATTCTACATAAGGAACATATTGAAATGCTTTCCCAAAAGCTTTTTTTTGTTTTAAACAATGTGAACACCAATAAGCACCATACATTGTTACATTTTTACTAGCTAAACATTGTGCAAACTCTTTATAATTTTTACCACCAGTTCCTTCATTGTTAGATATCTGTTTTATTCCATAAAAAACAAAAAGAAGCACAATGATGGCAACTAGTGCAATTATTATTTGTTTTTTGTTTTCTATAATATTATTCATCGCAACAATTTACTAATTTTTTTAATATATCCTCAACTTCCCATGCTTTATCGTTTGGATTATCATCATGAATATTTATCTTTCCATCTTCAATTTTTTTAACTCCATCTAGATTTATAAGTTTTAATCTAATTGCCCAAAAAAGAGAATATAATTTATTTGCCTTTTTAAAATAGTCTTTTGCCTCATCTTTTTTGCCATCAGAAAAATTTTTTGTTCCAACTTCAATTAATCGCATTGAGGCTGCTAAAAGATGCTTTGATATACACCATGTTTCTCCCTCTGTCTTTTCTATCATTTTTCCTAATAATTCTTTACGCATTTCTCTAATTTCGTTCATCAAATCAAAATATTCTGGCTTTTCGGTTTTTGTAGCTGTAAAGAAAAAATGTTCTTCCAAACTTACAAGATTCATAATAGCTATGCTTAAATCCTCTTCTGTTGAAAGATCAAGTTTATTACTCTTTTTTTCATCTTGAATTTTTTCTATTAATTTTTGAAATTTATCTTCATTTAACATATTTTAAATATTATACTACTTCATCTAATTTACCAAAATTATAGCAAAAATATAATTACCCCAAGTAAAATCATCGCCAATCCACTAAAGAATCTCATTTGCCTTGTTTTAGTACTTTTTAATTCTTCTAATTTATGTAAAACGTTCTTGTCGCTTCCAATAAATAAAACGATTACTAAAGGTAGAATGAAAATTACATTATAATAAATCAAGTAAAAAAATCCAGGCCAAAAAGTTGCATGATCATGCAAAAGTCCAAGAACTGTTAAGTATGGACCCCCAGTACAAGGAAACTCAAAAAGTCCGACTACTACCCCAAGTAAAAAAGCCGCAATAAGTGACCCTTTTTGCATTAATTTAGCAATTTTTAAATGAGCCATTTTGGGGATCTTTAATTTAATTGGAAATTTTGGATAAAATTCATCTATGATATCAAGTAAGCCAAAAAGGATTACAATTGAAGCCCCTACTTTTGCCATCACATGTGGAGTCCCGAAAAGAATCAAAACCTGTAAAATTCCTAAACCAATCAAAATATAGATTAAAAAAATTCCAAAAATATACGAGAAACCGGTTTTAAAAATATCTTTTCTCGTTTTACCTGAACTAAAAAGGAAAGCAATAGTGATGAGTAATACTGAAAAAGCACACGGATTAATACTATCTATTAAAGAAGATATGGTAATTAGAGGAAATAAACTTTTTTTAGCATCCCAAAGAGATATCAACTCTTTACCAAGATTTGTGAATTTAAAAAACGAAAATGCTAACAAAACAATTACAGCAAAAAGGGAGAGTACTAATAACCTTTTTTTAGAAAAGAAATTTTTATTATCTGGTAAATTTTGCTGTTCAATCGGTTGATTTTCTTGCATAGATTTCCTAAAGCATAACAAAAAACAACCATCAGAGCAACAATAAACACTAGATGTTCAAAAGGGAGTACGGTATAATAAAAGAACAATGGACGAAAAAAACCCCCTGGAAAAATTAAGAATAGAAAATGATAAATTAAAGAGACTTAATTCATTTAAAACTGATTTAATTTCTATAAATGCACATCAACTTAGAACTTCTCTTTCTGCGATGAAGTGGATTCTTAAAATGTTTATAGATAAAGATTTGGGTGAATTAAATAAAGAACAAGAAAGTTTTATGGAAAAGACATATGAGAGTAATGAAAGAATGATTAAACTCGTAAACGAAATGTTGGATTCTAATAAAGAAGAACCTAAGCAAATAGAGTATGATTTTGAAAGTTTAGATATCGTTGATTTAATAGACGATACACTTTTTGACTTTAAAGGTGAGGCTTATAAAAAAAATATTGATGTTATCTTTTTAAAACCAGATGAGGAAACATTTCCTTTGGTTCATGCTGACAGAGAAAAGATTAGATCTGTTCTGCAAAATTTAATAGAAAATGCTCTTAAGTATAGCGAGGAAGGAGATAGGGTTTTTATAACTATAAAAAAAGATAGTGGCTATGTTCAAGTTTCTATCAAAGATACTGGTATTGGTATTAAAGAAGAATATATTAAAAATCTATTTGGAAAATTTTTTAGGGTTAGGAATGATAATGACCAGATAAATGGCTCAGGGCTTGGTTTATTTGCTTGTAAAAATATAATTGAAAAACATGATGGAGAAATTTGGGTTGAAAGTAAGCTTGGAATTGGCTCAACTTTCTATTTTACCCTTCTTTTATCCACAGAAAAGTCTTAGAAACTTTACAATAAATACACATAATAATACAATATAGAATATGAAAAAAGTTTTGATAATAGAAGATGATACTTTTTTACAGGGACTAGTATCAAGGAAATTAAAAAGTGAAAGTTATGATGTAATGATCGCTTCAGATTCTGATGATGCTTTTGCTGTTTTAGAAAAAGGAATTCCTGATATGATACTTCTTGATCTTTTACTTCCAAAAATTGACGGTTTCGAAATTTTGACAAAAATCAGACAAGACCCAAAATTTAAAGCTATTCCCGTTATAGTATTCTCTAATCTTTCAGAAGATACTGATATTAAAAGAGCTCAAGATTTAGGTATTAATGCATTTATGATTAAATCAAATTTTACCTTGGACGAACTCTCAGAAAGAATAAAAGGATTACTTGGGTAAATGAGTAGAAAGTTCATAAAGTTTTTAAATTAAAAAAGTAAAAAACAAAAATTGCCATTCTGGGATACCCCAGAATGGCAATTTAAAAATATGAATGTACTATCTCAGCAAATAATTTCTATTGTTGGCAATCTTGTTCTTTTTACATTATCAAGAGATAAAGTAACTTTTTTAGTAAAAGGAATAGAAATCATAGGAGTTTTCAGTATAAAAAGTAGGAATTTTTTATTCAACACAATAACCTCCCATTGTTGTTTATTCCTGATTTTTTTAACCGCCAAAAAAGTAGACTTAATTTTTACATCTGGAGTTACATAGGACACTTGAAATATTATCCCTTTTCTAATCTTTAAAAATTCTTTTTCAAGATTATCTTCATTTACAATAAGGTTAGTTAATACTACAGACCTTCTTCTTTTACTATTTTTATGAACTTCTATTGCACTTTCATCCATTTTATCTCATTTTTTAATTAACAATTTCTGATCATATACTACATTTTATTGAAATTTTGTCAAACAGCACCCAGTTTAGTAAAAAATGTTAAAATGTTTAAATGGATTTGAATTCCTTAATTAAAGATGAGTTTAGATTAACCGAAGAAGTTAAACGCGGACTCAAAAAACTAAAACTTGAAACAGTTCGGGACATTCTTTATTACTTCCCTTCCAGATACAGCGACTTAAGTGAAATAAAATTAATAAAAGATTTAATTCCTGGCGAAACTTCAACAATTTACGGAAAAATAATAAAAGCAAAAACTAAAAAAGGATTCCGAAGTAAAATTGGGGTGGGTGAAGCTGAGATTGAAGACTTGAGTGGAAAAATAAAAATCACTTGGTTTAACCAAGCTTATATGGCAAAAATGGTTCATGTTGGGCAAAATGTAAAATTAACTGGCCGAGTAACAAGCGGGAAAAATGGAGTTTACTTGGCCAATCCAGAAATGGAAAAAACAATTGATATTCCAATCGATTCACGCAAAACACTTTTTGAAAAAGAAAAAAAGGAAAATAATTTTAGATATCCAATTTATGCCGAAACTAGGGGCTTAACTTCAAAATGGTTATACCACGCAATTGAAAAAATTTTTAAAAGTGGAATTTTGCAAGACTTAGATGATTATATCCATGAAGAAATAATCAAAAAATATAATTTACCATCACTAAAATCAGCTCTCACTTGGGTTCATATCCCAAAAAACGAAAACGACGCACTATCTGCCAGAAAAAGATTTGCTTTTGAAGAAGTATTTTTTATTCAATTAGAAAGGCAAAGGATGAAGGCTGAATACAAAAAAAATAAATCATTTAAAATAGAGGTTGATAAAAAAGACATAGATGAATTTGTTTCTAGGTTTCCATTTAAACCAACTGCTTCACAGAACAAGGCCATAGAACAAATAAATGAAGATTTAGTAAAGACTCACCCAATGGCAAGACTATTAGAGGGTGATGTTGGATCAGGAAAAACAGCTGTCGCTGCCACAATTTCTTACGCCATTATAAAAAATAGACCCCTAAAACTTTTGCCAAGCAAAAGTTCGGGCGATCAGCCTTCGGCTGATTTAGCCGAGAGGCAAACTTTTGGAAATCTTCAAGTCGCCTACATGGCACCGACTGAAATTTTAGCTAGTCAACATTTTGAATCTTTTATTCAAAACTTTAAACATTTAAATATAAATATTGGACTTCTTACTGGGAGCACTTGTAAAAAATTTCCCTCAAAAGTTTCTCCAGATGGATGGACTACAATTTCACGTCCTCAACTTTTAAAATGGGTTGAAAATGGAGAAATTCCGATTTTAATTGGTACACACACTCTTATTCAAAAATCTGTTAAATTTAAAAATCTAGCTTTAGCTATTATTGATGAGCAACATAGATTTGGAACGGAGCAAAGATCAAAATTAATAAGGAAAGACGGTATTGCTCCACACTTATTATCTATGACAGCCACTCCTATTCCTCGAACACTCGCACTTACAGTTTATGGAGACTTAGATTTAACCTTACTTGATGAAATGCCACACGGGAGAAAACAAATTATCACAGAAATTATTACCCCAGAAAAGAGAGAACAAACTTATGATGAAATAAAATTGGAATTAAAAAAAGGAAGACAATTGTATGTGATATGCCCGCGTATTGATGAACCTGATCCTGAAAAAGAATTAGCTCTCAATGTAAAATCTGTAACTGCCGAAGCCAAAAGGCTTAAAAAAGAAATTTTCCAGAAAGAAGAAATTGGAATCCTGCACAGCAAAATGAGTAAAGATAAAAAAGAAGAAGTGATGAAAGATTTCTCAGAAGGAAATATTGATATTTTATGCGCTACATCAGTGGTTGAAGTCGGAGTAAATGTTCCTAATGCCACAATTATAATTATTGAAGGAGCTGAAAGATTTGGATTAGCTCAACTTCACCAATTGCGTGGTCGTGTAATAAGAAGTGAACACCAAGCATATTGTTATGTTTTCGCTGATACAAAAACTCAAAGATCATTAGACAGATTAAAGGCTTTAAAAACTGCTAAAAATGGTTTTGAACTTTCTGAACTTGATTTAAGTCTGCGTGGTGCCGGAGAATTATCTGGTAAAAAACAATGGGGTATTTCTGATCTAGGAATGGAAGCAATAAAAAATTTAAAAATGGTTGAAGCCGCCCGTCTTGAAGCAACTGAATTAATCAAAAAAGATTTTGACCTTAAAAAATACCCAAAATTAAAGCAAATTATCGGGGAGCGAAAATCTGATATTCATTTTGAGTAAACAAAAATAAATTAGTTTACCAAAAGCCTTTTAGATGATATATTGTTAGGAACATATGCGTGTGTAGCTCAGTTGGTAGAGCCGTCGTCTTATACACGACTGGTCCCAGGTTCGAGTCCTGGCACACGCACCAAATAAAAAATCCCCTATTGGGGATTTTTTATTTCTGATGTTCTATATCCTCCTTTTTCTTCGGTAATATTCCATTAGCTATAATTATTTTTTCATATTCTTCTTGTTCTATGGTTTCTACTTCCATTAATTTTTGCGCAATATCATCAAGTGCTTTTCTGTTGCCAGTTAAAATTTGTCTAGCTTTCTCAAAAGCTTCGTTGATTATTTTTGAAACTTCAGAATCAATCTTTGCCATCACTTCTTGTGATATTTCATTGTCTTGAATTTCTCTACCAAAAAACATTCTGCTTCCAGATTCTTCAAGTGCGATTGGCCCAATCAAATCTGACATTCCCCATTTTGTGACCATTGATCTTGCAAGTGCTGACGCTACTTGTAAATCATTTGATGGTCCAGTTGTTATATCTCCAAAAATCATTTCTTCTGCAACATAACCACCAAGCGAAACTGCAATATCATCTAAAAATTCTTTTTTGGATTGTAATCTTTTATCTTCAAGTGGAAGTTTTAAAGTATAACCCCCTGCATAACCACGAGCCACAATTGAAATTTTATGAACTGGATCAGCATATGGAAGTACAGAAGAAATAAGCGCGTGCCCTGCTTCATGATAAGCGGTAATTTCTTTTTCTTTTTTTGAAAATAGATGACTTTTTCTTTCAGGTCCGAGCATTACTTTTTCAATGGCTCTTATTAAATCAAATTGGAAAATTTTCTTTCTATCTTCACGGGCTGCTAAAATTGCCCCTTCATTCATTAATGAATAAAGATCTGCACCAGAGAATCCAGGTGTTCTCTCTGCAATTACTTTTAAATTCACATCTTCAGCAAAAGGTTTTTTAAGTGAGTGAATTTTTAAAATTTCTTCTCTGTCAGCTCTATCTGGTAAATCAAGAATTACTCTTCTATCAAATCTTCCTGGGCGAAGAAGTGCTGGGTCTAAAACATCTGGTCTATTTGTCGCTGCCATGATAATAACTTTTTCATTTGGTTCAAAACCATCCATTTCAACTAAAATTTGATTTAAGGTTTGTTCTCTCTCGTCATTTCCACCACCGACACCAGTCCCCCTTACTCTTCCAACTGCATCAATTTCATCAATGAAAATAATTGCTGGCGCTGCTTTTTTTGCAAGTTTAAACAAATCTCTCACACGAGATGCCCCCACTCCAACAAACATTTCCACGAATTCAGATCCTGATAAATGGAAAAATGGTACTGAAGCTTCCCCTGCTACAGCTCTTGCCAGCAAGGTCTTTCCAGTTCCGGGAGCACCGGTTAAAATTACTCCTTTTGGAATTCGGGCACCAATATCGATAAATTTTTTAGGATTTTTTAAGAAGTCTACAATTTCTTTCAATTCTTCTTTGGCTTCTTTTACTCCAGCCACATCTTTAAAAGTAACTTTTTGATTTTTATCATTTGGGTCTGTGATCCTTGCTTTTGTTTGTCCAAAAGAAAATGCTTGCATGCCAGCACTTTTTGCTTGGCGAGAAATAAACCAAAAGAAAATAACAATAAAAAGAATTGGCAGAACAAAAGGTAAAATATTTAAAAGCCAATAACCAATTCCTGTGTCATTTTTTACATCTATAACAACTTGATCTAATTTATCTTTTGTAACACCATAATTTGCAAGTGTTTGAGAAAGTGAAGATTCAGCTTCTTTTTTTGCGACTTCAGGGGTTCCATCATTTAAAATTATGTTTAAATTATCACCTTTAACCTCCACGCTTTTGACTTCCCCTGCTGTTATACTTTTTGCTAAGTCTGAAATAGCAATTTGTTTTATTGTTTTTTGGTTATCAAAGAGAATTGAGTAAATAGCAGAAATTATAAGAAAAACCATAAAAATAGTTAGAGCTTGGGTTAAAAACTTGTTTTTCATAGAAAATTTACTTCCTTTTTGTTTTTTTGGTTTTTTCGTCTGTAAATCCATAAGTACGGCCATTATACACTAAAATGGTAAATTTTTAAAAGAAAAAACCGACAACTGTTGGTTTTATAAAAATATAAAATAGAAACTAAATTCTCGATACTAAGACTACCTTATTCGGAATTATGTCAATATTTTTTTCAACAGGTATTGGGCCTTCACTAGGATTATAGGTTCTAGCACTTGACCGATCTAATATATAAAGAATACCCCCAACTCTAGCTTCCCATTGCTTATTCCCCGACCTAGAGTCAATACCTTCCTTAAAAGCAACCTTAATTGCCTTCTCACGTCTTTCATTTAATGCTTCAATATTTGCTTTTCTGGTATTTTGTGTTTGGTCTTTTGATTTTTTGATTAAATTTTCAAAATCTTTACCAAATATTTCTGGTTGATTATCCACGAACCATTTATATATCTTAGAAAAACTATCTAGTTCCCGATATTGCTTTGGTAAAACATTTTCTTCAATACTATAATGCGAAAAATCAGAACCTCTAGTATCAGGTTTATTTGAGTAGATAATTGCTTTACCCATTAATTCAGATAAAAATTCCTTAACAATAAGAGATCTTATCTTGAGTGGAATTTCTTCACTACCATCATCAACAATAGTCTGAATCCAAATATTTTCATATATATACTTTTTAACATCAACACGAATAATCCACCTTGCTGGTAAATTTACTTTTTTACCATCAAGATCTGTAAAACTTATTGGTGTTTTGTGAGTTCTTTTTAAATCATTGATATTTCCTTCCTTATAACCTAAATCTTCCAGTTCTTCAGTGCTATCCAGTAAATTTTTTGTATTAAAATTGTCATCTAACTTAATCCATTGTGGTACCCATTTTTCAACTTTTCCTTCCTTAATTTTAGATGGGTAAAAAGACTTTATATATTTTTCATTATTATGTTCAACAATTTCCTTAAAAGCTGCACTTGGAAATTCTTTTTCAAGAGTATTTGAAATTGTACTCTCTTGATTAATTTCTGGTGTTTCTCTATTTTTCATAACTAAATTATACATCAAATATGTTAATATTAAAATGATGGCGACATTTATAGAAAACAAAAAAGCGAAATTTAATTATGAAATTTTAGAAAAATTCGAAGGAGGAATTGAGCTTTTAGGCTTTGAGGTTAAATCTATAAAAAATCACCAAGGGTCGCTTGAGGGTGCTTTTGTAATTATAAGAGGAAGTGAAGCTTATTTGATTAATGCTCATATTCCTCCTTATCAACCAGCAAATACCCCAATTGATTATGACCCTTATAGAAACAGGAGAATTCTTTTAACAAAAAAAGAAATAAGAGAATTAGGAGATACGGAAAATTCTAAAGGCTTGACTTTAGTACCTATTTCGATGTATAATAATGGTTATAAAGTAAAAGTAGAAATCGCTATTGCCAAAGGAAAGAAAAAATTCGACAAAAGAGAGACCATTAAAAAAAGAGAGTCGGACAGAAACATAAGACGTTTTTTGAAAAATGAATAATAAGTAGTTCGGCCGTTCCCGCAGTTTTAATTTTACTTCGATAAAATTAAAACTGCGGGGATGATCGGCCTAGACAATTGATTTTATCTTAAATGTGCATGTCGAGAATGTACGGAAACTCGTTAAACTTCGTACAAGGTATAAGTGCAAACTTAACCGCTAAACTAAAATCTCCATACTTCGGTATGAAAGATTTAGTTCCAGCCTTCGCGTAAGCCAAAGCTGGTGTCTTACCTCTTGATTTCCGATAAAGAGGTTGAGGCATCATATTATCGGAATAGAAAATAAATAATTCTCGGTTTATTTTCAAAACGAAGAGAATCGGTGGTAAATATTTTTATTTGTTTAATATATTTATCGCTTAAATTCGCCAAAAGCGATGTAAACAATTTACACATGTAGACTCGTTTAAGAGGATCCTTTGCACGGCGGTTCGATTCCGCCCATCTCCACTCGTAAAAACATTACACCCTGAAAGGGTGTTTTTGTTTTTTGAGTGGAGATGGAACAAGTAAATTATTTATTTACTTGTGAGCGGGCTTACCCAATTTAATTATTTCTATGCTAGAATAAAACCAGAGTTTAAAAAAAAGACGCTATGTTAAAAAGATGGATGTTAAGAGCCACTGCACATTGTTGTGGAGGCCAATGAATTAGGGGGCAGAAATGCCCCCATTTTTTATGATTATTCATGTAGTTATTGACTTTCTATAACATATATGATACAATATACCTAGAAATTTTAACTCGATATATTATGAAAGAGCTCATTTTAAAAGCTAAGAAAATCTTAGCAATCACTGGGAAGATTGTTTCAATAATAATCTTATCAATTGGATCATTATTAGTGTTGGGCTTTATAGGCCTAGCCATTTATGTGGTAGTAATCAATACTCATGGGGGAATAATCGATATTCCTGATGTTGATCGCCGTTTTCTTCTAATCTTAATGAATATAAGTGCTATGATTTTTCTAATGGGAACTTCAGGTTTTGTGTGGATGGACTCAATTCTTAAAAAGATCCCTGCCATTAAATAATGCAATTCCTTTTAAAGCCCCGACCTAGGTCGGGGCTTTCTGCTTGACTTATTTTTTATACTGTGATACTATCATAATCAGAAATAGTAAATTTATAGCAATGAAAAATTTCTTATTGGTTGTATCAGTGATTCTAATTTGTGTTTCGGGGGTATCATTATCCCTAACTCATTTAGAAAACATGAAGGAGTATTATTACCTTCTTACTTTTTTAAACCGGGTACCATTCTTCATTGGAATGTTGATCTTTGTCTTGTACATAAAAGATACATTCCCAGTCCTGAGAATTCTAGCCGGGATGGCGATATGCACATGCGCTTTTATTATCACAAGTGTTTTTATAAACTAAAATAATCTTTTTTAAGCCCCGACCTAAGTCGGGGCTTTTAGTTTTCCACAGATCTTTAAATAATTTCAGTTTATTTTTGATACACTTAACTCCCAAGAGGTCGGGTATGTCCTAAAATACCTATATAAAAACTCCAGCTAAAACTGGAGTTTTTATATGCCCCAACCCCCCACTTATACATAAGTGGGGGATTGACTTATTTCTCATAATTTTGCATAATAAAGCCAGAAAAACAAGTTTCTTAAAAAGAAAATTATGGGAAATATTATTATAAATGCCCAAAATCAAGGTCTTTTTAGGGGCTTGTCTCCTGAAGATCTTGAAAAATTTGCTCAAAGAACAGGCATTTGTCTTCTGAGAGTAAAGATTATCTTAGGCATAGATAAATTCAAGACAAAAAATTTAGAGGAAGCCAAAAGTAGGTATCTTCAAAATGATTTTGATAAAGATCTTTTTTTTGAGTGGAGACACTATTTTGAAAAAAAGGTTTCTGAGGCAAAATCTTTTGAAAATTTAATTGGAATTTCCAAAGACTGTCCTGTTGGTTCTCCTGAACATGAAAGATATGGGGAGCTATTTTATTTTTTATTAGAGGAAACTCTTAAAAAGAAGATCGAAACGGCTGAAACAATAGCCATGAAGAATATTTCTTTATGGAAAATAAATTCGGAAAAAAATCAAAAATTATTACTGAGCCCAGAATATGAAGGAGTAGCGAAAGAACAACTCCTAAATGAGATTCGAAAGATAAAATTTGAACTAATAAAAAATATTCCGAAACATCTCGAAAATTATGGAGAAATCATTTTTCATATTTTTGATGGAGATAAAGCCATTAAAATTTTAAGAGACTCTCTTGAAGTTGTCGGAGATTACGCTTTAACTATTCTTGTCGAAAATAAACTTGAAGAATATAAAAAAATAAGACAAGAAGAAATTGAACAAGGGAAAGAAGGACTGAGACAAGAAAGGGAATTTAGTCTTTTATTGTTAAGACAAAAAAGTTTTTACACAATAGAAGAAAATCCTCTTTTTGAGCCAGAAAGGCAAAAAACAGAGAAAAATTGGGAATACGATAGCCTGAGAGCTATTGAGCACGAAAATAGTTTCAATAGATTAGTTGAATTATACTCATTTATTCCAAAAATGAGCAACCATTTTTCTGAACCAGAAATCATTCTGGTCAAGAAGTTATTGGAAAAATATAATCCAACCTAAAAGACCCTGTATGCAACAGGGTCTTTTTTTATTAACAGGTAAGAAAGATTTGACTTTTATTTTTAAAATGATATGATCTAGACAGATGAACTTCCAAAATACATAAGTGAATGGACAATAATAATAAGAGTGAATTTTTAAACGGCTTAAGAAAACACAATGGGGAAAACTTCGCAGCAGCAGTCAACTACATGTTGGATAGCGGAGCAGAAAGCACACAAGTAAAAGATCAAAATGTTCTCATTAAAAAAGTTAAAAGAACAAGATTTATTATCCCCAAAAATGAGCACCAAGTAATCCCAGTACCTGAAGACCTGGGGTACCCATTTAGACTGGCCGTTGTCAAAACCTAACCTAAAAACCATTTACCAAAATCTCTTAAAAAAAGACCCTTCCGAGGGTCTTTAACTTTTTTGGTTAATTTTATTTCATACTATCTTCAATTTTATAATCCCCCACTCTTGTTCTTGAGATTGAAAAAGTTGTTGTTGGAATTCCTAATTTCTTTCCTAAATCATCAACTATTTTTCTGACATAAGTTCCACTTGAACAATTTATTTTAATTTTTGCAATTAAATAACTCTCTTGTGAGTTTTCTTTTAAATATTTGTCCCAAGTTTTTAAAATTTCTTCTTGTCTAAAATCTCCACTAATTAACTCTATTTTTTCTTTAATATTATTTTCCAATTCATCTCTTGAAATCTGATAAGTCTTTGAAAGTGAAGTATTAAAAACTTCAATTTCTTTTTCTGGAATTTCTATTTCTTCTAACCTGTCTTCTCTTGCCCATTCAAAAAGAGGTTTACCTGAAACTGGTTTGGAGGAATAGATGGGATACTTTTGTTTAATTTTACCCAAAAATGTTTTTAATTCTTTTTCAATTTCTAAACTAAAATCTTCTTGGATTAATTTCTTATTATCAAAAGAAGTAATTTTACCCAGTAAATCATGTGTATCAGTACTAACGCCAAAAATAACCTCAAATTCATATTCTTTGTCAAAAGAAAGATAATTGGCTCTATTTTTATTTTCATCTCCCAAAACCACAATCATTACTCCAGAAGCCATAGGGTCGAGTCTTCCAACATAGCTTAGTTTTTCACCCAATAAACCACCTTCATTTATAAAACGATCCAGTCTTTGAAGTGGGGTTTCGCCTATTTTCTTATATAAATTAAAGACTTTTTGTTCCATATTATATTTTTATAGCTTACCATAAAAACACTGATTTTATTGACTTTTTTTAAGTGATAGGCTAAAATAAGCAGACAAATCAGTAATAGATTTAAATAAACAAAATTGAGAGCTAGAATAAACAACCAAATAAGAGCACAAGAAATAAGGGTTATAGATGATGAAGGCACTAATCTTGGAGTTCTAAAATTCAGTGAGGCTCTTGAAATTGCTAAAAGAAAGAATCTTGATTTAATAGAAATTTCTCCAAATGCCAATCCTCCTATTGTGAAGATAATGGATTATGGAAAATATCAGTACGAAGAAAATAAAAAACAGAAAAAAGCAAAAGCTAATTCTCACACAACTGAAACAAAGTCTGTTCAAGTTAAGATAGCAACAGGAGAACATGATCTTCTATTAAAAGCAAAGACTGCATCAAAATGGCTAAAAGAAGGACATAGAATAAAGATTGAATTATTTCTTGCAGGAAGAGCAAAATATATGAATGAAGCTTTCTTAAAAGAAAGATTAGATCGTATATTGCATTTGATTACAGAAGATTATAAAATAGCTGAACCTTATAAAAAGAACCCTAAAGGTATAATAATTACAATAGAGAAGAGTAAATAAAAAATATGAAGACAAAAAAATCACTTACAAAAAGATTAAAAATAACAAAAAATGGAAAGATTTTAGCTAGAAAGCCTGGTTTTAATCATTTTAATGCAAAACAATCAAGAACAAGCCAATTAGCAGGAAGAAAAACATCCAATTTTAAAATTAGTAATAAAGACAAAGCTAAGTTTTTGCCTTTTAATTAAACAATATGACAAGAGTAAAAAGAGGAACAATTAAAGCAAAGAAGAAAAGAAATATCCTAAAACAAACAAAAGGTTTTAGATTTGGAAGAAGCACAAAAGTTGCTCAAGCTAAAGAAGCCTTAGTTCACGCCGGAAAATATTCTTTTGCCCATAGAAAAGATAAAAAGGCAGATAAAAGAAGATTGTGGCAAGTAAAGATCAATGCAGCTGTTAGAAAATATGATATGTCTTACAGTAAATTTATAGACAAACTAAAAAAGAAATCAATAAATCTAGATAGAAAAATCCTCGCAGAAATCGCAGAAAAAAATCCAGAAATATTTGAAAAAATAATAAAAAGTCTTTAAAAAAAATCCCCCATCTGGGGGATTTTTTTATTGTCCTAATTTAACATCTGTTTTAACTAATTTAAATTCCTCTATTTTATCCTTTTTAACTAATTCTATTATTCTACTAACTAAATTTTTAGGGTCTGGATCATAGATTATTTTATTATTTGGACGATTGCCTTTTTCAATTATATTTTTTATAATCTCATCTGTTGCCCATTCTCCTTCCAATATTCCTATGGGAATATTTTCTTCAAAAGCAATTGTAAATTCATGTATTGTACCAACTCTTCCACAACCTATAAATATAGCGTCAGCTGATCTAGTTAAAAGCAAATCTCTACCTGGATAACCAAAACCGGTGTAAACTATTACATCCATATAATCTATTGGAAGTCTGTAAATTTCTACATGTTCTTTTTCGTTTGCAGCCGGAGAAAATCCAATAGAAAAACCACCCGCTTCTTTTGCACCCATAGCTGACCAAAAAGGAAACCCAGTAGTTGCACCTGTGACTATTATTCCACCTTGTCGCGCAATTTCTCTTCCTAATTCTTTTGCTTTATCGAGTGCCCCTACCCCACAATGTCCAGTATCAGCAGCACCAGAAACACAAAGTTTGAACTTTTTATGTTCATGTTTATTAAAATCTATGTAATCATTTTCATTTTCCTTAATCATATTTAAATTATATTATATTATATTTTAAAAAATTAACACTCCAATTCTACTACTTCCCCAGCTTCTGGAGGATAAGCATCTATTCCTAAACCATCTTTTAATTTTTGAGCTAAAAATAATGATGATCTTGGTTCACCCATAACAACAAAAACTTTTTTGACTGAATTTGCTATATTTTGAACAAAATTTACTAAGCCATCAGAATCTTTATGACCAGAATAACCATCAATGACAACAATTTTTGCTCTCACAGGAACTTCTTCACCATATATATAAACTTTTTTTGCTCCATCTAATATTTTTCTGCCAAGAGTTCCAAATGATTGATACCCAGTCAAAAGTAAAATATTGTTTGGGTCTGGTAAATAATTTTTTTCATGATGAGTAATTCTTCCACCTGACGACATTCCTGATCCAGCAATAATGATTTTTGGTTTTGGTGCACTTAAAATTAATTTTGATTGATCAGATTGAAGAGTACTTTTCAATCCTGAGAATTTAAAAATATCGTCACCAGATTCAATTAATTTTTTAGCTGTTTCATTAAAATAATCTTTATACCTTTGATAAACTTCTGTTAACCTAATGGCAAGAGGTGAATCAAAATAAAATGAGACAAGGGGAATCCTGTTATTTTCCATTAAACTATTTATTTCAAACAAAAGTTCTTGGCTTCGCTCAAGTGAAAATGTTGGAATCATTAAAACTCCTTTTCTTTTAACATTATCTTCGATAACCTCTTCCAACCTTTCTCTTCTTTCATTTCTGGTTTCATGATTTCTGTCCCCATAAACACTCTCCATGATTAGATAGTCTATATCTTTTAAATCTTCTGTATTTGGTAATATTGGTGAAGGAGAATTACCCAAATCACCCGTAAATACTATTTTTTTGCCGTTATAAGTAAACTCAATCATCATTGATCCCAAGATATGCCCAGTATCTCTAAAAATAAAACTTAAATTATCAGTTATATTAACTTGCTTATGATAAGGAAAAACTTCCCATAATTCTATTGCCTTATCTATGTTTTGGAGAGAATAAATTTTATCTAAATTATGCTCTGTGTCTTTTTCTAAAATACCCCCTGTATCATCCAACATTATTTTGGTTATCTCTTTAGTTGGAGGAGTGGAGTAAATTTTTCC
>JBAYKO010000009.1:0-29038 GCA_041664605.1 Minisyncoccota bacterium | reverse complement strand
CCATTCATCTTTTGAATCTTTTTCATCATATGTTTCTAGAAATTTATCTTTAATCAATTTTTGATCATCTTTATCTATTCCTGATAAAATTTTATCAAAATAAAGTTCAGCTGAATCAAAAATCTCATCAAAAAAATAACCTATTTCATATAAAACATCCGACCATTTTGCAATATCTTTTCTACTTTTATCTCCACCACGCTCAATATCAAAAATTTGTAAAGAATATTTTTTATCATTTTCAAGTTGACCTGCTAGCCCTAAATCATATTTTCTTGCCCATTTTAAACTTTCTTCCACTACTTCCTTAGCTGTCATTTTGGCAATAATTTCTTTACTCACATCTTTTAATTTTTGAAAATCAAAAAGAGCCCCACTTCCACTCAATCTCTCTATTTTTAATTGAAATTCTCTATTTAGTAATTTGGGATTTTCCTTTCTCCAGTCTTCAAAATCAGAATTTGCAAGATTGAGTAGATATTCTATAACTGCATCTACCGGGTAACCTTCTTCGTCATAATAAGTAACACTAGCTTCCGGATCATGTCTTTTGCTTATTTTTCTTCTCGAGTCACCGTCCATTTTTTGAATAGGTGAAATATGTCCATAATTAGGTGCTTGCCATCCTAAGGCACCAAATAATTGCAAATGAATAGGTAAAGATGCAAACCATTCATCTGCACGTAGAACATGTGTAGTTCTCATTAAATGGTCGTCAATGACATGAGCAAAATGATAAGTTGGTAAACCGTCAGATTTTTGGATTACAATATCTAAATCATTCTCAGAGAGTTCTCTGTCCCCTTTTACCAAATCTTTAACAGGAATTTTATTTTCAAAATTACCTTCTGATTTAAAACGAATAACGTAGGGTTTCCCATTATTTAACATCTCCCAAATTTTTTCATGCTCCAAATTTCTACATACAGCCCACTCTCCACGATATCCTGGACGAATTTTTTCCTCTTCTTGTTTTTTAGACATTTCTTCTAAATCTTTAATAGAACAAAAACAAGGGTAAGCTTCTCCTTTTTCTAAAAGAAATTTTAGAAAAGTTTGATAAATTTCTATTCTTTCACTTTGTCGATACGGTCCATATTCTCCTGTTTCTACCCCATCTTTTTTTTCACCCTCATCTAAATCTATTTTGAATTCATTAAGAAAATTTATAATAATATCAACAGCCCCTTCAACTTTTCTTTTTTGATCAGTGTCTTCGATTCTAGAAAACATCACACCATCACTTTGGTGAGCAATTCTGTCATTAATGATAGCACTGAAAACATTTCCAATATGCATAAAGCCAGTTGGAGAAGGTGCAATTCTTGTAACACAAGCACCTTCTTTTAGTTTTCTTTTAGGGTACTTTTCTTCTAGGTCTTCAGCTGAAAACTTCAAATTAGGAAGTATTTTATCTGCTATTTTTTTTCTTAAATCACTCATTTTTATTATTTTATATTATACCAAAATATTTAAAAAAGAGCCCTAGGAGGCTCTTTTTATTAGGATTGTCTTCTGGCTCTTGTTCTTTCTAGTTCTGAAAGTTGTTGTTTTCTCAAACGAACACTGTGTGGAGTAATCTCCAAATATTCATCTTCAGCCATTACTTCAAGTCCTCTTTCAATAGTTAATTTAAAAGCTGGGACAAGGTTGATGGCCTCATCATTACCAGATGAACGCACATTTGTTAAGTTTTTTCCTTTTGTTGGATTTACACTCATTTCTTCTCCTTTTGAAGTGTTACCAATAACCATTCCTTCATAAACTTCTGTATTCGGAGAAACATATAAAACACCTCTCTCTTGTAAATTCCAAAGTGCATAACCAAGCGCCTTGCCTCCTGCCATAGAAATCATAGAACCAACTTGTTTTCTTTTTATTTCACCAGCATAAGGTCTGAAACCTATAAATCTTGATGATAAAATTCCCAATCCTTTTGTATCAACAATAAATTGATTTCTATATCCCAAAAGTCCCCGTGTTGGCCCTTCTAAAATTATTCTGATTATTTCATCAACATTTTTCATATTCTGAATCACAAAACCACGAGTAGAAAGACGCTCAATAATAATTCCTTGAAATTCACTTGGTATATCTATTACTACTTCTTCAAACGGTTCTGTCTTTTTTCCATTTTCTTCATGAATAATAACTTGAGGCTGAGACACTTGTAATTCAAAACCTTCACGTCTCATATTTTCAAGAAGTATAGCAATATGAAGTTCCCCTCTCCCTGAAACAGAAAAAGTATCACTTGCTCCAAATTCAATACGAAGCCCAACATTCATTTCTAGTTCTCTTTCTAATCTTTCTCTGATTTGTCTTGATGTTACAAATTTACCTTCTTTCCCAGCAAAAGGAGAATTATTAACCAAAAAATTAAGTTTGATTGTTGGTTCATCAATAGAAATAGCTGGTAATGGTTCTATTTTATCGTCTGTTGTTATAGTTTCTCCAATAAAAATGTCTGGTAATCCAGCAAGAAGAACAATGTCCCCTGCTACAGCCTTTTTTACTTCAACTCTTTTTAATCCATCAAAAGTGAAAATTTTTGTGATTTTTCCCAAACGAGTCTCGCTGTCTGGTTTTTTTATAAAAACATTTCCTAGTTCTACTGTTCCTTCATAAATTCGCCCAATAGCAAGACGACCCATAAAATTATCGTAACCCAGGTTAAATGGTTGTAATTTTAAAGTATTATTTTTTAAATCTTTTTTAACGAACGGTACGTAAGAAATAATGGTATCAAGTAGTGGTGTTAAATTATTAGAGTCATCTTCTAGTTTTTTCTTAGCAATCCCCATTCTTCCAATAGAGTAAACGACTGGAAAATTTGCTTGTTCATCATTAGCCCCCAATTCTAAAAATAATTCTAAAACTTGTTCTTCGCACCTATCTGGATCTGCTGCCGATTTATCAATTTTATTTATAACAACAATTGGTTTAAGACCAAGCTCGAGTGATTTTTTTAAAACGAATCTAGTTTGAGGCATTGGACCTTCTTGTGCATCAACAACCAAAAGAACTGAATCAATTGATCTTAAAACACGTTCCACTTCTGATCCAAAATCAGAGTGCCCTGGGGTATCAACAATGTTTATTTTTGTTCCTTTATAAAAAATTGCAGCATTTTTAGAATAAATGGTAATACCACGCTCTAGTTCAAGCGCATTTGAATCCATAGAAATTCCCTCTTCAGCTGCTCCGGTTTGTCTTAAAAGCGCATCTGTTAGTGTGGTTTTTCCGTGATCGACGTGTGCAATTATAGCTATATTTCTGATTTCCATAAAAAATACCTCGACTCCGAGGTAATTAGATAATACTAGAATTTTAAGTATTAGTCAAAGGTTTTAATCTTTAATACCAGTTATTTTGTGATTTTCTCTTAAAATCTGTTTTATTTTGGCGATAATTATTGTGAGTCTACCCATCATAGTCCCTGCAATAAAACTAAAAATAAAAATTGATAAATTTAATCCATGAACAGCATGACTAAATATCCATTGCCTGCTTATTAAAAAAATTACATAAATAACAAAAATAATAATTTCATCTCTTCCAAATCTGTAAACCACCTTTCTATATTCTTTGTGCCATTGTATCTTTAGGGTTTTTTGCACAATTGAACCAACACCAAAACCACAAATAAACCCAGCAACAACCAAAAGAGGATCAATATTATATATCCAAACATCAAAGGAAATGATACAAATCATCACAATAAAAACCCCCACGAACCAAACCATGTCTATAAAAAGTTTTTTGCTTAGATATTGTCTATTTTCTCTTATTTCTATTAAATCTTTGATTTCTGGAACAATTTCAACCATGATTAAAAAGTATATCAAATAGCTATAGATTATCAATCACTGAAAAGGAGGAAGACACATAGAAAAAAGGTGCTCTGAATTATTAAAACACAGACCGGCTAATTCGCACGAATATGCGAATAGTTTTTACTTTGTTTTTAAAGATATTTAAAATTTAATTAAGAGAGTTTGTTGGTAATTTTAATGTGTCAGAAGTTAAAGAATTAAACCTAAAAGAACTTATAATTTGACTAATATAGTAGTGACCTGTTATATCATAAAAATCTCTACCGGCTTCTATGTCAACAAAAAAATTTCTACTTTTACTTGGAATAAATACTTTGGTTTGGAAATATTGTTGTGCCCCACCCATAGTTGGAATAAATATAACTCCTCCATTCATTATACAATCTGTATTTTTTATATATACAGAATTGTTGTTTGTTTGCCCAACTGTTCCAACAGTACACTCATTTACCCAAACAGGAGGATTTTCTATTCCATTAGGATAATCCCCTCTGGAAGGAATTATAATAGCCATTGTTTTTGACATTTTTTGCGAAAATCCATTTTGCAAAAATGATGTATATGTATTTTGATTAAGATCTAGCAAGGGTTGAAGGGCCAATAAAACAGCGTTTAAATTATACCCCGTAGGTAATATTGTCGTATTATCAGGGTAACAACTCGCCTTCCTAATATTAATTTCAATTGTTGGTTTTACATATGGTGAACCTTCATCAAACGCAACGTCTGGAGAATTTGGATCTGTGAGTATAATCCTAAACAAGTTTGGGCAAGCCAAATCGTCAGGTAATCCTAAATTTGTTGTTTGTTCTTGAAGAGTAAAATTTCCATTGTAACTGAATTGAATTCCGTATGTATTATTTTTGTATTGTTTTGTTTTTGATTGTGTATATGTAGGTAAAAACTTAGCACTTGTTATGGAATCAAATTTTCCGTTTATGGAAATATTATTTTCCCCTTGAAATTTTATAACTGCAGATTTTGTTAAAAGACCGTAATATCCAGTATTTTTCCCAATAGGTAAGTAACCATTTTCAATTAAAATATTTTGTAAATTTTTAACATCAGAACCACTCATTCCTATATTTAAAGTTCTTTTAAACGTAGTTGACGGTAAGGTGATGATAGATGATTTACTAGAAATTGTTGAATTGGGAACAATTTTTGAAGTTGAGGAAGTTATCTCTGGTAAAATATTTTTAGTTGTTGTGGAAGTTGTAGTGGAGGTTGTAGTGGGGGCAGACAAAGTTGATGGAGTAATCGTTGTTGTTACAGAAATTGGATTAATAGTGTTGGTTCTTGGCTTAGCCGGACCCGGAGGATAATTAACACCATTAAAATTACAAATTGAGGGATTGCCATTTGAATCATACCCATTAATGGCACCTGTGCCAACAAAATTTCCACCAGTGGAATCATTAAAAATATTACACTTACTACTTACTGTTTCAAAACTAATATAATACACATCACCACCAGGTTCTGTATTCACTGGTTTAATAATAATAGAACTAGTCGTAGCTCTTAAAACCAGAGCTGACATTTGATTTTGTAAGTTTAATATTTTATCTTGCAACGATAAAACTTGAGCCATTAAATCATCAATTGTTGATGCCTTTGTTATTGTAGGAATAGAAACAAATAACAATGAGAAAACTATTAAAAATCCTAGTATTTTTTTCATATAATTTTAAATTAATATTGATAATTCTTAATATTTATATTATAGCAAGTAAAATTACGGATATATAATTTGATTAATTAGCACATTTTCTTTCCCCTTCTCTGGAAATAATATCCCTCACACTTACTTGTTTATATACTGATTCCATTGCATTAGCCCCAAAATTAGGAGTTATTTGATAATTAATATTCTTTTGTAAAAGATTAAACTTAGTATCATATTCACTTTGAGGGAGTAAACCCATGAAATATAAGGTAAATGGATGATATTTTAATGAGTATAGAGCATCATTCCATTCATGATTAACCATATAATGACTGCCTACATAAACAGAACTATTGGGAGATTTTTTCCAAGACATACCTCCAAGGAGATCTTGAATTTCTTCAGGAGAAGTTAAACCATAATAATAATGTGCCCCTGAATTTTTTATTCCAAGACCAACCTTGCTTGGATTATCATCATCAACAACATCTCCTGCATAAACTCCCCATTGATGAGCAGTTTCGTGTAATATAAGCCACATTCCACAATTATTATCTACTGTAAGTGAGCTGAGATTATCTTTTTGTTGTTGATAGCAATCTTGTATAGATAAATTATATCCAGTTGGTATTTGTCCATCTAATATTGCTCTTTCATTATTTAAAAGATCACTGATATAATTTATCCCAATTAATTTACCCTTACTCCCATAGAAAAAAGAATTATCACTGTCTCCTTCTCCCAATCCAATTCCCTTGATATTATTTTTGACAATGTTATGAAAAGATGAATGTTTATTATCATTAAAAAAAACTGTAACAAAGTCAAAGTTATCTGAGTGTGTTTGGTAGAATTTTTTAAGAGTTGCAGATATATCTAACGTTCCATTAGACACAAGACCCGTAGAATCTAAGATAGTTGGATTTTCAGGTATAGACATTGTACCTAATTTACCCGTTGCAAAATTGAAAGCCCAAGGCAAACGCCCTTTTATATAATTTAATTCATCCTTGTATTTATCTAGATCAGAACTACTGGTGGTACCGTTTGAAACAAAAACAAGCGCCATTGTAAAATCTTTTTGATTACAACTATATGTAGGTGTAGGTGTAGGTGTGGAAGTAGTAATTGAAATAATATTAGATGTTGATGTGGAATTCATCATATCTTTGGTTTTTTTACCAATAAGACCATCAGCTACTAATCCGTGATTCTTTTGCCATGTTTTTATAACAGTAATAGTTTTTGGACCTAATCTACCATCGACTACTAAACCTAGATTTAAGGTTGTATTTAAAAATCTTTGAAGTTCTTTAACTGCCTCACCTTTGCTCCCATTTCTAAGAGTTGTGGTACCAAAATTGTAAGTTATTGCTTCTGTTGTAAATGGAATAATAAATAAATTCAAAACCAAGAGTATTAAAACAAGTTTATATTTTTTCATGAAAGTTATATTAAATATTAAAAATTTTTTATATTCATTTCTATTATAACAAGTACTAAGTAAAAACACACAATATAAATATTGTGTGTTTTTACTAGATTATGTAATAGATAAAATTTTATATACTTAAACAACAAATGCTCTATTCACTATACCCTTTGTAACCTCAATGTTTCCAGATTTATATACTTTTGCATAAGTTCCATCAAATTTTTTCTTTTCAATTTCTATATAATAGTTTCCATTTGGAACTAAACAGAAATAACGTCCCATATTATCAGCTACTTTATGAGCAATTTCAACATTAGTAGCAGTAGAAAAAATTCTAACAATAGCAAAAGAAAGAGGTTCTTCTTTGTCTTTTTCCATTAGACTCCCTTTGGTTTTCTTTTTAAAAGAGGTTCTTTGTAGTAGTAAAATTACCGCGTACAAACTAAAGATAGCAACATTGTATGGTTTTGGAAAAGCCAATAATGTAATAATGGCCAAAATCATTCCGATTCCAAATAAAAATGCAGAAATCCTGCCTATAAGAACTCCTCCCTTAGAATAAAATTGAAGTAATTGTTTTTTATTTTTAGCAAATTCATTCCAATCAAAATGTTCTTGATCCATTGGTATATTATTTGCAATCACTTCCCCATCAGAAACCTTGATTTCTTCTCCAAAATATAAATCATGATACAATTCATCACTAAAATGTCCTGCTAATACTTTTGAGGGAAACATATAATTCGTTTTTTTAGATACAATTTTATAGGTTCCTGGAGGAACTAGAAAACCATAACGTCCATCAATATCTGTAATACAAGACGTAATTTCTACACCATTTTGAAAAAGAGATACATAGACTGGATCTAGTGGTTGTTTGGTTTGACTGTCATAAACTACACCCCAAGGTTTTACTTTTTTACGTAGACCAAGGGCAGTTAAGAATAAAGACCACAAACGAAAACGGATGACTAATAATTCTTGGACTGCTATTGGGTCTAGAATTAAAAGAGAAAAAATAGATGCAACCATTCCTAATATTAAAGAGAAAACTGAACTTGTTCTTAACCCAGTATCCATTCTTGAAATAGTCCCTGAAGAAAAAGTATTTTCTATAAGTTCTTGAATTGGAGAATTTATTAGGTTTTCATTTAAAATACTTGTCAAATTGTTGTCTTGAGAATTATCTAATGAATTATCTAAAATACCATCAGTTGGAAGATTATCGGTTGATTCATCTGAATAAACATCAATTATTTGTCCAATCAAAACACATTCACCATTATTATTTAATTCCATTCCAGTTGGAATAGTTAGCTGATCATTAGAAATATTTGGACAAAGGTCTGTAGATATTTGGTCTGTTACACAATTGCCATTATTACTTAAGTGCATTCCTGATGGAATGGTTGATTGATTACCTGTAATGTTGGGACAAAGATCTATTGATGTTTGATTTGGTACACAATCACCACTATTATTTAAATGCATTCCATTTGGAATAGCTATTTGATCGCCTGAAATGTTTGGACAAAAATCTGTAGAATTTTGATTAAGTACACATTCACTACTATTATTTAAGTACATTCCATTTGGAATAGTTAATTGAATATCTGAGATATTTGGGCACACATCTACTGAATTAGAATTATTTGGGCAAGGGAGTGTTGTTTGAATACCGGGTTCACCAGGACATACATCAGTAGGATTTGGATTGTTTGAACAAGGTAATGTTGTTTGAATTCCTGGGTCATTTGGACAGACATCAATTGGATTTGGATTGATAATAGGACAAATTTCAGGAATAATACAGTTTGGGTATATACCTATTGATCCTGTAGGACATATGTTACTACCAGTGGGAGGAGGGGCTATTGTATAAACGGTATAATTAGGAGAATCATCTCCTACTCCCGTGTTACCAACACCATCTTGCCAAGCTGTACCAACAGTGATGACATTAGAATTATCAATGGTATCAGTAGATGGCGTAAAAATAGAAGTAAAAACAAGTGGATCACCTGTAGCTGTAATTGCGTCAATCGTACCATTTGGAGATGTAACATCAGCAGTTGTAAAATTTACTGGAACCTTAGAGAAGGTGTATGTAATTGTAAAAGTTTCCCCTATAAAAAGAATATTATTACTCGTAGTTACCGTAACTGTTGGAGGCACATCATCGCCAGTCGCAACATTCAATAAACCAACCCCACTGAAATTTGTATCATTTATATGAGTTGCTCCTGAAGCAGTTGAACCCCAAATTCCTGAAAGCTGTAATACCCCATCTAGGTAAAGAGCATTAGCAGTAGAAGTACCAAGCACTAAACTAGCTTGTGCACCGTTAGACATAAATAAATTATTAGCTATGGTAATACCTGGATCAGCAATAGTTTTTGTATTAACACCATCTCCTCCCATAAATACAACACCATAGTTAAAGTAGAGATTATAATAATCAGTCATATAAACTGTTTGATCTTCACCAATATAATTAACAATATTACCTACTGCATTTGCTGTTAATGTTGAAATAGTTGTGGTATCACCAATGTTTAAAGTTCCAGTAGCTCCATTAGTTAAATTACCATCACCAGATAATTCTGTATTAACGCTTAAAATACTATTATTTGTAATAATTGCTGGTGCATATATAGCTAAATTTGGAATATTAGTTTCACTAGTTCCACTCAATGTTCCTGTTGCATTAAAAGAATGAACACCTGTACTTGTAGTAAAAGAAGTTGCATTATTAGTTAAATCACCCCAAAAAGCAATAGTTGCAGCAGCTGTTTCATTCCAAATACCACCATCCACTAAAACATTTCCAGTAAAAATTTTTGTGCCAAGATCTGAAGAAAATAATAAAGTTCCACTACTATTAACTGTTGTAGTTCCCATAACAGTAAATCCATTTACCCCTGAATCCAGGCTTCCATCATTTACGACAAGTGTTCCATTAATTTTTATTGACCCATCTAAAGTTACATCACCAGAAGTGTTAGTAACAATAACATTATTATAAGTTGTATAAGTTCCCATCGTTTGAGCACTACTTCCATTAAAATTAATTGTGCCAAAACCACCAACAGTTAATAAAGTCCCTTCACTTCCAAAATTTCCTTCAATATTAAGAGTGCCATTTCCTGAGAAAGCTACTCTAGCTCTGCCAGCTGCACCAGCAAAAGAAATATTACCAGAAACATTCATCGTTCCGTTAGTACCAACAACAACAGCAGAAGTACCAGTTGAAGCTCCACCAGTAATAGAAATATTCGCAACAGAGACTACGCCATCAGAAACATTAAAAGCAGAACTTCTACTTCCTGAAGAACCAACAATTGTAATATCTCCACCAACAGTCAGAGTTGCTGGAGAAAATAAAACTATAGCGTTATTGTTAAGACTAGCTGGATCACTCATGGAAATAGACGCGGCCACAGCACCAGCTACAGTTATATTAACTGCTGACCCCGCAGGAATAACTACGGCATCATCTGCTTCCGGAATTTCAGTAAGACCGTCACAACCAGAACCAGACCAAGTGGCAGGAGTGTTCCAATCACTTAAGCCTACGGCCGCTGTACATGTACCCGCCACTGCCTGTGTTTTATCGACAAAAATAAAACTAAAAAATACAAGAACGGATAGAATAATCCCCACAAAAAGTTTCAATCTGTGTTTCCTATATGCATGTTGTATTATTTTATGTTTCATAAAATATATGATTTTCTGATATGACATATTATTTTATATTATATAAAGATAATAGCATATTTGAAAAGTAAAGAACAAATATTAAAAGTTGAAAACCCCAAGTAAGAGCTGGGGGGGGTAATTTTGTGCGCCGGGTAGGATTCGAACCTACGTAGCCCGAAGGCGTTTGATTTACAGTCAAATGCAATTGACCACTCTGCCACCGACGCAATAAGATGGAATACCTTATAAAATACCACAAAATTAAAAATTTTGCACATATTTATTTTCTTTATCCCCTTAAAAAATACACATGGGTTTCCCTGTGTATTTTTTATTTGTATTTTAAGAAACGAATACTTTTTGCTTATTTGGAATTTTACTACTTTTTATACTACCTTTCTTTATTTTTCTTATTTCATTTACCAATTCCCCATCTTTAATCACAACCTGCACAGTATCCCCACTATTAACATCTCGAGAAATTATGTAAGTTGCAATTGGATTTAAAATCTTAGTCTGAATAAGTCTGTTGAGTGGCCTTGCTCCGTAGTGTGGATTATAACCTTCTTTTGCTAAATATGAAAGAACCTCTTCAGAAATTTCTAAATTAATACCTTTTGATATAAGTCTTTCTTTTACAACATCTATTCTTATTCTCACTATATCTTTTATAGCCTCGCCCGATAAAATATCAAAAATAATTATTTCATCAAGACGATTGAGAAATTCGGGTCTAAAATGTTCTTTTAAGGTACTCATAACTTTTTCTTTCGTCTGAGTATATTCATCTTGCTCGGTATTAACGGTGAACCCCATAGATTCCATTTTTTCTATATAATTTGAACCTATATTTGAAGTCAAAATTATAATTGAATTTCTAAAATTTATTACCCTGCCTTTTGCATCTGTTAATCTTCCCTCATCTAAAACTTGAAGTAGAATATTAAATACTTCTGGATGGGCTTTTTCTATTTCATCAAATAAAATTACAGAATATGGTCTGTGGCGAACAGCTTCTGTTAATTGACCAGCTTCATCATAACCGACATATCCAGGCGGTGAACCAATTAATTTTGAAACTGAGTGCCTTTCCATATATTCTGACATATCAACTCTTATTAAAGCTTTTTCATCGTTGAATAGAAATTCAGCTAGAGTTTTTGTAAGTTCAGTTTTTCCAACTCCTGTTGGACCAAGAAAGATAAATGAACCCATTGGTTTATTGGGATCAGAAATTCCTGCACGAGAGCGTCTCACTACATCAGAAATCTTTGAGATAGCTTCATTTTGTCCAACAACACGTTTTTTTAATTCCTCTTCCATTTTATTGAGTTTTTGCCTTTCTTCTTCAAGCATTTTTACAAGAGGGATTCCTGTCCACCTTGCTACAACTTCTGCAATATCTTCGCTAGTTATTTCTTCTTTTAAAATTCTACGAGACTTTTGTAATTTCTTTAATTTATTTAATTTAATATCCAGTTCTTTTTGAAGATTTGGAATTGTTCCATATCTTATTTCAGCAGCTTTACCAAGATCTGCTCTCATTTCCGCTCCTTCAGCTTCAAGCCTTAAAGATTCTAATTCTTTTTTGATACTTCTTATTTCAGAAACAGTAACTTTTTCATTTTGCCACTTTAATTCTATCTCTCGTGTTTTTTCTTTTAAATTAGAAATTTCTTTTTCAATTTCTTTAACTCTTATTTTTACATTTTTATCTTCTTTTTTATTTTTAGTTTCTTTTTTAAGAGCTTCTCTTTCAATTTCAAGACGCATTATTTTTCTGTGAGCATCTTCTAAAACAGGTGGTTTATTTTCCAAAGAAATTCTAAGCGCCGAAGACGCCTCGTCAATTAAATCAACAGCCTTGTCTGGTAGAAATCTATTTGTTATATATCTTGTACTTAAATTAACCGCAGATAAAATTGCATCATCTGTGATTCTTATCCCATGATAAAGTTCATATTTTTCTTTAAGTCCACGCAAAATAGCAATTGCGTCTTCTGGTGTTGGCTCATCAATATAAACTGGTTGAAAACGACGAGCTAGTGCTGGATCTTTTTCAATATACTTTTGATATTCTTTTAAGGTTGTTGCCCCGACTGCTTTAAGCTCACCTCTGGCAAGTGCAGGTTTTAGCATATTTGAAGCATCCACCGAACCTTCAGATGCTCCCGCCCCTACAATTGTATGTATTTCATCAATAAATAAAATTACCTTTCCTTCAGCCTTTTCAATTTCTTTCATTATGTTTTTTAATCTCTCTTCAAATTCTCCTCTATATTTTGTTCCAGCCAAAAGAAGTCCTAAATCAAGAGAAAGCAATTCTTTGTCTTTTAAAGATTCAGGAATATCACCTTTGGAAATTCTTTGAGCTAGCCCTTCAACAACTGCAGTTTTACCAGTCCCCGCTTCTCCAATTAAAATAGGATTATTTTTTGTTCTTCTTGAAAGAATTTGCATAATTCTCATTATTTCAGTATCACGTCCAATAACAGGATCTAATTTATCTTGCTTTGCAAGTTCTGTAAGATTTCTTGTGTACTTATATAAATTTTTATTTTTTCTAGGAGGAGTCGCGTCTGTAATATTTTGATTTTTAAATTCATCAAAAATTTTAATCACCTGATCTTTATTGATTCTAAATTTAGAAATTATTTCTCTTGCCTGACTTGGAACATCAAGAAGTGCTAAAAATAAGTGTTCAGTAGAAACGAAGTCATCTTTAAAACGCTCCGCAATTCTTGGAGAGTTTTCTATTACTTGAGCTAGATCTGGTGTTAGATATATTTGATATGATGGAGATAAAACATTTCTATTTTCCGTCCCTTCAAGTGCCTCTAAAATTGAATCAGTTAGAAGCATTGTATCAACTTCTAATTTTTCTAAAATTGAAATAATCATACTTTCTTCTTGAAGCATTAATGCAGCCAAAAGATGAAGAGAACTTACATGATTTTGTCCTCTTTCAATAGCAAGTTCGTGAGACTTTTTTATTGCTTCTTTTGCTTTTGTTGTGAAGTGATTAAATGGTGGCATGTTGAATAAGTTTAAAGTTTGTAAAGTTATAAAGTATAAATATAAGAATTATCTATTTCTCAATAAACCTCTAAATTGTAGGCACGTTACATGAAATCAAACGGAAGATTATTATATAGTAATTTTATTTAATGAGTCAATGGCTTCTTTTATATAATTAGAAGGGATTGTTATTGTTCCCTCTTCCTGAGGCAAGACAACTCCCAAAATATTACCATTAGTATCCACCACAGGAGATCCACCATAAGATTTTCCTAGATTTAGGTTATCGTTTATTGTTTTAATTTTTTCTTTACCTATTTCTATTTCACCAAAACCAGTAAATGTTCCTATTGTGACATTTGAAGAATTGATAGCAATAACATTCTGCCCAACTTTTAATGTTTCTGAATCCATTAAGTTTGAAAATTCGAATGTTTTAGTTTTTGAAGTTTCTGGAATTACTATTTGTAAAATTGCAAATCCTATATCACTACTTTTTACTAATTTAACTTTCATTGTTTCTTCCCCAATAGAAACATAATAATCCCCTTTGTCTGAAAAATTTTGACTAGCCCCAATCATTAAACCATTTTCTGAAACCAAAAATCCAGTACCGGCAGTTGACTTATCTTCTGTATTTTTTATAGAAAGAAGATTTTTCTTATTTTTATCTATTGCATCAACAATTAAATCTTCTTCTTTAACTATTACAGTTTTAACATCGTTTTTATTTCCTGGAGTAACGGTTTCGATAGTTTTCTGAATAACACGATTAATCGTCTGGGAAACAGCCGGAGGGGCTTGATTCATTAAGGTTACAGTTGTGATACCCGTTGCAATAGATGTTACAAAAGAAACAAGTATAACCAGAAGCACTATTTGAGTTTTTGTTAATTCTTCCATTTTCATCCCATTAGAAATAGGAAATTTTAAATAGAAATTATTTAAAATTTCCGTAGTTTATTTAATGTCTAGTAAAATTATTAATAATCTTCTTATTTTAACGCTAATCCCGAAATATCAACTGTTTGATTTCTAACGGGATTAATATGTATATATAATAATAAAACAGAGAATTTAAAGCAAATCGCTGAATTAAAAATTTGACAAAAATCCAAAAATCATTATAATAGAATTAGATAGTTTAAATGTTTTTTATATGGGAAAAGATGAGGAAAATATTCCTTCAGTACCAGTGGCGAATGTTGATCTTAATGATCAGACAGGATTAAAAAATTTGGCCGGGTGGATTGCTCGGTATAAAAATTTTGGATTAACAATTGATGAAGTTTCTCCCTTTATAGAGGAACTTTTGGAAAATGGCACACTTACTCAGTTTGAACCAAGTTTAATAGGGTTAAAAGTTGGGCAATGGGGAGGACATGAAGAATATGAGCGTTATGAGTTTACTGCCGTAATTAATGATTTTGCAAAAATTAATGATGGTAGCCTGGACTATGTGAACCTTCATTTTTGTTTCCAGTCAAACAACAAATGTTTAATGTTCATTACGAGCGTAAATCAATCAGAAAGCAATAAACTTCCTGACGCTTTAGAAACAACTTTCAGAGCCCTGGGGGTTGAACCATTGACTAAAGAATCTGACAGGAGGGATATTGTATGGCAAGAAGCCGATGAGATAATATTAAAATATCTCAAATACATAAAAAGCCCTGATATTCCTTCGGTTCCGGAATAAAAAGTTTCTTGTATTAAAACCGCCCCATAAAGGCGGTTTTATAATATTTATTTGACAAATATTGTATTCCTGATATTCTATAGCCAGAAAAGTAAATTAAAATAATTTAACATGAGTAGTTACAAAGTAGAAACATCAGATTATAGCGATTTTTTCCAATCTTATAAAAAAGATTTTAAAAAACCCGGAGATTTCTGGGAAGAAGAAACAACCACAGGAAAGATAAAATTTCTCGAATATTGGTTACCTCTTGGAAATTGGACTGGAAAAAGCTGGAAAATATCTGGCAATAATGATTATTCTTTTAGATTAATATACAAAAATAAAAATCATATTATTGTCAGAATTAATGCAACTGATTGGGGTACACATTCGAACCAGAATCGACAAAAATCTTTTGATTTTCTTAAGAAGATTGCTAAAGAATTTTATTTAATCAACCATATCATTTTAAGAAAACAAAGGATGTGGGATGCTAGTGATTCAACATCAATCAGTATAGAAGATTCGATGTGGCATGAAAGAGGTAATACTAATACACCATGGGAGTATGTATTGAAATTAATAGAAGAATCCAAAGATATTGAAACCGCTAACTCATGGTCAAAAATTATGACTATGGAAGAAATTGAAGAATTGCTAAAAGCTCTGAAGGTGAAGAAGGTAAAATTCCCAGAATAATTTCTTTTTTAAAAAACCGCCCCATAAAGGCGGTTTTACTTTTTTTATAAAACGCTTTACAAAAAATTTACAGTGTGTTATCTTGTAAATAGAAGTTTTATTTAATTATATAAACATGAGAGATCAAGGTAAAAAAAGCACGCCAATCATGGTCGGAGATTTATTCATAATAAACATTGAAAAAAAATCAATTAAGGTAACCAGAAATGGAAAACCTTTGGATTTTGAAAATTTTATTTGTGAACGAAGTAAGGGAAAATTTGAAAATGACGGAAGAGTCAGAAAAGAAATTCATGCAAACTTTGTCGTTATTGGAGACTGGATTTCTATGATTCTTGGTATTACTGGTTATGGGTTAAGATTCATTTCAAAAAGAGTAGAAGATCCCGATGATGAAATCTGGGAAATTATCTAAAAAACAAAACCGCCCCACAAAGGCGGTTTTAATATAAAATACAGAGGTTTAACCTCTGTATTTTATATTCTATTTTTTACTAGAACCCCCGCCATGGCGGGGCAAGCTACCACCTAGAAGCTAGAAGCTAGTTCTTAATACTTCCATTTATTTAACTTTTCTAAGATAGATTTCAAAGATTTTAAAACATAATCAATTTCTTTTTTTGTAGTTGATCTACCTAAACTAAATCTGACACTATTTTCTGTTTTTTTACCTACCCCGCCCTGGTGTTGGTCTTTTCCTCTTATAGCTTGGATAACATATGATTCCTCGGGATCACTGCTTTGACAAGCACTTTTTTCAGAAACCATTATCCCCTTCGCATCTAATTCTAAAATTAAAAGTTCGCTTTCTATTTCTGATATTGAAATATTTACATTATTTGGAAGCCTCTTCTCTAGATCACCATTTATTATAACGTTAGGAAAATTAGTTTTAATTTTTTTAATAAAATAATCGCGCAAAACAGAAAGCCTTTTTGATTCTTTTTCTTTAATTTTTTCAGTAATTTCAAGTGCTTTAGATAATCCAAGAATTCCTGAAACAAATTCTGTTCCAGATCTCAATCCAAATTCTTGCCCGCCACCATAGATAATTGGATTTATTGGAATATTTCTTTTTTTGTACAAAACTCCAATTCCTTTTGGTCCATAAATTTTTGACCCATTAAAAGTCATCATATCAATCCCCAATTTATCAACCTTAACAGGAAGATAATTTATTGCCTGACAAGCATCGGTATGAAAAATGGGATAATGAAAAGTCTCCTCAAGGAACGACCTTTCCCTAGATTTAAGGCCGCACCTTTTCCCGACTTTTTTGAAATGACGAATAGTTTTTGCAATTTCTTGAATTGGTTGAATTGTACCGATTTCATTATTTACATACATTACAGAAACTAAAATTGTATTTTTGTTTAATTTCTTTTTTATTAAATTAGGATCAATAACTCCATTTTTTTCTACAGGAATATAAATAATTTCAATTCCCCTCTTTTCCAAAGCTTTACAAGATTCTAAAATCGCCGGATGTTCAATGTTGCTTACAATAATATTTGGTTTTTTACCTGCCCTGAGCGAAGCCGAATGGGTTATATTTTTTTTATCTTCTAAAAAATTATTTACAACACCAAACAACGCTAAATTATCACTTTCTGTTCCCCCACTTGTAAAAATTATTTCATTAGGATGACAATTTAAAATTGAAGCTATTTTTTTTCTAGATTTTTCTATTTCATTTTTCACAAAAATGCCCCCACTATGAATAGCCCCTGCATTTGAAAAATCTTGTGACCAAAATCTATTCATTTCTTTTAAAACAGAAGAATCAACCGGTGTAGTTGATGCATTATCAAAATATATTTTTTTTACTCCGCCATGGCGTGAGTTATTTTCTTTTTTCGTCATATTTTGCAAAAAAACCTTTTATATTATATAATTTTTACTTGTCGTAACAAATATTTCTATTTGTCTTAAGTCAATAGAAATATACACTTTTATCACTAATTTTCAAAACTAAACTAGTTAATTTGCTATTATGCCAAATTTTGACCAAATTGTTATATATGTAATTGCCTTTTTTATTATTCTTATTATCGTTTGGATTATCAAAACAGAGAAAAGAATCAAAAAATTTTTCATGGGTAAAAAAGCAAAAGACTTAGAAGAAACACTTCTATTTATTTCTGAACAATTAAAAGCATTACAAAATTCAAAAAATGAAATAGAAATAAAACTAGGTGATATCGACAATAAATTAAAAAAAAGTATAAGAGGAGTTGAGACAATAAGATTCAATCCGTTTAAAGATTCAGGTGGAAACCAAAGTTTTGCAATTACTTTTATAAATGAAGAAGGAGACGGCGTTGTACTTTCTTCTTTATATTCAAGAGACAGAGTTAGTGTTTTTGCGAAACCATTAAAAAATAAAAAATCAGAATACGAATTAACAGAGGAAGAAAAAAGATCGATTGAAAAAGCAGAAATCAAATAGGAAGTAAGAATTATGAAGTATGAATTAAGAATAAGAAATCGCAACATTTTGTCATTTTGCAAAATAACAAAATGTTGCGAAAGGTAAAAAATTAAAATATACAACAATGAAATTATCTGAAAATGAAAAATCTAATATTGTATCCCGTCCACCTGTTGTTGTAATAATGGGTCATATTGACCATGGCAAATCAACCCTACTTGATTACATTAGAAAAACAAATATGGTTGATAAGGAAGTTGGCGGAATAACTCAGCATATTTCTGCTTATGAAGTTTTACATAAAGATAAGGAAGGAGTAAATAAAAAAATAACTTTTTTAGATACACCAGGACATGAAGCCTTCTCTCATATGAGAGAGCGTGGAGCGATAGTCGCTGATATAGCAGTTTTAGTCGTTTCCGCGGAAGATAGTGTTAAGGCTCAAACAGTGGAAGCTTATAACACAATTCTTGAAGCAAAAATTCCTTTTGTTGTTGCAATTAATAAAATTGATAAACCGGGATCTAATGTTGAAAAGACTAAAATTGATTTATTGGAAAAAGAAATTTACTTAGAAGGTTTTGGTGGACAAGTCCCCTATGCTGAAATATCTGCTAAAGTTGGCACCGGTGTTGATAATTTACTTGAAATAATATTACTTGTTGCCGAACTTGAAAGCTTTACAGGAGACAAAAGTAAAAATGCTACAGGAGTCGTAATAGAGTCCAACCTAGATACAAAAAGGGGTGTTTCTGCAACTATGGTAATTAAAGATGGAACAATAAAAAAGGGCATGTTTGTAGTAGTAGATGAAGTTATAGCTGGAACTAGAATAATGGAAGATTTTCTTGGTAAAGATGTTGATGAACTTAGTTTTTCCTCCCCTGTCAAAATTATAGGTTTTAATAAGATGCCAATAGTTGGAGAAATATTCCAAACTTTCGAAAATAAAAAAGAAGCTGAAAAGATGGTTGCAGAAAACGAAGAAAAGAAAACCAAACAAAAAACAGAAAGAATTTCTGATATGGAAGAAATAACCGACGAAACAAAAATAATACCCGTTGTTATAAAAACTGATGTAGCAGGAACAATAGAGGCAATTGAAAAAGAAATTTCAAAAATAAAAAAAGAAAATGTTTTTGTAAAAATAATTGGGAAAGGAGTTGGGGCAATAAGTGAATCCGATGTAAAATCAGCAGGAGGAGATAAAGAGTCTATTATTTTGGGTTTTAATGTAAAAACAGAGAGAAGCGCAATAGAGCTAGGAGAGAGTCTTGGTATTATGATAAAAAGTTTTGATATAATTTATAAAATTTCTGATTGGTTAGAAGAAGAATTAGAAAAAAGAAGACCAAGAAAACAAATTGAGGAAATCACGGGTAAGGCGAAGATTATAAGATTTTTTAGTAGAGTAAAAGACAGACAAGTTGTTGGAGGAAAAGTTTTAGAGGGAAAAATCTCATTAGATGAAAATGTAAAAATATCAAGAAGAGAGTTTGAGATTGGAAAAGGAAAGATTTCCGAAATCCAACAAAACAAAGTAAAATCAAAAGATGTTTTAGAAGGAAATGAATTTGGAATGATGATAGATTCAAAAGCAGAAATTGCTCCAGGTGATATTATTGAAGCTTTTATAATGGTAGAAAAATAAAAAAAATGACCTTAAGGCAAGAAAAAATAAATAATTTAATAAAACATCTTGTTGCAACTTTTCTAGAATCAGAAACAAACAAAACCTCTTTAATCACTGTTACCAATTGTGAGGTTTCAAGAGATTTAAAAAATGCTACAGTATTTATTACGGTGTTTCCAGAAGACAAAGAAAGTGCTGTCCTTGATTTTGTTAAAAGAAAAAGAAGTGATGCAAAAGATTTTTTAAAAAAACATATGACAACAAGAACGGTCCCCTTTTTAGATTTTGAAATTGATTTAGGGGAAAAAAATAGACAAAGAATTGACTGGTTATTAAATCAACATTAAAATAGAATTTGAAGGCCTGGTCGCCAAGTGGTAAGGCAAGAGTCTGCAAAACTCTTATACGTGGGTTCAATTCCCACCCAGGCCTCTCGCAATAATTTGCGAAAAATATTTGCCTGAGTGGCGGAATTGGTATACGCGCACGACTTAAAATCGTGTCCCGAATGGGATGAGGGTTCGACCCCCTCCTCAGGCACAAAAAGATTTATATAAAAATCTTTTTTATAATTTTTAAAAATTTTTTTATTATCCGCCCATATGCTGTTTTGGTAGGTCGAAAGTCTAGATAAAAAATATAAGTAATTTAGAAAATTTAATAAAAAAATCCTCCCATACGCTGTCTTGGTAGGTCGAAAGTTAAAAGAAAAAATTAAAAAGTATTTCAAAATTAAATAAAAATTATCCGCCCATAGCTCAGTTGGTAGAGCAGTTGCCTCTTAAGCAAATGGTCGTAGGTTCGACTCCTACTGGGCGGACAAGCGTAAAAAATCTCCCCTTCGGGAGATTTTTAGCTTGTCCGAGGCGGAGCGATATTTTGTCAGCAGAAAAAATCGCGAGCCGGGGTCGCGAAAATTCCGAGTGACGACGAGGAATTATTTGTGACGACAGCGTCCGAGCCGGAGTCATATTTTTTCAGCAGGAAAAATAGACAAGGCAGGTTGAAATTTGGGTTGGAACCCAAATGAAAGACCTTTTGAGATATTTTAAAAACTTTGTGAATTAAAATATCCAAAAGGTGTACTGAATCTGTAAGATTCGTGAAAATTTTCGAGCGACGGCGAGAAAATTATTTATGATGACAACATTGTTTTAAGGCTAACATTTTGCTATATTTATCTATATAAATGCCGGGATGGCGAAATGAGTAAGCGTATTTGACTTTTGTGCTTGTATAGGGAAAGATTAAAAAATATAAAAAAATATAAATGCCGGGATGGCGAAATTGGTAGACGCACTTGCCTTAGGAGCAAGCGGGGTGACCCATGGAGGTTCGAGTCCTCTTCCCGGCACAAGTTAATAATTTGTGCCAAAACGAGAAAGCCGGAGCGCGACGGCGCGAGGCGGGGTCGCAAAATTTTTTAACAGAAAAATATTTGTGACCGAGTCCTCTTCCCGGCACAAATCAATAAAAAACACCTTTTAATAAGGATGTTTTTTGCTTTACCCACACACTTATTTTACAGTTTTTAAATAGGTGTGTTTGGGTTGACTTTTATAATTTTTACTGTATAATTGAGCCAGATAAAAAATAAGCTCACTTAAAATAAGAAATATGAAAAAGAACATTTTATTGTTTACTTGGATTATCATATTGATAATCTTCGCTATCACAGATTACATTTTCTGGGATAAACATTATCCTGGGCTTTCAAAAGAATGGGGATCAATTTCTCATCTCTTATTAATCTTTCAAATATTTTATATATTTGGAAGTTGGAGAAAAGGAAAAAGAGGAGTAGGTCCCTCTGATGTTGCTACTGTTTTATTCTTTAATAAACCTATTAAAGATACAGAAGCAGGAGCTTCACCTTGGATTCCATTATGGATATGCAAGCTTAAAGTTTTGAAAAATGGCGGATTAACTCTAAGTGTAGAATTTCCAGCAGAACCAGGTAAAATTTATGATGAGGATGGCAACATTCCTGAAGGAAAAGTTCCCCCATTTAAAATTCCTACTGGAAAATTAGTAGACCCTAAAGATCCTTTGGAAAATACAATGATCTTAAAGCCAAGAGTTGTTGTAAGATTTAGAATCAAATCTTATTCAACTTTCATTAAAGTTGTTGGAGAATTAGAAAAATTACTTCCACAATTAAGTGACAGTGTTCAAGGAGCTCTTTATCCGGCCTTTATTTCAAAATGTCCCAAAGATATATTAAAGGATTGGGAAGAAATTAACGGAATACTCTTTACCGCTATGAAAAAATTAGTTGGTGATACCACTTCGGTTCCTCATGATTGGGGGTTAGAGATTGTCAGTGTCAAAATGACAGACGCGGGAATTGATAAAAAAATCATAACTGCGATGGATGAAGTTCCAAAAGCAGAGTATGAAAAAAAATCCGGAATCATAAGAGCTGAACTTGAAGCTGAAACCAAAAAAATAGGAGCTGACGCAGAAGCTGAAAAAATCAAAAAAACAGGAAGTGCAGAAGCTACAAAAATTGGAGACATTGGAAAAGCTGAGAATGATGTACTTAAAGAAAAGTACGCCATAAAAACTAAGGATGGAAGAACGGTCGCAGTAGCTTTTGCTGAAGCTTTAGCAAAGAATACTGGCTTAAGGGTTATTTCATTAGGAGGATCTGATTTAAAAACATCTCTTCCCCTAAGCAGTTTTTTGGCTGACGATGATCCAGGAACTTTAATTCATTAAAATGGAGGAAATGAAAAATGGATGAAATTAAACCTTACATTATTCCCTTTTTTGTAATTTTGGCCTTCGCTATTTTCTGGTTTATCTCTCGGGATAAATCTCCTAAAAAAGAAAGTGATTCGTTAAAACCTAAAAACGAGGAACCTAAACCAGAAAAGAAAAAGGAAGAAAAAACGAAGGATGAAAAGAAAAAAGATGCAAAAAAGATCCCCATAGGAAAAATAATTGTTGCAATTCTTTGTTTCCTTGTTATCAATGTTCTCGTTGCTAAAGTTTGGCCAGAAAGATGGGCAAAAATAACTGGCGACGGATATTATGTTGGAAGTCTAAATTTTTGGATTTTCGAATTGAGCCTAATCACATTGATGTTGGTATACATCTATTCATACAACATTAATGTATTCTGGTTACTGATTGCACTTATTATACTTTTCATCTTTGGAACAGGAGGATTTAGTTGCAACACAACCAAAGAGAAAGATTATTCCGATGGAACAAAAGAGTTTACTTTTTATGTTCCCGTAGATGGTTGGTCAGACCCTATTACAATTTACGAACAGTATGATTTTAGTTTCAATCTTGGTGGAAGAAGTACAAATATAAAAACACCGAGTGACACTATTATCAAATTCGAAAAAATACCAGGGAAGACAACCAACATTGGAAAATTCTTACACCCTGGAAGTTTTTATTTTCAATCACTTTGTGGAAAAGGTTTTACGGCCAGCGTAAAAACTTGGCCCAAAAAACTAAAATAGTTCTTATTGTTCTTCACAAAAAACCCTCCGACCTAAGTCGGAGGGTTTTTCTTTTTCTTTTTCTTAGTTATTTACTGAGTTCCAGTGTTTATATCAAGCACATCAAATGTTTTTGAGGATGGCAAATCTACAGTTCCTGCTTTTGGATTAATTCCTTCTATTCCAAAGGTATTCATTATAATACCCATTATAAGAAAAACTGAAACCATTATAAACATACCTATGAGTCCCCACAACATATGCTGTCTCCCCTGAGATCTTTTATCGTCTTTTGTTTGGTTTAAGACATATTCAAAAACCCCATAAAGAAAGAATATTAGAGCTAGGGCAAAAACAAGAATAATAACTGGATTGATAATAACTTTGTTTATAGTCTTCATCAAACTAGCTAAAGTAGCAGCACCAGCAACATTTGTAAATAAAAACATCATTTGAGTATTTATTCTATTAGTCTATAACACCTGGAATATTTTGAATTGTTCCTCCTTGTCCAACTCCAAAGGTATTATTAAGAATAGCAACCAATCCCCAAATTGAAACTATAACGAAGAGACCGATGATACCATAGATCATAACATCTCTAGCTTCTTGTTTTGATTTATCATCCTTTGCAGTAACATATTTGATAACACCAAAAATGAAGTAAACTACTCCAAGAGCAATAGCGATAGGGATTATTGTGTTTATAATATTCTTAACTATAACCAAAACGTCAGTGGCATCGGTACTCTGTGAAGGTAATATTTGAGCAAATGCTACAACTGGCAAGAAAACAAGACTCGGAATCAAAAATGAAAATACTTTTTTTATTTTATTCATTTTAAAATAATTAATTAATAATTAGCTAATAATAATTGACCAATTCCCTAATTTTTAGGCTTACTTAATTATAACAACAAACGAGAAGCAAAACAAGAATTTATTATTATTTTGTTCGAGTGCCGTTGTTATATGGTTTTTCTCCTGAAAAAACATATAACAACAAACGAGAAGCAAAACAAGAATTTATTATTATTTTGTTCGAGTGCCGTTGTTATATGGTAATCCATATAACATAAAACAATTTTCCTATTGTTGTAACTGTGGAATAAAGACAGTTCCTAAGCCAAAAGTATTAGTAAGAATTGAGACTATTCCCCAAACAGAAACCATAACAAAGAGTGCAATTATTCCCCAAAGCATAAATTTTTTCCCTTCTTCTTGTTCTTTACTATCCTTTCCTTTCCAGATATACCAAACTACTCCATAAATAAATATCAATAAAGCCAAAGAGAACATAAGAGGAATTAAATATACTCTTATTGTACAAGTTGCTGTGGAAATAAGATCACCTAAATTGTCGGGTTTAGAAAAACAATCAGTTTTCGCCACCGCTGGTTGAACCACAACCTGTGCAAAGCTAAATATTGGTAATAAATACAATATTTGAAGTAAGGCTATTTTTTTTATTATTTTTTTCATGTTATTTTTTATCTTGTTAAATAAATAATTTTAATCCTAGACACCAGTTTTAATTTGTTCAATTGTTCCACCTATTGCTTGAGCCAAAACCCATGCACCAAGAAGAATCGCAGCTCCAATAACTGTGTATAAAAAAGTAGCCTTGGCTGTTTTCAATTTACCGGGATCTCCTTGAGCTTTAACAAAAAGAAATCCTGAATAGATAATAAATAAAGCGATAACAGGAACACCAATTGTTAAAACTATATTTAATACATACTTAATAAATTCTTGAATTGTATCTGGCTGAATAGGATTTTCAAGTATAATAGTTGTGGCCGAAGAAGCATCTGTTCCCGTTCCCCCTGCCACATCAGTTGCCCCAGTACCACCTGATATATCTCCAGTTTCCTCTTTTGCTCTTACTATAAGACTTGGTATAAGCATTATAAAACCTAAACTTATCCAGGAAATTTTTCGAATAATGTTTTTCATATCGTTATAAAATTTCAGCCCTAGGCTGATCCGCCTTGGGCGGAAATTACTAATAATTTACTTTAAAAAACTAAACCCATCTTTTAATCCAAAACCTGTAAGAATTGCAGTCACAATAAGCCAAGCAGATAAAGCTAGAACAAACCCAAATAAGACATCTTTAAATATATTTTTAGCTTTGGTTGTGTTTTTTGTATCACCACCAGAAGACATATATAGATATCCGGCATAAGCAAATGCAATAGCGGCAAGTGGCATTGCTAAATCAAAAAGTAGAAAGTTAATGAAATTTTTTACTAGAATCATTAATTGAGAAAAATCACATTTTGGTTCACCCGTCCCACCACATGGAATTAGTCCAGCAGAAAAAGAAACAATAGGAAAAAGAAAAACTGCGATAAGTAATATTGAAAAAACTTTTTTATTTTTTATCATATTTTTATACTCTTTAATAAAATATCAAGTTCATCTGATGCATCTGAAACAGCATCAGCAGTATACGATCTACCTGAACTTATATTGTTTATCATTTTAATAAAAATCCCATCAGTTTTACTTGACTGTGGATCAAGCCAACCTTTTGAAATTAAAGCTGAATTATAAAAGATAGAAATATATGGGTCACTTTTACTTTCAGAACTTATTGTAAGTAAATCTCTTCTAGCAGGAGAAATGGAAGAACTTTTTGATAAATAACCAATATATTCAGGACTAGAGATAATACTTGCTATATAATAAGCAGTGTTTATATTTTTAGAATTTTTCATAATAGAAACTGATGTCATCTTTCCAAAAGTTGCTTTTTGATCATAATCTTTTATTTGTGGAACTTTGGCAACATCAAAATTTAAATTAGAATTTCTATTTCTTAAATCAAATAATTCACTTGCATATCCAAAATATATTGCTAAATCACCAGCAACAAAAGCATCTCTGTCTAGACTCATAGATTTACTCCAAGAGTATGACTTGGAATTAGAGTTAGAAAATTCCATATAAAATCCAACTGCTTGATCACCATTATTTTGTAGGTTCTGACCAAAAGTTGAACCAAGTGTCGAAACCAAAGAATTATCTTTTCCTATAGCAACAATTGGATTACCAGTTTGAAGTAATAACATTGAAATTATGTCTTTGGCATTTTTAATATTATCAAATTCTCCTAATGCAGCACCACTTTTTAAAAGTTTATAACCAGATTCTTTTTTAGTTAACAAAGATGAAACCGCTTTAAATTCATCCCAATTTTCTGGTGGTTTAGCAATGCCAGCATCTTCAAAAAAATCTTTGTTGTAATACATAACCAGAGGATCAACAACTAACGGAAAAGCACTGATGCCTGTTGTAGTTAAACAAATATTCCCTTCACTTATAAATGTATCCATAAATGTTCTTTTAGGGTAATTTGCATACGGAGTTATAAAAACTTTATCTAAATATTTGATAATTAAATCATTTGGCAATAGTACCAAATCAGGACCAGTCCCCGATGCTAATGCTTCGATTAATTCCTGATCAAATGTGTTAATATTTTTTTGCTCATATTTAACAGAAATATTTGATTTTTCATATTTAGAATTAATAGTTTCAGTAACAGCCCGAATAATATTTTTGTCTGTTGTCCCCCACATAACAACATTACCAGACACACCAGAGACAGTACCCTTACTTCCAATAGGAATTGTCCCAGAAAATATCAGCACGGCTAAAACTAGAAAAAAAATAAAAACTCCTATTAATATTATTTGAAAATTTTTCATCCCGTAGTGAATTTTTAAATTGTTTTTAAAAACAAATCTTAATTTTTTATTACATCTATTATTCTAAGCGACTTTTTGTCTATATTTATAATTCATTGCCCCGCAATCATTTAAAAATCTACTACGGGATTCATTAATTTTTTATGATTCTTTCTTTAAAATTATACCATAATGATGGGACCCAACATCTACTTCTTTTTCCAAAACAAAATTTCTTTTTCGAAAAAGTAATACTGCCGCTTCTTTACCTAAAACATCTTTTTCTTGAGGCCCCATTCCTCCAAAAGAATCTGACCAATCAATTAAAACTATTTTTCCACCAATTTTGGTAATTCTTTGCACTTCATCTGCAAATCTTTCTTTGTTTTCAACTTGAAATAAAATATTAGAAACAAGAGCCATATCCATAGAATGGTCTCCTAGTTTTGTTCCTCCTAGTTTTTCTGCATCACCCCAAATAATTTCTACATTAAAAAGTTTCTTATTTGAAGCTTCACTTTTAAGTCTAATTAGTAAATCTTGCTGAACATCAATAGCATAAATTTTACCAGAATCCCCTACTTTTCTCGCTAGTGCGAGAGCATAAAAACCAGAACCAGCACCTATGTCGGCAATATTCATTCCTTCCATTATTCCAAATTGCTCTATGTTATTTTCCGGATTGGAGAAAGAAATCATCCCATTAGAAATAGTTCATTTTTACATAAACTACTTTATTATTTTAAAATTAATAAACCTAATTTTTTATTTTCAACTTTACATCCTCGCTATTTCTAACGGGACAAGTATTCATATTTTAACATTTTAAAGACAAGTAAGCGAAGCGATATTATCCCCGGGTCTTAATTTCATAATTGTTACTCCTTGAGTTTGTCTCCCAAGTGAAGGGATTGAAACAATCTCCACTCTTATGACTTGACCTTTCTGTGAAATAGCAATCATTTCTGTTTCTTCTTTTAAAACTTTCGAAACAATAAGACTTCCTGTTTTTGTGGTAATCTTTGCAGTTTTAATTCCTGATCCTCCTCTCTTTTGAACTTTATATTCTTTAATTTTTGTCATTTTTCCAAAACCATTTTCACTCATAACAAGAAATGCTCCTTCTTTTGAATCTTTAAGGATTGAATCCACGCCAATAACAAAATCATCTTTTTTTAATTTAATAGCTCTAACACCAGCTGCAGTCCTCCCCATCTCTCTAATATCTCCTTCTTTAAATCTAATTGATTGTCCCTTTGAAGTAGCAAGCATTATTTGATCACCTTTTTCAACTAAAATAACTGATTTTAATTCATCTCCTTTTTCAAGACGAATAGCAATAAGACCACTTCTTCTTACATCTTTAAAACTATCTGAAGAAACTTTTTTAGCTGTTCCTTTATTGGTTACAAGAATAAGTTGAGAAGTCTTTGCTTTAGCTTCCTTTGGCATAACAAGAATAGAAGTAACTTTTTCATCACCAGCTAAAGATAAGAAATTCATAATTGATTTTCCTTTTGTTGCTCTTTTTCCCTCAGGAATTTCATACATTTTTATTTGATATGCCTTTCCTAAGTTTGTGAAGAAAAGAAGATCGCTGTGAGTATTTGCTGTCAAAAACATCGTAACAAAATCTTCTTCTTTTGTTTCCATATCAATAACACCAACACCACCACGCTTTTGGGTTCTGAATTCAGATGGATCTGTTCTTTTCACATAACCACCAGCAGTGAAAATAAGTACTGATTCTTTTTCAGGAATTAAATCTTCATCAGAAATATTTT
>JBAYKO010000008.1:0-30828 GCA_041664605.1 Minisyncoccota bacterium | reverse complement strand
TTCTAACTCATTTGATGTACCTAACACAAAATTTTCTATTTTTTACATTAAATTGAGAAAACCTTATAAAACAAAAGATGAACACACTCCAGCATGGGGAAAAGCAAAGAAACCAAAAAGAGAAGAAGAAAAATTAGACGAACAAGCAATAACAGAAGCAATTCTAAGTCCCAAAAAGTTAATTAAAAAAGAGAAAAAAGAAGACTTAATGAAATAAATAAAAATCTAATAAAAAATCCCCCTGAATCAAGTTCTGGGGGATTTTTAAATGTCTGTCATAAATTAGGCAGGCTTCACTTTTATTGTCGGCGGAAAAAGTTGATGACGATACTTTGTGATTGTTCTTCTGGAAATACTTATTCCCATTCCAAACAATTCTACATTCATTTGACCGTCATTCATTTTGTCATGATTTTTTGCAATGAAATCATTAATCTCAACCCTGACAGTATCAGTGAAATCTTCACCAGAATGAGTCTCCTGAAAATTCCTGAGTTTATCAAGGTTTTTTGCCTGAATTTTTAAAATCTCTGACTGAAAAATATCTTCATCGTCTTCTAATTCTACAAGATTCTTCCGGCAAGACTTAATCCCAATCATTGTGCGGTAAGCCCCGATAGCAGAGGCTGTTTTTCCAACAATTTTTCCTATCCAAGAATCAGGAAGGACTCCCAAAAATTCTATAACATTGGTCTGCCAGTTTTCCAAAGCAGCGTTTTTAAAAACTCTGCCATTAGACGCAAAAGCATTGGCTAAAGTTTTATAATAATGAATGATGTTGATATAAGTATTAAGATCATTCATATATAAAGAAGCAGCTGTGGTCTGTGAATGCAATGATAAAACTTTTTCATCCAAACCTTCTTTGGACAAAAGGGTAACGTAAGCACTTCCAGATGCTGACAAAAATTCCAAACCAGAAATTCCACTTTTGCCTGCATTTGGATTACGTTTAACAATTAAATCCGGTCCATGAATCCTTTCTTTTAAAACAGATTCAAAACCCTTCAAAACAGCCTTTTGGCTTAAAGATAAAGTAATTCTTTGTGTTTGTCTCAAAGACATAGACATTCCTAAACCTACCATAAATATTTAATTTACTGATTTCTGTGCTAAGAATAGCATATTATTAAATTTAGTCAATAGCAGATTATTTATTTGAATGAAATTTTTTATGTATATCTTTCAACTGCTTGTCTGTAACGTGAGTATAAATTTGTGTGGTTGCAATATTTGAGTGCCCTAACATTATCTGAACAGAGCGGATATCGGCACCATTTGAAAGAAGGTCTGTAGCAAAACAGTGTCTGATTGTGTGAGGTGTAACTTTTTTTGAAATTCCAGCCTTAACTGCATAATATTTAACTATTCTTTCGATTGACCTACGAGTAAGAGCATCACCATCTCCGCTTTTATATTTCTTGTCTCTTGTTTCTTTACTTTCTTTTTCAATTCCCATTTTTACAAATAAAGCATCATCCATATCTTTTCTTTTTGCCAAATAGTCTTTTACTGCCTTTTTTGCTTCATCTGAAATAAAAACTACTCTAATTTTTCCACCTTTACCTCTAATGGAAAATTCCCCCGAAGAAAAATTTACATCTTGGTTTAGTGAACACAGTTCTGAAACACGAAGACCAGTAGAAAAAAGTAATTGTAAAATTGCTCTATCGCGAAGTGTTTTTAAATCGTTCCCCTCTGGAGCTAAGAGTAGGCGACCGAGCTCTTCTTGTGAAATAAGATCAAGTGAGCGTTCTCCAACCTTTGCTAAATCAATCATTTCAGTTGACATACTTTTTATTCCGCGACGAGCAAGAAATCTAAGAAACACTCTGAGTGCAATCATATAATAATTCTGAGTCTTTTTTGAAATTGTTTTTCCTGGAAGACGTCTTGATCCAACATGTGATGCTGGTTGACGATTAAGCCATAGTCTAAATTCTCGTATTGAATCGTCGCTAATATCTTCTACTTTTGTAAATTTCCCATGCTCAAAAATCTTAGAAAGATAGCGATCATAATTTTCTATCGTTTTTAAACTAGAACCCCTTTCAATTTCCATATATTCCAAAAATTCACGTTTTAGCTTTTCAATCTCGGTAGTCATTCAATCATTTTACCATTATTTTGTGTCGCACAATATTATTTCAAAGGTAATTCTATAACAAATTCTGCTCCTTTATCTACTCCACTTGAAGTAACATAAATTTTCCCGTGGTGTCTGGAAACAATAATTTTAGAAAGATAAAGTCCTAGCCCCAGTCCGTCGGTATTCATTAATTTAGCTTTTTTACTTCGATAAAATCTTGAGAAAATTCTCATTTTATCCAAAAAACTTAAACCCATACCTGAATCACTAACAGAAAGAAATAATTTTTTGTCTTTTACTACACAATCCATAAAAATTTTTCCACCCTCTGGTGTGTAAAAAATTGCATTTTCAAGTAAAACATCAATAACAAAAGAAATTTTCTTAAGATCTAAGGTAAGCATAGGAATATTATTGAAAGTAGGGATTCTCATGGTAATTTTTTTATTATCTATTTCTCCATGATATTTTATTATTAATTTTTCAACAATTTCTCTTAGGGAAGTGGCTTTAAAGAGATATCCTGCTCTACTTTTAACATCTTTTATCCCAGCGATAATATCTATTATTTCCAAAACTCTAGCTCCTGCATTTTCTAAATTCTGTAAATTTAAAAGTCTTTCTTGTGTTGGTAAATCCTTTTCTAATTCTTTTTCTAGCCACATTATCCGAGTAAGAGGAGTTCGAAAAACATGATTAACTATGGAGGTAAATTCATTTTCAATACTATTTACACTTAACAATGTTTTAGTATATGAATAACCAAATAAAATAACACTAACAAAGGCAATAGTAGGAATAATCCAAATTGGTAAACCATAAACAGAAGAAATTGATGGATTAAGTATAAGAATAATAACGATAATGATTAAATAGATGGTCAAAAATATTCCTTTAATCCAGTTAGTAATTTTATTCATTTCAACATTATAACATGGCTATTTTTTAATAATAAAAATAATCAACTTATAGTATTTGACAAATTTTCATTATTTGCTATATTGAAAACGTGAATACATTTATGTCAAAATTTAACAAATGGAATAGAAGAACCTCAAGAGAGGGGTCTTTTGCTTGTTAATTTTGATATAAATATCTAAAAGTCAATTTACAAAGCAATGCCCCTCGAGGGGTTTTTTGTTTTGTAGCCTGACTGTTGTGTAGAAAATTTCTATTTAAAAGCCAGATTATAAAACACCAAGTTTTATAAGTACTGGAATAGTTCTTTAACAAAAAAATAGGAGGTAAAAGTGAAAGAAAAAGAAAATGATCAAAGTAAAAAAGAAGGTAAAAAAAATGAATCAAGGGTTGAAAAATATGACCCTGTTCCTGGTGGTTTTCACCGTAATCGCATGGGTTATATAGACCCAGATTACGAAAAGGGACCATTAAGATACCGTAGAGATTATCCTGATACAAGACCAGCAAGATATCGTAGCTGATTATTGTAATTTTGTCTTAAACAGAACAAAAAATTAATAATGTTAGTTCTGTAAAACAATTGAGGTTTGCGAGAAAAATTCTCGCAAACCTCTCACAAAAAATAATCAAAATAAATTGTTTAACTAAAATAGGAGATTAAAAAAAAATGCAAATTAGTTTTAAAGAAATCGGATTTTTAGGAAATCCAAAGTTTTGTACAGCCGATGAAGCGCTAAAATATGCGGAGAATTGCTGGCTTTCAAGAAATGATGAACTTGGTTATGGTTGTAGTGAACATAGCTATAAAAGAAAAGTAAGAGAAACTGTTTTAATGAGACCAGACATCTCTCCTGAAAAAGCTCTTAAATGCGCAGAGAAGTGCAAAGATGATCACATCCTAGAACTTGTAATTGAGAAGGTGGTTCCGTGGGAAATGGCTTTAGAGTGTGCTAAACGACTAGGGAATCATTTTGGAGTATGGAGATCAACACTTTGTAAGACAGATTTCCCCATACAACAAGCACTTCCATATGCCAAAGAATTTGAAAAATATCAATTACCGTGGAGTCATATTGGACCCGATGTTGTAAAAAGGGATGATTTAAAAAAACTTCCACCTGAAGAATTATTATCCTTGGCTGAAGAATTTGATTTCTGGCCGTTATGGTTTATGGCATCAAATAATCTGTCTGTGCAAGAATATGTAAAGAGTGAGATTGAACCAGAAAAAGCTTTTTCCTATTTGGAAAAAATGGAAAGTCTCGAAATGGTTGTGGTTGTGTTATCCAGGACTGATGTTGATCAAGATAAGGCAATTAATTATGCAAAAAAATGGCATAGAGATGAAGTTTGGATGGCATTATTAATGAGACCAGACATTGCCCCAGAAAAAGCTATTTTTTGGGCTAAAGAAAAAACAGGGTCAGAAATACTTGATGCTGTCTTGAAAAGACCTGATGTTCAAAGGTATCTAAATTCCTAAATTAAACCTGGGTGGGTCGCGATTATCGCGACCCACCCTAAAATTAAAATTCAAAAATTGTTTAACTAAAAAAGAAAGATTATGAAAGTTTATGTTTTACAAAGCATTGAAGGTAATATCAAAGATATTAAATTTGCTTTGTTTGAAAAAAATCCAAGCCTGTTAGAGAAAATACATTTCTCTAGTTATTATGGAGAGATAGAAAAATTAATTTCTTTACACCCTGGCGAAGAAATAATTCTAATTACTGGTCAAATATTTCCATGTAATCAAACTGGAACAAAACTGGATGAGACGTTAGAAATGCGGAATAGTAAAATTAAAGTTTATCTTTATTCTACTATGCCAGAATACAGCCAATTTCTTGATGGTTATATAAAAAAACCATCTAACCTGTGTAATACCAAAGATTACAATTCAATAGTAAATTTTATTTTGAAATTGAATTTAATAAACACTTGAAACCTCTTATTTTTTATTCTTAAAGCCCCGACCAAGTCGGGGCTTTTGTATTTACTTGAAAATATAATGATATTTTGATATATTAATAATTGTGAATAGATTAAAAATTAAACAACAAAATAGTTCCTCATCTTCCTCAATACCACCCGAGGGAGTTTTTGCTTGTTAATTTTTGATTTAAATATCTAAAAGTCAGTTTACAAAGCAGACCCCTCAAGGGGTTTTTTGTTTTGTAGTTTGACTGTTGTGTAGAAGATTTCTATTTAAGGGCCAGATTGCAAGATAATAGTGTCTTTGTAAGTACTGGGATAGTTCTTTAATAAAAAAATAATAAATATGGAAAACAAAATAGAAAGTATCGACATTACATTAACACCAGGAGAATTAGAGATTAAAAGAGATAACGGTGAATTAAGAAATAAATTAGTTGTAGTTATTGATGTGCTACGCGCAACATCAGTAATGATTACCGCTCTACAAAATGGAGCAAGTGGGATTATCCCTACTTCAACCATTGAACACGCATTTAAAATAAAAAATAAATTAAAAGAAAAGGCTATGTTGTGTGGAGAACGCGGAGGAAAAATTCTACCGGGATTTTGTATTGGAACTTCTCTTTGTGAATACAAAGAAGAGATAGTGAAAAATAAAATTATTATTCTTACAACAAGTCATGGAACCCAAACAGTAGAATCTGCAAATGGCGCAAAAGAAATTATAATCGCAAGCTGTTTAAATGCGTCAGCTGTTGGTAATTATTTAAAAGAAAAAGGAGGTGACATACTACTCGCAGCATCAGGTAGTATATGCATGAATGAAAACACTAAAGAAAAAAGGGAACACTGCGGAGGAAAAGAGGACGTTGTTATTGGTTGTGGTTTTGTTCTCCAAGGTTTATTAAAAGATTATCCAGAAATTAAAAAATTTTGGATAAAAAATTTAGAAAAAGTTTCTGAAAGATATTTATTAAGTGGTCCCCAAAAAATCGAAGATTCACTCTTAAAATCAAGATGGGGAAAACAAATGCTTAAGTTTGATATTGAAGAACAAACTAATTGCCGTAAATTAGATATCGAATGGATAGCAAAAAATACTAATAAAATAAACATTGTTCCTGTAATGGGAGACGATGGAATAATTAGAATTAAAAATCTTCAATTTTTCTAAAGAAACGTAGTTAAACCCCATTTATGCATAAGCATAAATGGGGTTTTTTGTATTTACAGTCAAAAACCTTAAAACTTGTAATTTTATTGGTTTTATGTTAGGATAACCATATGTTAACAACGAAAAAGAAGCAAAATGTTATAAAAAAGGCTCAAATTCATGATAAGGACACTGGTTCTCCAGAGGTTCAAATTGCTATTCTTTCAGGTAAAATCGACGAATTAGCTACTCATCTAAAGAAACATAAGAAAGACAACAGTTCACGAAGAGGTTTAATAAAAATGGTAGCCGACAGAAGAACACACCTTAAATTTATAGAGAAGAAAAGCAAAGAAAGACACGGAAAGATCGTAAAGAAAATGAAAATAGAAAAATAAAAATTCCTTCCGACTTATATCGGAAGGAATTTTTATTTATGATAAAATTAATCCAGCACTAAGTTTTTAGTGTTTGGTAAAGAAATCAGGTCGAAAAATTTATTTCCACCTTTGGTAGAAATAAATAATTTTAATAATAAATAATTTTTAATATATGAGCATAATTAAACCCCGAAGGAATCCGACACAGGTCGGATCCTACGGGGCAGGCACAAAGAACAAAACTCATATCAATTTTATACTAAAAAATATATGTCAATAATTAAACATAAAGAACAGAGAGTTGGAGTATTTATTGATACACAAAACCTCTATCACACTGCAAAAAATCTTTACAAAAGAAGAGTTAATTTTGGTGCAATTTTAAAAGACGCTGTAGCCGGCAGAAAACTTGTCCGCGCTGTGGCTTATGTTATTTCAACAGAATCAGGTGAAGAAAATAATTTCTTCGACGCACTAACAAAAGTCGGTATTGAAACCAAAACAAAAGATTTACAAATTTTCTCCGGCGGTGCCAAAAAAGCCGATTGGGATGTCGGATTAGCAGTTGATGCTATTAAAATGGCTTCAAAATTAGATGTCGTAATCTTAGTAGCAGGGGATGGAGACTATATTCCACTTGTTGAATACCTACAAACTAACGGCATTCAAGTAGAAGCAGTTTCTTTTGGAAAATCATCATCATTGAAACTAAAAGAAGCAGTAGATGACTTTTTTGATCTCGATAAAGGACCTAAAAAATACCTTTTGGGGTATTAGAGATTTTTTGAAAGGATACCCTTTCAAAAAATCTCTAGGGGCTAGTGGCTAGCTTCTAGGTTCTAGATTTAAAAAGTATCATACAAAAAAACCCCTCCGACCTTGCGTCGGAGGGGTTTTTTAAAGAGCAAATTTGTGAAATTATTGCATAGGTTTTTCAAAGGCATCACATATAGACCCGTCGAGAGGATCATCTTTACCCATAAAGATACTTATACGTATATTTGTCCCGTCGTGGTACAAATAATACCATTTTCCAAAACCATTACACATATAATGCATTGGGTATTTCCCCTGCCCACCACAATCTGCAATCGAAACAGCCCAGACCTTACCATCTTTATCTTTTATTTCATAACCCCTTTGAAGTTTTCTGAAATCATCTTGGCTTATAATACAAATTCCATGTATTCCTACGTAGCCCTTTCTTTGAAGCAGTAGGTATTCCAAAACCCCTTGGTCAGATTCCATTTCTGCATTATTCATTTTCTGTTTCCATACATTGATGACTTCATCAATATGTTCCGGTGGAATCTTTGCCACTTTAATTAGGTTTGGCATAGAACCCATAAGATCAGGGGTATAGGGTGTTTCTTTAATAACTTTAATCAGCGCCTCGTGATAAGGCAAAAAATTTGGTATGTTTCCCATATAAATATGTATTAGTACTTGTTTTCTGCTTTAAAACTACCATAACTAAAACTATTTGACAATAGCCGTGAAAATGGTAAAGTGGGATTAGAATTGAACATTAAAATTAACATCAAATGACATTTCTTGAAAAGGTAAATATAGCCCTTCGCAAAGAAGAAAATTTTATACATGGAACATGTTTATTTAATATGTGCCCAGTAGGACAAACTGATTTACACGATGATAGATTTTGGATCATTGAATGTTATGATATCAAATCAAAAACCCCAAGAATGATCGGAATAATGGTTTATGACAATAAAAAAGAAAAATTGTATGGACCTTTTTTATTAAAAAACTTGGCCACAAAACCAAAATTGGAAAACATTGCTTTCTCTGAGGGAAATAAAATTGGAGTTCCGGAAGAACTTCCACGCGAAAGAACTCTAAAAAAGTATTGGTTTTTAGAAACAAGCAATTGTCCACCATTAAAAGAGACTGTTTTACTTTTATGTTTTAGTGAAAATGATACTCCGGATTCTCAAGTAGAAGGATTTGATGGGGAAAAAATAACTTTCAGAAAAATTTCCCATGATTATTTGATTACTTGGTTAAATCTTTTAAGTAAGTAAGCTATTTACAAAAAACCCCGCAATGCGGGGTTTTTTCAATAATCATAATCTTCAAATTCCTCTTTGATATTAAATTTTGGTTTATCAATCAAGGAAGAAAGCTCTTTGTTTTGAGTAGATTTACAAAGAGCGTAAAAAAGATCTTTTGGTTCAATTCCCTTAGGAAGTTGTTCTGTCCCAAAAGCCGTTATAAGAGTAACTTCTTTGGTCATCATTTCTATGTCAAAGATTTGATATCCTTCAATAAATCCCAACAGGGAAACTTTGGGTATAACAAGAAGCCTTTCCTTGTTTATCAAAAGGAGTATTTTTTCAAATTCCTTTTTAGGGATTTTATACTTGGTAAACTCCATATATTTTTGAGAAATAGCCTTGCCACCCAAGGTAGAGGTTGGATTTTGTCAAAAAAAAGTTTTCTCTGACATTTTTTCTAGAAAATCTTTGTCTGCTTGATTCATAATCAATAATTTAAATTTACTTTTCTGCCTTAAAATTACCACAATTCAAGATATTTGCAAGCCTATAAAAGGACCGTCCTTTTCTGTTTTCTAATCAAAAATATTTGACAATAGCAAAAATAGCTTTTTGCCTTGCTCCTCGCTTGTTGTTATATAGATTAAAAATCTATATAACAACGGCACTCGAATGAACTCAAAAAACAAGTTTTTTGCTTCACTTCTCGCTTGTTGTTATAATAAGCGCATTACAAATTAGCGTTTCGTCTTCAAACAGATAGTAGTGAAACTCTGTTTCAATACTTTAGTTTGCAGGCGAACTAATAAATATTATGCAAAATAAAGAATTTTCTATGGAAATTGGCGGGAAGAAATTGACCGCTACTTTTTCCGACTTAGCCGAACAAGCTCATGGCTCAGTATTGCTTAAATATGGAGAAACTGTGGTTTTGGCAACGGCTTGTATGTCAGAAGATAAAGGCGAAGGCTTAGATTTTTTTAATTTAACAGTCGACTATGTAGAAAAATATTACGCTTCAGGGAAAATTGGAGGGAATAAATACAACAGAAGGGAAGGAAAGCCGTCCGAAGAAGCAATTTTAGGAAGTCGAGTCATCGACAGAACAATCAGACCACTTTTCGATCACAGAATTAAAAATGCTGTGCAAGTTATTGTTACAGTTTTGGCTTGTGACGGTGATGACCCAAGTGTTTTAGCAGTAAATGCAGCATCGCTTGCCCTTTGTGTTTCTGATATTCCTTGGTCAGGACCAGTCGGAGCAGTTAGGGTTGGGAAATATAAGGAAGGAATGGTTATAAATCCAAATTCAAAAAAAAGAGAAGGACAAGATTTTGATTATGATTTAATTATTTGCGGAAAAGACGGAAATATAAATATGATTGAAGCGCTTTCATTCCAAAGATCAGAAGATGAAATTGAAGCAGGATTTAAAATTGCATCAGAACAAATTACCTTGCTTGAAAATTTCCAAAAACAAATTGTGAAAGAAATTGGAAAAACAAAAAGAGAAATAAAAGTGCATGAAACAAGAGAGGACGCAGAAAAACTTTTTAAAGACAATTTTGACGCCAAATTAAAAGAAACAGTATTTTCTGGAAAAGCTGGAAATGAAAAAATTCATGACTTACATCATGAATGGAATGAATTAATTAAAACCACTTATCCAGACTTAAATGATTATTCTTTGTTTGGTGATATTTTTGAAGAAAAAATAAATGAAGAACTTCATAGGGGAGCAGTAGCAGAAACTCTTCGTGCAGACGGAAGAAAAATGGATGAACTTCGAGAAATTTACGCCAAAGCTGGTGGAATTTCAAATATTATTCATGGCACTGGAATATTTTATCGTGGAGGAACACACGTTCTTTCGATTCTTACCCTTGGAGGACCAGACGATATGTTTACAATAAATGGAATGGAACTTGAAACCAAGAAAAGATTTTTCCATCACTATAACTTTCCACCTTATTCATCTGGTGAAGTAGGAAGATTTGGAAATACAAACAGAAGAGAAATTGGTCATGGAATGTTAGCAGAAAAAGCATTATTCTCTGTTATTCCTAGTAAAGAAGATTTTCCTTACACAATGAGAGTAGTTTCTGAAAGTATGGCTTCAAATGGATCAACATCTCAGGCATCAATTTGTGCAGGTTGTATGGCTTTAATGGATGGCGGTGTACCAATCAAGGCGCCAGTTGCTGGAATCGCAATGGGATTAATGTATAAAAATGATAATGAATATAAAGTTTTGACAGATATTCAAGGACCAGAAGATCATTATGGTGATATGGATTTTAAAGTTGCTGGAACCAAAGACGGAATTTCTGCAATTCAACTTGATGTGAAAGTTGAAGGTGTACCGATAAAAATCCTGCGCGAAGCAATGGATCAAGCCAAAAAAGCACGTTTGGAAATTTTAGAAGTGATGGGAAAAGAATTAAGTACCCCAAGACCAAATATTTCCGAACACGCTCCAAAAATTCTTATAATGAAAGTTAAAATTGATCAGATTGGACTTGTTATTGGTCCAGGAGGAAAAACAATCAATGGAATTAAGGATAAAACTGGCGCAGAGATCACAATTGAAGATGATGGAACAGTTTATATCACAGGTAAAAATGGTTCAGCAGAAGCAGCAATAAAAATTGTTGAAGCAATGACCCATGAATACAAAGCCGGAGAAACTTTTATGACTGCGGAAGTTATAAAAATTTTAGACTTTGGAGCTTTCGTAAAAATTGCTCCCGGAACAGAAGGCTTAGTGCATATTTCAGAAATCGCACCATTTAGAGTAGATAAAGTTACAGACTTTTTGAAAGAAGGAGATATTGTGCCTGTAAAAATAAAAGAAGTAGATGACAGAGGAAGACTTAGTCTTTCTATAAAAGCTATTGATCCAAATTTCATTAAACCAAAAAATGGAAATAATCCCATAAATGAAGTAAAATAAAATCAATGGATGAAGAAAAACAAAAACTTGAATCAGAAACAATTGCAGGAATTGAATTCCCAATTCCGACGCCCCAAGTCGAAACTCCGACTGAAAACGTCGGGGAATTTGAATCTGTTCCAAATGAAAAAATGGAAGGGGAGGCTAAATCCGCCGAAGGTGGATCACCCGACGCTTCTTTAGAAGCGTCTAGGGGTGTAAAAACTTTTGCTTCCGATTTAGCAAATGTTGTTAAAGAACAAAAAGGTGCAGTTTTTAAAGAGGCCGTAATAGAAGAAAAAGGAAAAGAGGGAGATATTGTAGAAAAGAAAAAAAACATGACTTATTTGATTTCTAGTGCAATTCTTTTTGTAGTAGGGATTGCGCTAATAATTTATTTTGGATTTATTCAAAAACAAGATAATACCGTAGACATACCAACTAGCCAAACACAAAACCAATTAATTTTTGCTGATTCTAATAAAGAAATAGACACCACCACACTTCTTCCAGAAAAAGTTTTTACTTTAATTAAAAATGAAATAAAAAATTCTGTTTTAAAGGTTGATGATGTTGAAAATATTACATTAACTGAGGTAAAAGGTGGGGTAAAACAAACCTTAACTACTGCTCTGTTTTTGAATTTAGTAAAAGGAACTAATCCAAATAATCTTTCTCAATATCTTAATCCGAAGTTTATGATTGGTATTCATAAATTAGACGATAATCAATTATTTATAATCTTTAAAACAAATGCCTACAAAGAAGCTCTTTCTGAAATGCAGAATTGGGAAAACGACATGTTTGATGATTTGTTTAATTTATTTAGTGTTGATATAAGTGGAGAAAATGTAAAACTATTCAATAAAAAATTTGGTGACGATATTATAAAAAATAAAACTGCAAGATCTCTTCGTGATGGAAACGGAAGTTTAGTTTTAATGTATATGTTCCCAGACGAAAACACTATTGTAATAACAAAAAGTGAAAATGCATTAAATGAAGTGTTAAATAGACTTTATTCAAAAACAATTAGACTTTAATTGCGATTATAAATTAAGATGATATTATTTAAATAATATGGAAATAGATATAAAACATTTTGAACAAAAATTAATAGATGAAAAAAACTTATTAGAGAATGAGCTAAAAGATTTAGGCATAGAAAATCCAAAAGATGGGGACTGGGAAGCAACCCCAGAAAAAATTGACGACAATACAGATTCTAATGATTTAGCTGATAAATTTGAAGACTACGAAGAAAGAAACGCGACATTACACGAACTTGAAGAAAGATTAAAAGATGTAGACGACGCACTAATAAAAATAAAAAATGGAAATTATGGAACTGATGAAGTTTCAGGAGAACCAATAAAAATCGAGAGGTTAGAAGCAAATCCATCAGCTAGAACTAATATATAAATAATTTTTGTAACGCTTTGTTTTAAAAAAAATGAGCTTCTCAAGAGTCTATTCGGCTCAAACAAATTTATTAAATGGACAGATAATAACTATAGAAATTGATCTTTCAAAAGGTCTTCATTCTTTTTCTATTGTTGGTCTTCCTGATAAAGCAGTAGACGAATCAAAAGATAGAGTTGGTTCGGCTATAAAAAATTCTGGATACCAATCTCCTAAAAATAAAAATCAAAAAATTGTAGTGTCTTTATCTCCAGCTGATGTTAAAAAAGAGGGACCATTTTTTGATTTAGCTATTGCACTTGCTTATCTTTTATCATCGGGAGATATAAAATTTAATCCTGAAAAAAAACTTTTTCTTGGCGAACTTTCATTAAATGGTGAATTACAAAGTATAAAAGGTGCGCTTCCCCTTACTCAAGAAGCAAAAAGACTTGGATTTGAAGAGGTTTATTTGCCAAAACAAAATGTAAAAGAAGCAGGTTTAATTGATGGAATAAAGATTTTTGGCGCTAATAATTTAAAAGAAGTAATCGAGCATTTAAATGAAATAGAAAATGACAAGAAGCCCGGGGAGAAATTACAGGAAGAAAATAAAACTGAAATAATTTACAAAGATAAGAAAAATGAAATAGATTTTTCGGATGTTTGCGGACAAGAGACAGCAAAGAGAGGTTTAGAAATTGCCGCTGCTGGTGGTCATAATATTGCGATGTATGGACCACCTGGAACTGGAAAAACTATGCTCGCCCGCGCCTTCTCATATATTCTTCCTGATTTAGACTTGGATCAAATATTAGAAGTTAATAGTATAAATTCAATCGCCGGGACACTGAAAGAAGATTTAATTACAGAAGCACCATTTAGATCACCTCATCATACCTCTTCTTATGTTTCAATGATCGGCGGTGGAACATTTCCAAAGCCCGGTGAAGTAACACTCGCACACCGTGGAGTTTTATTTTTGGATGAATTTCCAGAATTTGAAAAAAGAGTAATTGAATCACTCCGCCAACCACTCGAAGATAAAATAATAAATATTTCACGAGCCAAAGGATCAGCAATGTTTCCGTCAAACTTTATTTTAATCGCTGCTATGAATCCATGCCCTTGTGGAAATTATGGATCAAAAAATAAACCGTGTGTTTGTAGACAGTCTGATATTGAAAGATATGGGAGAAAATTATCTGGTCCAATTGTTGATAGAATAGATCTTTGGATTCAAGTTGGAGCAGTTAATTATGATAAGTTAGGAGAAAAAGATGAGGGAGCGGAAAGGGGAGAGAAAATAAAAGAAAGAGTTAAAATGGCTCGTGAGATCCAAAAAGAAAGATTTATAAAAGCCGGAAGAAAAATCAAAACAAATAGCGAAATGAATGTGAAAGACATAACTGGCTTGATTGTGCTTACTCAAAAGGTGAAAAATATTTTAAATGAAAGTGCTGAGAGATTGAAATTATCAGCCCGTTCATATCATCGAATCATTAAATTGGCTCGAACTATAGCTGATTTAGAAAATTCTCCTGACATTAAAGAGAACCATATTTTAGAAGCCTTACAATATAGACCTAAAAATCAGTAGGTAAATAACCCTTGACAAAGTAATCTTGATATGCTAAACTTATAACAAGTTCATTAAATATAGGGCAAAATGAAAGAAATATTCAAATTAGAGGTAAGAGGCTTAGACCCTTTCCTCCTTGTAATTTTCAAGATTTTTTTGCCCCTGATCCCGGGTCTGGTTATACAAAGACCAATGCCCGCCGTAAATTCCGCTATTGCAGTACACCCAAAAATGTACCCGACAGGATTTACTTGATCATCAGGGAATACAACCTTACTTAGCCGCTCCTCTGAAGGGAGCGGTTTTTTTATTTAAAAACACCTTCTTTCCAAGGACCGTCCTTGGAAAATTAAAGGCTTACAAATAAAGACTATACGGAGGCTTAGCCTCCGTATAAGGGGGCGGTTTATTTTTACTAAAAAACCTTAAAAACAAAGGATTTAGTTAAAATTATACATATCTACTTGACAAATAAATTCCAATATGATATACTTCTCTGTGAATATAGTTCTAAATACCGGCAAATAGGGTTTTAGATGAGTTCCTATAATTGGGTTAAAGTACCCTTATCTCGTCGAAGTTTTTGTTCTTGCTTATTCCACAGGAAAAGGAGTGAGTTACCCAAAGAACAGGGGTGGAGAGATAAAATTGGAACTTTGAGTTTTTCCCAGCAATTTGAGAATCTAGAGGGTCTAGTGAAAGTGTTTTTGGTTAGGGTGACCAGAATTATAAACACAAATAGCAGATAACTTCTTAGCTCGATTGTGACTTATAAACTTGAAAGCTTTTTTCCAAAAGCCGCCCTTAAAAAAGGCGGCTTTTATTTTATCCAATTTACCCAAATTAAAAAACCGTCTTTACGGTTTTTCTTTTTACCTAATTATTCAGTTATTAAAAAGGATTGGAATCATCAAGAACTTGGAAGTGAAGATGTGAACCAGTAGATCTTCCAGTATTCCCCATAGCAGCTATATTTTGACCTTGAGAAACAGTGTCTCCATTACTTACGAAAAGTTTAGATAAATGACCATAAATAGTCTGTGTGCCATTATTATGTTCAATAACTATCATCTTCCCATAACCTCCGTTATAACCCTCTGGACGAGCGACAATAACTTTCCCGGAAGCAGCGGCGTAGATTGGAGTACCAACTGGAGCAGCTAAATCGACTCCTTTATGAGTTTTTGTTATTCCCCTAGTTCTTCTAACCGAGGAGGCTGTTGGGTAAGCGAAATATCCTGAAGTATCTTTTTTGACTGAAATATTCTCCTTTTTTGCAATATTTTTAGGGATAATTTTAACAGAAACTATTTCTGTTATTTCCCCATCTGGAACAATAATCTCATCCCCAACTACAAGTTTTGAATTTGTGTTTAACCCATTAAACAACTCAATATCATCCACATCTGCCTTAAACTTTTTAGCAATACTTTTTAGATTATCTCCCTTTTTGACAGTGTACTTAACGCCAGAAACTGGTAAAACGACTAAGGTTTCATCAACTTTCAGAGCCTCCCCTTTTTTAAGGTTGTTAGACCAAATAATGGTATTTTCTGAAACATCAAAGAGTTTTGCCACACTTGAAATAGTATCTCCTTTCCTAACAACGTAGGTGCTAATTTTTTTATCAATAAAAATCCCATCCTCTAAATCAGCAGATGAGCCTAAAAGCCCTGTATCCGTAGCGAAAGCAGAGTCATTAAGAATTGTTATATCACTTGTTCCTTTTGAAGATGGATCTAATTTTGAAACCGGCTGAAGCAATTGGACAGTTTGAGAATTTTGTTCATTTTCAACTACTTGTTCCTCTTCGGCAGAAAAAACTTTATTTATAAAATCAGAAACAAGACTAGCTTCAGATTTTGCAGGAGCAAGCAATAAAAAAGATGTCAGAATCAAAAAGGAAAAAACCTTCATGGTTTGAAGTTTAACGGGGAAATAACGGCTTTCCGATATTTTATCTTGATTCTTAAAGCTTTTTTTAGAATCAGGACTTTGTTTTTTGGGTAAAATAAGTCTAATTTATTTAACTATCGAAATTTTTACAGGGCGACCAAAGTGTCTGTAAAATAAGAATAATCTCGATAATTGCTACAGAAAATCAGTATTTTTTCATAAAAACCCTTTATTTGTAAGGAAATTGATATAAAAAAGTCATTAATTTCAGTTACTATTTAATGTTACCAAGCCTGAAAGCCAAGTCAACACCTGGGGTGGATAAGAAAAAATTAGACAAACAAAATAGAGAGTTGTAAAATAAGGCGTATTTAAATTGGTTTATTCAAAACAAATACATTATAATGTAAATTATATAAGTCGCTATTAATATATTAAATTTTTAATAAAAATATGACGAAAAATGCAACGTTAACTGCAGACGAAATGACTGATCAATTCATTGATCAATTAATCATTGAGGCCGGAATGGACAAAGGCCTAGAGGGGGATGTTTTAGTTCAACTAAAAAAGGATCTTAGGGAACGACTAGAAAATAGGGTAAACGCTACTATGTTATCTCAAATGCCAGAAGACAAATTGGATGAGTTTCAAAAGTTACTTGAATCAAAAGACGGAAAAGCTACTCAAGATTTTTGTAATGAAAATATCCCAAATCTAGCAGAATTAGTAGCAGCCGAATTTGTAAGTTTTAGAGACAGATATCTTACTTTATAATTTTTAATAAAAAATATTATGAAAACACCTGATAGTGATGAAAAGAAAAAATTTAAAGTGGTCATCGGTGATATAACTGATGTCGCTAAAGAACAAGCAATTGATATTGGTGATGAAAGAAATACATTAAAGCCAATAGAAAATCCCGAAGAATTTAAGGGATTAAAAAAGTTTGGTAAAAAAGAATTCTGGTCTCGTTTTGGAAAACAAATTTGGAGATTTGGTATGGCTCGAGATTATTACAGAAACAAAGAAAGAAATAAAGCTAAAAAAGAAATTTTTAAAAGTGGAAATATTTTTATAGGAGAAGGATTAGATAAAGTAGCTCATGAACAATTTGTTTCTGACTTAGTAGATCAATTTATTTCAGATGAAGAGGGAGTAATCCATACGAAAGCAGGAGAGGTAAAAAGAGAAATGAAAAAAGGTGACCGTGAAGATAAGATAATAGAAGATCAAGTAAAATATTATCTCAAAGAATACGCCAGCGGAAGAATGACTAAGGACGCCCTAAAAGAAATTGAAAAAAGAATTTTTTATTCTCTGAAAGAAGATACTGATCAACAAAAATTGAGAAAGAAAAATATGACTATGTATTTTTCAAACTTAGAAAAGATAGGTGATCAGATGAAGTTGATGATACACAATAAAGAATTCTTAGAAAACGAAGATTTCGAACTAGATTTAATTTACGGAAAATCAAAAGCAGGAGCACGAACAGAGGCTAATTTTACAAAGATAGAAAAATTAGCTGATAAATTATCCAAAACAAAATTAGGAGCATGGGTAAACGAAACTAATACTTCTATAATTATGTCTATTGCTTTTGGGCTTGGAAGACAAGCTATCACAAGTGGAGCGGGGCTGGCTTTAAGACTTATTCCTTTTGTGGGAACTGGTTTAACAGCTGCTGGTATTGCAAAAATAAGAGAGAGTAAAAAATTCGAAGAAGAAAGAAAAGCAGAGGCCAGAGAAAAAACCCAAGGAAAAACAATTAATGAGAAGATTATGCCTCGCAGAAAAGAGATGCGTAGCTTCACATATGAAAGTATTCCGGCCGGTGACACAACTAAAGCGATTGAAAAAATTGTTAGTAGATTTGAAAATAATGATCCGACCCTAACTGATCGAGATGTAACAACAATCCTTAATGCTATATCTGGCATAAAAGCAAGAATTGTTTTGTCAGATATAAATAAAATAGATCTTGTTGGTTATTCTCACAAAACAAAAATGGTAAAAGAAAGAAAAGAACTAGACCAAGCTCTTTCAAAAATAAAAGATTCTATCGAAAAATCCTACAGCTCAAGAGGTATCGCTATTCCACAAATCATCGTAAATGGGGCAAGAAAAAATCAAACTTTTGATGAATATTTGGAATCATTAACTAAGACTCAAGAAAATGTTTTATTAAATGATCCTAAAGGAGACATAGCAACCAAAGATAAAAAATTTAAAGGAGAGAAAAAAAGAAGATCCAATAAAGCCGCTCGTAGAGCTGCCATATATGGAGCAATAACTGGTGTAGTGCTTCAAGAAGCTTGGTCTGGTATTACTTTAGGGTTAGAAAATGCTGGACTCTACCCTCAACACAGAATTGGAATATTTGAAGATTTATTTAGTAAAGATGCATTGCAAGGAGCACATGGTTTACAGACTATGACCTTCCCTACATATTTAAAACATTTACTCCAAGGAGATTTTCCTAAAATTGGATCGGGTGGTATGCATGAAGTTATAATTGGAAAAAATCATTTTAATATTCCTAATGGAACAGAATTAGTAAAAAATGGAGATGGTTATGATTTTATGTATGGAGATAAAGTTTTAGCTAAACATATAACTTTCAATCCAAACGGAACATTGACCAATGACGCAGTAGAAACTTTAAGAAATAATGGGATTCTTAATAAACTTGATGTTTTTGAACATATAGAAAAACAAAGGGTTCCAGTTGATGAGTGGGTAGATCAAAACTCTGACAAAATGACAGAGGCTGGAGGCCGAAAATGGTATTGGAATAACACCGTGGAATTTGATAAAAACGAACTCAGGGGGTGGTGGGGAGGAGAAAATTATACAGGGATAGATGCTAAAGGAAATTATGATTTAGAAATAAGTCATATGCTTAAAAATTGGTCTTATGGCGAAGGTCTGCCAGAAATTGACCCAATTCAATTAATGAAAGAAGGGAAATTACGACTATTGGTTTCTATGTCTAGGGGAACCCAGAATCATTTTTTTGAAGTTCCGTATAGTACTACAGGACACACATCAATCCCACCCGGAGTTGATGCTGGAATTGCTTTTGGTACAGGAGCAGATGGAATAGCTGATTTTCATGGAGGATTTGCAGAAGTAGCTTACAAAATGCCTGATGGAAGGTGGGGGATACTTGCAACCTTACCAGGCGATGGGGCATTATCAGATATTGAAACTCTTGTACATTCACTAAGACCTGAAACAAGTTTAGATGTTTTAGTTAATTATGCTACCGACGTGCCACCAATAATTTCTCCAGACAAAAGAAATCCCACGGAAACATTAAAAGAACATGGATATGCTGGTGATGGAGTGATTGAAAAAAAGGCTACTGGATTAGAAGATTTTGCTATAACACCAGCTTTTATACCACCTTCTTCTCCTGCTTCTACTCCAGCCCCAATAGTTAGTGGTGGGTTTAGAGCAACACCAATTCCAACACCTGTAGTAGAACCTATTGATGGTTTAAGTGGGGTAGACATTATTCCTGATAAAAATGTTGGTCCTGATGGTGAAATTTTGGATTATGATAGTTTTTATGCAGATACAATTATTAAGCAAAAATTAGAAGATATTGATACAATTCAAGCTGAAGAATATGATAATTTGAGACATGATTTAGAACTTATTAATAAGGCAAAACAAAAATCCAAAGGGGTTTATGATTTTGATGAGAAAGATTTCAAATCAGAATATGGAAAGAAAAGTTTTAATGAATTAAAACAAATGCCTGAGGGAATGGACAAAGGGATATTATTTAACCCAGTAACTGTGCTAAGTGATATAGGAGATGAAATAGAGGCTATCTTATCTCCCAAAAAAGGAAAAACAGAGGCTGAGTTGGCACAAGAGAAAAAAGAAAGACAAAAAAATCTTCAATCTGATATTGAAATGATCAACAAAGCAGTTCAGAAATCTAAAGGAGTTTACGATTTTGATGAAAAAGATTTCAAGTCAGAGTTTGGGAAGAAAAGATTCAATGAATTAAAGCAAATGCCTGACGAAGAAAAGCCAAGAGAATTCAACCCCGTAGAAGTATTGTCAGGAATAGGTAGTGAAATAGAAGGAATCCTTTCCGCAGAATAATCTTTAATATTGAAATACAAAAACAGCTTTAAAAAGCTGTTTTTGTATTTTATGTTAATATTAGTCCAGCACTAAATTGTGCAATTTTGTAATTTTTATATTATAAAAATATAAAAAACAAAGATTATCATTTATTTTTAGTATATAACACAAGGCACAATTTAGTGCTGGGTAGACAAATGAAAAAAGATGAACTCAATCAAGCTCAAATGGAAGCAGTGGCCCACAAAGAAGGGCCAATCTTAATAGTGGCCGGGGCTGGAGCTGGAAAAACAAAAACTATAAGTGAAAGGATTATTACTCTTATAAACGGTGGCGTATTACCAAATCAAATTCTTGCTATAACTTTCACAAACAAAGCAGCCAAAGAAATGAAAGATAGAGTTGAAGCGACAATCAAAAGAGAACGCGAGTGGGCAATTTCTTTTCCTCTTGTCAGTACTTTTCACTCACTCGGAGTAAAAATTTTAAAAGACAATCACGAAAAATTAGGTTTAACTAAATATTTTTCAATCTTAGATGAAAATGATTCTGTTTCAATTGTTAAAGAAGCAATCAAACAAGCCGGACTTGACCCAAAACAATTTGAGCCACGAAAAATGAAAAATATTATTTCCAGAGAAAAAGGAAATTTTGTGACACTTGAAGATTATGAAAATGATACAAATTCTTATGTTAGAAAAATTGTTGCAATAATTTGGAGAATTTATGAAGAAAAATTAAAAAAAGAAAAATCATTGGATTTCGACGATCTGCTATTAAAAACAGTTTTGCTTTTGAAAAAAAACAAAAATATTCTTGAGCAATATCAAGATAAGTGGCAATACATTCATATTGACGAATACCAAGATACAAACGCTGTCCAATATGAATTATCAAAATTATTGGCAGAAAAAAATAAAAACATTTGTGTAGTTGGAGATAGTGATCAAAATATTTACAGTTGGCGTGGGGCAAATATCCAAAATATTTTAAATTTTGAAAAAGATTATCCAGGAGCAAAAGTTATTTTACTTGAAGAAAATTATCGTTCGACAAAAAATATTTTAGAAGCAGCAAATGAAGTTATTAAAAAAAATTCCTTAAGAAAAGAAAAAAATCTCTTCACTAAAAACAAAGAAGGTGAAAAAATCTCTTTATTTGAAGCCTATGATGAGAAAGAGGAGGCATCTTTTGTGTCGGAAAAGATTGATGAATTACTTGAAAAAAATGTTTCACCAAAGGAAATTGCTGTTTTATATCGAGCAAATTTTCAATCACGTGTACTTGAAGAAACAATGTTAGATAAAAATATTCCTTATCAAGTACTCGGTGTAAAATTTTTTGAAAGAAAAGAAATCAAAGATGTACTATCATACTTGAAAGCATCTTTTAATAAAGAAAGTTTATCAGATATAAAAAGAATTATAAATGTTCCTGCTCGAGGAATTGGAAAAACAACACTCCTAAAACTTTTCGCAGATAAATTTAGTGAATTACCAAAACCGACGCAAGAAAAAGTTTCTTCTTTCTATAAACTTTTAGAAAAGATAAAAGATTTTGCATTAGAAAATAAACCGTCTGAAATAATAAAATTTATTATCAAAGAAACAAAAATTGAAGAAACTCTCCGTGCTGGAACTGAGGAAGATTTGGAGAGGTTAGAAAACATAAAAGAATTAGTTACTCTTGCAATTAAATATGACGAAATGACTCCACCTGATGGAATAGATAAACTTTTAGAAGACGCAGCACTTGCTTCAGAACAAGATTCCTTAATCGATAAAAATCAAAAACAAAATTCTAATTCAGTAAAATTAATGACAGTACACGCTTCGAAAGGTTTAGAATTTTCTTATGTTTTTATCACAGGACTTGAACAAGATCTTTTTCCTCATAAAAAAGAATCACGCGACGCAAGTAGTAAAGATTTACAAGAAGAGGAGAGAAGATTATTTTATGTTGCGATCACTCGTGCTAAAGAAAAAGTTTTTCTATCTTATGCTGGAATAAGAACATTGTTTGGAATGAGACAAATGAATACTCCTTCTGAATTTTTATACGACATACCTGAATATCTTGTGGAAAAAGAAGAAAGACTAAGACCTTTTGGAAATACTAGAAAAATTATCTTTTTAGACTAAAAAAGTCAAAAAAAACATTGTATATAAAGCCTATAATTTGCCAAGGTCTCACCTTGGCAAATTAGTTTAATCTAGTAAAATTAATTCTATATGGAGAGAAAGTTTAAATTTTCTATCGGTGAATTTTATCACATCTATAGCAGAGGTAATAATAAATCTGTTCTTTTTAAAAACAACTCAGATAAAAATAGATTTATGAAACTGTTATTTATTTGTAATAGTAAAAACCCAATTATCTTTAAAGAAATTAAAAATCTTTCCTTGGATGAAATCGAAAAAACAGAAAATATAGTTGAGATAGGGGCTTATTGTTTAATGCCAAATCATTTTCATATTTTAATTAAAGAAAAAATTGATGGAGGAATAAGCCTTTTTATAAATAAATTACTAACAGCTTATTCTATGTATTTTAATAAGAAATATGAAAGAACTGGTAAATTATTTGAGGGAGCTTTTAAGGCTACTCATGTTAATAATGATGAGTATTTAAAATATCTTTTTTCATATATACACCTAAATCCTTTAAAGATCGTAGATAAAAATTGGAGAGAGTCTGGAATTAATGATGATAAAGCAAGAGAATATTTAAAAAATTACAAATATTCAAGTTATTTAGAGTACCTTGGTGAAAATAGAGAAGAGAAAATTATTATCAATAAAGATGTCTTCCCAAAATATTTTGAAAAAAGTGATGATTTTAAAAATTTTATAAATGAGTGGATAAATTTCCAAGAATTTCCAAGGGGAGACCTTGGTAAAAACAACATATGAGAATTAAGGCAAAAAAATCATTGGGGCAGAATTTCTTGAAATCAAAAAGTGTAGCTGGTGTTATTGTTGACGCGGGGGATATTCACGCTGGTGATATTGTACTTGAAATTGGACCCGGAAAGGGAATTTTGACTGAAAAACTAGTAATTTTGGCCGGAAAAGTCATAGCCATAGAAAAAGATGACAATTTGTCTTTATTTTTAAAGGAAAAATTCGTAAAAGAATCAAAAAACGGAAGAATAGATATAGTTAATAAGGATATTTTAGATTTTGACCCTAAAATTTTAAAATTTTATGGAAAAACATATAAAATAGTGGCGAATATCCCTTATTATATTACTGGCTTACTTTTCAGAAAGTTCCTAGAAAGCGATTTTCAGCCTGAAAAAATGGTATTTTTGGTCCAAAAAGAGGTTGCTATGAGGATTATGGCTAGAGACCCGCGCCACGGCGGGGCAAGTAACAAAGAAAGTCTTCTGTCTATAAGTGTAAAAGCTTATGGAGAACCAAAATTCATCAAAAAAGTTCCAGCTAGATACTTTTCACCAGAGCCAAAAGTGGATTCAGCTGTCCTTTTAGTTGATAATATTTCAAAAAAACACTTTAAAAATATAGATGAAAATAGATTTTTTGAAATATTAAAATCGGGCTTTGCTCACAAAAGAAAGGTTTTAATAAAAAACCTAGAGAGTATAACAAAAGATAAAGAAAAATTAAGGGAAATTTTCTTAAAAAACAACATTCCAGAAAAAACTCGCGCTGAAAACTTAACACTAGACAACTGGCTTAAAATCACAAAAGAGATAAAAATAAGCTTTATAAAATAAAGCTTATTTTTACCAAGGTCTCCCCTTGGTAATTTTTAGTAATCTATAAGTCCTTGTAATATACCACCATCTTCTGTGGTTTTTGCTTTTTTAGGAGAAGAACCTACTTGATTCATTAGATTTAAAAGAGGACAATCATTGGCGTACTCTTCTTCCGCATCAGTTGAAGACTGTTGTGCTTCTTCTTCTGTTGATCCACTGTCTATTGCTGTCTGATAAGCTTCACTTCCTGCAGCATCCTGTCCACTTCCTACATTATCAAGAATAATGTCAGCAATTGCATTATCGCAGATATCTGGAGCATCATCCCCCTCACAGAGCTTTTTGATATTTAAAGAGTTACCTAGAACCCAATATCCTTCTTCTTTATGCTTGTCGTGATCATATATCTTAGGACTAATAACTGAAAAATTCAAAAGACTACCTAAGTTAATGGTGAAAATATCCATTCCCATAAAATTAAAGTCTAATACCCCAAGATTTAAAATTCCAATAGATGCCCCTTTTGGTGGCCCGACTGTAATTTCTTCAACATCACAAACCTTTATCCCTTCTATTAAACCATTAACAAGAAGGGCAAGAGCAGCGGAAGCTATTGTCCCATAGGGAACCAGTGTTGCGAGAAAGGTATAAACAGTAGTCAGTACGCCATTTACAGCTTCTCTTATAACATCCTGAACCTCGGTATTTATCTCACCACAAGTGTCTGTAACACAGTCAGCATCACTAGATTCTTTGTATTCTTCAACTTTCCCACCAAAAGGTGTGTAGTACCCTGCAGCATCAACCTTTTTTGTAAATGAGAAGAAAAGAGGTGAAAACAAAAGGCTAATTATGATAAGTGGAGTAATAATTAATTTTCTATTTGAGTTTCTTAAATTAAGCATTATCTTAATTATATCTTAAAAATAAAAAATACAAAGAAATCAACAGAAAAAATAACTAAAAACCATTAATGGTGTTATAATTTCTACATAAATATGGCGATAAAAAATTACTTACCAAGTAAAAAAGTTTTGTTATTACTGATTGTCTGTCTGGTAATTTTGGGATTAATTTTTTATTTTATAATAATAAAAAATAATAAAGAAAATGAGGATAAATTAAAATCAGCACAAAACAAAGAAGCTATAAAAGACCTTGTTAGTAAAGACTCTGACGGCGACGGAGTTTTAAACTGGGAAGAAACATTGTGGGGAACGGATCCCGAAAATAAAGATTCAAACGGAGATGGAGTTTCAGATAAAACAGAGATAGACCAGAAAAAAAAGATTCTTCAACCAGAAAACACTAGTGCAAATCAAGACTTAAATGAAACTGATAGATTTATAAGAGATTTTTATTCTGTTTTTACATCACTTGATCAATCTGGTGCATTAAATAACAATTCATTAACAAAAATTTCTGACTCAATAAGCAACACTGCTTTAAACAAAGAGCTTCCTAATGTTTACACGGAAAAAGATATATTAGTAAGAGCTGATATTTCAATTGAATCCTCAAAAACATATCACACCCAAATGAAAAAGGTATTAGATTTATTTGCAAAAAGAGCAATCATTGGGTCTGAGTTAACTATTTTAAATAGTGCTATAGAAACTGGCGATGAAAGTAGTTTAACTAAAATAATTCCAATTGCAGACGAGTATGAAAATCTTTCAAAAGAAGTTATAAAAGTAACAGTACCAAAAAATCTTGAAATTATACATTTGGCAATAATAAATAATTCATACAAAGTAAGTGAAACATTAACAAATATGCAAAATATGTTCAGCGACCCAATTAAGGGAATTTCAAATTTAATACTTCATAAAAAATATTCGAGTATCTTAACAGGAACATTAAATTTATTAACAATATATTTTAAAGATAAGGGTATAGTGTTATAATTAATCCAGCACTAAATTATTTTTTTATACATTTACAAAAATAAAAATCGTAACCCTTGTGTCGTATTAACAATAGAAAAGATGGTTAAAATAAACATAATTTAGTGCTGGATAAATAAAGAAAATATGAATAAAAAATTTTTTAAGAAAATTATTTCCTCCAGTATTTTAGTGGGATTGTTATTTCCTGCTTTCTTAATTTCCACTACTCCAAAGAAGGTAAACGCCCAGCTTGATCCATATAATTTTTTAGGAACATCAACTGATGTTGTTTCAGATATTACAACTTTAGTTAATTCAGTTAGAGGTTGTACAAAAGATGACCAGAAAGAAATAAAAAAAGAAATTTTAAAATCCTTAGCAATGTCTAGCGTTAGTGCTGGTGATGATGCCACTTCAATAATAAATTCTATAACAAGTTTAGCAGATGATTTAGGGGTTGATGTTAGTGGTCTTATTGACCAATTAGGTAGTAATTATGGTATTGATAATTTAGGGGGAACAATAGGTGGAATACTCGATCTTTTTGGTGTTGATCTTGGTGGAGGAACAGGAGAACCAACTGATCCAAGTAGTTTAGATGAAACTACAGAAATAGACACAAACACAAAATATGAAGTACAAAAATCTGAAGACGCAGAAAAAGCAAGCGGAGAGAGTGATGATAATGTTCCGATTGTTAACACAGAAGTTCTAGCTGAATTAAAAGCGGTAAAAGAAGCCACAATGAAAGAGAAGAAAAAAGAAACTTGTTACGACAGAGTTGCGTATGTAACAAGCAGAATGATTTTAAAAAATAATGTTAAAAAAACATTGGGTTGGATAACTAACGGAAATTACGGAGGAAATCCACTTTATTTAACTGATACAGAGTCTTATTTTAAAAACATTGCCACTCTTGAGGTTGAAAAATTTATAGATGATGTGAGCAAGGATACAGTAAGTCCTTTTGTCGCAGATATAAAAAAAGCAGCAATAGATAAATACAGCAAAGCAACTGAAGGAAAAACAGATTTTAATATGGACAAAATTATTGGCTCAAATTGGAAAAGTTTTGAAGATGATTTTAGTGTCGGTGGTTGGGAAGGATGGCTTGCACTAACTCAAAACCAAGACAATAATTTCGTTGGGGCAGGATTAAAAGCAGGAGAAAAATTACAAAATCAATTAGAAGAGAAGAAACAAAATGCATTAACAGAATTATCAACAAGTGGCGTTATGCCAGAAAAAAAATGTGTGGCTGGTGAAGAAGTAACACTTGAGAGTGGTAGTACTTATTGTAATAAATACGAAACAGTAACACCTTCTTCCGCTATACAAGATCAAATAAACCAAGTAATTAATAGTGGGAACAAACAATTAGAAAATACAACAGAATTAGGAGAAACATTTGATAAGCTTTTTGGAGACATAATTCAAAATTTAATCAGTGATGGACTGGGCTCACTTAAAGAAAATTTAGGAATTGAGTAAAAAATGCGAAAATTTTTAACATTCATTTTAATATTTTTGGTTCTAACTGCAGGGTTATTATTACCTAGTAAAAAAGCCTCGGCTGTTTCAATTGATGATATTTTTATTGATAATTATAGTGATTATCCTACTTGTGGAGATGTTACTGATGACAACTCAACCACAAACGACAGACTTCTTTGTGAAGATGAGGCAACAATTGAATTTGTAAAATATTACAAACTTACAACTGATACGGATGGTACAAAAATTGGAGCAATTTTTAATGTATCTATTAATTTTTTAGGAGGACAATTTGACAAACTTCCAGACGAAGATAAAAATGGAAAAATTGATACTGATCTTACTGGTCTTACTATTCCAGCTTCTAATATTGGTCCTTGGCAAGCATTTTATTCTACACTAGGCGGTCTTGCTGTTATACATGATGGTACTATCGGGGGTGATGCTGGAATTTTTATGGAAATTGGAACAGGAATATCGGGCGACGAAAATGATGAAGGTTATATAACTGATAATATCCTCACTGGAATAGCCACAAGATTGCTTGGAGCAAAAGATATAACAAAACCCATTGCCTACAATGCTGACAAAACCAAAGATAATTCACAATTAATATTAAGTACTAAGGTCAGTTTTCAAGATTTAATTCCAGATTTAGAAAAAGGTAAAAAATACTATTATAGATTATACTTTGCAGAATCTAATGGTGGTAAAAGTGCCTATAGCACACCAGTTAGGGAACTTATTATCCCATCAGAAATTCCTGCTGATGAATTAATAGAAGCAACTAATGAAACGGAACTTTACTCTCAACTCGATGCCGAGGGTTCATTAGCAATAAATCCCTCTGATACTCTTCCAGAATGTGGAATTTTTCCCCCCAATGCTGGTACCAAATTTGCCGGTTGTTTTGTTAATTTATTTTATTACATAGTTTTTGTTCCAATCAGTGCAGTAACTTGGTTTTCTGCGGTAGTCCTGGATTTTTTCACTAATTACACAATATCGAGCGAGGCATACAGGTCTCCTTTTGTTGAAAATGGGTGGGGAATAATAAGAGATGTTTGTAATATATTTTTTATATTTGTTCTTTTGTATATTTCTATAAAAACGATTATTTGGGGAACTTCTGGAACAAAAAAATTAATTACTACTCTTGTTGTAGTATCTATTCTTATAAACTTTAGTCTCTTTACTTCAAAAGTTATTATTGATGCATCTAATGGTTTGGCTAGAATATTTTATACAAACATAGAAGCAAAAGATACTTCTGGAGCTAATACTGATCAAGCCAAGGAAGGTAAAAGTGTTTCTGTTGCCATTGTAAGTCAAAGTAATCCACAAAAAATTCTAGCTCAAGAAAAATGGCAGTCTATGAAAGACAATAGTCCTGGTAAATATTTAGGTAATTTTACATTAATTTTAATAATAGCAATCATTTTGTGTGCGGTAATGATTTATGTATTTCTCACTGTTGGATTTTTATTCCTGGCTAGGGTAGTGGGGCTTTGGTTTGCAATGATATTTTCTCCTTTAGCATTTCTTTCTTACGCAGCACCTGTATCTCTTCCTGGTCTCGGGCATAAAGATTGGTGGAAAAATTTAATGGAACAAGCTTTTATGGCCCCGATATTTATTTTTCTATTATATCTAATATTAATGTTTCTTAATCCAGAAAATTTTATTAAATTAGAATACACAAAAACAGCAAGTGCTGGACAAGATATAATGACAACTGTTATTTCTTTTGCTTTCATAATGTTCATGCTTATAAAAGCAAGAACAATTGCAAAAAATTATTCTGGTGAGGTTGGAAAAGCTGTATTAAGCGCTGCCGCTGCCGTTGGGGGTGTAGCACTTGGTGCTGCAACAGGAGGTGTTGCAATGGCCGGAAGAGCAACAGTTGGTAGAGCCGCAGGTAGAACACTTGAAGGTGAGGCTGGAGAAAAATTAAGAGAAAAGGCTGCTTCTGGAAACATCATGGCAAAAATGCAATTAAAAACTCTTGAAAAAACAAGTAAATCAAGTTTTGACGCAAGAGGAATGAAAATAGGAAGCTATAGTCCTATGGGAGCTCTTGGTAAACAGACTGGAATGAAATTTGGTGATGTAAAAGCAAAGGGTGGTTATATGGAAGTAAAAGAAGCAAAAGTCAAAAAAGAACTTGCTTTTGCAGAGAGTCTAAAAACAAAGAAATCAGACAAAGATCTAATAGAAGGAGATGATGTAAATAAGGCAAGAAAGGCAGCCCACGAAACAGAAAAAAATAATTATGATTCAGAATACAAAGGAGCTCTTGATGCCAAGAAAGCAGCAAACCCTGGTATGACACCAGAACAAGAGGCTGACTTCAAAAAAGATTATGAAAAAACAAAACCAGTTCCAACTCTTTCATTAAGGAGTGCTGATGAAATTAGAAAAGATGTAGATAATAAAAGAATGAAAAAAATGGCAGACAATCTTGCTAACCCAGTGACAATTGGCCCTACAACATTTGATGCTAAAAAGGTAGCGGGTGCAAAACTTGGAGCAGAGGCCGAAAAGTATGAAAAAGACAAAGAAAAAGAAGCAAATAAATTGAGCAAAGAATTAACTGATACATCTGCTAGGTGGGATAAAACAAAAGAAGCATTAAAACAAGTAAATACTGAAATTGAAGGAGCAGAAAAATCTCTTGAAAAAGTTGGTGATGCCTTGAATAAAATAGTAGGAAATACTGGATTAGACCCAGAAACAGCTATCCAGAAACATTTAGTAAGTAAGAACGGGGAAATAGGAATGGCCGATCAAAAAATAGCAGATTTCCAAAATCAATTTAAAAATCTACCCCCACCACCTACTAACCCTAGTATGATAGATGGTAATGCAGAGACACGAAGACAGTTAAATGAAAAATTGGATGCTGCCTTTACTGAAAAAGCTACATTAGAACAAGAAGCCAAAGAAGCTAGTGGATTACTTGAAAAGAAAGATAAATTAGAAAATAAATTATCAGACAGAAAAAGTAAAAAGGAATCATATGAAGAAAGAATTGAGGGTTATGAAAAAACAATGAACGAAACTAAAAACAAGTTAAAAGAAATGAGTAATGCGGGAAAACCAAATTAATCTTATTATTACAAAGTAAGCAAATTAAAAAATATGAATATTTTATCACAAGAACAAATCAATGAAAAAATAAATGCATTACCTGAAAATATAAGGGAAGCAGTTTTTGATCCACAAAATAGAGAATTGGTTAAAGTTATTGGAGATAAATACAAACTTCATGTAGATAGTATTGGAAGTTTGTACACAGAAATAATAATGT
>JBAYKO010000007.1:0-33105 GCA_041664605.1 Minisyncoccota bacterium | reverse complement strand
AGTTGATGAACTTATATTTAGAAAATGTTTTGTCTTTGGAAGAATATCGTGATTCTAAAAATAAGTTAGTGAATCAAAAACAACTTTTAAAAGAGAAATTATCAGCTTTTGAGAAAAAATCTCATAATCGGTTCGAACTTACCGAAAATTTTCTAAAAGCTAATATTCATATGGTGGAATTGACTAACGAGAAAACAAACGAAGAAAATCTTCATTTGTTTAAAAAAGTCGGTTCGAACTTTTTAATTAAAGATCGAACCGTACTTTTTGAGCCACGCTCTGCGTGGCGAACCCTTTTGGATTCAGGACTTTTTGGGGGGAATTCAGAACAGACGGCACTTCGTGCCGACCATATTTTTGGTTCCGAAACCCTTTTCGAAAATTTGCGGAGAGGGGGAGATTCGAACTCCCGGTACCGTTGCCAGCACACAACCTTTCCAGGGTTGCCGTTTAAACCACTCACGCACCTCTCCAGTTAAACTTGATTATATACATAAAATACTTAAATTCAAACAAAAAATGTCGAAAATTGGTATTTTCAAAGCCTCCTCCGACTGATGTCGGAGGAGGCTTTGTTTGTTTTTGGTAAATTGCCAAACTGAAGTATACTGTTGTTATGAGACCAAGATTTGAACAAAATTTAAAAGCATATAGTAAAGTGGCTAAAGATGAGTTGAAATTAGCCGAAAAAAATAAAGAATCAGATGGAGCTCTGGTTAATTTGGAGATGAAAAATTTGAGGACTGTTATTGATTGGCATATTGAGAAAGCTAAAGAAAGTGGGCAGACTGATATTCAAGCCCAAGAAGATATTTATTTTATTCAAAAACAAAAGCAAGAAATAATTAAAAAATTAGAGAGTGACCTTGCTTGTCTTGATAATCCGGAATGTATTTTTAAAAAAGAAGAAAATGCCCGATCTACAAGCTACGAGGAAAGTACTGGTTTTTCTTATCAAAATGACAGAGGAAAAATAGCCCCAGCTTCTTTTGGTGAAATTTTAACAGATATGGAATGGGGTGTTTATTATAATTTAGATAAAAACAAAACTCCGCGTCATTTGATGAAAAAATATCTTGTGGAAAAAACCAAAATGCAATTGGGTGGATTATTGGACGAGCAAATTATTGAAAGTGAAATTGGAAGAGTGACTCCAACTTCGGGGGTGAAGCTTGCTTATATGGCTATCAAAGAGAAAAAAGAAAAAGGCGAAGGAAGAGAGCAAAAAGGTTTTGTTTCAGAATCTATCGTCAAAACCTTTTTGGCTAAAATGTCTATCGATGAAAATTTACCTTTCACAATCAAGCCGGCAGATGTGTATCAAGATGTGCACCAAAAAATTGATTTTATAATCAGCTTGAAAGAAAGAAATAGGGGAGTAAATGTAGAGACGAGTGAAAAGAATAAAGATATAGGAATCCAGTTTTCTATAAACAATGAGGCTAAAACAAAAAAAGAAGAACAAATAAAAAAATCTGTTGAAATTTTGCGAAGAAACAAAGATGAGATACAAGACATTGCTCTTGTTATTTTTCCACTAGAAATGGCAAATAGTTTGAAAGAAAAATGGGAAAGAAAGGGTAAACCAGCTGGTGGCCCTGAAAAATATTTATATAGACACGTTGCCAAAAAATTATTTTCCGGGCTCTTGAAAGATATAATGCCCGAGAGTGAAATTTCCAAATATTGGCAAAAAGTTGAATCAAATTTTCTCTAAACCCTAACCACAAATATAGATCGGCTAATTCGCACGAATATGCGAATAGATAATACTACCATACATTCCTCATTCCCAAATGGTCAATCGGCTAATTCGCACGAATATGCGAATAGTTTGCATTTGAATATGTGAATAATTCACTCTATCTTATTTTCTTTATTCCTAAATCATCAATATTCCCAAATGGTCAATCGGCTAATTCGCACGAATATGCGAATAGATAATTTGATAGTATAATATTAAATATGAAACAATACGAAAAGTCATTAAAGGCTCTAGCTAATGGGCGCCGACTAGATATCGTAAAATTTTTAAAAGAAAAAAAAGAAGCTTCTGTTGGTGATATAGCTGAGCATATTAAACTTTCTTTTAAAGCAACCTCTAGACACTTGTCGGTTTTAGCCGGTGCCGATATTGTAGAAAAAGAGCAAAGAAGTCTTTCTTGTTTTTATTCTCTTGCTCCTAAATTGTCTCAAGTTGTTAAGGCGGTTATTTCAATCATTTAATTAAATAGATTATCAATCGGCTAATTCGCACGAATATGCGAATAGTGGGAATATTTGAATAGGTGAATAGTGGGGATAGTTTTTATTTTAATAAATGCTAGAAGTGAAATATAATTTTGATACAACCCCGAAGTTGAACTTTTGAGAAGCTCCACTTGGGGGTATAATATAAATATGAATAAAGAAAAAGGTAATATAATTATTTGGCTAATTGTTATAGTAGGAATTGCTTGGGGTGTGTATTATTTTTTAAATAATGAAAAATGGGATCTTTTTTATTATCCAGATGGTTGTTCCACATGTTCAGATAAATGGATAATCAAGAGAGGTTTTGACACTCTTTATTTGTGTCGGGCGGAAGCGGATCTCTTGAAATCAAAAAGTGACACTCAAGAAACAGATGATTATATATGCGGACTGAATTGTAAAGTAAAAGATTCAGTTAGTGTTTGTGAGAAAAATCAAAAATAATCTCTTGTTAAAATTATATTAAATTTATGAAAAGCAAAAACTTAAATACAGGATTTATAGGACTTTTAATGCTTTTAATTGGAGTTGCTTTGATTAGTTTGTTTTTAGCTAGGACAGATTTGTTTTCAGGGAAGAAGGGGAGTAAAAGTATTATTGAACAAGATTTGGATGCTCTTAATCAAGCAAAAGAAGTCAAAATTTTAATAGAACAAAATAATCAAAAAAGTCTCGAAGAATAAATTAAATGAAAAAATTGCACACCTTTTTTGCGGATACGATATTTGTTGCACATTGTTTTGTGGGGATTTTTATCGCTGTCGGTTGGATGTTTCCAAAAATAAAAATTTTTTATCTTATATTTATGGCGCTGTTACTTTCCTCTTGGATATTTTTAAATTATTGTCCACTTTCTAAATGGGAATTTGCCTTAAGGAAAAAATATGATGAAACTGTAGATATTGATACGGAAATAATTCAACATTACGCTTATAAATTTTTCAAATTAAAAATACCATCTAAATTTATTTTTGTCTTAGGGTTGTTTGCTTATATTGTCCTTGTTTTCTTAACTATGATTGTGAATTAAAAAGTAAAAGTCTGGTATTTTAGTATAATTAATATATGAACAGGAAAACAATTATTATTTTAATAAGTTTAGTAGTTACAACGGCGGTTCTATCAGTTTTTTTATTTATGAAAAATAAAACAACATATGTTCCAGGTGAGATTAATCAGCCAATAAATCAAGGTGAACCGATCCAAGCACACTTTAGTTGTTCAAATGGGGATTTTATTGATGCTAAGTTTTTTAACCAAGACCCAAGACATGTTGATTTGATGTTGAGTGACAAAAGGAATATAAGTTTACCTCAGGCTATTTCTGCTGACGGCGCTAGATACGCCAACACAGATGAAAGCTTTATTTTTTGGAATAAAGGAGATTCAGCTTTTATTGAAGAAGCGGGTAAGACTACGTTTACTAATTGTTATGTTCAAAAAAATATTTCAAATGCGACCATGGCTAATCCAGCTAGTGTGAATTGTGGACAAAAAGGAGGAAATTTGGTTATTAAAAATAGACCAGATGGTGGACAATATGGTTTGTGTTATTTTGAAGACAATAAGGCTTGTGAAGAATGGGCATTAATTGCGGGGGATTGTCCTTTAGGTGGTGTTAAAACAACTGGCTTTGATACTGATGCCCAAATGTATTGCGCTTGGATTGGTGGAAAAACTACAGCTACTAAAAATGCGATTTGTACTTTCTTGGATGGTTCTAGTTGTCCTGTAGATCAACTATATGTAGGTACTTGTAATAAAAAAATTACTAAATAATTTTTAAATTTTTAATATGAACGTAAAAACCCCGTCGATTTTAATCGACGGGGTTTTTAAAATAAAAGATTATTTTATATTATCCAAGAGTAAATCACGGAGAATCGTCACCTGGTCTACATAGTCTTTGTTAAAAGCTTTTTGAACATCGTTTTGTCCGATGTTATCCAGTTTTTTTAATTCTTTTTTAACAGAATCAACTTTTGTCCTTACTAAATCGTTGTCCCAAAGCTCGGTAATTTCTTCTAGTTTTTTAATCTGTGCTTCGGTCTTTTTGATTCCTGTAGGGGACAAGCAGTTTTGTAATAATTCCAGACTGAATTCCAAAAAAGATTGGTTTAGGGACATTCCTTGATAGCAAGGAATTGTCTCACATTTGAAATTCTGCTTTAAAAGTTTTTTGATGAATTCAGGTGCATCGTCTTTCATTATAAAATGACTTGCCCCAGCTAGTAGTAATTCACTGTTATATTTGCCACTTGAAGAAGTGGCAACAATTGGACCATCAAATTTTGACCGCATTTTTCTGGTCATACTCATTGTGTTTGGATTATCTCCTCCTAAACAAGCATCCATTCCAATCAATGATATTTTTTCATAATTATTATTAAAGAAATCCATCGCCAAAATTTCATTTGGCACAAAAGTTAATTCTGCGGCATCTTTTAAGACATCGAAAAACATTTCCCATTTATCTCTTTTGTCTTCGACAATCAAAATAAGTTTTTTACTTTTATCCATAATCTTTATTTTAAAATTTAAATAACTCTGCCTGCATTATATAAAAAAATTGGGAATTGTCAAGGCTTATAAATTTTGTAAGTTTTATCAAAAAATAAGTTAAAATTGACTTTATGAAAGGAATTACATTTATAGGAATGCCAGGAGCAGGCAAGACAACTGTCGGGAAAATTTTGGCTGAAAAAATGAATTGTCGTTTTGTTGATTTAGATAGTTTAATTTTTGAAAAAAGTGGAATAAGTCATCATGAATTAATGAAACAGAAAGGAGAAGGTGAATTAAAAGCACTGGAAGAAAAATATGCACTAGAAATTGATTTTAATGACATTGTTTTCTCACCGCCTGGGAGTATGGTTTTTTCAGAAAAAGTTATGGAAAAGGCGAAGAATGAATCGGTTGTTATTTATTTGAAAGTTTCAAAAGACGGAATAGAAAAACGCCTAGGAGAGAATCTTTATAAAGATGGTATTATTGGTCTTGAAACTAAAGGACTTGCGGGCGTAATTTCTGAGAGAGTGCCATTGTATGAAAAGTATAATGATTTTATAATTGAGACTGATGGATTAGAACCGGAAACGATAATGTTTAAAATTTTTAATTTGTTAAAGATTATTTAAAAAAATGAAAAAACTTACAAAAACAGATTTTATTTTATATCAAGATTGTCATCAAAATGTATGGATTAAATGGAACATGCTGGAAGAATACGGTAAATTTGAAGTTTCAGAATTTGAGAAATCTTTAGGTGAGATGGGTCAAGAGGTAGAAGAAGTTGCAAGATTAAAGTTTTCTGACGGATATTTAATTGATAAAAGAAGTGAAGGAGCTCAAGAATTAACAAAACAATTAATGGTTGAACATAAGCCGGTAATTTTTCAGGCAGTTTTTTCTACGAAAAAATATTTGGCGGCTACTGATGTTTTAAAATGGAATGAAGAAGCGGGAATGTATGATTTATATGAAATAAAAATGTCTTCAGCTGAAGGAGAAGTTGAAGATAGTGAAGAGGAAGGGGAAGAAAGTGAAAATAAACCACCCAAAGTAAACAGAAAAAAAGAAACTCAATATGAAAATGATATTGGTTTTCAAGTTAATGTCGCAAAACTTTGTGGAGTTGATTTTAATAAAAAATATTTAATTAGATTAAATAAAAGATATATTAGGATTGGGGACATCGATATTAATAAGTTATTTGAAATTACAGATAAAACTGAAATTATAAATGATGATTATCAGGATAGTATTTTGACAGAAATGGAAATGGCTTATGACTATTTATCAGGCAAAAACATGAAATTAGAGCATTGTTCTTGTTATTATAAAGGGCGCTCATCACACTGCACAACATTTTCTATTAGTAACCCAGACGCTACTGGTTATACAGTGCATGATTTAAATAGGATTGGAAACAGTAAAAGATATTTAAAAGAATTATTAGATGAAGGTATTTTAAGAATAGACCAAGTCCCAGAAGATGAAAGATTGATGCCTAAAAAGGGGAAAGATGGAAAGACAGGAAAACCAACAAAACTAAATCAAGTTAGAGTTTACAAAACTAAAGAAGAGATAAAAGATATTGATGCAATAAAAAGAGAATTGAATTCTTTAGAATTTCCACTTTATTTTTTAGATTACGAAACTAATCCGACAGCAATCCCGCCTTTTAATGGTTATCATCCATATCAACATATTGTCTTTCAGTATTCATTACACATATTAAGAAGTAAAGATTCTGAATTAGAACATGAAGAATGTTTAATTTTAGATGGAGATCCAGCGGAGCGGATTGTTGAGAGTTTAAGAAAAAATATTGGTGATACAGGTAGTGTAATTTCTTGGTATAAAAAATTTGAAAATTCTCGTAACAAAGAGCTTGCTAGACTTGTTCCACTCCAGCACGATTTTTTACATTCTGTTGTGGCTAGAACTTATGACCTTATGGATATTGTCGACAATCAATATTATGTTCATTATGGTTTCAAGGGTAGTTCATCAATTAAAAAAATTCAACCAGTTATTGCGCCAGATTTTTCTTATAAAGAACTTGATGTTCAAAATGGAACAGCTGCGATCGAGGCATATCGACAAATATCTGGTGGAAAATTAACTGGTAAAGACGCAGAAGAAAAAAGTAAACAAATGCTTAAATACTGCGAATATGATACGAAAATAATGTATATAATTTGGAAATTTTTTGTAGATCTTGTAGAAAAAGAAGGAGAAAAATAATTTTTTTAAAATAGTTATTTATTGGAAGTTATTCTATACTAAAGGTAGTTTATTAATTAATCCTGCTTCGCCAAGGCTTTGCGGGACAAGTAAAAAATATGAAAGGATTTAATACAAATATTGAAAAAGATACTTTGGAAAATAGTAATTTTAGAAAAGTTCTCTACACTGGAAAACATAGCCAGTTGGTTTTAATGAGTTTAAAACCGAACGAAGATATTGGAATGGAAGTGCACGCAGATAACGATCAGTTTTTTAGATTTGAAAAAGGAGAAGGAAAATGTATTATCGATGGGAATGAATACATTCTTTCTGATGGATCAGTCATTGTAGTGCCAGCGGGAGCCGAGCATAATATTATAAATACTTCAGACACAAATGATTTGAAATTATATACAATTTATTCTCCAGCTCACCATAAAGATGGAGTAGTTCGTGTTACAAAAGAAGAGGTGGAGGCTGATAGCCCAGAATTTGATGGAGTGACAACAGAATAGCCCTTCGACTTCGCTTAGGATAAATTTTTTAAAAAAAGAAACCCCGCGATGCGGGGTTTTTAAAATGGTGTGATAAGAAAAGGGATTGAGAAAATTAATTGTAATTGATTTCTTTTTGTGGGTTTAGAAGTTCTTTTTTTAAAAACTTAAGTTCGGCCAACTCTTCATTTTCAGGAATCATGCTTTTGTCAATTTTTTTCTGTAATTTAGAGTGTAAAGTTTGTAATCTTCCAAATGCTTTATCTGAAAGACCTATTCTCGAACCAGTAAAACCTTCTTTGTTCATACTTGTCATAAAATTATTTAAAGTAGAGAAATCTAACTTTTCTTTAGTTTTATTAAACAAATCACGACAACAATCAATTGTTCCGTTTTTCTTGATACTCACAAGATTCATATATAATGTACTTTTATTTTTTATCTGGTTCTATTATAAACCATAGGTTTAAAAAGGTCAAGTATTCTATTTTTACTTAAAAATGGAAGGCAGATGGCAAGGGCCATTATCTAAACAACCCAAATAGTAACCTATAAGGCCAAAAACTATTATCAAGGAGAATATTAAAATATAGGTTTTTTTCATTGACTACATTTTACCTCAAAAATATGTTTAAATTAATATTGATTTTCCAAAAGGCTGATTTTTAGCTATAATGTCAAAATATGAATCCAAGTGATAAAAAAATAGAGAAAGGCAAAGAACACCCACTTTTAATGCTTCGAAACGAGGCTTACAAGGCTTTTATTGAATTAGGTTTTGAAATTGTTAATGGGCCAGAACTAGAGACCGAATGGTATAACTTTGACTGTTTAAATGTTCCCAAAGATCACCCAGCTCGTGATATGCAAGATACTTTTTGGATTAAAGATAAACCCGGTTTTGTTTTGAGAACTCACACAACAAGTGCTACTGCGCGAGCTTTAGAAATTGCCGCCAAAGAAAATAGATTACCATACGCCTGTGTCACTATTGATAAAGATTTTAGGAATGAATCCACTGACGCTACCCACGAAGCGCAATTTTTCCAAATAGATGGTGCAATGATTGGAGAAAATATTTCTCTTGCAGACATGAAAGGTGTATTAACTCATTTTTATAAAAAAATGTTGGGCGAAGATGCAGAGATAGAATTCAGGCCTAGTTTCTTTCCATTCACTGAACCTTCTATAGAAGTTCATGCAAAATTTAGGGGTAAGTGGCTAGAAATGGGTGGCTCTGGAATGCTTCATCCAAATGTTATAAAAAATGTTGGTCTTGATCCAGAAAAAGTTCAAGGTTTTGCATTCGGTCATGGTTTTGATCGTATTGCTATGGTTAAGTGGAATATTCCAGATGTCAGGTTTTTTTATCAGGGGGATTTAAGACTGGATCAGTTCTAGGTAAGTAGAAAGTTTATAAAGTTCTTAAAGTTTATAAAGTTGAGAAAATGAAAACAAAATTAAAACAAAAAAATAAAATACAAAAACAAAATGTTGGAAATGCTGGGGAATATTATATAGCTTCAAGATTATCTGAAAAAGATTTTACTGTTACTATTACTCTTGGAAGAGCCGAAAAATATGATATCTTAGCACTTGGCCCAAAAGGAAAGCTTGTAAAACTTTCTGTTAAGACAACACAGCTTAAAGATTTAAATAATTTTCCTTTATCTGAAAAAGATGAAAAGGGTCAATCTAATGATTTTTTCTATGCTTTTGTAAAATTGAACAATTTCGAAAAAGAGCCAGATTTCTGGATTATCCCAAGCAATAGAGTTTGTTATGTCTTAAAATTAGTTCACAAAAAATGGCTTAAGACTTTAGATAAAAAAGGAAATAAACACACGGACTCTTCTATAAGGCTTTTAGATTTACTACATCTTGAATCTAGGGAAGTTATAAAAAGATTTTATCCAAAAGATTGGCAAAATGAAGTAAAAAAATATTATAAAAATTTAAATCAATTATTGTAGTTTTTACTTTAAGAACTTTATAACTTTAAGAACTTGATGAACTAATTAAAATGTTAATTTCATACAAATGGATAAAAGAATATGTAAAAGATTTACCAGAAGCGAATAAACTTCAGGATATTTTCAATTACCACCTTTGTGAAGTCGAAGGAATAGAAGAGAAAGACGGCGATACTATTTTTGATTTAAATATTTTACCTAATAGAGCGCATGATCTACTTTGTCATCAAGGGATAGCAAGAGAGTTGGCAGGACAACTAGGTTTGAAATTTGAATTACCTGAATATAAAAAGGTTGAATCTACCCCAACTAATTTAAAAATCGATGTAATTGACGGTCGTCGTTATATGGGCAGGATCATTCGAAATATTGAGATTAAAGATTCTCCGGATTGGGTAAAAAAACATTTGGAAACTATTGGGCAAAGACCTATCGTTAATATGGTTGATGCTACTAATATAGTTTTGTTTGATGCTGGGCAACCTTGCCATGTTTTTGATTTAGATAAAGTAAAGGGAGCTATTTCTATTAGAAAAGCAAAGACTGGCGAACAAATTACAACTTTAGATAATAAAGAAGTTTTACTGACAGAAGAAGATATAATCATTGCTGACGAAGAAGGCCCCTTGGCTATTGCTGGTATTAAAGGTGGAAAGAAAGCCGAAGTAGATGAGAATACGAAAAATATAATAATTGAGGTTGCTAATTTTTACCCAACCCTTGTGCGAAAAACTTCTCGTCGTTTAGGGATTTTGACTGATGCTTCAAAAAGATATGAAAATGATTTATCAGCAGAACTCTGTGATTTTACCATACTTCAATTATCGGCTTTAATATCTGAGATGTGTCCCCAAGCCGAATTTGAGGAAATTGTAGATGAATATAAAGAAAAACAAAAAGAAACTAAGATATCTTTTTCAACGGATTTAATAAATAAAAAACTTGGTACAAAAATATCTACTTTAGAGATTGAAAATATTTTAAAGAATTATAATTTTGAATACAAAAACGAAAGTGGAGATTTTGAAATAATTTCTCCGTCTCTTCGTCTCGATTTAGTTATTCCAGAAGATATGGTTGAAGAGATTGGAAGAATTTATGGTTACGACAAGGTGAACCCAGAAATTCCCAAGATTTCTTTTACTCCAAGAATAAATGAAACTTTTGCAAAAATTAGTTGGGCACGAAATAAACTACTTACTGCTGGTTATTCAGAAGTAATGACTTATACTTTTTGTGACCGTGGAGAAGTCGGGGTTTTAGCATCCGCTTCTGATAAAAAATTCTTAAGGACTAATTTAACAGATGGATTAAAAGAGAGTTTAAAAATGAATCAACTCAATGCACCGTTTTTAGGGATGAATGAAATAAAAATCTTTGAAATTGGAACAGTATTTTTTATTGATCACGAAGAAATTCATGTTGCCTATAATGATAAAGAAAAAATTATAGAACAAAAACTAGATGATTTTTGTAAAGATTTTTCTATTCCTGATTCTTATGGAAATTTAATTCCTGATTTAAATTTAGAAAATATAGAAAAATTTAAACCTTGGTCTGTGTATCCATTCATCACTCGCGATATTGCTGTTTGGATTCCTGAAAATGATGATTCTGAAAAATTAAAAAAGATACTTATAGAAAACGGGACTGAACTTCTAATTAGAGAACCAAAAATGTTCGACTCCTTCACTAAAGAAGGTAGAACTTCCTATGCTTTTAAATTAGTCTTTCAATCTAAAGAAAAGACACTAACAGACGGGGAAATCAACTCGATAATGGATAAAATTACTGAAAACACAGAGAAACAAGCTGGGTGGAAAGTAAGATAGATTTATTTACTGGTAAAAGCAGTATCTATAAGGGTTTTTCCACTTGTTTTAATAAAAATAATCCTTGTTTTTGGTGTCATTTTTTGCTATAATTCAGAGGTAAATAAACAGCTTTTTAGAGGCATTTTTAATTTTATGTCATCTGACCTAAGTCGGATTGCTCATAAATTATATTCGCTTCATTCATTAATTTATGGCAAAAGAAACAGGCAAAAAATATGGTGCTGATGAAATCCAAGTCTTAGAAGGACTAGAACCGGTTCGTAAAAGACCAGGGATGTATATTGGAGGTACCGGACAAGAAGGACTTCACCACTTAATATGGGAAATTTTTGATAACTCTCGTGATGAAGCGATGGCTGGTTATTGTGATCGTATTGAGGTTGTATTACTACCAGGAAATAGAATTAGAGTAGCTGATAATGGCAGAGGTATTCCAGTTGATATTCATTCTAAAACAAAAGTTTCTGCACTAGAGACTGTTATGACAACACTCCACGCAGGAGGAAAATTTGGTGGAGATGGATATATAAAAGCAACTGGAGGATTACACGGAGTGGGAGCATCTGTTGTTAACGCATTGTCTGTTTATGCAAAAGCAGAAGTCCATCGTGATGGAGGAAAATATGTTCAGGAATATTCTCAGGGTAAAAAGAAAGCTAATGTTAAAAAAGTTTCAGCTTCAAAATTAAATGGAACTATAATTACTTTTGAACCAGATGAAATAATTTTTAAAGAAATAAATTTTGATTTAAATATAATCACAACCCATCTTCGCCAACAAGCATATTTAATCAAGGGTCTTAGAATTTCAATTATTGATGCTTCAAAATATGAAGGGAAAATTGATGACAGTGATATTTTTTATTTTGAAGAGTTGGGAATAGAGGCACCATCGCAAACTTACTATTTTGAAGGGGGGCTTATTTCTTTGATTAGATTTCATAATAAATTTCAAAAGCCTGTTCATAATAATATTTTTTATATTGAAAAAGAGTTAGACGATGTTGGTGTTGAAATTGCGCTTCAATATATTGACGACATAACAGAAAGAATTACTCCATTTGCAAACAATACTAATACTCCAGAAGGAGGAACTCATATCACAGGTTTTAAAACTGCGCTAACAAGACTTCTTAATAATTATGCTAAGAAAAATAATTATTTAAAAGAAAGTGAGGGTAATTTTACAGGAGAAGATGTGCTTGAAGGATTGACTGCAGTTGTCTCTGTAAAACTAAGAGAGATACAATTTGAAGGACAGACAAAAGCAAAACTTGGTAGTCCGGAGGCAAGGGGAGCAGTAGATACTGTTTTCAATGACGGTTTCTCCGCTTTCCTTGAAGAAAATCCAGATGATGCAAAAAGTATTGTTAATAAAATAATACTCGCTCTTAAAGCAAGAAAAGCAGCTAAGGCGGCTAAAGATTCAGTTTTGCGAAAAGGTGCACTTGAAGGATTAACTCTACCAGGGAAACTTGCAGACTGTCAGTCAAAAGACGCTTCTGAATCAGAACTATTTCTTGTTGAGGGAGATTCTGCTGGAGGTTCTGCAAAACAAGGAAGAGACAGAAGAACTCAAGCAATTTTGCCTTTGAAAGGAAAAATTTTAAACGTGGAAAGAGCAAGAATAGATAAAATGCTTGCTTCAAAAGAAATCAGATCTTTGGTTGTGGCACTCGGTGCTTCGATTGGTGATACTTTTGATATTGATAAAATGAGATACCATAAAATTATTATTGCAACCGATGCTGATGTTGATGGAGCTCATATTACTACACTTCTTTTAACTTTATTTTATAGATATTTCAAGGGAGTTATTGATGCTGGGTATTTATATATTGCTCAACCCCCACTTTATAAAATAAAAAAAGGAAAAGAAATTAGTTATGCTTATAACGATGAAGAAAAAATTAAACTTGTTGGTGCCGATGCTCCTGAAATTGAAGAAGTAGAAGAACTGCTTGAAGTTGCAACAGAAGGAAATGAGGAAGTTGCAGAAGATGAAACAAAAACAAAAGCACGAGCAAATAAAATTTCCATACAAAGATACAAAGGTCTCGGAGAAATGAACCCAGAAGAACTTTGGGAAACAACAATGAACCCAGCACAAAGAGTTATGAAGCAAATAAAAATTGAAGATGCAGAAGCGGCGGATGTAGTATTTGATACTCTGATGGGATCAGAAGTTGCTCCAAGAAAAGCTTTCATTCAGTCTCATGCCAAGATGGCAAATATTGATGTTTAGAAAATTTATTGGCGGGAAAAGGTGAGACCTTAAGTCTTTAAAAAGGTCTTTCCTTGAGGAGACAATAAATTTTCTAGTTAAAAGTCCATAAAGTTTGTAAGGTTCATAAAGTATAAAGTATATTCTCAAATTCTTAAGAATTTGAGAAGAGTTTTTAGGGTTGACAGAAAAGTAAAGATTTTGTATTATCTGGACAGAAAATGTTTTTAAATTATATTAAAGATGAAAAAATGGTTCTATTTAATAATTCATTGTGGGCCAATACCCATTATTTACAAGGAAACAGAAGTGGTTTGGACTACAGAAGAGGATCTTTTTAAAGATCCGGAATTTGTAAAAAAATACAAATTTGATGGGGGATTAGATGAGAAATGTGAATCAACCAAGAGATTTGATTCAGATATTGTCATTTATGAACTGAGACCGGATGGAATAAAAATTTCAAGAGACGATTTAGTAAAGAAACTTCTCGCAGACTAATAAAAACCTGTAAATAAAAAATCCCCAATTGGGGATTTTTTTAGTTTCAATTTACTACAATATATCGTAGTAAATTGAAATCAAGGCTGGCTTTATTTTTATTTTAAATTTTTCTTAATTAGAGCTTTTAATTCTTTAATATGGGCTTCTTTGTCTTTTATCATCTTTTGCCAGAATCTTTTTGTTTCAGCTCTATTTTTTGAGTCTTTAATATAATCAGTTTTTATTCTCCAAAGACTTCTATGTTCAACTGTCATTTGCATCATTAAGTTGTATAAATTATTATCCATCATAAATTAGTTTATAAGCTTGCAAGCTGTAAAGCTTTATAGCTTAAAAAATTAGTTTTTATTTTCGACTTTTTCTTTTATTAATTTAATAAATTCATCAATTTTTACACTTTCCATTTTCTCGTCATTTCTTCCTTCTATAGTCAGTGTTTTAGAATCTAATTCTTTATCACCAATAACTATTAAATAAGGAACTTTTTCTATTTTGGCATTTCTGATTTTTTTACCAAGACTTTCTGCTTCATCTTTTAATTCTACTCTCACACCTTCTTTTTTTAATGTATCAAAAATTTCTTTAGCATAGTCGTGGTGTTTTTCGCTGATTGGGAGCACGCAGACTTGTACTGGTGAAAGCCAGACGGGAAAAGCACCTGCGTAGTGTTCAATAATTACACCCATAAATCTTTCAAATGATCCGAGTATCGCAACATGGAGAACAACCACTCTGTGTTTTTTTCCATCTTCTCCAGTGTAATCCATTTCAAAATTCTCTGGTTGGTTGAAATCGAGCTGGATAGTGGTTAGTTGCCATTCTCTGCCAATAGAATCTTTTACTTTTATATCAATTTTAGGACCATAAAAAGCAGCTTCTCCTTCTTTAATTTCAAAATTAACGCCCCATTTTTTTACAGATTTTTCAAGAATGGCTTCAGCTTTTTCCCATATTTCATCTTTGCCAAAATATTTATCTTTATTTTTTTTGTCTCTAATAGAAATTTCAACTTTATAATTAGTGAAATCAAATATTTCATAAACCTCTCGCATTAAACCAAAAATCATTTCAATCTCAGATTCAATTTGATCTTCGGTAATAAAATGGTGAGTATCGTCTTGAGTTATATTTTTAACCCTAAGTAAACCAGATAATTCTCCGCCTTTTTCATTTCTGTAAACGGCTGTGTTTTCTGCAATTCTATAAGGTAGATCTTTATAACTATGTGGCTCGGCGTTGTAAATTTCAAAATGGTGAGGGCAGTTCATAGCTTTCATTACGAATTCATCACCATTTTCGTCTTTCATCACAGGCATCATAGCATCGTATTTTCCCATGTGGCCACTTTTTATATAAAGTTCTTTTCTTGCGATATGGGGGATAGTCACAAAAGAATAGTTCAGCGCTTGTTTTTTTGAAAAAATCATTTTTTCTAATTCAGTTCTTATAACATTTCCTTTAGGCATTAGCATGGGTAATCCTTTTCCGACTAATTCTGAGACGGTAAATAATCCAAGTTCTTTCCCTAATTTTCTATGGTCTCGTTTTTTAGCTTCCTCTATCATTTCTAAATATTTTTCTAATTCTTCCTTAGACTCAAAAGCGACCCCATAAATACGAGTGAGCATTTTTTCTTTTTCATCTCCGTGCCAATAAGCTCCGGCAATATGGGTTAATTTGAAAGCATCAGGATCTATTTCTTTAGTTGAGTCTACATGTGGCCCACCACAAAGATTATCAAACCAACCAGATTTATAAAAACTAAGTTTCTCTCCGCGTTCTTTTAAATCATCTATAAACCAAGTTTTATAAGGATCATGTTTGTAAAGCTTATAAGCTTCGTCAAAATCCATATCGTGTTGTTTAAACTCAATATTTTCTTTTATTAATTCTCTAATCCGTTTTTCAAGTTTTGGTAAAATTTCAGGGGTGATTGTTTCTGGTAAACCTGCCTGTCCGGTAGGCAGGTCGTAATCTTGATAAAAGCCATTTTCAACAGCTGGTCCAACACCCAAACCTACTTGGGGATATAATTCCTGTACTGCCATACTCATTAAATGTGATAATGAATGGCGGATTTTTTGTAATTTTTCTTCGTTCATAGTTTAGATAATATCATAATTAATGCTTGGTTTAAAGTAAAAAGGTTAAAAAATAATAGTTTTTCCGGTTGCAATAATGAGAAATCTTTAGTATAATCTTCCAGTCTGGTTATTTTTTTAAATAACTATTATAAATATATAGCGAGGTAGAGAAGCGGTATCTCCAAAAAGACTGATAGCGCGAATAACCTAAGGTTATGAATTTATAAAGGTAGAAAAAATTTTTAGATTATAATTATATAGCGGGGTAGAGAAGCGGTATCTCACAAGGCTCATAACCTTGAGACGCCCGTTCGATTCGGGCCCCCGCAACCACGCAAAGAAAATTATTTTATAATTTTCCGCGTGGCGCGGCCTTTAGGCTAAACCACGCAAGAAAAAACTGTTTTAAAAACAGTTTTTTCTTTTAAGTGATCCACGAGATGAACCATGTGAATTTTTCGTGGCATAACATTATATTTGTTATAATATCAATATGTTTTATGTTTATGTTCTGTAAAATCAGAATGATAAAAGCCTATATATAGGTTTTTATCATTCTGATTTAAAAAGAAGAATAAAAGAGCATAAAGATGGAAAAGGAGGAAAAACAACAAGTTGTAAAAAAGATTGGAAACTGATATATTTTGAAGGTTATTTAAATAAATTAGATGCTATTGGAAGGGAAAAATTTTTAAAGGGGGGATCAGGGAGAAAATATATTTATAAACAAATGGCTAATTATTTAAACAAGCATTTGCCGGCGTAGCTCAGTTAGTTAGAGCATCTCACTCATAAAGAGAAGGTCATAGGTGCAACTCCTATCGTCGGCACCCATGAAAAAAATTCAATATATTACATTAAGAATATTTTTAGTAGCAATGATAGTTTGTGCTATTTTATTTTTGTCGATCATCTGGTCAGGTGGTCCTGATAAATTTACAATTGTGAATCAATTAGCCATAACATCTTTTGTTGTTGGATTAGCCTCGTTTCTTGTGTGGCTTGTGACTATAATTCTTGAAATTCGCAATAGGATTGAAAAAAGATAATTTTCTGGTACTATATCAGATAATGCAGTCGTAGCTCAACTGGTTAGAGCACCCGCCTGTAGATTCGTGCAGCTTTCTGTCGAAATGGCAGATTGAAACTCTTTGGGATATCGGTGAAGGCTAAGTTCCAACCTTGTGTTGGAATATGCGAATACCGAGGGAACCCCTCCATAATTTTACTTTCATAACAATTAAGTAAAGAGAGGGGGCGCCGTAGAGACTAGATACCGAAGCACCTAAGTTTACTTCCAAGTGAATATGGTGAAGATATAGTCCACGCCTTTATGAAAATATTGGATTCAGTGCACGCGGGAGGTTGAGGGTTCAAGTCCCTTCGACTGCGCAAAAATAAAATAGCCTAGCTTTTGCTAGGCTATTTTATTTTCTTGTCGCATTAAGAAACAAACCAAATTGATTTGGTTTGTGTAGGGACTTGAAAAGCGGAGCTATGTTTTTTCAGTAGAAAAAACAAGTGGGCTAGGGTCGTGAAATTTTTATTGCGACGGCAATAAAAATATTCCTGACCAACTTCGACTGCGCAAAATAAAAAAATTTCTATCTATAGGGTCTTTTTGTATACTAATTTTATTCTGAAATTGATATAATATATTTATGAAAAAATCAAAAAAGATTCTCATTGTTTGTGGTGCTATTATTATCATATTAGTAATACTTTTTGCAAGTGGTGTGTTAACTTTTGATGTTTCAATAAATCGTATTAACGATAAAGGTAACACAGAAGAAACGCAAAAGATCGAAACTGAAAATTTATTAAAGACAGATTATGAAACTACAAAATTTCAATCAAAATATGGTTTTACTATGGATTATCCAAAAAGCTGGATAGTTGATACTTCTGAAAAGATGGGACCTATAGAGTTTATTAGTGAACCGTCTGGTAAAGCATATGTATCAATACAAACTGCTAATGATCCGCGATTGAAGGTTTTTTCATCACGAGCAGTAGCTTTAATTGAAGCGGAAAAAGCTTTTACCGAAAATAAACAATATAATATAGAAAAATTTAAATGGGTGTATGAAGATGAGAATAATAAATTGAATAGTTATGCAGTTAATGGTTCTTTTAAAGACAAAGATGGTGTTGAGTGGTTTTTTAACGAAATTGCCGTATTTATTCCTGATGGAACTGAATATTTTTACAACAGCACTGTTCTAGCTCCATTTGCAGATGAATATGTCCCTATACTAAATAAAATAATTTTAAGTTATTGGCCCGAAAAAAATCAAGCGGAATTATCACGCGTAAAAATAGAATCTTTACCTGAAGTAAAAGAATACGAAAAAATACTTGCCGAATCTGGTAAATTAGCCACAATTGAAGTAGAAGATGGGGGAGATGTATGGAATGTGCATGTATTTGAAATAATAAAAGAGGCAGGTGATTCATCTCATACCGCAAGTTTTGGTTGGTATAGTGTAGATAAAAAAACTGGTGCAATAGTGAAAGATATATAATTTTTTGTTGTAATTTATATATAATTTAAAAAATAAAAAAGGAGGCGCATGCCTCCTTTTTAAAAAAACTAATACAATAAACTTATGGGAAATACACTATAAACATACCAACAAGATTCATTGTCCATTAAAGGATCATCTTTTATTCCTAGTCTGTTTATTATAATATAACTTTTTGAAGATCTTTTTTCTGAATTTTTTCCCAAAAAACGAAAATTTACAATTCCGTTGTGTAATTCATTATGCGCAATAAACATAAAGGAAGAAAAGGCTTCTAATTGAAAAAAGAGCTGTTGTTGATAGTTGCTGACCACAGAGATTTCCCTAATATTTTCTGTTGCCCTGGATCTCCATTCTTTAATTGCTTCCAATTTTCTTTTTCTAAACAAAGGGTCGTCTACACTCCATTTAAAGACTATGAAGATAAACCTCTTTATCTTAACAAAGGAATACATAAACCAAAAAATCTGTTCTAGTTTTTTCCCCGTTGTTTCAGAGATGATTTCCATCTCATCACCAAATTTTATGCCTGATAATTCAGTCTCCCTTTCTTTCTCTATGTGAATAAAAGTGCGTAAACCTTTTTCATACAAATCAAAAGTTTTGTCTGGAATTTTAATTGTTATCGCCATATCTCGTTTAATTTTTAAATTTCAATTCTGCTCTCAGATTAAATTAATATTAGAAATTTGTCAAGATAAAACGAGATATAAGCTTCCCGCTAAGACTTCATGAAGATTTCACTTCGTGGTGTTATTATGTACGTATGAATCCCGTTAGAGATCAATCGGTTTTTATTTTTTCAAATACACAAACGGGAAAAATGGTTGGTATTTTTATTAAAACAATAATTAAGGTACGGGAGTGATTAAGCAACTATTTGCTTAATCACTCCCTATCTCTAACGGGATGAAAATATTAGTAGTTGAAGACAATAAAAAATTATCTGAGAATCTAAAACAAGGTCTTATACAGGAAGGTTATGCTGTAGATATTATCGATGATGGATTGGCTGCGGAAAAAAGAATTTTAATTAATCGAGATGAATATGATGTTGTGCTTTTAGATAGGATGCTTCCAGGAAAAGACGGGGCTTCAGTTTGTGAAGATTGGCGAGAAAATGGGGTGGTCACTCCTGTCTTAATGTTAACAGCACTTGGTACTACAGACGACAAAGTAAATGGTCTCGATGCTGGAGCAGATGATTATTTAGTAAAGCCATTTGCTTTTAAAGAACTTCTCGCTCGAATTCACACACTTCTAAGAAGGCCAAAACAAACTTTTCCCGATATTCTCACATCTGGGGATATAAGTATTAATACTACAAACAGGACTGTGTCTTATAAAAAGAAACCAGTGCAACTTACCCTAAAGGAGTTTATGGTGTTAGAATATTTAATGAGAAATATCGACAAGGTGGTGACTCGAGATGATCTGTATTCTCATGCCTGGGATTTTGCCGATTCATCATTTAGTAATACTGTTGATGTGCATATCAAAAATTTAAGAAAAAAAATTCATGACGATTCAAAAATTATACAAACAATTCGTGGAGTTGGTTACAAAATGGAAAATCAGTATTAAAAATGATGAGTTTTTCGGGGCGCGAATTGAACTTACTTTCTATTACTCAATTACAGCCGTAATTATCCTTGGAGGTACAAGTATTATTCTCTATAACACAATCTTAAATAACTTCACTCACTCAGTCTTGGAAATGAGAATTAACCCAATTATTTCTCAATTAGTTATAGATCAAGCAAAGAATGTTTTATTAGATCGCTTTATAACGATTGACCTTTTAATAATATTTTTTGTTATTGTGCTTGGTTTTATTCTTAGTCAAAAAACACTTGGACCAATAAAATCTAATATGCAAAAACAAAAAAGATTTATTATGGATGCGTCTCACGAGCTTAGAACTCCAACAGCAGTAGTTATTTCTGGTCTTGAAGTTGCTCTTTCAAATAAAAAATTAGATTTTTCTTCTGCAAAAAAAACACTCGAGAATACACTAGAAGAAATGAGAGATTTTTCAAAACTTAGTAATAACTTACTAGACATATCTAAATACGATACTCCTGTAAATACTAGTTTTGAAGATATTGAAATAAATAAATTAGTAAAATCGATTGTAGAGAAAAGTACAAATTTAGCTAATATTAAAAATATAAAAATAGAAACAAAAATAGAATCAGAAGCTGTTATTAAGGGAAATAAAATTGAACTTGGCCGGGTATTTTATAATATTTTAGATAATGCGATAAAATACACTGACTCGAATGGTGAAATAATAATTTCTGATAAAATTACTTTTGATAAATATACTCTAATTTTTATTGATGATGGTGTTGGTATTCCAAAAGATATTTTAAATAAAATTTTTGACCCATTCTTTAGAGGTGATATATCTAGAAATACTAATGGAGCAGGACTAGGTCTTACTATGTCTAAAAAGATTATTGAAAATCATAAAGGTACAATTTCAGTAAAAAATCGTACTGAAAATAATGGAGTTTGTGTAACGATTTCTCTACCTATTTCTTCACAGTAATTTCATTTAAGTAGCATAGAATAATACTTATACATCATGGTCGTGGTGTATAGGTATTATTTTTTATTATATTTAATTAACTCATTTTAAATGGGTAAGACTTATGAAATATAAAAAACAAGTAGTAATTAGTGCACTCGCTCTCTCTCTTTTAATTGGAACTCCTTATGCTTTTGCTTCGACTCCTAAAGATTTAGGAATTAAAAATAGTCAGTCTTTTTATCAGAAACAGAATAAAAATAATAAAGGTTTGAAAGGTGTAAAAAGGCATAATACTGTTGGAACGATACTTTCTATAAATAATGATGGTTTTACTATGGAAATAAAAAATATAAAAGCCAAAACCACTTCATCTGTTGATGTTAAGACAGACATTAAAACAATTTATAGTAAAAATGGAATAAAAATTACAGTTTCCGATTTAGCTGTTGGCCAAAAAGCAATTGTTACAGGGAAAATTGATACTACAGCTAATACTATTACGGCAAGTAAAGTAAAGATAGTTACCAAACCAAACAAACCTCTCTAGGCTAAATAGTATGATAAATTTTTGAAATTAATAGCATTAATAACAAAACCCCCTCCGACCTTGCGTCGGAGGGGGTTTTAGAAAAAGAGAAAGAACTTTATTTTACTTTCCAGCCGTCAGATTCTATGCCAACACATTCAATAATCTGACCAAGGGTGTTTAAGAATTCCACCATTTTGTACTTTCCGGAATCTCCTTCTCTTGGGGTTCGTCCGTCTTTTTTGAAGCACTCAATTAGGTGGTCAATATAACCTAATGCAACCACTCTTTCTTTTAGTTTCAAGGAGTTAAATAATACCTTTTTTGAAATCGCCATATCTTCATTGAAAGTATAATTTTCTATGTCGATGGCTTCTGGCAGAGTTCTTTCATAAGTGTTTGTAATTGCTTTTACAAACAATTTATGACCAGCTAAGTAATAGATCTGTAATAAAAACAATTTGGTAGCTTCGTTCATGATTAGTGGTTTTTTATTGTTTAAAATACTTATTTATCTGTCTATATACTATCATATTAAAAACTAATTGTCAAGCTAGAAATAATCACATAAATCCCTTGAATTTAGGCTATAATATACTTATGGATCCCGTAGTAGATTTTCAAATTATTACAGGGTAATGATAAGGTTTTTAAAAATAAGTCGAAAAAAATATTAACTATAATTTAGATTTTCAGGTTTGTTTGCAAAACAATTTGAAAATTCACTACAGGATGGAAAAAACATTTGAAAATGGTAAATATTATACATCGGGGAAAAAAGTGCTTACTTATTTTTGCGTAAATAGTATTTTGCCTATTATTATTGGTTTTATTATTATTTATTTTGGTTTAGATTATTTACAAAAATTAATTGATTTATCAAAGGTACTTTATATAAGTAAAATAGTCATAATTATTACAGGAATTGTTTGTTGTATCATTGCCTTTTTTGTGGCTTTAATAAAATATGAAAGTATAAAATTTATGTTTGATAGTTTTGCTTTTCACATTCGAAAAGGATTTTTAACTAAATCAGAAATCTCTATTCCTTTTAAACAAATTCAATCCATAAGACACTCTCAAAGTTTAAATCAAAAAATAATAGGTATTATGAATATTGTTGTGGAGACGGCTGTTGACAATGAATTTCAGGGTGGAGCAAGTAGTAAGGGATTTTTACCAACCTTAGATTCAAAGATTGCTCTTGCTATCGAAAAAGAACTTCTAAGTAGATCGAATCCAGGTGCGACTAATTCAAATCTTGTTAATCAAACTTCTGTGCCACCAGTAGAGATTCCTAAATAAAAATAAACAAATGAAAAAAAACACAATTTTTTTAATATTTATAATAATTCTAGCTTTTATTATGGCTTTTGTTTTTTTAAAGGCAACTTTTAAAAGTAAAATTGTAGAAAATACTCCAGTTACAGAAGAACCAGTTTCTTTATGTTATATATATGCAAAAGAAACACCATCAAAATTATTTGATAAATATTGGATAAGGTTAGATATTCTTGGAAATAAAGTTTCAGGTGAATTTGATAATATTCCAGCAGAAAAAGATTCAAAAACGGGTGATTTTGAAGGTACAGTTGGTCCAGTTGATCAAAAAGAAATGGCAAGGACTGCAGATGTTTGGTGGAATACTTTTGGTGAGGGAATAACAGCCAAAGAACAACTTCTTATTAAATTTGGTGACGGAAGTGCTAGTCCTGGTGCTGGTGAATTAATCGATCGTGGTGATGGAGTTTATGTTTATAAAGATAAAAATAATTTATTTTATAATTTTTCACTGAGCCAGATATCTTGTGAAGATTTAAATGAAATAAATTTTGTTGAAAAATATATTAGAGATAATATAAAAACCATTGCTATTAATAAACCTGTTCTTGGTGGTTCTTGGTATGTGATGTCAGTACAAATTATTCCATCTACAAAATCAGGAACAGTTGTTTACGAAGATGGCCACATTCAAAGCAGGGCAACATTTAATTATGAGCTCGATGATAGTTATAAGAATGTAATTATTACAGATTTTAAAAATTAAATTTTGCAAAAATTCCTAAAATACAATAGTATATTTCTTGTGTTTGTTTTTGTTGTGATTTTTTAATAAATAAGCCGTTGTAGCTCAGTTGGTAGAGCACGTTCTTGGTAAGAACGAGGTCTCCGGTTCAATCCCGGACAACGGCTCCGCAATTAAAACCAAATTTGTTAAAAAACCTTTTTTATGGGGCTTTTTTGAAATTAAAAAAACATAACTAATTCAAGCAATATAAAATTAAAAATTTTAATGAGAATATCCACCAAAATATACTATTGTGGATAACGTTTTGATTGATAACATAACAAATATGATACAATAAAATTGTAATTATTAAATATTAAAATTTTGGTCGAAGTAAAAATTAACAAAATATAATTTATCAATAATAAAAAATAAATAATGGAAAAATTAATTAAAAAATCATTAGAGAAATTAAATATTACAATCGCACTATTTCTTGCTGTGTTAATGACAGTAGGATTTGGTGGTGTGAATTATGTCTTAGCTGCTAATACCTCTACTCAAGAAGCATCAACTGCTGCAGCAACAACCATCTCTGTAGTTGGTAAAGTAGCAGACACTGCGGTAACTACAATTACATTTCCTCAAGGTGCACCAAGTGCTACTATTTCCAATCCTTATAACGATGTAGACACTGTAACTGACGCCCAAGTTCTTAGTGGAACTGTCAGTGAACCAGTAGTTCGACTTAAAAATACATCAGGAGGAGCTCTTAATATTACTCTTGAAATAACTTCTTGGACAAACGGCATTGCCGCATCTGAGGGTTATGCTTTGTCAGATCCCGCAACCACTACTACTACTACTATCACAGATACTAATTTATCTGCCGATGGTAATTCTGCCACTGTTGCCACTGGAGCATCAGTTGCGTCTACTGCCTACAAGGCTCTTTATCTAGAAATGATCTTGAGTGCTTTAGCTGGAGTATCTGGAACTTCAACACTTACTGTTTTAGGAGAATCATAAAAATAAAATGATATTTAGTTCAAATCGCAAAATATACTTTAAAAGTATTCTATTAAGCGCTTTTTTGTTCGGCTTTTTATTTACTATTAGTTCTACCGCACTTGCAACATCAGTCAATCGAATGTCTCTTGTTAACTTAGAAAGTTATCCAGGTAAAACAACAAAGGCAGAAATAATTTTAGAAGGAACCGATCCTGGAGATAGGACTGGTTTTTGGTATACTCACTATAAAAAAATAGATGGAGATAGTGAAAAAATGGACATTACATCTTGGATTACAATTGAACCAAAAGATTTCACTATTAAAGAAGGAGAAAAACAAGTCTTTGCCGTTGAGATAAAAATACCGAGAAATGCAGAACCTGGATTGTGGGGTGCAACTTCTGAAGAAGCAGGTAAAGAGGGACATTCAGACGAGAGAAGAACATATCTCATTTTTAAAGATGCTCCTGCTGGTGGAAATGTATATTCCGGACTCCTAATACCAATTTCAGTGAAAATTCTACCAAGCATAAACCCCTTAACACCAATAATCAATTTTATCAAACAAAACATAATGGTGATTGTACTATCTATTATCATTATTGTGATGGGGATATTTTTCCTTAAGAACAAAAAAAGAAGCATTGAGAATAAGAAAAGAATCCTTGAGAACAAGAAAATAAGCTTAGAGAATAAGAAAAGAAGAAAAGTTAATTAAGGATAGCTGAGAAAGGAGTTATTCTGGTTAATATCCGGCAGTTTTTATAATATATGTTAAGATTTAATTCATTACAAAAAAAAATTGTCAAAATAAGCCAGTTTTTATTGGTTTTTACTATTATTTTTTCTTGGATCTTTTCCGGCTGGCCACAACTTTTTAATTTCCCACCAAAAGCTCAAGAAGCGCAGGCGCTGACAAATCCGCAATATGCTTCGTCCTATTCAGTTGATGGAACATTAGGGGAATGGAGTAATCAAACCTATGTTTATTCCGATGATGGGACTAATTTTGCCACTAGAGTAGGTACTGTCAAAAATACTTGGTATGGAGACCTTTTTGGTTTTGACTTGTCTGGGATACCAGATAATTCAACTATTAATTCAGTGACGATAACTGCTGAATGGAAAAATTCTGGGAATGATACAAGCGGACCAGTATTATATTTAGGCGCTCAATCTGGTGGAGCAGAAGTTGGAACTGCTACATCAGATACTTCGGGTCAGAATACTTTTGAAGTTGTCACTAAAGTACCTACAGGATTAACTACGGCTGATTTAAAAGCTACTGGAGCAAATGGTTTTTGGGCTATTTTAAGATTTAGAAGAACTGATAATACTGCTCATACTGCTTCAGTGGATTATGTAAAAGTGGTAGTAGATTATACACCTCCTGCCGTAGACACTCCAACATTTACCGATTCTACTGGGACATATAATAATGATTTAAGTGAGACAATAACAGTAGCAAGTCCTGCCTCTGCAGTTATTTGTTATACAACAGACGGAAGCACTCCAGCTGCAAACACTCCCGGAACATGTAGCACTGGTACAACTTATTCAGGAGCAGTTCCTATTACTGCGACAGGAACGACACTGAAAGCTATTGGAACAAAAGCAGGTTATACAAATTCTGCGGTGCAAAGTGCGACGTATACTTTGCAAGTGGCAAACCCTAGCTTTGGAACTAATGGTGGTAGTTTTAATAATGATACTACTTCAACACAAACTTCAACTACAACTAGTGCAGTATTTTGCCAGACGGTGGATGGCACAACTACTCCAGCCGCGAACACTCCCGGAACTTGCTCGACAGGAACAACTGGAGCTGATGCCACAGTAATTGCTACCGGAAAAACAATTAAAGTGCTCGGTACAAAAGCCAATTATGTTAACAGTGCGGTACAAACCAGTAATGCTTTTACGCTAACCGTGGGTGCAATCACTAGTTCTCCGGGGGCTGGAAACTATAATAGTACACAAAGTGTGACCTTAAATATTACTACCACTACAGGAGCTGTCGCACACTATACTACAAATGGTGATGCAGTAACCTGTTCGTCTACAACTTATTCTGGGGCGTTTGATGTTGCTGTAACAACAACCGTGAAGGCTATTGGTTGTAAAACAAATTATGTTAGTGATACTGCAATTAGTGATTTGTACACAATCAGTCTTTCAACTGCGATAGAAATAAGAGCTCAAAATTATACTACTTCGGTATCCACTATCACATTTCCACCGGGTGCATCAGGGGCCACAGTTTCTCAGCCATATAATAATGTAAATGGCAGTGGTAGTCCTCAAACATTTGGTGGTGCTGGAACTGCTAAACCAGTTGTAACACTTTATAATGGCGGTGGTAGTACTCTGACGATTTGGTATAATGTCACTACATTTACAAATGGTGTTGTATCTAATGAATATTATCTCGTAAACAATAAAGGGGCTGCTTGCTCAAGTGCTAGTTGTATTACCCAATCGGCAACTTTTGATACAGACACAACTACTGGAACAACAATAACTGCAGGTGCTGGCAATGAAAAAGATTTCTATCTAAAAACAATTCTTGGAACTCCCGCAGGAAAATCGGGGACATCAACACTTACCATTTTAGGAGAAGGACTATAATGGTTATTTTTCATATTATAATAAAATATATTACACGTTTTAGTATTTTTGTGGGGTTACTAATATTTTTATCAAGTTCTGTTTTTGCATCTACTCAGCAGGCTAGTACAACAGATCCAGTTTGTGGAAATAATATTAAAGAAACAGGAGAACAATGTGACAATACAGATCTTAGTGGTGCAACTTGTTCATCTCAAGGTTTCAATGGAGGTACAATTTCTTGTAATATTTCTTGTGTTTTGAATACTTCCGCTTGTACTTTAGGTGGTGGCGGTGGAGGTGGGGGAAGTGGTATTAGTGGTGGTAATAATATTCCTCCAATATCTCAAGAAGAGAAAATAAAAATAATTAAGATTGCTGATTTTAATAAAGATGGGAAAGTAGATATTATTGATTTGAGTATTTTACTTTATCACTATCAACATCCAGAACTTACAGATTATACTATGTATGATTTAAACGATGATGCTGTTGTTGATATTGTTGATATTTCTATAATGTTTTATTATTGGAGTGTAACCTTATAACTTTATGATTACTTTTTCATTAAAAAATAAAATTGGTTTAGTTTCTTTTGCCACCATATTATTTCTTGTTCCTTATTTAGGGATGGCCACCGATTCTTCTAGTATTTATTTAAAATCTTCTGATTCAACTGTTGCTCTAAAATCTGATTTTAATGTTGATGTCTTATTAAATACAAGTGTTCCAATCAATGCTATTGATTTACAAATTTCTTATTCTTCAGATAAATTAAAATTTAAAAGTTTCAATGACGCGAATTCTATTATAGATCTTTGGCATGGGGGCCCTACATTATTAAAAGATGGGCATATTGAATTAATTGGTGCAATTTTTAAACCATATAATGGAAATGATGGGCAAATTATCAGATTATCTTTTGAAACACTCAGCGCAGGAAATGGAGAAATATCTTTTGAAAAAAATAATTTATATCTAGCAGACGGAAAAGGTACAAAAATTTTAGCAAATAATTCATCAATTTCTGTATATATAAATGAAACTGTATCTCAAAATACTATTTTAGAAAATTCTACAAAAGATGCTACTTTACCAGATATTTTTTTAAATGTTTCAAGAGGTCTAGCGGATGGAAACTCTTTAATTGTTTTTAATGCAACAGACAAAGAATCAGGGATTAAATTAACAGAGATGAGAACAAAAAAATGGTTTAACTGGAATAATTGGCAAGTAGTTCAAAATCCAGTTTTATATCCATCTGGGGTTTGGAAAATACAAATTAGAACTACTAATAATGATAATTTAACAGCAATAAAAACTTTATCTTTGATGGGTAAACTTTTTGAAAAATTATTTTTAGTGATTTTACTCCCCTTGTTTGTAGTTTTAATTATTGTGTTGCGTATCAAAAAAAAGACATAACTTATGAAGCGTTTTATTTTAATTTTATTTTTTGTAATAGTACTTTTACCAAGTAGAACATCTGCTGCGACTCTTTCAATTACCCCAGCCACGGGAACTTTTATTGTTGGTTCAACTTTTGATGTTTCTATAGTTTTAAATACAAGTGGTAAATCAATAAATGCCTTAGCTGTTTCTTTGCAATTTCCTCCAAATATGCTCCAAGTCGTTTCTCCTTCCACAGGTGAATCAATTATAGGAGTTTGGACATCTGCTCCAAAATATAATAATTTAACTGGGAAGATTGACTTACAAGGGGGAATTCCTGGGGGGATTACAGCTTCTGGTGGGTTAATATCGCATGTTACTTTTAGGGTAAAATCTGTAGGCGAAGCTGTTGTAAAATTTTTAGATAATTCGAAAGTTCTTTTAAATGATGGGCTTGGCACAAATGTGCTTACTCAGACTAATAATTCAGTATATCAACTTAAACTTCCTGCTCCCGCTGGTCCGTCTGTATTTTCTGAAACCAATCCCGACCAAGCAACATGGTATTCTAATAAAACAGCTTCTTTTCGTTTTATAAATGAATCTATTGGAGTAGATGGGTATAGCTATATTTTATCTGATGAACCAACCACTATTCCAGATGATATAAGTGAAGGAACAAAAAATTCAGTATCTTATTCGAATCTTTCTGATGGAGTTCATTATTTTCATGTAAAAGCTTTAAGAAATAAAAGTTGGGGTGGAACTACTCATTTTTCAATTAAAATAGATACTACTCCGCCAGCTGATTTTAAAATAGATATTATTCCTTCTGTAAGAACTACAAGTAAACAACCAATTATTCAATATTCAACTACCGATACACTTTCTGGGACTGACCGTTATGAATTAAAAATCATTTCACTTCTAGCCTTGGGAGGTTCATATGATAGTGATGGTGATTCTTTAAAAAATAATGATACTTTTTTTATTGAACAGATTAGTCCGTATGCGCCTCCTGATCTTGATTTTGGTTTATACGATGTTATTGTCAGAGCTTATGACCATAGTAATAATTACAAAGAAGTTACCCAACGTCTTGTTGTTGCAGCTCCCATTTTTTCATTTGTTACCGATAGTGGAATAAAATTAGGCGATACGATCATTCCTTGGCTTTGGTTTTTCCTAATCGTTTGTTTATTGTTGATTATTCTTGCTTTTATTTTATATAGAACTCGATACTGGCATCATAATATCCATAAAGCACATACGGAAAAAAAATTACCTCAAAATGTAATTCAACAACTAGAAGAATTAAAGAAATACAGAAAAAAATATGGGATAACTTCTATTTTGATTATTTTTTTCATTTTTTCATTTTTCTTTCGTAATAATATAGTTTCAGCTGAATCATTATTAGCTCCTCCGCTTATTACTACTTTTTCTAAAAATATTTCTAACCAAGAAATATTTTATGCCGGAGGTAAAACTGATTTTTCTAATGAAAAAGTTATACTTTATTTCCAAAATTTAGCTACAGGGGAAACTTTTAGTGGAGAGATAGACTCTGATAATAAAGGGGACTGGCTCTATCGTCATAGTAATTTTTTGTCTCCCGGGAAATATCTGTTATGGGCTCAGAGTAAATTGGGTGGTGATACAAGCCCCCCTGGGCCTCAGATTAAAATGACAGTTAATAGGACTGCAATTCAGTTTGGTGGCAGTCGTATAAGTTATGAAACAATATATTTATTTTTAAGTATAATATTATTTATTTTTGTATTATGTCTGCTCTCATTTATCCTTTATCATTATTATCACGGACGTAAAAAACATATAAAGTTTCAGCAAGATGTTAAAGAGGCAGAAGAATCAATTAAGAGAGGTTTTGCTGTTTTAAGAAGAGATATAGAGGCAGAGTTAGCTATTGTAAAAAGAGCAAAATTATCAGGTGGTGTTCTCCAAGAAGAACAAATTAGAGAAAAGGAACTATTGGACGATTTAAACACTGTACAAAAACAGATTGGAAAAGAGGTTTGGGATTTTGAAAGTATTTAATAGATTATTGAAATTATTAAAATAGCCAGTTTTTAAAAACTGGCTATTTTAATATATAATTAAGCCGGTCGCCATCTTAGCTCAGCTTGTCCCGCCAGAGCCGACCTAGCTCAATTGGTAGACCTGCCCGCCATCGCCTAAGCCCCTTTAGTTCAGTGGAAGAACAGCAGTATCGTAAACTGCATACATCAGTTCGATTCTGATAGGGGGCTCAGGCGTAGGCAGGCGGGGCAACAGTATTCCGCCAGAGGCGGATAAACTCCAACCGTAGGTCCTCGGTTCAATTCCGAGAGGGGGCTCACTTAATAACATTCTTGATTTTTAACTAAAATAATATATACTGATTAAATATGGTAGTAAGAATGAGACATACAAGATCCCATACCGCAAACAGGCGTTCTCACCACGCTCTTAAATCTCAGGGTATCTCAATAGATAAAGAAACTGGTGTTGCTCACTTAAGGCACAGAGTTAGTCTTGTCACTGGTAAATACAGAGGAAGACAAGTAATTGATGTGATTAAAAAAGTAGAGAAAAAGCAAAAGAAAGCGAAAAAAGGATCAAAATAGAGTAGTTCATAAAGTAAAAAGTTCATCAAGTTCATAAAGTAAGACAGAAATATTATTATTTAAAAAACTTTATAACTTTATAAACTTTATAACTTTCAATAAAATTTTTATGGCTAATCGGCACCTTTCAAGAACAATTGTTCTTCAAACCCTCTTTGAGTGGGATTTTAACGATGGGAAAAATATTGATATTGATGAAGTTTTAAAGAGAAACATTTCTGAATTTGGTTCTGGTGTTGAAGATTCTGTTTTTACGAATAGTCTTTTGGAAACTGTTTTAAAAAAGCAAAAAATTATTGATGAAATAATTACTAAGTCTGCTCCTGATTGGCCTATTGATAAAATTTCTGTTGTAGACAGGAATATTTTGCGTATTGGTTTAGCGGAGCTTTTATTTGGTAACAGAAGCGAAGTACCCCCTAAAGTGGCGATAAATGAGGCTATAGAGCTTGCAAAAACCTTCGGTGGGGAAAATAGTAGTAAGTTTGTAAACGGAGTTCTAGGAGCTGTTTATAAAGAAATGGGTGAACCAGGCAAAGATGAAAAAAGTAATAAAAAGAAAAATGACGCACCTATAGATATGTCGAAACTTCCAATTGAAAAATTGGGTGGGGCAGTAGTTTATGCGAGAAAAGATGACCAAATATATTTTGCTTTTGTTCACGATGTCTTTGGATATTGGACTTTATCTAAAGGCCACATTGAAGCTGGGGAAAATGAAGAAGAAGCAACAACACGAGAATTAAAAGAAGAAATTGGTCTTGATATAAAAATTGTTGAAAAATTAGGGCAGAATGAATATGTGGCTTCTCATCCAGAAAAAGGAAAAATTAGAAAACAAGTTTTTTATTTTTTAGCAGAGTCATCATATCAAGAATTAAGATTAGGAACTTCTGGGGGACTTGATAAAGCAAGTTGGTTTAGACTAACCGATATAGTTGATTTAAAAATGTATGATGATATAGTTCCGATAATAATGAAGGCGATAGATATTGTAACTAAAAAATAAGGAGCCTGATTTTTGTTTGTAGATTTTATTATTAATTTGTTGGGGTATAAGAATTATGAATGAATTTTTTTAATTCATGATTCTTGATTCTCAATCTTTCATTTATGATTGATTTCTCAAAGTTTGAAGAGAAGACTGGAATATTTTTTAAAAATAAAGACTTATTAAAACAAGCCTTTATTCATAGATCTTATATTAATGAAAATCCTAAAATAAATTCAGCCCATAACGAAAGATTAGAATTTTTAGGTGATGCAGTCCTCGAACTTATAACAACAGAATATTTGTATGCTAAATATGAAAATGTCACAGAAGGAGATTTAACCTCATATAGATCTGCCCTTGTTAACGCAGTAATTATTTCAAAGGTAGCAAGTGACTTAGAAATGAATGATTTTCTACTTCTTTCAAAAGGTGAATCAAAAGATACTGGAAAAGCAAGACAATATATTTTAGCCAATACTTATGAAGCTTATGTTGGGGCGCTCTATTTAGACCAAGGCTATGACGCCTGTAAAGGTTTTATCACTTCAAACTTATTCCCTTTAACTGATGAAATAGTTACAAAAAAATTATTCAGAGATTCAAAAAGTCTTGTACAGGAAAAGTCTCAAGAATTTTTTAATGTGACTCCATCTTACAAAGTATTAGACGAAGCGGGTCCGGATCATGATAAAAAGTTTAATATTGGTATTTATTTTGGGGCTGATTTAATTGCTGAAGGAAAAGGAAAATCAAAACAAGAAGCAGAACAAAGCGCCGCATT
>JBAYKO010000006.1:0-42346 GCA_041664605.1 Minisyncoccota bacterium | reverse complement strand
GAATTTGGGCTACTAGGTGATCCTAAAGATAAAAATATTCTTGATATAATAAAACTTAGTGCTGATTATATTTTTTCCGAAACTAACAGTATAGTATTAAATTATGAAAAGAAGTATAATAAGACTATAGGTAAAGTTATACTCACAGGAGGCGGATCACTCCTGAAAGGTTTCATTGAAAGAGCAACAGATAATTTTAAATGTGATGTTGTTTACGGAGACCCATTTGCAAAAACTGAAACTCCGGAATTTTTAAATGAAGTTTTAAAAAATGCTGGGCCAGAATTTTCTGTAGCAGTTGGTCTCGCTTTAAGAAAATTACAATAAATGTAATAATATAATCACAAATGGAAACAGATTTTCAAACATCTTTTATACCCAAAAAACCTCTATCTGAAGATAGGGTAGAAGTTAAGCGTCCTACAAGTATCGTAACTTTGATTTCGATAATCATTTTTATTGTTGCTCTTATTGCCACTGGTGGAGTTTATTTATATAAATCTAGTTTGGAAAAACAAAAAACTACCAAAAAACAGCAATTAGAATTAGCAAGTAAAGCTTTTGAAAAATCATTAATAGATACTCTTCAAACCTTAGACAAAAGAATTATTGCATCAGAACAAATTTTATCTAAACACATCGCTGTATCTCCAATTTTTGAAGCTCTTCAATTATCGACTCTGAAATCTATTCAATACACAAAATTCAATTATGAATTAGTAAACGAAGGAACTAATGCAAAAGTAAATGTAAAAATGTCTGGTAAGGCTAGAGACTATAATTCAATTGCTCTTCAGGCTGATGAATTTACTACTAATAAATATATTCAAGATGTTGTTTTTTCTAATTTAAAACCAGACAAAAAAGGATATCCAGCTTTTGATTTGGATTTTTCCGTTCACCCAGATTTTGTCTTATATGGGGAAAATTTAAAAAAGGTTAATGCTACAACAGACAATAATCCTGTAGATAATACTACACAAGGAACAGTGGATGAAAATTTAATTAATCAACAACCATAATAAATTTTATGACCAGATTTATATTACCAATAATATTAATAGGAGTATCGATTACAGCTTTTTTGGGTTTTATTAATCCGAATTACACTACTGCAAAAAGTCTTCAAGCTGAAGTTGATACATATAATAGTGCTCTTACGAATGCCAAAGAATTACAGAAAGCTAGAGACTCTCTTAATGAAAAATATACAAGTTTTTCTGAATCTGATCTTGAAAAATTAAAAAGACTTTTACCTGATAATATCGACAACATAAGATTAATTATTGAGATAAGAGGAATTGCTAATCAATATGGGATGGAGATTCAAGATCCTAAATATGATGTTTTAAAAAAAGAGGCTCCAATTCAAGGGCAAGCTACTACAGAAACAGCAGCAAGTATAGCAGAAAAAAACAAAGGTTACGGGAGTTTTGATTTGTCATTTTCCACATCTGGAACTTATAATAATTTCATAAATTTCATAAAAGATGTAGAAAAAAGTTTACGTGTTGTTGATATAAGTTCAGTCACTTTTTCAAGTGAAACAGGTGGTGGGTTAATTCCAAAAAGTTCTGATTTTTATAAATATGATATAAAGGTCAAGACTTATTATTTAAAGAGTTAAAAAAATGAAAGCAGTAAAAAACATAATCATATTCATAATAATAGTGGCTGTAGCATTTTTTGCTTATACTTACTTTTTCAAAAAAAGTGATACAGGTACTCCAGTAACCACATTAGTTACAACAACAGACACTGGTGAAGAAATTCCTGTTCAACCAATAGGAACAACTGGAATGAATCAAATTGAAATTGGAAATGAATTTTTGACAACACTTCTAAGTGTTAATAAAATAACGCTTGATTCTACTATTTTTACAAGTGATGTTTTTAATAGTTTAAAGGATTATCATGTGACTTTAGTTAGTGAAGGTAATGAAGGAAGACCAAATCCTTTTGCTCCTATAGGTATAGATGTTACAGGGAGTACTTTAATTGATACCGTTACTACAAATATTGCTACGGATATTTCAAAAACAATTTCAACATTAAATGGCAGTGTTCTTTCGTCTAACCAAATTACTTCAACATGGTTTGAATGGGGGACAACTTTAAATTTAGGTAAAAAAACTACAGGGAATAATGATATTATTATTTCAGGAGATTTTCAAGAAATTCTGACAAATCTTCTTCCAAACACAACATATTATTTTAGAGCAGCTTCAAAAATTGGAGAAAATACGGTCTACGGAGAAACAATTAGTCTCAAGACATTACAGTAATGACAATTAAATTTTACATATGAGTTTTTTAGATGAGCTCCAAGAGCGCGGAATTGTAAAAGAGAATCAATTAACAGAAATCAAGCGTCAAGCATCACAAAAATTTGATGGCAATCTTGATGAAACGCTTGTCTCTTTGGGCATCACAGATGAAAAAACTCTTTTAAATACTAAAAGTGCTTATTTCAAAATTCCCTACAAATTAATTGATCAAAAGAATATTTCTTTTGATGTTCTTAAGTATATTCCTGAAGATTCAGCCACTCACTATAAATTTGCTCCTATTGGAATATTAGATGATGTTCTTGAAGTTGGAATTACTGATCCAGAAAATATTCAAGCAATGGACGCACTACAATTTATTTCTTCCAAAAATGGAATTCCATTTAAAATTTTTTTGATTACTCCTTCAGATTTCAAAAAAATAATGGATGGCTACAGAGGAGTTGAGAGTACTGTTGGTCAAGCACTCGCTGATATTGATACACAGGCGACTGACATAAGTGCGGATGAAGTATTAGCTGAAAGTAAAAAAGTTCAAGAAAATTTAAAACCTGGCGAAGAAGAAAAAATAGTCGAAGACGCTCCAATCGTAAAAATTGTTGCTGTTATTTTAAGAACTGCTATTGAAGGAAGAGCATCAGATATTCACATAGAAAATACAGGGGAAAATGTAAAAGTAAGATTTAGAGTTGACGGGGAACTTCATACAAGTTTAGTGTTACCATTAAATGTTTACAATGGTGTTGTTGCTCGTATAAAAATATTATCTAAATTACGACTTGATGAAAAAAGAAAGCCACAAGACGGAGGATTTTCTGCAAAAATTGAAGGAAGAAAAATTGATTTTCGTGTTTCTTCTCTACCTTCTTATTATGGGGAAGCTATTGCTATGCGTATTTTGGATGCAGAAAAAGGAGTAAAAAGTTTAGATGATCTACATATGTCCAAAGAAAATATTGAAATGATAAGAGAAGCAATAAAAAGACCATATGGACTCGTTTTAATTACTGGGCCAACTGGTTCCGGTAAAACCACAACTTTATATGCAATGTTGAATGAACTAGACAGAGAAGCAAACAATGTTGTTTCTTTAGAAGACCCAGTAGAATATCACATACCACAAATGAACCAATCTCAAGTTATGCCAGAGATTGGGTATACTTTTGCTACAGGTTTGCGTTCAATTTTAAGACAAGACCCAAATATTATTATGGTTGGGGAAATACGTGATAAAGAAACTGCACAACTTGCGATTCAAGCAGCATTGACGGGACACTTAGTTTTATCAACACTTCACACAAACAGCGCTATTGGTGTCGTTCCTCGTCTAGTTGATATGGGTGTTGATCCTTATTTAATCGCTCCAACTTTAATTTTGGCCGTTGCTCAAAGACTTTCCAAAATGATTTGTCCTACTTCAAAAAATGTTGTTCCAATAGATGAAGCAATGAAATCAATGTTTGAAAAGCAATTTGCTGATCTTCCAGAAGAATATAAATCGAAGATAAATATAGGAGAACAAATCTATGAAGCAAAACCATCAGCTGAATGTCCAACAGGAACAAAAGAGAGAATAGCAATTTTCGAAATGTTTAAAATTGATAAAGAAATGCAAAACGTAATTTTAAAAACTCCAAATGAAGGCGAAATATATAAAGTAGCCAGAAAAAAAGGTATGATAACAATGAAAGAAGATGCCATTCTAAAAGCCATAAATGGCGAAATACCTTATCAAGAAGTTTATAATTTCTAGTTTGACTGAAAATTTTGTATAATAAAATTAGCTTCTAGAAAAATAAAAAGATGAAAAATAAAACAACAATAATTCTTTTAATAATTTTGATAATTCTAGTAGCTATTGGGCTGATTTATTTAATTTTTTTGAAACCAAAAACAGAAGATACAAGTTGGTTGAATGATTTACAAGGAAATCCTTTAACTTTAAATTCAAATCAAAATCAAACACCAACAAATAATAATCAACAAATCAATTCTGACCCAACCACAAGTTGGAAAACAGTAACAAATTCTGGTTTGACAATAAAATACCCTTCAAATTTAGAAACAGGTACATGGAGTGGTGAAGTAAGACCAGGGGCTGGAATAACTAGTATTTTTAATATATATATATCAAACACTCAAATTCTTGAAATAGGATACAACCCACAATACACAGGTTGTTTCAAAAAAAATGCTCAAACAGATCAAGATTATATAAAATCAGCCAACATTGGTGTTAATGCAGAAATTGGTTATTGGAATTTAACTGGTGGTGGGGACATTATTGATCAAATTTTTACACCAGAAAGATATAATTATTCACGATGTACAATAATTAAAGATGTAGATATTAGGGCGGGAGGGGATGACTTTTCCTTATTTGAACAAATTATTAGAACAATAAAATAAATTTAAAAAATTTTTACTTTATAAACTTTATAACTTTATGAACTTTTAACTAAACATATGGACTATCAACAAGAATTTGAAGAATTAATATTAACATTAATAAGAGAAGGTGGGTCAGATTTACATATTTCCACTGACAGATATCCAGCCGTTCGAGTGGCTGGGGAACTTATCTTTTTGGTTAAGAGAAAAATTTTTACCAAAGAAGATGTTATGGGAATTTTAAATGTAATTTTAGATAAACCAAAAGTAGATAGGTTTTTAGAAAATCAGGAATTTGATTTTTCTTATGATTTTAAAGGGCAAGCAAGACTGCGTGGAAATGCGTTTTTTCAAAAAGGAACAATCTCTGTTGCCCTGCGTTTAATTCCAAAGATTCAAACTTTGGCTGAATTAAAATTACCTCCAATTTTAGAAGAGATAGCCCATAAAAAACAAGGCTTCTTTTTGGCAGTTGGGCCTGTTGGTCAAGGTAAATCCACAACACTTTCCGCCATGGTAAATATAATAAACAATAGCCGTGCTGAACATATAATAACAATCGAAGATCCTATTGAATATGTTTATGAGGCTAATAAATCAATTATTGATCAAAGAGAAGTAGGAATTGATACAAAAGATTTCAATAATGCTTTAAAATCAGCATTTAGGGAAGATGCCAATGTTCTTATGATAGGGGAAATGAGAAATGCTGAAACTATTTCTACCGCAGTAACAGCCGCTGAGACCGGGCACTTAGTTTTATCAACACTTCATACAAATAACGCAGCTCAGACAATAGATAGAATAATAGATTCGTTTCCAGCAAATCAACAAGATCAAATTAGGAGTCAGTTAGCAGGAAGTTTAATTGGAATTTTTTCACAAAGACTTATCCCGAGAATTGCAGGGGGGCTTGTTCCTGCTTATGAACTTTTACTTAATAATAATGCCGTGTCTAATCTAATAAGGGAAGAGAGAACTCACGAAATTGATGTTATTATTGAAACAGGAGCTGAAAATGGAATGATTGACCTAAATAGATCTCTTGTTGAATTAGTAAGAGCAGGAGAGATTACCCTCGAAAATGCTTATGCTTATTCTTTAAATCCAAAAGCGCTGGAACGTTTGCTTTAACAAACGTTCCAGCCAGTAGAAAGTTCATAAAGTAAAAAGTTATAAAGTAGAAATAAATAATAACTTTAAAAACTTTATAAACATTATTAACTTTAAACTAAAATACCATGTTATTCAAATACAAAGTAGTTGATGATAAAGGACAGTCTAAAGAAGGATCGATAGATGCTGTAAATAAAGATTCAGCAATTTCTTCGTTACAAAGAAGAGGGTTTATAGTTGTTTCTATAAAAGAAGAGGGAGAAAATAAATCAATCTTCAAAATGGCAATTTTTGAAAAAGTTAAATTAAAAGATGTTGTCATTTTGTCTCGTCAGATTGCTACTCTTTTTGATGCTCAAGTTTCTGCCCTTAAAGCTTTTACTATGCTTTCTGCAAACTCTGAAAACAAATTACTTGGTAAAAAATTATCTCAAGTTGCTGATGATCTTCAGGCTGGTTCTTCTATTTCACAAGCTCTTGCGAGACACCCGGATGTTTTTTCAGAATTTTATGTCAACATGGTTCACGCTGGAGAAGAATCCGGAAAATTAAATCAAACTTTTTCTTACTTAGCAGACTATTTAGATAGACAATATGCTCTTACTTCAAAGACAAAAAATGCTTTAATTTATCCAGCTTTTATTGTTGTTGTTTTTATTGCAGTTATGGTTTTGATGTTTGTTATGGTGATTCCAAAAATTGCTTTGATAATTTCGGAATCAGGTCAAGCAGTTCCATTTTTTACAAAAATAATAATGTGGATGAGTAGTTTCTTTGTTAATTATGGGGTATTTCTGCTTCTATTTGTTGTAATTTTGGGAATTTATCTTTGGCGTTTATCTGTAACTGAAAAAGGAAAATTATATTTAGATAGAATGAAAATAACCGTGCCAATTTTTGGAAAACTTTTTAAAAAATTATATCTTTCAAGAATCTCAGATAACTTAGATACAATGCTTTCTTCAGGAATTTCTATTTTAAGAGCAATTGAAATTACGGGTACTGTTGTTGGAAATAAAATTTACGGGGGCATAATGACGCAAGCAGGGGAAGATGTTAAAGGAGGAAGTTCATTTTCAGATGCTTTGGCCAAACATGAAGAAATTCCATCAATTATGGTACAAATGACAAAAGTTGGAGAAGAGACGGGGTCTATGGCTTCAATTCTAAAGACATTAGCTGCTTTTTATAAAAGAGAAATGGATGATTCTGTTGATACTATTATTGGGTTAATTGAACCAGCTATGATTATTATTCTTGCTCTTGGCGTTGGTGTTCTTTTGACATCTGTCTTGATTCCAATATATAACATTGCGGGTAGTATTTAATAAATGATATAATAAATTAATTGAAAATAAGTCCCGCCATGGCGGGACAGGTCAAAATTTTATAAGTTAATCTCAGCTTTAAGCTGAAAAAATATTTAAAAATGAAAACAAATAAAAAAGGTTTTACATTGATAGAACTTTTGGTTGTTGTAGCGATAATAGGTATCTTGTCTTCTATTGTTCTTGCGTCTCTTAATACTGCAAGAAAGAAGGGAAGAATAGCTGGTGCTCAAGCAGACATGTTTAATGTTCTAGCAAGTATTGCTATGTGTGCAGATGATGGCGTAGTAACTCTTGGTACTCCCCCTTCCACCCAACCATATGTAGTTGTACCAATTTGTGCCGGTAGTCCATCCAAGTGGCCAGATTTACCAGGTGATTGGCTTTTTGACAATAGTGCTACCTGCACAGCTCCTTATAGTAATGCTACAGATACTTTTGGGTATTGTGCGGTGGGAGAAGCTGGTTCTGTGAAAATTGCTTGCACAAGCAGTGGATGTGTAAAAACTCCGTAAAAATTTTGTCTTAGTATTTTAAAAACACCTCGTTTTTGCGGGGTGTTTTTATTTTATTAGTATAGGAGAATATATTTTAAAATACTTTGCTAAAATCTACTATAGAATGTTATAATTATGTTAATTATGGAATTGTTTCTTATCACATGTTTCTTTATTTTAGGAACTATAATCGGCAGTTTTTTAAATGTCGTTATTTTAAGATTAAATTCAGGAAGATCAGTTTCTGGTAGGTCTTTCTGCTTCTCTTGTGGAAAAACATTAAATGCTGATGAGCTTATTCCTATTTTCTCTTTTCTTTTTCAAAAAGGAAGATGTAAGGGTTGTAAAAGTAAGATTTCAATTCAGTATCCAGCGGTGGAAATTTTAACTGGTTTTGTTTTTTCCTTAATATTTCTTAAATTTCAAAATTTCTTCTTAGATTCTCAAATTCAATTTGTGGTATTTAGTATTACATCTCTTATTGTTTTTAGTCTTCTAATTTCTATTGCAGTCTATGATTTTAAACATAAGATTATTCCTGATAGTTTAGTTTTTGCTCTTATCTTAATATCTTTATTTTCTTTGTTTTTAAATCCTTATTTCGGGCAAGTTTTTACAATTCCAAGTTTTTGGCAATTTGTGGCTGGACCACTTTTTTCATTGCCATTCTTTTTAATATGGTTTTTTTCTAAAGGTAATTGGATGGGTTTCGGTGATGTTAAACTTACTCTTGCTCTTGGATTTTTCTTGGGAGTTTACCAAAGTATAGAAGTTTTCATGTTGTCTTTTTGGATAGGATCGATTGTAGGAGTTTTGTTGTTGATTTTAAAAAGTAAGCGTTTTTCAATTAAAAGTGAAATACCATTTGCTCCATTTTTAATTATTTCAACACTCATAGTATTTTTATTTAATTTTGATTTATTTAAATGTTTAATTGGATTTTAAAACAAAAGAATTCTAAAAAAGGATATAACAAAGGGCTTACTTTTTTAGAGCTCATTGTTGTTCTTGGTATTTTTGGGACAATCGCCACTGTTGTTTTGGCTAATTTTGGTGATTTTACATCAAGTGTATATTTACAAAATCTTTCACAAGATATGGCTCTTAAAATAAAACAAGCTCAAATAGATTCTCTTTCAGGTAAAGGTGGTAGTATGCTTTTTAATCCAAGCGCTGGCCTTAGACCATCTTATGGTGTTTATTTCAGTACCACCAATCCTACTGGTTTTGTTTATTTTAAAGATTTAAATAATAATGGAGCATTTGATGAGGATTGTGGTAACGGTGGAAATATAGAATGTATAGATGAAATTTCAATTAATGCAAATATAAATGGAAATAATCAAGGTGTAATTGATGGTCTCTGTGTTAAAAGTCTTGGTGATTGGACATGTCCACCCGTAGACGATAAATTAAATATAACATTCAGAAGGCCATACTCTGATGCATTAATTAATTCTTATTATGCTAATCCAATTTCTACTACTGCTATTGTTTTAAAATCTTCTAAGGGTCAGAAAAAGGCGATTCTAGTCTCTTCTTTAGGGGAGATAAGTATTAGAAATATATCTAGCGCAAATAATAATTTAACTCTTGAGCAAATGGCGATAGTAGAAAATTTTTAAAATTATTTTATGATTAAAAAAATATTTACAAATCTATATAAGAAGGAAATTCAAAAAAAAGTTACTAAGGAAAAAGGCTTCATCCAGCACCAAGTTTTTTCGAAGAAGAAAATTGGTGCTGGGTTTACTTTAATTGAGGTTATGGTTTCTGTCTTGTTATTTGTAATAATTACAACAATAGGAATAAGTTCAGTCATAAATGCTAATAATACAAATAAAAAGACTCAGGCAATGCGTTCTGCGATAGATAATCTAAGTTATGTCATAGAAGATATGTCAAGAAACATAAGACTTGGAAGTAATTATTTGTGCAGTGGTAGTACTTGTCCTCCAGCACCAAATAATCCCGTGTTTCCCCTTCTTGTTTTCACTGGAGTTGACGGGCAAACAATAGGATATCAATTTCTTGCAAATGGTGTTGTTGAAAAATCCATAGGTGGTTTGAATAGTTTTATACCGATTACTTCTCCTGAAATTAAGATAGATGCAGTAAAATCAGGATTTTATATTTATACAGGATATGGCATTCAGCCACGAGTTTTAATAAGATTAAGTGGACAGATTCAAACTACTGGGGGAATAATGACTAATTTTGATTTACAAACAACCGTTACCCAAAGATCATTAAATTTCCCAATATAATAAAATGAATCCGGTAGTAGAAAATGGCATTTAAAAGCAAAAAGAATAAATTAAAATAATATGACAAAAAACATTTTTATCAACACTAATATACAAATTGACCTACTCTTTTTGAGTAATGCCATTTCTCACTAACCGGATGAAAAAATTTTTTATAAAAAAGAATAAGGGATTTACCCAGCATCAAACTTCTTCTAAGAAAAAATTTGGTGCTGGGTTTACAATAATTGAAGCATTAGTTTCTCTTACTATTTTTTCTTTTAGCATTATGGGACTTTTGACTATTACGGCTTCTGGAGTTACAAATACAAATTATGCAAAAAATAGAATGCAGGCCTCATATTTAGCACAAGAGGGAATTGAACTTGTAAGAACAGTAAGAGATACAGCTATAGTTAATGGGCAACCATGGTCAGATGAATTATACCCAACTCCATGTACTGTGTTGGATAGTTCTTGTAAAATAGCTATAGATTATAATTATGATGGAGTAACTGGGGGGAAGGTTGTATCTTGTGATCTTGGCAATGGGTGTGGTCCATTGAATTATGATAGTCAATACATCTATGGTTTTACAGGAACACCATCACTGTATACAAGAACAATAACTCTTGAGAAAGTTGATGGAGATAATTTAGAAATAAAAGTTACATCAGAAGTTACTTGGTTACAAGGATTTTTCGGAACGAGAACAGTTTCTCTCACAGAAAATTTATTTGATTGGACAAATGTTACACCATAAATATTATGAATTTCGCCCCAAATCAATCATTTAATATATTTAAATAAAAATTAAAATGAAGCAAAGAATACTACAACCTATAACCTCTAACCTAAAACCTAATAAAGGTTTCATAATCTTATTTACAGTTTTGATCTGTAGTGTCATTTTAGCCATAGCTATTGGAATTTCAAATATTGCTTATAAAGAAATTATTTTAACTTCATCTGTGAGAGATTCTCAATATGCTTTTTCCGCTGCAGATACCGGGGCTGAATGTGCCTTATATTATGATGCACTAGATTATTTTGGTACACAACCTACTATTAAATGTAATGGGATCGATGCGGAGATAACTTCTAATGGGGGAACACTTTATGAAGTACTAATGCCTTTATCTGAATTAAGTTGTGTAAAAATTAATGTTGAAAAAGATTATCAAACAAATGGTTCAACAAGCATAGAATCTCGTGGCTATAATGTTTCGTGTGATCAAGTTTTAATTAATACAAATCCAAGAATAGTAGAAAGAGCAATTCAAGTTATTTATGGAATTCCTGATGTAGTCCCCCCAATAATTCCTCCAACAGAAGGTGATCTTCCACCTGTTCCACTTGGTGATTAATTTTTTACTATGCTCGCAAAAGATGAAGCAAAAAAGAAGATAGAGAATTTAAGGAAATTAATAGAACATCATACTTATCTTTATCACACACTAGATAAACCAGAAATTTCAGACGAAGCTTATGATTCTTTGGTTAAAGAACTTCAAAATCTAGAGAAAGAGTTTCCTGAATTAGACTCTAAAAAAAGCCCAGATAAAAAAGTCGGTGGTATTGTTCTTGATTCTTTTAAAAAAATAAAACACAAAACAAGGCAATGGTCTTATGATAATATTTTTGATCTTGAGGAATTGAAGTCTTGGGAAGAGAAAATCAAAAGATTTATTTCAAAACTCCCATTTCCAAGGACCGTCCTTGGAAATGCCAAGGACGGTCCTTGGAAAAAATTAGATTATGTTACAGAACTTAAAATTGATGGGCTTAAGGTGGTTTTGACTTATAAAAATGGCATCTTTGTTACTGGTGCAACAAGGGGTGATGGTACAACAGGGGAAGATATTACAGAAAATTTAAAAACCATAAAAAGTATTCCAAAGACAATATCATACAAAAGTGACCTAATTGTAGTAGGTGAGGCTTGGATGAAAAAAAGTGAATTAGAAAGATTAAATAAAGAAAGAGAGAGAAAAGGAGAACAACTTTTTGCTAATGCCAGAAATGCAGCCGCTGGAACACTGCGACAATTAGATACCAATATTACTGCCAGTAGAAAATTGGAGACTTTTATTTACAATATTGATTTAATAGATAAAAAAATAGAAACTCAAATTGAATCTCTTAAATTTTTAGAAAAACTAGGTTTTCAAGTGCGTCATGATTATAAAATTTGTAAAAACATTGAAGAAATTCAAGATTATTATGAAGGACAAGAGAAACAAAAAGAAAGACAAGATTTTGGTGTTGATGGAATAGTTATTAAAATAAATTCTCATAAAATATCAGAGGCTATTGGTTATACCGCCAAAGCTCCGCGCTTTGGTGTGGCTTATAAATTTAAGGCTGAAGAGTCAACCACTCTAGTCGAAGATATTAAAGTTCAAGTTGGAAGAACGGGAGCGCTTACTCCTGTTGCTCATTTAAAACCCGTTTTAATCGCTGGGTCAGTTGTTTCTCGAGCCACACTTCACAATGAAGATGAAATAAGAAGACTTGATATTAGAATTGGAGATACTGTATTACTTCGAAAAGCCGGAGATGTAATACCTGAAATTTTCGGCGTAATAAAAGAATTGCGTACTGGTAAAGAAAAAATTTTTCATATGCCGACGAAGTGTCCAATTTGTGGAAGTGGGGTGAAAAAAGAATTTACTTCAGGCAAAGAATCATCAGCTTTATATTGTGCAAATAAAAAATGTTTCGCTCAAGAAATTGAAAAGATGATTCACTTTGTTAGTAAAAAAGGGATGAATATTGTCGGCATGGGAGATAAAATAGTTGAAAAATTAATGAACGAAGGATTGATTGGGGAATTTACTGATGTCTATGAATTAAAAGAGGGAGACTTGGGAATGCTTGAGGGTTTTAAGGAAAAGTCATCTTCGAAATTAATTGAAGCTATTAATAAAAGCAAAAATGTTTCGCTTGGTAAATTTATTTATGCATTAGGGATCAGGCATGTGGGAGAAGAAACATCATCGCTTATTGCAGAACATTTTAGAAGTATAGAAAAAATAATTTCCACAACAAGGTCAGACCTTAAATCTCAAGAAAGGTCTGACCTTGGGGAAATTACAAATATTGAAGGAATAGGGGAGATTGTCGGGCAATCATTGATCGAATGGTTTTTAGATAAAAATAATCAAAGAATTTTAAATGATTTACTTAAATATATAAAAATTGAAAATCCTGAAAAAATAAAATCTGGAGCAAATTTGAAATTAAAAGGAAAAAATTTTGTGGTCACAGGAACACTGGAGTCTATGTCTCGCGATGAGGCAAAAGAAAAAATAAAAAGCCTTGGCGGAAAAGTGCATAGTTCAGTTTCTTCTAAAACTGACTATTTGATTTTAGGAGAAGATCCAGGATCTAATAAATTGAGCGAAGCGAAAAAACTTGATACGAAGATTTTAAATGAAGTTGAATTTCTAAAACTCATTAATCCCTCACCAATTTCTAAAGAAAGAAATTAGTGAGGGATAAAATAATCTTTTACACATATCAGTAGCTATTGATATGTGTAAAAACAATAAAACCCCGCAATGCGGGGTTTTTGAAATCATGTCTCCTGTATTCCAATTTCCATAACTTTATAATCAAAATCATTACCAAGTTTTTTACAAGCAGTACATTTTTCTTCCAAATCTTTTTGGGAAAGGGAAGGTAAAGAAAGATTATCCATCGTTTCTTTAAGTTTTACCTGATCTTCTTCAAGGATATCCTTAAGAGAAAGATTTTTTTTGTTTAAACTCTTCTCCTTTAAGCCAGTCTTCTGGATTCAGACTTTTATTTTTTTCTTTTATATTTTCTATGGTCATAAAATAACCAAACACCCCCCTTTGGGTTAAATATGGATGGTTACCTATTGTAAAAAGATGACCGGCAATAATTGCATAAACAGCTTGTGAATTATTATTTGTTTTTTTGTCAGACATAATTAAATTTTTAATAACTTGTTTTTCTGTATACATACTATCACATTAAACATTTTTGTCAATATCAGAAAATCGGGAAAAATTTATAGTTCACATATACGCTATAGCGTATATGTGTAAAAACAATAAAACCCCGCAATGCGGGGTTTTTGAAAAAAATTAATAAAGACTTTCACACCCCCAACACATATCAGGGTTATTTTCTCCATGCACAGCATTTTCCATACGACATTCTTTTTGGTTGTGTGAATGGCATACATAGTTTAATGCTCCTTCGCTACCAAGTCCAATAAAAGCCTTGGTCCCACATTTACATATTACATACCAAGTTTTCTTAATATGCTTCCATCTGTGTTTGTGTTTTTTGGATTTATTTTTTAGCATATAGTGTACAGTAATAATTTTTCTGCTTTTATCTTATAATATTAAATGATTCTGTAAATATCAGAAAATCGGGAAAAATTTAGTAAAATAAGTTACATACCCTTACGAAAAGGGCATACGAATATAAGATGAAAATTGATGATGTTAAAAAATTAGCGGAACTTTCTCGTATTGAAATGTCAGAAAGTGAGATGCAAGAACTTCTTTTAGATATGAAGTCTATTTTGGGCTACATCGATCAAATTCAAACGCTGACTGACGCAGACTCCACGCAGACTAACGCGGGCACAGAACTTAGTTTATATAATGTTATGCGAGAAGACGAAAATCCTCATGAGTCAGGAATTAATACAGAAAAGATTTTAGAAGAATCTCCTGATAGAGATGGAAATTATTTTAAAGTAAAACAAATTTTCTAACATGGATAATATTGATTTAAAAAATTTAACAATTGAAAAAGCTCACGAACACTTAATCAAAGGCGATTTTTCTGCTAAAGATTTAATGGAATCGTGTCTTAGAGTTATTGCTGAAAAAAATAAAGACATCAACGCATTTCTTGAAATTTATAGTGATGTTTTAGAGCAAGCAAAAAAAGCTGATGAAATTATTAAAAATGGTAAAGCCACATTACTTACCGGTATTCCTTTTGCTATAAAAGATAATATTTTAGTTGAAGGTAAAAAAGTTTCTTCTGGCTCAAAATTATTAGGGGATTATAAGGCGACTTATGATGCAACAGTAACAAGACTTTTAAAAGATGAAGGTGCTATTTTTATCGGTAGAACAAATATGGATGAATTCGCTATGGGGAGTTCAACAGAAAATTCTGCTTTTGGTGTGACAAAAAACCCACATGACTTATCTCGTGTTGCCGGAGGGTCATCTGGTGGATCTGTTGCGTCAGTTGCAATGAATAGTGTTTTGTTTGCACTTGGTTCTGAAACAGGAGGATCAGTTCGTCAGCCAGCATCTTTTTGTGGGGTAGTAGGATTAAAACCAACATACGGGGCAGTTTCTCGTTATGGTCTTTTTTCACTAGGTTCTTCTCTTGATCAGATTGGGCCAACAGCAAAATCAGTAAGTGAAGTAGAAGTTGTTTTTAATGTAATTTCAAAATATGACAAAATGGACAGCACTTCTATTCCAGAGAATTTAAGAAATAAAGATAAAAAACAAAGCAAAAAAATTGGAGTGATAAAAGATTTAATGACAGGAGAGGGAATGGATAAAGAAGTTTTTGAAAATTTTAATCAGAGTTTAGAAAAATTAAAATCGCTTGGATATGAAATAGTTGATGTTGATTTACCTTTGGCCAAATATTCACTGGCAGTTTACTATATTTTAATGCCGGCTGAAGCTTCCACAAACTTATCTCGTTTTGATGGAATAAGATATGGGCTATCACTTGATGGAAAAAATTCTATTGAAGCTTATAATAAGACAAGAGGTGCTGGCTTTGGAAAAGAAGCCAGAAGAAGAATAATATTAGGAACTTATGTTTTATCGCATGGATATTATGATGCGTATTACAATAAAGCAATTAAGGTTAGAAAAATGATTGAAAATGATTTTAAGAAAGTTTTTGAAAGTGTTGACGCTATAGTTACTCCAACCTCGCCATTTCCCGCTTTTAAAATAGGGGAGAAAGTTAACGATCCACTCCAAATGTATCTTTCAGATATTTTTACAGTGCCAGCTAATATTGCAGGAATTCCAGCAATTTCTATTCCCTCTGGAATGACAAAAGAAAATTTACCTCTTGGTATTCAGTTTATGGCACCACATTTTGGAGAAAATATTTTATTTAAAATAGGAAAGGAGTTCGAAAAATAAAAAACAATGAATACTAATTTAAGTTTAAACCCACAAGATATAGTACAAAATGGTCCAATCTATAATCCGAATTATTTAAATTTGGAATATTTTTTCCATAGAGTTTATGATTTTTTTAGTGGCATACTTTCCTTTTTGGGAATTGGTGGAGGAAATGGGGGAGGTGGTGGGCCTGGTGAACATATGGCTCTGTGGTTAAAAACATTATTAGTACTTTTAATAATTGGATTAATATTTTTAATTTGTTTTTTAATAGTAAGAATTTACGAACTTATTAATGATCAAAAAAAGAAAGTAAGAACATATACTGTATTTGAAGAAAAAATTGAAAAGAAAAACACAAGATGGGAAAAAGTTTTAGAGCACTCAGAATCATTTAATTCTTCTGATTGGCGATGGGCTATTATTGAAGCCGATATAATGTTAGATGAAGCACTTACAGAAGCAGGACATCAAGGAGAAAATATTGCTGAAAAATTAAAAAGTGCACAAAATTTTTTAAAGACAATCCAGTATGCGTGGGATGCTCATAAAGTAAGAAATTTAATTGCTCACGAAGGATCTAATTTTGAAATATCGCAACATGAAACAAAAAGAGCTGTGTCACTATTTGAGATGGTTTTAACTGAACTTCATTTTATTTAAAATGATATCTAATGATAATATCCAAAAACAAATTGATGAATTAGAGTCTCAGATGTCAGACCCATTTTTTTGGGATGATAAACAAAAAGCTCAATCTATTATTAAAGAACTATCTGTTTTAAAGAGTAAAGCTCTTGGAGTTTCTAAATTTGATAAAGGTGATGCAATAATCACTATTTTTTCTGGTGCAGGAGGAGATGACGCTGAAGATTTTTCAAAAATACTTTTTGAAATGTATCAAAAATTTATAGAAAAATCAGGTTTTGAAACAAAAATTCTTCATGAAAATAAAAATACACAAGGGGGATACAGAAATATCACTTTTCTAGTTTCAGGAAAGGGTGTTTATGGTATACTAAAGAATGAATCTGGCGTTCATCGACTTGTAAGAGTATCTCCTTTTAATGCAAAAAAATTACGGCACACTTCTTTTTCAATGGTAGAAGTAATTCCCAAGATTTTAAAAGGAGAAATGGAAGATATCCCAGCTTCAGAAATAAAAATTGAGTTTTCTAAATCGTCTGGTCCTGGTGGGCAAAATGTAAACAAAAGAGAAACTGCTGTTAGAGTGGTACATATACCGACAAACATTGCTGTTCATGTAGATGGGGAAAGAACTCAAGAATTAAACAAGGAAAGTGCTTTGAATATTTTAAAAGCTAAACTTTTTAAATTAAAAGGAGAAAAAGAAGAAGCACTAGAAGATAGTATGAAAGTTAGTAAGACGACAGATATCGAATGGGGAAATCAAATAAGATCATATGTTCTCCATCCTTATAAAATGATAAAAGATCATCGGACAGGAGCAGAGACAAGTGATGTAGATAGTGTTTTAAATAATGGTAAGCTGGAACTATTTCTAGAAGCCGAAAAGAATTTATAAAATTAAATTTGTTTAGATATGATTTATTTTAATAATGTTTCAAAATTATACGAGAATTCGAATTCATCAACTTTATCTTTAGATAATGTTAGTCTTGCTATTGGAGCAGGAGAATTTGTTTCAATTGTTGGTCATTCAGGTGCCGGTAAATCAACATTCATAAAATTAATAATGGGAGAAGAATACCCAACTGATGGAACTGTATTTTTTGAATCAGTTGATGTCCATAGATTAAAAAGAAGAGATTTAATTGATCTAAGAAGAAGAATTGGTACAGTCTTTCAAGATTTTAGATTATTACCAGATAAGACTGCTTATGAAAATGTGGCTTTTGCTATGGAGGTAGCGGGAAGAGAAGATAATGAGATTGGGGAAGATGTTCCGCATGTACTAGACTTGGTTGGACTTTCTAATAAGGCATTTCATTTTCCGCACCAACTTTCAGGCGGAGAAAAACAGCGTCTAGCTATTGCGAGGGCCATCATTAATCAACCAGAACTTATTATTGCAGATGAACCCACTGGAAATCTAGACCCAGTAAATACTTATGAAATAATTCAAATTTTAAAGAAAATTAATGATCTTGGAACAACTGTAATTTTAACTACACACAACAGAGGAATTATAGATTCAATTAAAAAAAGAGTTATTACTCTTGAAAACGGTAAGGTTGTGAGAGATGACAAGGTGGGGAAATATGTAATTTAGGTTATTAAATCAAGGCCAAAATTGGAAGTTTTATTTAATTTTAAATGGTATATAATATCTGTATTAATATTGTATGAAAAGAGTAACCACAAAAAGAATCATAAAGGCTGGCTTTGTAAGTTTCGTAAGAAATAGTTTTGTTTCTCTCTCTTCAATTCTTGTCGTAACAATAACACTATCTGTAATAACAATGCTGATTTTTCTTCAAGCGGTTCTTAACTTTTCCCTAGAGCAGATTAAAGACAAGGTTGATGTATCTATCTATTTCACAACCAGTGCATCAGTAGAAAAAATTGAAGCTCTTAAGTCTACGATTGAAAAGTTGCCAGAAGTTACTTCTGTTTCTTACACGTCTTCAGAAGATGCACTAAAGAATTTCAAAGAAAAACACACAAATGATTTTTTAACTCTTCAAGCACTTGAAGAGCTCGATAAAAATCCACTTGGAGCATATTTAAATATTAAAGCAAAAGATCCGTCACAATATGAAGCAATCTCAAGTTTCCTACAAGGAGACACCGCACTAGTTAAAGATAGTTCGACAATTATTGATAAAATAAATTATTATCAAAATAAAGAAGTCATTGAAAGATTGAATGCTATTACAAATGGTGCGCAAAAACTTGGTTTTGCTTTGACTTTGATTCTCGCTATTGTTTCTGTTGTTATTACTTTTAATACTATTAGACTTACAATTTTTACAGCCAGAGAAGAAATTGGAGTTATGAGACTTGTTGGTGCTGGAAGTAGATATGTCAGAGGGCCATTTATGATTGAAGGAATAATTTATGGAGTATTTTCTGCTGTTACAACGATGATTCTTTTTTGGCCAATTTCTTATTGGTTTGGGAAAAAACTTACAACATTTCTTGGGATGAATTTATATGATTATTATTTATCGAGTTTTTTTCAAATATTCGGGATAATTCTACTGGTTGGAGTTTTATTAGGTTCAATCTCTAGTTTTATTGCAGTAAAGAAATATCTTAATAAGTAGAAAGTTTATAAAGTTTATAAAGTTTATAAAGTTTATAAAGCTTAGAAGAAATTTATGAAGAAGAAAAAAGAAGGCAAATACATATTTGTTGTTGGAGGAGTTATTTCCGGAGTAGGGAAAGGTATTGCTTCTTCTTCAATTGCTAAAATTTTGCAAGACAGAGGACTTAAGGTTACATCTGTTAAAATTGATCCATATATTAATATTGATGCTGGAACAATGAACCCCACCGAACATGGGGAGGTTTTTGTTTTGAAAGATGGAGATGAAACTGATCAAGACATGGGTAACTATGAAAGATTTGTGAATATAGATTTAACGAGAGAAAATTATATGACTACTGGGCGAGTTTACCAAACGGTTATTGAAAAAGAAAGAAATTTAGAATACGAAGGAAAGTGTGTTCAAGTTGTCCCACACATTCCTCTTGAAGTTATTAGTCGTCTAAAAAGAGCAAGGGAAAAAACTGACGCAGATGTTGTAGTGATTGAAATTGGTGGAACGGTTGGAGAGTATGAAAACATTCTTTTCTTAGAAGCGGCAAGAATGCTTAAATTAAAAAATCCTAAAGATGTTTTATTTGCTATGGTTTCCTACTTGCCAATTCCAAGTAAAATAGGGGAGATGAAAACAAAACCAACTCAACACGCTGTAAGAATTTTGAATTCTTCTGGAATTCAGCCGGACATTATTATTGCCAGAGCTGAATCAAAATTAGATGAAAGAAGAAAAGAAAAATTGTCTCTCTTTTGTAATGTACCAGCAGAAAGAATAATTTCTGCGCCTGATGTTGACAGTATTTATGATATTCCAATTAATTTTGATAAAGAAAATCTTGGTAATTTATTGTGTGATTTACTCTCTGTAAAATGTCCTCAAAAAGAAAGTGAATCTAGTAAAAAATGGAAAAAATTTACTGAAAGGGTTCATAATGTAAAAGATGAAATAAAAATTGCTATCGTGGGTAAATATTTTGAAACAGGCGAATATGTTTTATCTGATTCTTATTTATCTGTAATTGAGGCAATAAAATATTCTGCATACTGGCAAAACAAAAAAGCGGTTATTGAATGGTTGAATGCATATGACTTTGAGCAAAATCCTAAAAAAGTAGAACAACTTAAAAAATATGATGGAATTTTAATTCCCGGGGGTTTCGGTTCAAGAGGAATTGACGGAAAAATAAATGTAATTCGTTTTGCTCGTGAAAATAAAATTCCTTTATTTGGACTTTGTTATGGGATGCAATTGATTGTTATTGAATATGCTAGAAATATGGCTGGTTTAGCTGGGGCGCATACAATTGAAGTTGACCCTAAAACTCCATACCCAGTTATTGATATAATGGAAAGTCAAAAAGAGAATCTAATAAACCATAGATATGGCGGAAATATGCGTTTAGGGGAGTATAAAGCTAAATTAATAGAAGGAACTATCGCTCGTCATTCTTATGGCAAGAAAGAGATATTTGAGCGTCACAGACATAGGTATGAGGTCAATCCGACTTATATTAAGGATTTAGAAAAGAAAGGATTGGTATTTTCTGGGACTTCTCCCGACGGAATGCTTATGGAAATAGCTGAGCTTCCAAAATCAAAACACCCCTTCTTTTTAGGGACACAATTCCACCCAGAATTTCAAGCAAGACCACTTGACCCACACCCGCTTTTTGATGAATTTATCAAGGCATCCATAAAAAGAAGTAAAAAATAATTTTACAATATAAAAATGCAAGTTAAACCAACAAGATTTTACCATGGTTCAGTTAATGGGGATCTTGACGAATTAAAACCGCAGAATAAAAGTTTTAGAAAAAAAGATGAAGGAGAATTATTGTTTGCTGGAGCAGACATAGCTTGTGCTACTTTATTTTTGGTTAGAATGTATGATCACGAATCTTCGAAGGGCTATAACGATGGAGTTTATTTTTTTGTTATATCTGATAAGAAAAGATTTATGGAACTTGATAAAGGAGGAACCGTTTATGTTTTACCCGATGCTAATTTTACTTGTGACCATAATCAATGGGAGCAAGAATGGGCAACTAAAGAAAACGTAAAACCCTTAAATAAGATCCATTTTGATTCAGCCTTAAGAGCAATGATTGACAATGGAGTCAAAGTTTATTTTACCGATAAAGAAACTTTTGAAAAAGAAATAATGAGAAAACAAAGAACCTGGGAATATTTAGAAAAAAATCTTGGTTTAGTTGCTGAAAAATAAACCCCGAAACAGGGGTTATTTTTTACTTGACATTTATATACAAAGTAGTAATATGAAATCAGAAAAAGCACAATCAAAAACCATACGCCATGAACTACAAGAAAGTTGGAAATTTTATTAAGGACATTCGTAAATCAAAAGGTCTTTCAATAAAACAAGTAGCAGAAAAAACACGATTTACAAAAGAGTATTTATCTGAGGTTGAAAAAGGTCAAAAATATCCTTTTAAACCCGAACTAGGTAAAATAGCAAAAGCTTTAGATACTCCACTCTCTATAATTCTTTTTATTGGGGCTGAAAAGAGTGAAATTGCTAAAGAAATGCTAAAAATATGGGAAACTCTTAGCCCAGAATTACAAAAGTTCACAATGAAAGTTTTTACCGGAAAGTTGGAAAAATAATTATTGTTCTTCCTCAAAAAAAGCCCCGCATGGGGCTTTTTACTTTTTCAAATAATATTTTCTTTTTTCTTCAGGGAATTTTTCTATGGCATAACGAAGCATTGTTTTTGGCATTTTGTGAATATGTTTGTTTAAAAACTTTTCTTCTGCTTTTAAATCTCGTTTTCCAATTTCTCTCAACATCCAACCGACAGCTTTATGAATTAAATCATGTTCATCTTTTAATAAAATTTCTGCAATTTCCAAAGTCGTTTTAAATTTATTTTCTTTAACTATAAAATAAAGAGTTGAAATTATGGCAATTCTTTTTTCCCAAAGATTTTTCGATTTGGCTAGTTTGTATAAAATCTTTCTTTGGCCTGCCGAAGCTTTAGCGGAGGAGGCTAAATATTCCCCAACTATATTTGAAGCAGTGCAATCTACTAAATCCCAATTATTTATCCATTTAGTATTTCTCAGATATACTTTGTATATCTGAGTCCTGCGAAGCTTTAGCGAAGCAGGATTGCCAGTTTTAGATTTATATTTATAAACCAAAATCAAAAGCGCTGTTAGTCTAAACTCATGTTCTTTAGAATGTAAAAGTTTTTCAACATCATCAAGTGATAAATCGATATATTTTTTTGCAACTTCTCTTTGTTTTGGAACAGTTAATCCTAAAAAAACATCACCGTGGCCATATTGCCCGGGTGCGGTTTTAAAAAACCACTCGGCACTCTTTGCTCGTTCTTTTGTCCCTGACGCTCTTAATTCTTTTTTGAGATTGGATAGAGATAGCATTATTGGGAGTTTGATACGAGATTGGAATTAATTTAATTAATAATGTGTGAGTAAATATTAACAAGAAATAAAAAATCCCGCCACTGTACATATGGCAAGATTTTTTTGATACTAATCCCTCGTTATTTTACTGGCGTTAAACCGCTCCAAGTACGTCCCAATGATTCTGTAACCAGAATTTCTGCTGTCTTGCGAGTTGTGGCAACAGCTCTTTTTGCGGCTTCAAGTACAGCAGAACGATTTTTACTTGTGTAAATATCGTACTCAGCTCGTGGAAGATGATATGTAATACCATCACCAGAAGTAATTAAGCGACTGAATCCTTCGTTTTGCATAGCATTATGAAGCATTTCAAAATCGGTATAATTTTCACTGTGTAATTCCACTCGTGTTGTGAAAGAAATCATAAATTTTAATTTTGACTGTTATTAACCTTTTTGCTACAATTAAGTGGTCTTAAAAGGCACCTAGTTAAGTGAGCGACTATGCTTTGTGAAATGGCAATCATCACTTAGTTTAGGATAGATGAATAATCTTTAGAAAGTCAGGAAGTTCACTCTTTCTGACTTTTTAAATTTAACTTTGTTTCCCATTATCTTTTAATTCGATCACATATATTTTACCAAGACTATCATCCATAATTTCTTTCGGTATATATCTTCCAGCATATTTTTTCTGTTCTATTTTATATTTTCCAAGAAACGATTGTGCCCCGATATATCCTCCTTTGTCTCTCAGTTTTGCACTCACTACTCCTTCCTCTTTTGTTTTAACAAATTTGAAAGCAATAGCTTTTTTTTCTTGGTCATAAAACATTTTAACCCCAGTAACGCCAACTAAATCTTTAGAATTAGCGTGTGTAAATCCTGCACTTAACCCAAATCCACTTTTTTCGCCAAGGCTTATAATCTGTTTAAATCTACCGCCTGATTCTTTAAATTCTTCGAAATTATAATCACTCATTTTAATTTAAATATATTCTTATAATCACGACCAAGTAAAAGTATATCATACTTTTACTAAAAAAACAAATCCTGTGTACTTATTTTCATACCATACATTTTAAAATACTTACTGTCAATTCACTCTATTTAAAATTCTTATTTTTTAGGCTTATATTAGAGGTTTTTGATGTTAATTTTAAAAACTCTTAATTTTTTATTCTTAAATTTTAGCTAATTTTCCAAATAAAAAACGCTATACATAACATATTGTATGTATTTTTATAGTATTTATCAGCTGTTCTGCTTTGTATACTTATAGATGTATTATTAAGTTTATCTTCTCTAGTATTTTATTTTGCCGTTTCAAAAATCTTTTTAACCAAAGAAGTACGGGCATAAAAAGCCCTACTTGTTGAACCATGCCCCGCCCCCTTTGTTCTTGCTTGTATCCATTTTCCGTCTTTTCCGGTTAATGCTTTAAAACCTTGCGTTTTTAGTTTATTACGAATGAAATCATAGTCTGCCTTTATTTCTTGTATTAATTCATCTGTTTCAAGAAAATCTAAACTCACTACTTTTATCAGTTCTGCTTTTTCTGCGTTTTGACCATGCCACATTACAGCACAAAAAATGATTGATTTTAATTTTGCCCAACAATGACTTTCAAAGAATGAATGTTGTTTTAGTTCTTTAGGATTTATCATTGTAATAGCCATTGTTTCTTTTGGAGTAAGTATTTCTTTTTTATTATGAAAACTTACAGACTTCAATTCCCAAGACAAACCATTTGGTGCTTTTGAAATATTATTCTCTAACCCAGCTAACCTTTCCAAGATTAAACCCTTCCAACCCTTGTTTTGTTTGCCGGTTTCATAAGTAGTAATTTTATATTTTAAAGCTAAAGTGCGTAAATCTTTACCAATATATTTTTTTAAATTGTTTATAGCAATTTGTCGAGTAATTATTTTCATTTTATTTATTTAAATCTAATAATCTTTTTTTTGACAATTCTAAATAATTTTTTTCCATATCAATGCCAATAAATTTTCGCCCACTCATAGCAGAAGCTATTCCCGTAGTAGAACTTCCAGTAAATGGATCTAAAACGACATCTCCTTTATTTGTACTTGATAATATAATTCTTTTTAATAAGTCTAATGGTTTTTGTGTGGGATGTTTCCCAAATTTTTTTTCTTCTGGTTTTGGTGTTCCTATTGCCCAAACAGAACGCATTTGTTTTCCGGTCTCATGTAACATTTCTATATTATTTTTTCTATAATTATCTTTCCAATCTTTCATCACTCTATAATTAAAAGTGTGTTTAGCTTTTTTGTCTTTTCTCGCCCAGATAATTGTCTCATGGCTTGCTGTAAAAAAACGGCAGCTTAAATTTGGTGAAGCATTTGGTTTGAACCAAGAAATATCATTTAGAATATGATAACCAAGAGATTGTAATGCATGGCCACATTGATAGATTGAGTGATAAGTACCACTAACCCAAAGTGTACCATTTGGTTTCAAAACTCTTTTACAGGCCTCAAGCCAACGATAATGAAAATCATAATCATCATTAAATCCTTTACTTACATCCCAATCACCTTTGTTTACACTAACCATTTTACCAGCATGAACGGTGAACCCACCATTTGAAAGATTATATGGAGGATCAGCAAAAATCATATCAATTGAATTAGCTGGTAATTGGGCTAATATATTCAACGAATCACCAAGATACAAAACAAAGTTATCTTTTATAAAATAAGGTTTATTTTTAACTATTGATAATATTTTTTTTTCTGTGACTATCATGAGGAAATTATATCATAATTTTTTTTGGCTGCGGGACTTGGATTCGAACCAAGATACACGGTTCCAGAAACCGTAGTCCTACCATTAGACGATCCCGCAATATTGGGTGTCCTACTTCACCCCGCCATGGCGGGGCAGGTTAGACGATCCCGCAATTTATTTCTGTATTAAAACATTTTTTAATACATTTTGCACCTATTTTCTGTTGGCAGATTTGAAAGACCAAAAAGCTGTTTACATAAATCTTCGATACTGCTTTTCTTTGCAAATACATGATCTTCTTCAGGATAAGTTACAAGAGTTACATTTTTATTTTTTTCTTTCAATAAATCATTTAATGTATAAGCCTGAGAAGGAAATATTGTATTATCGTTTTCACTTTGAGCAATAATTATTTTTTGATCTTTTAATCCATCGAGCCTACTTATTATAGAAGCTTTGGAATACAGAGAAGTATTTTTCTTTGATGGTAATCCTCCAAAATCTACATTAAAAATTGAAGTACGAAGTTTAGTTAAAAGAGTATTCCAATTTGTGACACCATTAATAGAGAGCACTCCAGAAATTTCTTTTGGATAAGCAACTAAAGTCCTTAGAGATAAATATCCACCATAACTATTTCCAGTTAAAAAAACTCCATCAATTTTGGCTTGTTTTTTTACAAACTTAATTGCCTCCATTACATTTGAAACATCACCCTTGCCGACATTTTTTACAATACTTCCGGCAAATTTTCTTCCATAACCATAGCTCCCAAGATAATCTAATTTCAAAACTATAGCTCTAGCATTTCTTGCTTCTTCCATCATAAAATCATAACCTGAATAACTTAAATATGAATTGTATCCAATGCTTGTTTGTCTGTATGGTCCACCATGAAGCCAAATGATTAATGGATAACTTTCTGTTTTAGAAAAATTATCAGGCTTCATCAATACTCCATAAATACTTCCAATTTTTACAGGTTCACCAGTTTTTTCTAGTAAAGTTTTTTGCGTTATTCCTGGAATATTTAATCTGTTTTTAGTTTTGTTTATTACATCATAAAAAATTAAATTTGTTTGATCACCAGAAATTTCCGGGTAAATTAAATATTTGTCAGTTTTTCGAAGGATACTAGTATGAGCAGAATTTTCTGCGATTTTAATTATTTTATTTATGCTTATCTTATATTCATATAAATCCCAATTATAAACTCCTGCTCTATTTGCTATGAAAAAGATAGTATCGTTGTCCCAAAAAACAAATTCACTTATAGAATATTTTCCAGTAAGTTGTTTTCCGCTTAGGCTTTTTCCTGAAAGTTTATTTGTATTTACTAAATAAAGCGAAGGAAAGCCATTTTTGTCATCCAAGTAAATAAATTTCTTTTCATCAGGAGAAAAATTAAACTCTCTAACTTGTTCTGTCAAAAGATCCCAATAGTATTCATAGCCAGAAGTTGAATAAGTTTTTTGTTTCTTGATATCAACTAGATTGAACGATCTTTTTTTACTACCGTTTGTTTTTGAACTGACATAATAAGCAAGGAAAGATTTGTTTTGAGAATAGGTAAGTCTTGATGCTCCAGTTTTTAATTTTGGGAGTTTTGGGCTAACAGTTTCTTCTTGGGGAACAGTTTCAATTTTAGTACTTTCTGTCGCGGAATCACAATTTAAACTAATTAAATCACATAGAAAATAGTTTTTATTTTCTGTGTCAGAATAATAAATGAGCATTTTGTTAACACTACTTTCAAATTTAGAAATTTTGGCGTAGTTCACAGCCATCACTGAAATAGGGGATAGTAACGAGAAAATTATTGAAAATAATATAATTTTTAAGACATTTTTCATCAATCTAATAATAGCATGGATATTTAACTCAAAACAAAAACTGCCCGAAGGCGGATTTGCAAAAAAGATCTTATTTTCCTTTCTTAAAAGGGTTTTTCCCAAGCATTATAGATAAACCCCAGAATATTATTGCTAGGACTATAATGAATTGGGCTATTGGCCATAAAAATCCTACCCAAAGGTTGATTAAGAAGATTTTTATTTCCTTCGAATATACCCCTACGAGTATCAATCCAAGGACAATCAATAAAAAAATTATAGTACCCCTTCTATTATCTCGGGTACCCCAGAAAACTCTATAGAACCAGCCCATGAGAATATCTTTTAATAAGTGAATAACTTATTTTCTGATTCAATTGTATCACAAAAACATTAAAAAGTCAACACAAGCACACCTATTTCTTTAAAAATTGAAGAAAATAGGTGTGCGGGTATACCAAAAACAGATGTTAAAAGCCTTATTTTATGGTATTATTTTTCTATGGAAAATGTTCACAGTAAACAATTCATACTTTATCAAATATTCTTTATTTTCATTTTACCGGTCGTTCTGCTTTATTTTAAGATAATTCCTGACGGTTTTAGAATCTTTGCATTAATGTTTTGTTGTTTAATGATTTATGGGATTATAAGGTATGAAAAATGGACACTAAAAGATCTTGGCCTCGCTGATGAAAGAGTCCACAAAGAAATAATCCCTTACATAATTGTTACTATAGGCGGATTACTACTGATATTATTTTTAGCTAAAATTTTTCATAAAAGTCCTCTTCAAGGGTTTGGCCCAAATATGAAACTTATTTTAACTTTCATTCCAATCAGCTTTTTACAAGAATTTGCCTTTAGGGGATTTTTAATGCCAATGTTAAAGAAGGTTTTTTCTGATACTGTGACTATTGTTTTACTTAACTCTGTTTTATTTACTCTTATGCACATTATTTATCCAGGAGCAGGGGTTGTTTTACCTCTGTCTTTTATAGCGGGTATTGGTTTTTCTTTAATGTATCACCATTATCCAAATTTGATTTTAATATCTATATCTCACTCTGTACTTAATTTTGTCGCAGTTTTGTTTGGATTTTTTTACATTCCACATATTTAAAAAGTAAAAAGTTCATAAAGTTCATAAAGTTCATAAAGTTCATAAAGTTCATAAAGTAAAAAGTAATCAAAAACATTTAAAATTCTATCTACGCTATCGCGTAGATTAAGAATACATGAAGAATCCCTTGACTGGGATTTTTTATTTTTTGTATAATACTCAGAATATTATAAGTTTCCGCTTTGAGCGGATCAGCCATAGGCTGAAATTTTAATTTAATTAAAATTTTTAAAATTATGTCAAAAATAAAAAATAAATTTTCTTCTATAAAAAACAAATTATTTAAATCAAAATCTTTATCTTTATCAAAAGTAAAAATTAATCCAGTAGCGAAAATTGCTGTCTTGTCGAGTCTGTTAACCTCTTTAATAATTGTGGGTTCTGCATCGTATCTAATATGGAATTATAAGGCAGAAATATTTAATCATCTAGCTCAATCTTATTTAAGTAAAAATAATGAAAACAATATTTTAGGAAGCAAGGAATCAAATATTACTAATTTAATAAACCCAATAATAAATTCTTCAGCAAATCAAAACTCATTCTCAATGGTTGATCTAGTAAAGAAGGTTAACCCTGCTGTTGTTTCAATAGAGATAATGCAAAATGTTCCTAAGTATGAAACTTCCTATAACAATCAAGGGCAGAATCCTTTTGGTGATTTTTTTGGTAATAATTTTTTTAATTTCTCATTTCCAACACAAAAACAAATTGGAACTGAATTGAAAAAAATTGGTGGTGGTTCTGGTTTTATTGTTTCATCAGATGGACTAATTGTTACAAATAAACATGTAGTAAATATTTCTAATGCTGTCTTTAATGTTTATACAACTGATGGTAAAAAACATGAAGCAAAAGTTCTTGCTAAAGATCCAGTTTTAGATATTGCTTTAATAAAAATTTCTGGATCTAGTTATTCATATTTAGAGCTTGGTGATTCAGATACTTTGGAGTTGGGGCAGGCTGTTGTTGCAATTGGGAATGCTCTTGCAGAATTTGACAATACGATTTCAACAGGAATTATATCTGGTCTTTCAAGATCAATCACTGCAGGGGATGGAATGGGTAGTACTGAATCATTAGATCATGTTATTCAAACTGATGCCGCTATTAATCCGGGAAATTCTGGTGGTCCACTTTTAAATCTCCAAGGGAAAGTTATTGGAGTGAATGTGGCAGTGGCACAGGGGTCTGAAAATATTGCTTTTGCTCTTCCAATAAATAGTATTAAATCGGCAATTCAATCCGTAAAGGAAACTGGTAAAATTACAAGACCCTATATTGGGGTTAGATATGTTTCAGTAACTTCTGAAATGAAAACTAAAAATAATTTATCTGTTGATTATGGGATTTTGGTTTCAAAAGGAGCAGGGGTCAATGAACTTGCTGTGATGCCTGGCTCACCAGCAGATAAAGCAGGGTTAGTAGAAAATGATATTATTCTTGAAATTAACGGACAGAAAATAACTTCTGGTCAGAATTTTTCGGCGATAATCAGGCAAGAAAAAATAGGGGACATTGTGAATTTAAAAGTTTTAAGTAAGGGTATAGAGAAAAATGTTTCAGTAAAATTAGAGGCGATGCCTTAAATTAATTAGTTAAAAAGCTCCAGTTGGAGCTTTTTAACTAAGCCCTTAATGCTATTGTATTAATATTAATTTTGATATAATTAAGTTATTACTTATTACTTATTAATTTAAAAAATCCTTGTCTTGACGGGATAAATTAAAATTATGAAAAAAATATTAGGTCTATTTATTCTCTTGTCGATAATATTTATTGCGACCCCAACAATAACTAGGGCGTACTCAATGGATGATTTATTTAATCAAATCTCAGAACTTAATCAAAAAGTTACAGATTTACAGAATCAACTATCAGCCTTGGTTTTAAACACTGTTACTAATACGACAAGCACTACCTCAAAAGTTGTTAATCCAACGCCAGTTCCAAGAGCTTGTGTTCCAACTACAACTCCTTGGATAAGAATCATTTCACCAAATAATGGAGGAGATTACTCATCAGGAGACATGATTACGGTGACTTGGGACAGTTGTAATGTTAATCAATTGGTTGGTATAACTCTCTTGAAATATCCAATTCCAAGTAGTACACAATTTTTCTTTGGGATAGTTAATAGTTCAATCGGTAGTCAGACAATCACAATACCTAACACAATCTGGGGTAATTACATTTTTAATATAAGTACTGCACCAGAAAGTTCACCAAGTGCCGAAGATTATTCAGATAATCCAATCACTTTAAATGCTCCAAAAACAACAACAAACACTGTTCCAGTAGTTACAACAATTCCAAAAGATCCATTATCAGATCCAAAACAAACAGTTAAAGAATTTAAATGGGTAAATTGTGTCATGAAATGTTTTGTTGATGGAGTACAGCAACAATGGAATCAATGCCAGGGTGTTTTTGAACCAGCAATACCATCTGACTGTAAAACACAAGTATCTCAAGTATCTCAATCAGGAACTCCTGTTTCAACTACAACAACACTTACTCTTGATATGCAAAGCAATGAGATAAAAAATTATCAAACCATATTACAGAGTGCTGGATTTTTCCCAAAATCTGTAACCCCCAATGGTTTTTATGGTCCAACGACCAAAGCTTCTATCATACAATTCCAAAAATATAATGGAATTTCTCAAAGTGGAAATATTGGGCCCAATACAAGAAAGGCATTGGATATTTTAATAGCAAATGGTGGAAATCTGGCATTAGCGAGAGTAGGGGTAAACAAATCGACGACAAGTAGCACTTCTTCAACTTCAAATCAAAAAATAGGGGACGGCGGTGAAGGTTCTGGCCACGAGGCTGTTTTTACTGATTCGGTAAAAAATATTTCTGTAACATCTGCCACTATTCAAGGTCATTATGCTGGTTATTTTATAGATTCAGGTACTAATTCTATTAAATTTGAATACAGCAAAAATTCAACTTTGAGCTCAGGTGTATTAACTACCCCTACAGTTTACTCAGAATATCCAGCCGATACTATTATTAAAGATATAACTGGTCTAACTTACAATACAACCTATTATTTCCGGTTTAAGGTTACACCTCCTTCTGGTTCGGGATTTTCAAATAAATATGGGGCAATAAAAAGTTTTAAAACTTTACCAAGAGATGGGGTTTGTGGAAGTGCTAATAATAAATCTTATGAACAAGCACCAACTCAGAATCTTTGCTTAGGAGGAATACCATCTTTTGTAACTGGGACTACCCAGTGGAATTGGTCTTGTTCTGGAACACTTGGCAGTAATGTTAAATCTTATTGTGCAGCGAAAAAAATAGAAGATTTTGACATCCCTTCTTCTGGAAATACATCAACTTATTACACTGTACCAATTGGAATATCAAAAATTGAATCTGTTGAAATTTGGGGTGCTGGAGGTGGTGGATCTGGTGGTAGTTATAATGAAGCCGGGGGATTTCCTTTTTATAGCACTGGAAAAGTTGGTAATGGTGGTGGAGGAGGTGGATCGGGTGAATATAAAAAATTAACCAATATTAGTGTTACACCAGGACAAATTTTTACAATGATTATTGGTAATGGTGGGACAGGAGGAGATACTTATAAAGAATCAAATAATACATCGAGTGGTTCAGGTTTAGTTGGTGGTTATTCAACAATTAAAATAAATAATGTAATTACTAAAGCTGAAGCTGGAGGAGGATCAACTAGAAGAAATGGTGGTTTTAGTTATGGTACCGTAGCAGAACAAGGTGGTTTAGGAATAGGAAATTCAACCAACTCTCGCGGTGGTAAAGGTGGAAATGGTGGAGATATTTATAGGACATCTGGTGGAACAGGAGGAATAGGTGGTTACTCAACTTCTTCGTATTATTTAAATGGAATAGATGGTGCATATGGAGCAGGTGGTGGTGGAGGAGGAGGATCATACAGATCAACAACTAGTAATCCAAGTACAGGAGGGCACGGTGGTAAAGGTGGAAATGGAAGGATTATAATAACTTATCCTTTTACACCAACAAGTGTAATAGGTTCCCGTAATTCAAATAGTGCAAATCAATAATAAAAAACAATATAAAAATCCCCACTTTTTGTGGGGATTTTTATATTGTTTTTTATTTACTTATTGATAAAATTAATTTATGATATAATATGTATGTAAAGATTATTATGATTAGATTTATTAAAAAACTGGCTATAGGTTTAATAATTTCCCTAATGATTTTAGGGGTGACTACTTCTTTTACTCAAGCACAGTCACTTTCTACTTATGATTTCTCTAAAACTTTAAAATATGGTGTAAGTGGGCCTGATGTTAAGCAACTTCAAAAAATTCTTAACTCAAATCCTTTAACTCAAATTTCTACAACAGGACTTGGTTCTCCTGGACTTGAAACCAGTTACTTTGGAACAAAAACTAAGGTTGCTACTCAGAAATGGCAACAGCTCAATAATCTTCCTGTTGATGGTATAGTTGGTTCTAAATCAATAGCTATTTTAGAAGTTACTACACTACCAATTACTTCTCCTAGTACAAATAATTCAGTAGTTGATATAAATACAACCTCTAAGGTTGCTACATTACCCATTGAAGTTCCTACTCCAATAACAACAGACCCAACCTCAAGTACTTTAACTGAAGGGTTAACTGCACTTTCAAACACTGGGATGCCATCAATTGTTTCTCTTAGTTCTATTACTTCAATACTTGGCATAAATGCAATATCAGAAGCTCTTACAGTATTATCTACTGACACATCATTTTCCGTTAATTCTTCTCTTACAGAATGTTTACCGGAAACATCTCCTTTCATAGAGATTATTTCACCAAACGGTGGGGAGATTTTTAATCACAGTAGTAATGTTACAGTAAGATGGGTAACTTGTAATTATAATTCTCCAACAGTTAATATTGTTTTAACTTACAATGCGAACAGTACTCTTGAACCTAATAATATAACTAAAGCATGTACATTAGCATTAGATACTCCAAACGACGGTACAGAGATTGTTAATTTTAATCAACCTTGTGATTGTCTTGGCGATTTCAATAATCCAGATAATGTTATGCAACCAGGAAATAATTATAAGATGTATGTAACAAGTGGGGGGACATATCCGTCTGCTTCATTTTCTGATAAATCTGATAATCTTTTTACTATAGATAATAATCTAACTCTTGAAGAAAAAGATTTAATTTTAAAACAACAAATAACAGAATTCGAACAAATATTAGCTCTTGAGCATGCTCAAACTGGTTCTTATTGTAATTTAGTACCAGACAGTTATTATGACCTTCCTCCTTTGAATTGTGATCAGGCTGGGATCTTTTTGGGTAATTATTCAATCCAAGCAAAAGCCATATGTCATATTATTTGGGAAAATGTTAAAAAAGTTGGTCAAGGGGTTTCTATCTATCTGTCTTCAGATTATTATCATTATGATTGTCAAAATAAATATTCAATAGCGGTATGGTTAAATAATGGTAATTGGTATTGTAAGAGTAAAGATAAAACAAGTGAAACTTTTAGTGCAGATTATGATTGGGATCAACCAGGGTGCATGGGGAACCCTTAGTAATTTTAGTAAATGAAAATTTAAAAAATCCGCTGTTTAGCGGATTTTTTAAAGTGAATTTTTTAGGAATTCTTCAAGTTCTTTCTTTTCAATTTTTCTCAACTGTCCTGTTTTTAAATTCCCTAATTTTATATTCATTACTCTCTCTCGTATTAAATCTTTTACATCATAATTTAAAGATCTGCACATTCTTCTGATTTGTCTATTTTTTCCTTCAGTTAAAATTATCTCAAAAGAATCTTTCTCTACTCTTCTCACTTTACATTTTAAGGTTGTTTCTTTTCCCATTCTAACTCCGTCCCGCATTTGTCTCATAAAAATATCTGTTATTGGTTTATTTACTTTTACTAAATATTCTTTTTCATGATAGAATTTTGGATTTAAAATTTTATCTGTGATTCTTCCGTCGTTTGTTAATATAATTAGACCCCTTGAGTCTTTATCTAATCTTCCAATAGGGAAGATTTTCTCTTTTGTTTTAATGGAGTTTAAAATACTTTTTTCTCCAATTTGAGGATTATTTGTGACTATATTAATGGGTTTGTTATAAGCATAATAGACATATGATTCTTTTTGCTCTTGTCTCAAAAATTCAACTTTATCTTTTTCAAAAACCTTATCACCAAGATTGGCAATTTTTCCGTTTATTTTTATCAATCCTTTTTTGATAAGTTCATCACCACCTCGTCTTGTGGAATATTTTTTTATTGCCAAGTAATGATTTATTCGAATGGGGTATTTTTCTTTCATTTTTTATTTTGTGTCTACTATTGTAGCAGAAGAATAAATTCCAAGCGTCATTATTATTCCTAAGATTAGAAATAAATATTGAAACGGAAGTATTTGTAAAATAAGAGTAGCACAAATAGGAGCGATTATATAAGCTATGGGTAAAATACTCCTAAAGAAGCTTATAATATTAGCGTCCCTACTTTTTGTTTGTTTGAAAAAATAAGTTTCAGACATTACTTCAATAATTGCTGCTCCTGTTCTTGTGAGTAAAAGAATAACAGCCCAGCCTATTAAACTAAGGTCTTTTAAAAAGAAGATTGAAGCTGTGCTAGTACTAATTATTATAAAACCAAGAATTAACATTTCTTTCTCACCTAATTTTTTATCAGCTAATTTCCCAAGAGGGTATTGCAAGATAGGGAAAGGTAATAACATAATGGTAAACATTAATCCAATATTTTCCCAACTAAAACCAAGATATTCATTTAGATAGATTGGTGTAAAGAGAACCATCCATGCATAGAAAAATTGAAGTAAGAGATACGAAAGAAATATTTTATAAATGTTTTGATGCCAAAAAATTTCTTTCAATGTATTTTTAATTGAAATTTTTTGATAGTGCGGGTCTTTAAAATTTCTTAATCTGAAGGAATATGTAATAAATAAAAAGAACATAATTATTGCAGAGCTTAAATATATTCCTTGATAACCAAATTTATCAGCCAAAAATCCAGTTAGAAGTGGAACAAAAATCCAACCTAAATTTGTTACAGTTAAAAGCAATCCACGAATTGTCCCGACTGTTTTTTGTTTTGATGCACTTTCTATAAAGATGTCTCCTGAGAAAAAAATAAATGTATTTAAGGCTATATAAATCATAAACAACACAATGGCTAAATACCACTCTTTAAAAAACGATAAACCTAAAAGCGAAATAGCACTTAGTAAAATAAAAGTAGTCATGACTTTGTACGCCCCAAACTTATTTAAAAGCTTAGGTGTTTGAGTCAACATTATTATTACTAGGAAATATATAAAGGCATAAATTAGACCTATGAAGTCTTCATTAATTTTTGAAATCAGAAAACTTGAGTTTATATATGAAGTAAGGGCAACCCCAATAGAAAAAAGAAAACTACCAACATAAAGTGTTTTTAAGAATTTTTTATTTTCCATCCCAGTATTGAAATTTTACTTTTTGATTTTTAATTTTATTCGACATTTTTATCAATATTTTGTATTTTTAATTTTATTGAATTCTCTAAAAATTTAATACGGGACAAGTTCCTTAAACATTTAAAACCACAGGAATAACAAGTGGTCTTTTTGCGGTTTTTTGATAAAGAAACTTTGAGAGGTTGTCACTTAAATTATTTTTTATGAAGTCAAAATTAATTGGGTTCATTCCACTCGTTCCTTCTTCTACTGTTTTTTTAATTATATTTCTTGATTGTCTTAATAATTCTTGAGATTCTTTTAAATAAACGAATCCTCTTGAAATAATGTCTGGGGATTTTTTTAGTTTTCCTGTTGATGAATCTATTGTTGCAATAACAACAAACATTCCATCTTGAGCAAGCATTACTCTATCTCTTATAACTACATCCTGATCATCGGAAACTGATATTCCATCAACTATCATAGGGGAGGCTGGGGCTTTTTCTTTCCTAGCACTTATTTTTTGTCCGTCAGCAGAAATTTCGATTATTGAACCATTGTCAGGGACAACAATATTTTCTTCTGACATACCAAGTTCCATAGCTAATTCCTTGTGTAAAACCAAGCGATAATGATTGCCGTGAATTGGTATAAAAAATTTTGGATGGGTTTTTTTATGTAGCCATTTCACATCTTCTTGGTTACCATGTCCTGTTGCGTGAACAAAATCTTCACCAGCTGTTCTGTAACTTATAACCCTAACACCTTGTCTTGATAATCCATCTCGCATTTTTACTACAGCCATCTCATTCCCTGGAACAATAGAAGCCGAAAGTATAATAGTGTCACCTTTGTGGAGTGAAAATTTTGTATTTGATTTATTGGCAGCACGATTTAAAGCAGCAAATTCCTCACCCTGAGCACCTGTCATTAAAACAACAATTCTATTTGGTGGGTAATTATCAACTTCATTTATTGAAATTATTGTATCTTTTTTAGGGGACAAAAACCCCGCTTCTATAGCCACTTCAATATTTGTTTTCATAGATCTTCCATCAATGGCAATTTTTTTACCAAGCATTTCTGCAACTTTTACAATATGAGCAAGGCGGGTAATGTGAGAAGAAAAGGCAGCAATAATTATTCTACCAGGAATTTTTTTGATTAAGTTTTCAAGTCCTTGGTGGACTTTAATTTCTGGAAGTGAAAAACCCTCATTTTCAATATTAGTAGAATCTGTCATAAGAAGAAGAACTTTGGCATCATCAAAAATTGAATATTCTTTTTCTTCTTCCTCTGATACTATTCCATCAACTTGATCTAATTTATAGTCTCCAGGATTTATAATCCAGCCATTTTGGGTTTCAACAATAATACCAAGTGAGTCAGGTATTGTGTGAGTTACTCCAAAAAATCTAACTTTGATTTTTCCACACATAACGATTCCATCTTTTTCAACTACCTCGGTCTTTAATGTTGGCAGGTGCGGAAATTCAGCCTGACGTTTTTTCATCATTAATATTGATAAATTTCTAGAATAAACTGTTGGATTACCAATACGAGATAAAACAAGAGGAACTCCTCCTATATGGTCTAGGTGTCCGTGAGTTATAAACAATGCACGAATTTTATCCTTTCTTTCTTCTAAGTAAGTTGTGTTTGGAATAACATAATCAACTCCTGGTGTATCTTCATTTGAAAAGTGCATTCCAGCATCAATTATTATTATATCGTTGCCAATCTCAATAGCAGTCATATTTTTTCCAATTTCTTCGACTCCTCCAAGTGGGATTATTCTTACAACCCCTTCTTCTGGTGGAGGAATATTTTTTGAAGTTTTTTCAGTATTTCTTGTTATAATACTTGGCATTTTCCTAGGGAAGCCCCTTCCTTTTTTTTGATTTTTTCCCTTGTTGTTATGAGAAAAATTAGTTGTTTTGTGTACAACATTTTTATTTTGAACTTTTTGTTCATTACCTCTGCTTTTTTGGTGGTCTGTTTTTTTATGTGAAGAATTATTTACTATATCAAAAACAGTCATTCCTTTATTTTTCTTTTGCATATTTTTTAATTTTATTATTTTATTTAACGAAAATATTCCAAACTTTTTCAGTGTTTGTATACCAACTATAGATATTAGAAAATCTATCCGAAGGATTTATTAGGTGGTCTATATTAAGTCCTTCTAATTTTTTAGAAACTATATAAATAAAATCAGGTGAATAGATAAAAACAGCTGGGGCATCTTTTTTCAACTCTTCTTCAACTTGATTATATTTTTCAAACATATCAGTTCTATTTTTTGTATTTATCGCATCTTCTAAAATTTTATCAACTTTTGAATTAGCATATCCTGTAATGTTTAGACCAGGGTCGTCTCTTTGTGATGAATGCCAGAAAGCAAACAAATCTGATTGATGATTTATTATTTGTCCAAAAAATAAAGATTCAAATTTTCTTGGTCTTATAACATCTTGGTTTAAATTTCCTATTTCAAAAACCTTAACTTCAACAGAGATTCCAATTTCAGCTAAATTTTCCTTTATTAGGTCAGTTGCTTTTTTAAGTTCTGGTGCATCAGAAGTAGAAATAGAAAACAGAAGTTTCTTTATTTCTTTTTTCTTCTTATTAATTATTTGTTTTTCCATTATTCCATCACCACCTAATTTCCATCCATCTTTTGTTAAGATGTCTATTGCTTGCTTTACTGATTCCTCTCTATTTAATTCGTTTTTATTTTCTGATTCTGAATAATCTGTCATTTGACGTGGAACAGGTCCATCAATCGAAATACCGTATCCATAAAGAACTTCTTGTATTATTCTATTTTTGTCGATTCCTTTATCTATTGCTTTTATTATATTCTTATCGGCAAATAGGGGAGCTTCTGTTTGATTAAAGAATAAACCGAAAATTCTTGGTAAAACCGTTGTTTCTATTCTATAATTATCTTTATTTTCATTTGCTTTTTCAGGACTTATTGCGCTAATGTTTTTTATTTGCCCACTGTTTAATGCTTTTATTAGATCTTTTTCATTGGAATAAAAACTTAAAACTATTTTTGGGATAAATGGTTCTCCTAGAGCAAATTTTTTGAAAGAAGTAAGAGAATAAGAATCGATTAGTCCTGAAGATTTTTTACTTACTTTTTTTATTTCATATGGACCGGTCCCAATTGCATTTATATTAAAATCACTAAAACTAAATTGTTCTGGTGTAATATTTTTCCAAATGTGTGATGGCAATATTCCTATAGTTGTATTTTCTAGAAAAGCAGAATATGGTTGCTTTAAAATAAATTTGATAGTTTTATCATCAACTTTCTCTACCTCAACTCCCTCCCAACTTGCCCTTTTTGGACTTTTTAAATTGGAATCTTTTATCTTGTTTATAGTAAACAGGATATCGTCAGCCGTTACGGGTTTGTTATCGTGGAAATATATTTTATCTTTAAGTGTGAAAGTATAAATTAAGCTGTCTTTTGATACCTCATATTTTTCAGCCAAATCTTCTGCAATATCTCCGTTTGGCATTTTTCTCATAAGTCCTGAATAAATCAATGTTGTTAAATCTTTGTCGGTGTCTGAAATAGCAAGTACTGGGTTTACAAATCTAGGTGTTCCTAAAATTCCTTCTGATATAGATCCTCCTGTTGTTGGAACTTCAACCATAAAATATTGGTTAAGTCTATTTAATAAGATTAAACTAGAAACAAGAAGACCCAAAGTAATAAAAGAGAAAATTAATTTTTCCTTTGTTGAAAATGTATCTATTGATTTTTTTAATTCACTCTTAGTTGGAATTTTAAATTCCTTAAAGAATCTTTTAATTTTTTGCATAAAAAGTAAGGAGAAAGTTGTTCTTATTTAATTAGAACAGCCAAGAAAGCTGAAACAGCGAAGAGAATACCAACTACGATTGTTGTATAGAAAAGAACCTTTTCAAAACCGCGTTTTGTATGGTATGTTGTTTCGCTTCCTCCCCCAAAGGCGCCACCTAGACCAGCGTCAGATTGCTGTAGAAGCACTACTATTATAAGTATTATTGATAATACTATTTGTACCCAAGGTAAAATACTAGCCATATAATGTATTGAAACCATTATTACAGATTTACTATAAAAAAGCAACTTTTTATTTAAGCACTATTTTATTGTTAATATTGATATATTTATTCAAGGTTATTATTCTGTTTTTCAAATAGTTATTCATTAATAACAAGGTGGTCTTTTTTGTTATTGTAAAATTTTATATAATAAACAAACAAAATAATTTATGAAATCTAAATTTATAAAAGTTTTAATTATTTTTATATTTTTTTCTTTTATATTCATTCCCTTATTTAAAACAGGAGCAGTGATAGGTTTGTCTAAAAATATTTCAAAAACCAAATTATATAAAGTTGCCATAATACTTATTAATTTTTCTAATACTACTATAACTAATAATTCAGCCAGTATAATAAGAGAAAAAATGTATGATGTTAGTGTGAATAATTATGAAAGTGTGGCAGGTTTTATTTATGAGGCAACATACGGAAGATTTCAAATTACAGGCAAGAATAGTATTAATGGCAGTCAAGATATTTATGGTTGGTATACAATTCCAGATCAAAATATTAATTGCCCTAGTCATCATTTGGATTGGATTGATGAAGGGAGAAATCATGCTATTTTAGATGGGTTTAACGAAAATGGTTATGATACTGTCTACTATGTTTTTAATGGAGCAATAGATTGTGGATGGGAAGGATATGCAATAGGGGGAAACAAGGCAGTATCGGCAAATTTTTGGAGTGCTAATATTGTTCATGAACTTGGCCACAATATGGGGATTGAACATGCTAATTCATATAGGTGTACCAATTCACTCGGAAATTTTGTTCCATATAATTTGGATCATGTAAATTGTCAAGATATTAATTATGGAGATCCATTTGATATTATGGGAACTAATTGGTTGCATTATAGTGTAAATAATAAATTAAAACTTGGAGTTGTTCCAATGAATAAAATTTTAAATATTACCACTCAAAGTAATGGTCAGTATGATATTTATCCGCAAGAAAATATTATTAATGGAGTTAATTTAATCAAAGTTTACACAGAAGGGGATTTTTATTTTACTTTAGAATTTAGAAGACCTTATGGGGTTTGGGATAATTTTTTAAATTCTGATTTTGTAGTAAATGGAATATCTATAAGACAAAACAATAGGCTTATTGATATGCATCCACTAACCTCCATCTTTGATGATGCACCTCTTGCGATTGGAGAATCTTATTTTGATCAACTTTCAGGGCGTACAATACAACTTTTATCTGTTAATACAAACAAAGCAATTATTTCTATTTCAGCCCTAGATCAAATAAATGGAGTTTGTAGAAGACATGGCCCAAAATTAGAAAATTATTCCTCTTTTAATAATGGATCGATTATTAGTTTCAAAATTAGAAATCAGGACAGTATTGCTTGTAGTTCGTCAGTTTTTAATATTCCGGTTTCCGTGACTATAACAGGAAACGATGAAGAAGATTATGTTGAAGTTGACCAATCCGTTTTACTGTCTCCTGGAGAATCTATGCAATTTCAGACAAATATTTTACCAGGGGAGTCACTTTCTTATGGTCTTTATAATCATTATCCTTGTAATATAATACAAAATATCACAGGGAACTGTGTTGGGCTTCCAATACACTATAATTATATGCCTCCAATTACCCAAAGCCCCTTATTTTTAAACTAGAATTAATCTATTGTTGAAAACCCTTGACTTGTGTTTTGGGTAGTATATAATAGGGAAACGTCTAATTTTATTAGTCGTTTTTAATTCTGTATTCTTTGACAAATAAAGAAGTTTTTAATTCTGTGCAAATTGTAAGTTTAAAAGATCAAAAGAAGATGTTATTTTTTCTTTTGTTCCGTTCTATTATTAAGCACTAGTATTTATTTATAAATGCTCTTGCTTTTAAATTAAATAGAGTTTGATCCTAGCTCAGGATGAACGCTGGCGGCGTGGATAAGGCATGCAAGTCGAACGGACTTTTCGTTTCTCGAGATGAGATTATATCAAATCAAAGGTCGCGAAAAAGTTAGTGGCGAACGAGGTAGTAACACGTGGGTACTTCCCCCTAAGTCGCGAATAATCCATCGAAAGGTGGACTAATACGCGATAGTCTCTTAGGAGTAAAGATTTATCGCTTAGGGAAAGGCCTGCGGAGTATCAGTTAGTTGGTAAGGTAATGGCTTACCAAGACTATGACGCTTAGGGGAGCTGAGAGGCTGACCCCCACCGATGGGACTGAGACACGGCCCATACATCTACGGATGGCTGCAGTCGAGAATCTTCCGCAATGGGCGAAAGCCTGACGGAGCGACGCCGCGTGACTGATGAAGCCCTTAGGGGCGTAAAGGTCTTTTATGAGGGAAGAAGTTTATTGACGGTACCTCAGGAATAAGGGGCTCCTAATCTCGTGCCAGCAGGAGCGGTAATACGAGAGCCCCGAGCGTTATCCGG
>JBAYKO010000005.1:0-49758 GCA_041664605.1 Minisyncoccota bacterium | reverse complement strand
GGTCAACAAAAGCAAGCAACATTGATTTCAAAGACAATGTTTGAGGTACTCCATCTACCAACGCAACAACATTAAAATGAAATGTATTTTCAAGTTCAGTGTGTTTGTAAATATAATTTAAAACTTTTTGAGGATTAACTCCACTTTTTAAATCAATGACAACTCTAATGTCCCTCGTTGATTCATCACGAAGACCTTTAATTCCTTCTAGTTTCTTCTCGTGGACTAAATCAGCAATAGCTACAATCATATCAGCTTTATTCACGCGATATGGAAGTGATGTAATTATAATTTGAAAAAGTCCTCCTTTTTGTTCAACAATCTCAGCTTCCCCCCTACAAACAACACCTCCTCTTCCAGATGCATAGGCATGGAATATATCTTTATCACCATACACAATCCCCCCAGTTGGAAAGTCTGGTCCTTTAACAAATTGCATTAAATCTTCAGTAGTAACATCTTTGTTTTCAATTAAATAATTTGTAGCATCAATAACCTCATTTAAATTATGTGGTGGAATATTTGTTGCCATACCAACGGCAATACCAAGTGTTCCATTTAAAAGTAGGGCAGGCACTGCAGAAGGAAGGACGGATGGTTCTTTTCTAGTGTTATCATAGTTTGGTCTAAAATCAACTGTTTCTTTTTCTAAATCTCTTAAAAGTTCTCCCGAGATTTTTGCCATTTTTGCTTCTGTATACCTCATAGCTGCAGGAGAATCTCCATCAACAGACCCAAAGTTTCCTTGTCCTAAAACAAGCGGGTATCTATAAGAAAATTCCTGGGCCATTTTCACCATTGTGTCATAAACTGCCGTATCTCCATGTGGATGATATTTTCCTAACACATCTCCGACAACCGCTGCGGACTTTCTGAATCGAGAAGATGATGTAAGTCCCATTTCATGCATAGAAAATAAAATTCTTCTGTGAACAGGTTTTAACCCATCTCTAATATCTGGAAGTGCCCTTTCTGTAATAACAGACATTGCATAATCAATATATGATTCCTTCATCTCAGTAACAACACTTCTTGATACAACAGATTGTCTCTCTTCGATTATTTTATTTTGTTGTGGTTCTTCTTTTGAACTTTTTTCTTTTCTAGCCATGATATTTTTTAGTTACTATTTTGATTTTGAACTTCATTATTATTTTGTAATTTATTTACTTCTGATTCTTTAACTTCTTTAAATTTTGATGTTACGTTTCCTAACCCCACAGAAATTTCACTGAACATATTTGAAAAATTATCTTTCATCTGATTAAATAATCCAGGACCTTTATTTTTTTTATCTGATTTAAAATTATATTGCCAAGTAAAAACCCAAAATATAACAACAATAGCAGTTAGGCCAATAGCTGTTATTAAAACAATTCTCTTTTTGACACTTTCTGGTTTATTTCTTAATTTTTCAATTAATTTTGTCATGGGGCTAATAATCTAAAACAACAATGTCTGCTTCTTTTCCCTCTAAATCTTTTCTTTTTAGAGTTAACTTATCAATTGATGTAATTTTTTCACTCCCTCCTTCTTTTAGAAAGATTTTCAGTGCATCTTTTTGTTTATCATCCCCATAATCCATTGGAATAATTATTTTGGGTTCAAAATTTAAAGAAACTTTATACGCATCCATTGGATCAAGCACCCCCTTATTCCCAATCGGTACAAATAAAACATCTGGGGTTCCAACTGCTTCGATAACTTCATTTGAAATATTTTTTGAAGAAATGGCACCTAAAAAACAAATACTGATTCCATCAACAACTAATGAATAAATTGTATTGATATATTTTTTATCATCCAAAATACATTCTGTTCCAATTCCTTTTATAAAAATTCCCTTAATCTCATAGTCTCCTGCTCCATTAATTATGAATGGTATGGTCTCTCCATAAGAAAGACTATCTGCCCCATTAAAATCAGGGTGGTTAGTTGTAACAAGAGCAATATTTGCTCCAAATTTAGATTTTGAGCCAATTTTTGAGTCTTTACTTACAGGATTAAAAGCAATCACAAGATCTCCTTGCTGAATTTTAAAAAATTGTTTTCCTAGGTAAGTTATTATCATACGAGTCAATTATAGCATATTTTTAATGATTTTAAAAATAAAAAAGTGAGTAATCCAACGATTAATTCATCAAACTTGAGACTTTGCATTTATAAAAAAGTATAGTATTATATACCTACATTATTAGTCGGAAGTTTAGGATAACCCTTTTTTAGTCCCCTATGATAAAAAAGACCCTAAAAATCCATAATCCGCCTAAAGAAGCGGATTTTTATTTATTATGAAAAAAGAAGAATCACTAATAGACATTACAACTGATATTTCAGGTCTAAAAGCTTTAGTTGAAAAAGGCTCAAACTTCCCTGAAGCTGAGGCTTTAGTTGAAGGACCCGTAATAGGGATAGAAAAATCAGCAATTTTCGTTGATTTGCAACCATACGGAACTGGAATAATTTACGGAAAAGAATTTATCAATGCAAGAGATATCATCAAGAAAATTAATCTTGGAGATATTGTTAAAGCAAAAATTGTAGAAAAAGAAAACGAAGACGGTTATATTGAATTATCTTTGAAAGAAGCTAAGCAAGCACTTATTTGGAGTGATGCCGAAAAAGCAATTGTTAATAAAACAATATTAGAAATTCCAATCAAGGAAGCCAATAAAGGAGGTCTTATTTTGGAGTGGCAAGGAATTCAAGGATTCTTACCAGCTTCACAATTAAAACCTGAGCACTACCCTCGTGTAGAAGATAGTGATAAAGATAAAATTCTAAAAGAATTAAAAAAACTTGTTGGTCAAAAACTTGCTGTTACTATGATTTCAGCAATTCCAAAAGAAGGGAAACTTATTTTCTCTGAAAAAGAAACTAACCCAGAAGAAAGAAAAGAAATTATTGGAAGATACACAGTTGGCGACGAGATTGAGTGTGAAGTTGCTGGTATTGTAGATTTCGGAATTTTCCTAAAACTAGAAGAAGGGTTGGAAGGGTTGGTCCACATTTCTGAAATAGATTGGGGCTTAGTTGAAGATCCAAGAACAATGTTTAAAGTTGGAGAAAAAATAAGAGCAAAAATTATAGAAATCAAAGAAGGAAAAATTTCTCTTTCTGTAAAAGCTTTGAAAGAAAATCCTTGGAAAGAATTTGAGGGAAAAATTCACAAAGGAGATATTATCAAAGGTGTTGTTATAAAATTCAACAAACACGGTGCACTTGTTTCTATTAAAGAAGGAGTTGCTGGACTTGTTCATAATTCACAATTCGGTGCCGAAGATAAACTACGAGAAAAACTAGAACTTGGTAAAACTTATAATTTCCAAGTAACATTATTTGAACCAAAAGACCAAAGAATGACACTTTCTTATCTTGAAGAAAAGAAAGAAGAATAATTTAACATTAAAAAATCCCGCATTTGCGGGATTTTTTAATGTTAAATTAAATTTGAAAATTGTTTTAAGCCTTCTTCAAACTCTACTTCTTTCTTAGGAATTTCTTTTATATCTTTTGAATTAACAACTTTAAAATATTTTATTGGTTTTTTCATTTCTTTCACAAGTTTTATTTCAGCTAAAACTCCATCGCTCACAGGACCAATTACCCAAAATTCATCAGATATTCTAATTAAATTATTATTGGCTCTCCTAACCAAATCTCTATTAATTGAATCTGCAATAAAATAATCAAAAATTCCAAATTGTGAAATAGGAGTAAATCCTTGATTCAACACAAACTTAACTGCATGTCTTCTAAAAAAGAAGTAATATTTTGACATACCAATAAATATTACTTTTGTTTTTTTATTGAGTCTAAGAGCCCTGTGTTTAAATTCTTTTTCCATATCTTCTGATTTTTAATTCATAATTCTTATCTCATACTTCTAGTTGTATTGACTCATTGCTTTATCTTTACTTTCATTCACTGCCACTTCCAAACCTTCTCCAGCCTTTTTAAAAACTTTTTTTAGTTCTAAAATTTCAGGGTCTTTAAATTTTTTCATCAGAAAATCTAAAATTGCTTCTTCTCCCGCCGGCTTCTTTAATTTACCAGTCGGAGAGTGTGGACAAATTCCAATTCTAAAACGCAAAAATTCTTGAGACTTAATATTTTTTATTATTGATTCAAGTCCTCTATGCCCGCCAGAACTTTTATTAAAAGAAATTTTCATTTTTCCGACTGCAATATCTAAGTCATCATGAAAAACAATCAAATCCCCCACTTTCTTTTTTGAAGTGATTAATGGCGCCACACTTTTTCCGGAATTATTCATAAAATTATTTGGCAAAAGAAATGTAACTTTTTCTTTTCCAAGTTTACCTGTTGCAACAAGTGCTTTTAATTTTCCATCTTCTTTCCAATCGGAAAAACCATTTTTCTTTGCAAAAGAAATTAACGCACTGCGACCAGCACTATGTCTTGTTCCCTCATATTCAGTTCCAGGATTTCCTAATCCAACGATTATAAACATAAATAAATAATATCATGATATTATTTTTCTTAGAAACTAAATGACAACGATATTGTGTATTGCGTCAAGACGCATGTTTGTACTAAAATTATAGGCATATGGAAAATAACAACAATCTTGAAGAAAAAACTTTAACAAATGAAGAGCCTCAAACTATACCGAGTCCTGAAAATTTAATTCAAGATATTAAAACTCCTAAAAGACTGGGAATAAGAAAAGATCACCCAGTTTGGGAATTAGTTAATTTTGCGTTATTAGCTCTTGTTATAGTTATTCCAATAAGAGTATTTATAGCCCAGCCTTTCATTGTAAGTGGTGGTTCAATGATTCCAACTTTTAATGACGGACAGTATTTAATAGTGGATGAAATTTCTTACAGATTTCATGATATAGCAAGAGGAGATGTTATTGTTTTTAAATTTCCAAAAGATACTAAAAAATATTTTATTAAAAGAGTAGTCGGTTTACCTGGTGACACTATTGAAATAAATGAAGGAAAAATAACAATCAAAAACGCCGAGGATCCAGAAGGTATATTATTAGATGAACCATATATAAAAAATATATCAAAAGAGTCACCTGAAAATGTGACTTTAAAAGAGAAAGAATATTATGTTATGGGAGACAACAGATCAGGAAGTTATGATTCAAGATCGTGGGGCCCAGTTCCAAAAAAACTTATAACTGGTCAAGTATTTTTTAGATTATTACCATTTAAAAGTATTTCATTTTACCCAGGTGAATTTGAAAATGATTTAAATAAAAATTAAACGAAAGAATTATTATGACAAACAAAACCAAAAAAGAACCCTTATTAGCTCCGAAAGGGATGCACGACAAAATAGACGAGGAATATTACAACTACCAAGGCTTTTTTGAGAAAGCACAAGAAGTAGCTGTTTATTATGGATTTAAACCAATTGAAGTACCTATATTAGAAAGAGAAGAAGTTTTTACAACTGGCGTTGGTGTTGGCACAGACATTGTTGATAAGGAAATGTACAACCTTAAAACAAAAGGTGGTGATCATTTGGCAATGCGACCAGAGGGAACAGCAGGAGTAATGAGGGCGTATATTGAACACGGAATGCAAACACTTCCCCAACCAGTAATGCTTTATTATTATGGTCCATTTTTTAGACACGATAATCCTCAAAAAGGCAGGCTGCGTGAATTTAGACAATTTGGATTAGAAATTTTAGGGTCAGATAAAAGTATTAACGATGCCATGATTATTAAAATGGCAGTAAATATCCTAGAAGAGGCTGGTGCAAAAAATCTTTCAGTTGAAATAAATAGTATCGGAGACAAAGATTGCCGTCATCAATATACAAAAGAACTTGTAACTTATTACAGAAAACACATAAATACTCTTTGTGGAAGTTGTAAACAAAGAATTAAAGAAAATCCGCTTCGACTTCTTGATTGTAAAGATCCAAAGTGTTTGCCAATAAAAGAAAATGCACCAGACATTATTGGATTCCTTTCCCCTTCTTGTAAGCAACATTTTAAAGAAGTACTTGAGTATTTAGAAGCAATGAAGATTCCTTATAATCTAAATAAAAATCTTGTTCGTGGACTAAGCTATTATTCAAAAACTGTTTTTGAAATTACAGAAAATAATCCGGACGATGAAGAACCCTTGGCACTTGCTGGTGGTGGAAGATATGATTACCTAGCAAAAAATCTTGGAAGCAAAAAAGATGTCTCAGCTATTGGAGTTGCAATTGGTGTAGATCGAGTTGTGTCTGCAAAATGGAGTACAAAACTTTCCCCAAGAATAATGAAAAAACCAAAAATTTATTTCATTCAACTTGGAAATGAAGCAAAATTAAAAAGTCTTAATATTATAGAAATTCTAAGAAAGGCTAGAATTCCAATTCATCAATCACTTTCAAAAGACAGTCTTGGTGTTCAATTAGGAATTGCAGAAAAATTACAAATTCCTTACACAATTATTTTCGGACAAAAAGAAGCACTTGAAGATTCTGTACTTGTGCGTGACATGGAGACAAGATCACAAAAAACCGTAAAGATAAAAGATCTGCCAGAATATTTAAAAAAGACTCTCTAAATAAAAATGGTAAAAATAATCCAAAATGGAAATAAGACTTTAAGACAAGTGGCAAAAGTTGTACCCATTAAAAATATTGGTAGCAAAAAACTAAATAAAATAATTCTAGATATGAAAAAAGCACTTAATTCACAACATGATGGTGTAGCAATTGCAGCACCCCAGATTGATGTCCCTCTTCGTATCTTTGTTGTATCAGGGAGAATTTTTGATAAAGATTTTGGTACCCATGATTATGATCCGAAAAATATTACAGGTAAGAAAGAAGACCTCGTTTTTATAAATCCAGAAATAGTAAAATTATCCCGTGAGAAAGAGGAAGTCCCTGAAGGGTGTTTGAGTGTCAGATGGTTATATGGAGATGTCAAAAGATCCACTAGGGCAACAGTAAAAGCGTATGATGAAAATGGAAACAAAATAGAAAGAGGTGGGAGTGGAATTTTAGCTCAAATCTTTCAACACGAAACAGACCACCTAAACGGAGTTTTGTTTATAGATAAGGCAAAGAATATTGCCGAAATGAAACCGTAGAAATTAAATATTAATTTAATTCTCTCTTTTACTTCTTACTAAAGCAATTTCAAGATTTTCGCTTGCTTGCCAACCATATTTTTCGCAAAAAGTTAGAAATAATTCGTAGACTCTTTTTTTATCTTCAAAAATTTTTTTTTGATATTCTTTATTTTGTTCTTGATACTCAGTTGGAATTTCTTGATATCTCATCAATATTCTTTTTATAACATCAACACTTTTCTCCTTATCCCCACTGAAAAGATTGTGGGTACAAGTAGTAACAAGGTCTCCATTATTATATTTGGTTAATAATTCATCAATGATCCAAAAATCTTCAGATTTAATTTCTCGATTCTTAATCAATGTTTGAATTGCTGGCTTTTCTAATAATGATTTTTTTGATGATTCCATTGTCATACATTTATGCTACAATAAAAAAATAATTATGCAAAACAAAAACTTAAAATTCGCGTTTTTTGGCACTCCCTATGTTGCTTCTGAAACTCTAGAAATTCTTAAACAAGGTGGTTTTTTGCCATCTCTTATTGTCACCACCCCAGATAAGCCTCAGGGAAGAAAAATGATAATTACTCCATCACCAGTAAAAGTCTGGGCTATAAAAAACAATATCCCCTATCTTCAACCTGAGAGATTAGACGAGGATTTTATTTCAAAACTAGCTACATATAATTGTGAACTTTTCGTGGTTGTAGCTTATGGAAAAATTCTACCAGAAAAACTTATTTTTATGCCTAAACTCGGAACTATTAATATCCATTATTCTTTATTGCCCAAATACCGCGGAGCTTCCCCTGTCGAAGCATGTCTTTTAAATGGTGATACTGAAACCGGAGTAACTATTCAAAAAATGGAGTTTAAGTTAGATACAGGCCCAATTATTACCCAAGAAGAAGTGTCTATTAGCTCTGAAGAAAAATATTCAGAATTAATAAAAAGATTAATAAAAAATGGAGCAGATCTTTTAGTAAAGACTCTACCAGATTATGTTGAGGGTAAAATTTCCCTAATCTCTCAAAAAGATGAGGATGCCACTATGTGTAAAAAAATTCAAAAAGAGGAAGGTGAGATTAATTTAAATGATGACCCAATAAAAAATTATAATAAATTCAGAGCTTTTGATGAATGGCCAAGAACTTATTTCTTTGCCCGCCAAAGCCTTGGCGACGGAGGGTTTAAAGACGAGAAGAGGTTTATTATCACTGACGCTAAATTAGAAAATGGTGAGTTTGTAATCAAAAGAGTAATTCCAGAAGGTGGAAAGGAAATAGATTACAAAAATTAAAACATTCCAACATTCTTAAGAATGTTGGAATGTTTTTTGTGTGTGTAATTCTAATTATTTATTATCGTACTTGGAAGTAAACGGGTTTCTTTTTGAAAGACCTTTCATCATTTTTTTCACACTAATCGCTCCCCTTTTAAAAAGGGTTTGTTTTTTATCTTTAAAATAAGTAATTTTTCTAGCAAGATCGTCTTTTGCTTCATCTATGGTTGTATATAAATCTTCTCCAGTAGATTCAGTTCTAAAATCTTTTCCATTAATAGATAGATTTATTTCTGCTCTAAAAATATCACCCGCTTTGTGGTGATTTGTAGTTTTCGCAACTTCAATACTAAAAAATGCTTCCCCGCCATATCTTGAAATTATTTTTTCAAGGCTGTTAATTCTTTTCTTTGTATAATCATCTATTGCCTCAGTCAAAACCATATTTGTTGATTTTATATTAATTTTCATCCTGTAGTGAATTTTCAAATTGTTTTTTAAAAACACATCTGAAATCTTAGTTAATTTTTAAAATTTTTTACGACTCTAAAATTATCTTATATTTATTGCCCCGCAATAATTTGAAAATCTACTACGGGATTCATATGTCTTAAAATTATCATTAATAATAAATGGCTTTCAAAAGACAGTATAACAACAAGTAAAAAACAAAGCAAAAACCATTCTCTAATTCGTGCGAATTAGCCGTTCTATATTTTAATAATGTTTTAATAATCTAACTATTCGCATATTCGTGCGAATTAGCCGATTAATTATTGAGGTATAAGGAAAATAGAATAGCATAAACTATTCGCATATTCGTGCGAATTAGCCGATCTTGTAATGTAGTTAATTTCTAATTTCTAAAATCTTACTTGGTGTATGTTGACCTTTTATAATCTTTATCTTTTTTCGATTAATTTTCAAGTGCAGAGAAACAAGCTCTAAAACTCTAAGGTTTGCCATATTTCTTTCAGCTTTTTCTTTTACTTTAATTTCAAAAGTATCCTTATTCTTCTCTTTAAATTCTTCCTTTTTCTGTCCTGTTAAAACTTTCACTTTTATATACATATCTCAATTATAACTCAAAAGATAGCAGAAAACCCTCCGATTTTGTCGGAGGGTTTTAAGAAAGAACATTGGAAATTAATTACTCGCCTGATTAGCCGGTTTCTGTTCGATGGGTATTTCTTTAATCATTTTCTTTGACCAGTTAATAAAGAAAATTAATCTAAAAATATAACCAGCCAAAGCTGCTCCACCAAACATAAACCAGAGATCAAAACTATAACCACTCATGTATCCATAGAAAAATAATGAGAGCACTGGAAAAGTTTGAGAAATAAGAACAGATGCGATTAGTCCATAACGTAATGATATTGAAGAACAAACAAAAACAAAAGCAAGAATTCCACCCATTACAATTTCCGTGGTCTGAGAAGACATGTGCATATAAGATATATGAAATACATATCTACCTTCTTGAAATAAACAGAACATAACAGCAATAACAAAAGAGGGTAGAATCACAAAAGAATCTTTATTAACTGTATCTTTTGCATTTTTCCTTATTTGTTTTTGTTCTAAGAATTTTACTTCCCTGACAAGAAAAAAAACAGATAAAAAGGACAAAAATCACGCCGGTCATTTCAATCATCTCCGCAATGATATCATTTCTGTCAAATTTGTGAATTAGGCCAGAAATGAGGCCAACAAGAATGGCGCTTCCAATAAGGCTAGCAATTAATAATTGAAGGTAATTTACAACCTTCTTCCAATTAACAATGAGCTTTTTCATAAATATCAGATTTAAAATTTCTAAAGAGAGTATATCATAAATAGCAACATAAGTCAATAGATATTTAATCCTTAAAAATAGAGGTATTTTTAAGGTTTTTACATAAAAACAAAAGCCCCAACGCAGGTCGGGGCTTTAAAAGAACACGAAAATGCTTATGGCAAAGAAAGTTCGGATAAGTTTTCGTTACTACTGAGTAACGCCTTCAGTAAACAGAATAGTCCGGCAATCAATCCAAGCACAAAGATTATGGGGCACATTATTGCATCCATCGTGGTCAAAATACTAATGGGGGCCGTGATTATAATCATGACCGAACCATAAATCATGGCTATCCCAATCGCAAGTAATACAATTCTGAATATCAGGATAACAACACAATAGATGGCCATAACCACGCCATGAATAAAATTCAATAATTTCGAAGTCTTTGTCATCTTTTTTATCTTTTAAAGTTTCTGCCTATAGTATATCATATTAAAATATAAAAGTCAATAGATATTTAATCCTTACAAATAGGGGTATTTTTAAGGTTTTTACATAAAAACAAAAGCCCCAACGCAGGTCGGGGCTTTAAAAAGAGCATAGTAAATTTTACGACAATTCTATAAAATTAGTTTTCTTTTTATTCTTGTAGACAAGAAGACGAATTTTTATTCGAAAACCAGCTTCTTCATAAATTGTTTTCAGGATATTTTTTATATCATCTTTTACAAATTTATGGAAATTGACTGATATGGCATGATTTTCTTCAAACCTCTCCTGAAGTTCCTTATCGATTATTTTTTCGAGTTTATTAAAAATAACCTGTGATTCAGGAGATAAACGATATCTCAAAATCTGTGATTTCTTTATAGCCATTGTTATATAATTTTCTTTTTCTGACCTAAACTTATCATAAACACCTGAAATTGACAATAGGCCTTAAAAACGCTAATCTAAGGGTAGATAAATTGTAAAAAATTGAAATATGAGAAAAATTGGTGTACCTGTAGTAGGATTTTCTTTGGCTCTTTGTATTAGAGATATTCTAGATGGTAAATACTATGAGAAAAATGTTGTAAAAATAGTAGCTGAAACAAACGCGCTTAAAAAACAACATTGGGATGAAATTTTAGCTTGCCATAAAAAGGGCTGTTGGAAAGATAATCCCAAAAAAGCAGAAGAAATTTTTAATCGGTTGCTTGAAGCTAAAAAAATTGAACAACCCAGGCTTGATGGTAAAGCTCATAAAGGAATTAAAAATGGCCATTGGGAAAGATATATTATACCCAAAGAAGTCGAAAAAGAAATTGAGGTAAGTCCTATCTCAAATTAAAATTAAAAAAATCTCTCATATAAGAAATTCAAAAAGAGGCACCCGCCTCTTTTTATTTTAGTTATTTAACATCATGGTTAAAAATTACATAAGCTTATTTATTAAACTCTTAACATCCTCTTTATTTTAAAAATACAACTATTCAAATCTGATAAAATTTCTTTTTCAGAAAGACGGATTACATTCCAGCCATCTTTTTTTAAAGCTTCATCTTTTGTTTTATCTTTTTGTCTTTGGATCTTCCTTGAATGAGCTTTTGTGTTATCACATTCAATAGCAATTTTTCTGGTCTTGGAGAAAATCACTAAGTCAATTCTAAATTTCTTTTTATCAATAGTAATCCAATATTGTGGAATAGTTTTTATTTTTATTTTATTTAATGCTTCTTCGATAATTTGTTCAGTTGGTATAACATTATAAACTTGTAAAATATCTTTAGAATTCTTTAAAAGATTCAAAGTGGTAAAACCAAAACTCACTCGTCGTGGAAATATATTTCTTATTGGATTATTTATTTTTTTTATTTCACCAACAAAAATTTGTTTATATAATTTATTTGAATTTTGATGATTTTGTTCTTTGGGTAAAAGCTCGATTCGCTTTTTTGTTTTAAATCTTAAAACTTTTGCGTAAAAATTTATTCTTTTTCCATTTTTATCAAAAATTTCAGGTTGATAAAAAGCAATATATGAAAATTTATGAGTTGGGAAATATTCAAGTGGAATTCTATACCAATGTTTTGTTTTTAAAATATCTAAATCACGATGATCTTTTAAAACTCCCACTAAAACAACATTTTTATGATTTTGTTTTTCTATCTTCATAAATCAATATATTTATCACAAATCATTTTTTTATTTATGGAACCATTCGCGCGAATGGTTCCATAAATAAACTTTGGTACATTATAATTAAAGCAAGGTTAAAACATTTTTTACAACAAATATTTGCTCTTTATTAAGCCAATAAATAACCCTTGAACCTTCTTGTTCTTTATCAACAATATCCGCATTGTGTAAAATTTTTATATGTTTTGACGTTGCCTTAAATGACAAATTTATTTTATCAGCAATTTCTCCAACAGTGGCAGTTCCTTCTTTTTTTAAATAAGAAAGAATACTTAATCTTCTTCTATTAGCTAATGCTTTGAAAATTTTTTCTAATTCTTTTTCTTTCATAGAATATATTTATAAATAATTTTATGACAATATTTTTAAGTATTTTATCTTATTAATTATACACCAATAAATATCTTGATGTAACCATTCGTTCGAATAGTACTTGTGGAAAAATAAGTTATTAAAAAAATAAATATAATCTAACCCAGCCTTTAGGGAACCATTCGCTCGAATGGTTCCCATAAAAATTATAAAGTAGAATAATTTTATATTTTATATTTTATATTGTTTTATCTTGAAAATAGCTAAATCCAATCAATTTCTATTATCGAAGCATTTGGTGGTTGTGAAATATCATAGAATAATTCAGGATCACCTTTTATTTTTATTGTTTCTAACATTCTAATAATTCCGGCATGGCTAACCAGTAAAATATTTTTATCACTTTTCGATAATTCTTTAACAAAATTATAAACACGATTTTTAAAAATTTCTGGATCTTCAGCATTTTCTGCTCCGATCAAAATTTTAGAGGAAATTACACCCCACGGAGTTCCTGTTATACTTCCCATATCATATTCAATTATTTCATCACTAATTTCAATTCTATTTTTATCAAAACCAATTTCTCTAGCAATAATCTCTGCTGTTTCTAATGCTCTTTTTAGAGGAGATGAGATTATTCTATCAACATTTAACTCTCTCTCTCTGATATTTTTAGCAGTTTTCCTAGCCTGTTCTCTTCCCTTTTCTGTCAGCAAAGAATCCTTTCGCCCAGCAAAAAGTTTTTTAACATTGTCTTCACTTTCTCCATGTCGCACAAAATAAATCATAATTTATCTATAGGTTACGGTTTTTAATGACTATTCCCTAATAAAATTGTTAATAAATTTTTTGGCATTCCCAGAACCCCATAATATCATATTTAGACTATTGGTTTAACCTCTCAAAAAACTTTATTATTATGAAAAATATGTTATTATTTATCTCATAAATTATTGGGGGATCGTCTAATGGTAGGACAGTGGCCTTTGAAGCCATTAATCGGGGTTCGAATCCCTGTCCCCCAGCCAGCTCGAGCGTAGTTTATTACGCTCGAGACTCATAGAATGGAAAACTCATGGCTAAAATTAAAGATAGATAGTATCAAAGCCTATTTTTTAAATAAGAATAATTCTCCTACTCTAAAATACATAGATAAATCTAAAAAAATAGATAAAAGCCAGCATATACATCATGGTCTTTCAGTTTGTGACGCAAAAGAAATCGTTGAAATGATTCTAGATAAAAAAATGATAGAATTTAAAATAGATGCTCAAACTGCTGTTGATGAACGAATTAAATATTTTAAAGAGCGTTTATTTACTGATATGAATAATTTAACAGAGCCTGAACTCAATCGTCTTAAAGAACCAGATGCGCAGTATGCATTAAGAGAAGCCGCGTTTATCAGTAGTAAAAAAACAAATAAAGAATTAATCAATACTCTTGGAAAACTTGTTATCGGTAGAATAAAAAATCATCAAATTGAAACAGAGGATTTAAAAAATATTGTTTTTAGTGAAGCAATAAAAACAATTGATAAATTAACACCTAATGAATTAAAAATAATTACTCTTTGTTATATACTTTCAAATACATTTAGAAAAGGAATAAAAACAATAGAACAATTTAATGAATACTTAAATAACTCAATCAAGCCATTTATAAATTTTAAAAACACTGATGCTGAGTTTAAGCATATCGACTATGCAGGCTGTGGAAGTATTTCCATGGGGTCGTGGAGTATTACAAATTCTTTTAGAGAATCATATTCTCTAATATTTCAAAAACCTTTCACTGAAGAAGAAATTTCTAAAATAATTTTAGATCAACATCTGAAAACAAAAATTTTTGTGAAGAAACTAGAAACCGATGGTTATATAATACCAGTAACAGAAAAAAAAGTATTAAAGGATTTTTTGGAAAAAGAAGGCCTTGAGGAAAAAAAAGTTACGGAAGTTGTTAATGCCTTGGATCAACATTTAATGCAAGAAACAGATATAGAAAAGTTGTTAAGAGAAAAAACTGAGATTGGAGACGAATTATTAAAAATAATAAATGATACTCCAATTAATAGACTGTTTCTTACCTCTGTTGGAATAGCAATTGCTGCAACTTATTACGAAAACATTACAGGAGAGAAGTTAAATATTGATCTTTGGATTAATTAGATTCATTCATGGAAACAAAGGAAATAAAAGAATTTTTTGAAACACTTGGGGAAATTTGGCGCGATATAGCATTAATTGAATTTTTAATGCGAGGCGCTTTAGCTCAAAAAGAAGGTGATGTAAATAAATGGCCTAACCCTCCTTATACTAAAGGAAAAATTTATATTGAATACCCGAAATCTTTTTCACATACACATTTTAGTGATGTTGCAAAAGAGTTCAACAAAAAATTTCCCAAACTTGCTATCCCCCAGGAGTTAATAGATTTGCGGAATGCTATGGCACACGGTTTTATTGCCGAAGTTAACTACAGTGGAATAGATGAAGTTGTTAAATTTAAAAAACAGAAAGATAATACGCTTATGGTTGAATTTTCAATGCCATTAGAACAAAAAAGAATAAGACAAATAAGACAATCGCTTTACGAATTAAGACGATACATCGCCCTAGAAGCAGCAGATAAACCCAGAGCTTGATATTAATGCACGAGACACGTCTAAATGATATTATAAAAGTATTAAAATAACCTTGTGGGGTAAGGAACTGATTGGTCCCAGCCCGAGCGTCTCAGCCAAGTTTCAGAATTCGTTTTTTCGCCAAAATGCAGAACATCGTGTGGTTATCGAAATAAAAACTTGCTATACTGCCAATATGAAATATTGGATTAAGAGACTTTCTCATCCACTCCGAGGACTGAAATATGCCTTTACTCGTGACTTTGCCGTTCAGTTTGAAATAATAGTTTTTGGGATTATCGGTTTACCACTCGCATATTTTTTATTCGAACTATCAGCCAAAGAACTGTTACTCCTTATATTTTGCTGGTTTTTCATTGTAGTTACAGAAATTCAAAATTCTGCTATCGAAATAGCACTTACTAAACTTCACCCCGAACACGATAAGGCAATTGGCCAAAGTAAAGATCTTGCCTCAGCATCGGTGGTATGGGCATTCATATTTGGACTCATTTGCCTCTTTTTTGTATTAAGTGGAAAAGTTTAAGAAATCGCATCCCGAGGAACATTAAAATAATAGAGTGGAAATCATCTGGAAACCTTTGCAGGATAAGACATGAAAATATCAGCACCCGAGCTATCCAGCCAAAATCATTTCTCTTGCTGATTTACAATTCTTTATGTAAAATAAAATTATATGAAAAAACCAGATTTTAAACCCCTTGATTTGGGTAAATTTAAAAAAGAATTAACAAAAAAAATTGAAGACAAGACTGAGAAAAAGGAAAGTCGATATGACTCTCTAATGAAAGTAATAGAAATACAAGGAATCGATGACAAACTTTTCCTTACTACTGGAAGTATTCCCTATTTCCTTGATGATATAGACAGTATTAAATTATCAGAAAAACATAATGACACGGATACTGACGGAGACGAATGGAAAAATAAAGTAAATTTAGAAAATAAAGATTGGCAGAAACAAATTGATGAAATGAAAGAAAAAAATTTTGAAAAACCTTTTCAAATTAACTTTTCTTATGGAGATGAAGCTTATTTAGAAAAATCGGGCATTATTGATTCTCATGGCTATGGAAATAAAGTCTTTTATTTACCTAAAAAATATGAGTCCCAAATTAAGACTTACAATGAATATATTGAAGGAAAAATTAAAAAGAAAGCCGAGGATGAATTCTCTGAATTAACTAAAAACATAAATTTCAATTAAAAAACCACTACTCGGTTTTTAAAATCTTCATAATAGCAAGTTCGAGTGGTAATTCTTTTATAAAAGAGTTATCCATTGTTTGGTAACACTCAAGTAAGATTCCAAGATTTTTTGAGGAAACTACTCCATCATTTTCTTTAACTAATTTTTTCAAAAATTCTAAATCAACAACAGAAACTTCTTTTTCGATGTCTTTTCGCATATTTTCCGCAAATCTATAAATCATAATCATTCTAAATTTATGCAAAATAAGTTTTAAATAAATCTTCATATCTACATTTTGTTTTGAAGCTTTTTCTATAGCAGAAAGACATTCGTCTATATTTTTATTTGAAAGCGCAGTAATAAAATCGTTTATTAAATTAAGTGACGGCGCACCAGTAACTTGTTCCACCTCTTCCCTATTTAATTTCTTATCTTTAGAAAAACTTATAACTTTCTGTAAAATTCCCTGTGTGTCACGAAAAGATCCGTCTCCCAAAAGAGCGATGAGTTCAGCACTCGACACATCAATAGAAATTTTCTCTTTTTTAGCAATATCTAAAACTAAGTTTTTTAGTATTAAATCATTTGGTTTTTTAAATATAAAAGTCTGACATCGAGAAATTATTGTTTCAGGAACTTTCTCAAGCTCAGTGGTAGCTAAAATAAATATTACATGGGATGGTGGTTCTTCGAGAGTTTTCAAAAGCGCATTAAAGGCTTCTTTGGTTAACATGTGAACCTCATCGATAATATAAACTTTATATTTTGAATCAAAAGGAAAAGTTCTGACTGACTCTCTTAATTCACGAATATTATCTATTCCGCGATTTGAAGCTGCATCTATTTCAATAGTATCGTTTTCAGAACAACCCATTTCTTTAGCAATAATTCTTGCAACAGAAGTTTTCCCTGTTCCACGAGATCCAGAAAATAAATAAGCATGAGAAAAATTCCCAAGCTTGAGTGCCCCTTCTAAAACCTTAACAATATGATCTTGCCCTAAAACTTCGTTGAAGTTGTTTGGTCTATACTTTCTATATAAAGCTAAATTGTTATCATTCATAAATATTTTTTGGTCGGTACCCTGCCCCGTACTAAGCTTCGCTTTAGTACTGGGGTTTACGATAAAGCGCTAAAGATTCCATAGATTGAAGTATACCAAAAATGCTAACAAATAAAAATTACCTATTTTTTAAGAAAATTTTCTACTATCTTTCTAGTTTCTTTTGCATTCTTTGTAGTCATTAATTTAACCCGCAATTCTTTTGCCCCATCAAAACCATTGGCATATGCTTTGTAATGTTTTCGCATTGAAGCAAAATTTCTTTTTCCCTTAAAAATCTTTTCATAAAGTTCTGCGTGCTCTACCATCGTCTCTAATTTTTTATTTATTGTTATTGGTTTCAAAATTGAAGCTTCGGCAAAGACCCACGGATTTCCAAAAACTGCTCGCCCAATCATTATTCCATCACAACCAGTTTCTTTAGCTTTTTGTTTTCCATCTTCTAAATCTTTTACATCCCCATTCCCTATTATCAAAGTCTCTGGAGAAATTTTGTCTCGAAGTTCTACAATTTTTTTCATTTGATCCCAATGGGCCAAGGCCACAGACATTTCTTTTCTGGTTCTAAGATGAACCGTAAGCACCGCAACATTTTCTTTTAAAATTTCTGGAATCCAAGTTTCAATTTCGTTTTTATTATAACCAATCCTTGTTTTTACAGAAACCGGTAAATCACCTGCTCCTTCTTTTACGGCTCTAATAATTTTTCTTGCTTTTTCAGAATCCTTCATGTGACACGCCCCTGATTGTTGTTTTTCAATATCTCGATCAGGACACCCCATGTTTATATCAATTCCATCAAAACCAAGCTTCTTAATCATCTGTGTAGCACGCGTCATATTCACCTCTTTAGAGCCAAAAATTTGAGCTACAATAGGCTTTTCCTTCTTATTATACTGAAGATTCAACATTAGAGCTTTTCCACCAACGCTCACTAGCCCATCAGCTGAGACGAATTCGGTCCAAAAAACATCCGGGCCACCACCTTTCTGGCCATGCTTAGAATACTTAGCAATAATCTGCCGAAAGGCCGCATCGGTAACATCCGCCATTGGAGCTAGGCAAAAAAACGGCTTTTTTTCTTCAGCTAAATTTTTCCAGAAACCAAGATTAATTTTTTTATTTTCCATCACTGAATTTGTAATATACCTTATTATCAAATCTTAAATCAAGATATAGAAGCTTTGAAATATCGTTCTTAAATTTTGTTAATAGAGGTTCATTTTTTAGTGCAGAATCTAAATTGTCTATTATTTTTAATAAATCATTTTGCCTGTTAAAAATAATCTTAGGTGGTTCAGGATTTGTGTAAAAATAATCCAAAATTAATTCATAATCACCACTAGATTTTATTAAAAGATTACTAGATTCAATTCCCATATCAAGCAAAGAATTTCTAAAGGAGACCAACTTTTTAAAATCTTCTTGAGGAAAAAGATTATCACCAATTGGAGAATTTATATCTTTCAAGTCACCTACGCCATAAAATCTAAAAAAACGTCCCCTGAAAAATATGGTGCTTTGTCAAAAATATATCCATCACCATCAATAAAATAACAATTATTTTCGAAGTTTGAACCTATTGATGATTCATCACCACACCATAAATATTCATTTGGTCTTTCTTTTATTTCTATTTGGAGAGTTCGCCATTTTTTTAAGTCGATTTTTACTTCAGATATTCTTTTTAACTTTTCTAGTAAATCATTTTTGATTCTCCCTTTCTGATAAATTAAAGAATTTCTTTTTGGAAACAAAAATAGATATCTACCATTTAAATCATTTTCTACCACATTTAGAATTTCTGTTTTGTCTATAATGTTATTCCCTAAAACTTCAATATTGTCTATATTAATATTTTTATTTCTTGAAAGTAGAGAGAGTATCACTACTAAGAAGATAAAAATAATAAAAGCAAAAACAAATCTTGTTTTAAGAATTTTTCTTTTTTTCTTGTTTATTTCAGAGACTTTAAGAATGTCGCGCCTTTTTTGCATAAAGCGTTATGCTCCAATTACATCTTTGCTAATATATTTCTTTAGAACTTCTGGAACTTTAATAGTGCCGTCTTTTTGTTGATAATTTTCTACAAGTTGAATCAAAACCCTAGGAGTAGCAATTGCAGTATTGTTCAAAGAATGAGTAAATCTAAGCTTACCTTCTTCATCTCTATATCTTATATTTAGCCTTCGTGTTTGGAAATCATGAAAATATGAACATGAATGAGTTTCTCTATATTTATTTTGAGATGATGACCAAGCTTCAATATCATATTTCTTTACTTGCCCCAAACCAAGATCTCCACCACAATTAACCACCACATGATAAGGAAGATTTAAAGCTTGTAAAACTTCTTCTGCGTTAGATAAAAGTTCCTCGTGAAATTTAACACTTTCTTCATGAGAAGCCTCACAAATTATCACTTGTTCAAATTTCATAAATTCATGAACTCTAAAAAGTCCTTTTGTATCTTTTCCATAACTCCCCGCTTCCACTCTAAAAGCTGGAGAAAATGCCAAAATCTTTTTAGGTAAATCTTTTTTGTCTAAAACTTTATCAGCAAAATAGCTCATTGTCGCCACTTCGGCTGTGCCAGCTAAATAATTCCCGTCTTGAGTTTTATAAACTTCGGCTTCTGCTTGTGGTAAATACCCCGTACCAACAAGAGTTTCTCTTCTAACTAAAGATGGCACGAACATAAATTTATAGTCAGGATGTTTTTCTCTAAATAAATCCACGGTCAATTGCCAAATAGCAAAAGCAAGTTCTGCTCCTTCGTTTTTTAAAAAATATCCACGAAAACCAACAACCTTTGACCCAGTTTCAAAATCAGCCAAATCAAGTTTTTCCATTAACTCAATGTGATCTTTTGGTTCAAAATCAAATTTTGGAATTTCCCCCCAAGTTTTAACTTCTTGATTTCCAGCATCATCATTCCCATCTGGTACGGAAATATCTGGCACATTAGGAACCTGAAGCATTAATGTTTGCCAAGTTTTCATTATTTCTTTAAGTTCGTCTTCTTTTATTCTTAGGTGCTCTTTTAAGTCACGCATCTCTGTAATCATAGACACTCTTTCATCTCCACTTGTTCTTGCAACTTTTTCAGAAACTACATTTTGTTCGGCTCTCAAGGATTCAACTAAGGAAAGAACTTGAAGTCTTTTTTCATCAATTTGTAAAAGCTCGTCAACATCAAAATTGACATGCTTTTTTATCGCCGCTTCTTTGATCAAATCTGCATTTTCCTTTATGAATTTTATGTCTAGCATAGATTTTATAAATTAAAAATAATATTCATATTGTACAAAAAAATGGTAAAATTAACAAATTAAGGCTTTATGGAAGACGAAATTAGAAAATTAGATAAAAAAGATTTTCCAGAATCGTTTTTGGAAATTCCAGAACCACCTAAAGAACTTTTTATTAAAGGGATTCTTCCAAGCGAAGATTTTATTTTCCTTTCTGTAGTTGGGTCACGAAAATACACTTCTTATGGAAAAGATGTTTGTGAAAAATTAATTAGTGGCCTTCGTGGTTATCCGATTGTTATTGTTTCAGGTCTTGCACTTGGAATAGATACTGTCGCCCATAAAAAAGCGCTTGAGATTGGTTTAAAAACTATTGCCTTCCCTGGATCAGGTCTTGATAAAAAAGTTTTATATCCAGCCACCAACTGGCGACTGGCTCTAGAAATTGTAGAAAGTGGGGGATGTTTAATTTCTGAATTCAAACCAGACTTCAGGGCAACTGTTTGGAGTTTCCCTCAAAGAAATAGATTAATGGCAGGAATTTCAAAAGCCGTTTTAATAATAGAAGCGGAAGAAAAATCTGGAACCTTAATCACAGCTCGACTTGCTCTTGATTACAATAAAGATGTTTTTGCTGTTCCTGGATCTATTTTCTCACCAAACTCAAAAGGAACAAATAAATTATTGAGACAAGGCGCTACCCCAATAACCACAAGCGAGGAACTTTTGGACGCACTTGGTTTTCAAGTTAATAATACGGAAAATATCCAAAAAGAAATTGAAGAAAATTGCACAGACGAGGAAAAGGAGATTCTAAAATTAATTCAAGATTCAATTTCAAAAGATGATTTATTCAGAAAACTAAATAAGCCAACAAATGAAACAAATGCTATTTTGTCTGTAATGGAAATAAAAGGATTGATAAAAGAAGAGCTTGGAGAAATTAGAAGATGTTAATTTGAGTATGATATAGTTAACAAGTATTTTACTTTTATTTGAAGATCTGATATATTTCCGTGTTAGTGTTAAGCGGGACACAGTACTTATTTTTTTTATAAATAATTATTGACTAGAAACTAGAACCTAGTCACTAGAACCTATGCGATTATTAATTGTAGAGTCACCATCAAAAGCAAAAACGATTGAAAAATATTTAGACGGAAAATATACTGTACGCGCTTCTGTTGGACATATTCGTGATTTACCAAAATCAAACAAACAAGCCATTGATATAGAGGGTGGTTTTATTCCCCATTACGAAATTTCTAAAGGCAAAGAAAAAGTCGTTCATGAACTTCAGGGGCTTGCGAATAAAGCAACTGAAATACTTCTTGCAACTGACCCTGATCGAGAAGGTGAAGCCATTTCTTGGCACTTAAAAGAATTGATGGATGAAAATCACCGCCAAGGCGGGGCAAGTAAAAAAGTTAAAGCTCCTATTAAAAGAGTGGCTTTTTATGAAATCACAAAAGAGGCCGTCGAAGAAGCATTGCAAAACCCAAGAGACATTGACCTACAATTGGTTAAAGCCCAGGAAGCAAGACGAGTATTAGACAGATTGGTTGGTTACGATCTTTCTGGTTTGATTTGGAAAAAAGTTCGCTATGGTCTTTCTGCTGGACGCGTCCAATCCCCCGCACTTCGTATTATAATGGAAAAAGAAAGAGAAATTCGCGCTTTTATTCCAGAAAAATTTTGGAGAATTTCAGGGTTATTTGAAACCACTAAAAAAGTAGAAATAAATCTAGATTGTTCCAAAGAGCCTCGCGATGAGAAAGTAATGGATCACATTGTAAAAACTGCCAAAACTGGAGACTGGATTGTAAAAGATATTAAAGAATCAGAACAAAAAAGATCACCACGCGCACCTTTTACAACTTCGACACTACAACAAACAGCTAGTTCGCGACTTGGGTATTCGCCTTCGAGAACAATGCAACTTGCCCAAAAATTATACGAGGCTGGACATATAACCTATATGAGAACTGACAGTACTAATGTATCTAAACAAGCTCAAGTCCAAATCTTATCGATGGTTGAAAAAAATTATGGAAAAAATTATGTCGAAGCTAGAATTTTTAAAACAAAAAGCAAAAATGCCCAAGAAGCCCACGAAGCAATTCGCCCAACACACATAGAAACAAAATCGGCTGGAACAACAGAGCAGGAAAGACTATACAAACTCATTTGGGAAAGGACAGTAGCCAGTCAAATGGCTGATGCAAAACTTTCAAAGACTAAACTTTCAGCAAATGTTAAAGAAAATAGTATTCCAGATTTTACTGCAAATGGTTCAAGGGTTATTTTTGATGGATGGTTAAAAGTAGACAAAGATGCAAGGAGCGAGGATGTTGAATTACCAAAAATTACTGTTGGAGAAAGTCTAAAACTTTTGGAATTAAATAACGAGGAAAAATTTACTGAACCACCAAATAGATACAGTGAAGCAGGTTTGGTTAAAGAATTAGAAGCCAGAGGCATTGGAAGGCCTTCTACTTATGCTTCAATTATGAAAACTTTAGAAGATAGAGATTATGTAAGAAAAGAGGGGCGAACTCTCTTCCCCACTGACACAGGCGAAGTAGTTTCTGATTTTTTGGAAAATAATTTTGCAAAATATATCAGTGATACTTTCACAGCCGAAATGGAAGATAAACTTGATGAAATTTCTCGCGGAGAAAGAGATTACACAAAAACACTGAAAGATTTTTATGGTCCTTTTTCTAAAGATGTAAAATCAAAAGAAAAAATGGAAAAAGTAACCAATATGGGAGAAGCACCTGAAAATATAAAATGTCCAAAATGCGGAAGTAAAATGATTGTTAAGCTTTCCAAAAATGGAAAATTTTATTCTTGTAGTAAATATCCAGATTGCGATGGAGCACTTAAAATGGATGGTACAGAAATGGCTGGACCAAAAGAAACCGGCGAAATGTGTCCAAAGTGTGGAGAGAAAAAAGAAGGAAAACTTGTAATTCGTGAGGGGCGGTTTGGAACTTTTATTTCCTGCTCTCGTTATCCAAAATGTAAATTTATTAAAAAAGACGAAGCTGAAGAAGAAAGAAAAAAAACTGGAGTAATTTGTCCAATTTGTAAAAAGGGAGATATTTCAGAAAGACGTGGACGTTTTGGAACTTTTTATTCTTGTTCTAATTATCCAGATTGTAAATTCATAATAAAAACAAAACCAACTGGAAATATCTGTGACGAATGTGATTCTCTTATGATGACCGGGACTAAGACAATACCAGAACGCTGTAGTAATAAGACTTGCCCGAACCACAACCCCCATAAATTAATGAAATAAAAAAAATCCCCGCTAATAGCGGGGATTTTTACAATGACTTTAATCTGAGTCTAAAGGGTCTAAATCATCTATTTTGAAAGTGTATTCTTTGTTTTGTTCATCATCGAATACAACACAAACGGAATATTCATCATCACCGGTATTGCATAGATAAAAGTGAATAATCAAGCCTTCTCTTTTTGTTCTATCCATTACTTTGTGGTTTAACTTTAAGGTTTTTGAACCTTTTGTGACTGAAAGGATTAAATCTAAATCTTCAACTATTTTATAAATAGGACCAGAAAACAATTTTCTTTCCAAAATTATATTCATTTTTATTTTATTTAAGAACTTTTTCTACCCCAAGATTAGCATTATGGAAATTTTTGTCAAATAAAAATCCCCGCAAATTGCGGGGATTTTTTAATCTTCATTAGGAAAACTTTCCACTTCCTCAATAAATTTTTCTAAGACAACAGCATTTCTGTCTGGTTTAGATGGTTGGTCATATAAAAATTTACCTTTAAATTTCTTACCCTGGAGAAGAAAGTCAATCCAATATAAATCTGATGACCACATGTTTTCTATTGGTATTTTATCTTTTTTGGCAATGAACCATTCTGGTCTCATTTCTCCAGTTTCTACTGGTTCACCTTTAAAATGAGAACATTTAAAGATATGGACTATTTTTGTTTCCGACCCATCTTTAAAATTATATTCAATAATACCAACTTTTTCTAAATCAGATATTTCAATCACAAGGCCACATTCTTCTTCGGTTTCTCTTTTGGCTGTTGCTTTTATGGATTGATCTATTCCTGGTTTAAATTTCCCTCCAAAACCATTTAGTCTTCCCATGCCAAAACCACGCTTTTTAAGACCGAGTAAAATTTCTGGTGGACGTTGAATAAAACAAAGACTTTCTATTTTCATGATAAAAAAATATTTACTTCTACCCCAAGATTAACATAAAGAGATTTTTTGTTAAGTGTGTTTTACTTTTTTTCTTTTTAGACATAGAATTGAATATATGTCTGCAAATTTAAAAGATTTATTAAAACTAATAAAAAGCCCTAAAAAAGAGGATATTGCCTTAATCACTAAGGCCTATGAATTTGCAAAAGAAGCCCACAAAGAACAGAAAAGGCAAAATGGGGACCCATACTTTTATCATGTTTTTGAAACAGCAAAAAATCTAGCTATTTTTGGAATGGATACAAAAACAATAGTGGCTGGACTTTTGCATGACACATTAGAAGATACAGATGTAACGGAAGCAAAGTTTAAAAAAGAATTTGGAGAAGAAATTGCATTTTTAGTTAAAGGAGTTACTAAGCTTGGTAAAGTAAAATATCACGGACAAGAGCGACATGTTGAAAGCTTAAGAAAATTCTTTGTTGCAATGGCCGAAGATATTCGTGTTATTTTGGTCAAACTTGCTGATCGTCTTCATAATATTCAAACCATACAATATCTTCCTGAAGAAAAAAGAAAAAGAATTGCTCTTGAAACAATAGAAATTCATGCAAAACTTGCCGACAGACTTGGTATGGGAAAACTGAAAGGAGAACTTGAAGATTATGCTTTTCCATACGCTTACCCAAAAGAATATGAACAAGTCACAGAACTTTTAAAGAATAAAATAAATTTAAATAAAAAATATTTAGAAACTGTTTATAAAGATTTAAAAAAGATTTTATACGAACAAAGTATAAAAGTTTTAAAAATAGATTACAGAGAAAAACATAAATATAGTCTTTATAAAAAATTAACTAGATATGGAATGGATATTTCAAGAATTTACGATATCATCGCTCTTCGCGTAATTGTTCCTACTGTTGAAGATTGTTATAGAACTCTCGGTATAATACATTCTGCATGGAAACCTCTTCCGGGAAGGATAAAAGATTACATTGCAACACCAAAACCAAATGGGTATCAAAGTCTTCAAACTACAGTTTTTTCTGGAAATGGTGAGATTGTAGAAATTCAAATAAGAACTGAACAAATGCATATGGAAGCCGAATATGGTATTGCTTCCCATTTTTTATATAAAGAAAATTTAGACAAAAAAGACGGAAAGACTGTAAGTAAAAAATTTGAATGGATAAATCAATTAAAAGATCTCCAAAAAATTATTGCGGATCCAGTAAAATTTCTGGAAAATCTAAAAACAGATTTTTTCCGAGATAGAATTTTTATATTCACCCCACACGGTGATGTTGTCGATTTACCAGAAGATTCTGGACCAATTGATTTTGCTTATGCTATTCACTCGAGAATCGGAGACCATACGAGTGGAGCAAAGGTTAATGGAAAATTAACAGCTCTTGATGCCAAGTTAAAAAATGGAGATATTGTTGAAATAATAACAAAAGAAAATGCCCACCCATCAAGTAGATGGATGGAATATACTAAAACCGCACTCGCCAAAAGACATATTAAAGCCTATCTTCAAAAAAATAGCAGTGGTCTTTTGGGAAAGATTTTTGGACCCTCAAAATCAAAATAATTAAATAGAAAAGTTTTTTATGTTATATAAATCAGATTCATCTTCTGATTTTTTTTCTTCAATAGATCTATCATCAATTGGGTTTTCTTCGGTTTGATTTTCTTCTGGAGTTACTCTTCCTAGTTCTTCCTCAATAATCTGAGTTATTGGAGTTCTTGTATTTTCTTCTGGGATATCTCCTTTTTTCTCAATAAAATTATTCATCATTTCATCCGGTCTATGAATTTCGTTTGATTTTATTAAATCAAGAATTGATTTCAAATCATCATTAGAAAAAAAATCTATTGTTATTTGTCCCCCAACTTCATTTTTTTCTACTTTTACCCTTGTACCAAGTGTTTCTCTTAATTTATTTTCAAGTTCAAGCATTTCTGGATCTGGTATTAATTTCTTTTTTCTAACTTTATCTACTGCAATTCTTCTAGAGATTCTTTCTGCTTCTCTTACAGAAATTTTCTTATAAATAATTTCTTTAAATAAGGTTACTTGTTCTTCTGGATTATCAACCAACATCAAAAGTGGTCTTGTGTGCCCTTCGCTTATTTTACCAGCAGAAAGAGCTTGTAAGATCTCTTCAGGTAAAGCAAGAAGTCTCATTGTATTTGAAACATATTCTCTACTCTTCCCAACCTTCTGTCCTATTTGAGTATGTGTAAATTTAAATTCATCTACTAGTTTTAGAAAAGCTCGTGCTCTATCAACAGCATTCAAATCTTCCCTTTGTAAATTTTCAATAATAGCAAGTTCAAGTTTTGCCATAGCATCGTCACCTACCCTGATTATTGTTGGCACTTGATCAAGTCCAGCCAATCTCGCTGCCCGCAATCTTCTTTCTCCAGCAATCAATTCATAATGGACTGAAAGCCCACCCTCCTCTTTTTCAATTTCCACACGAGAGACAACAAGGGGTTGAAGAACACCATATTGACGAATAGAGTCAGCTAAATCTTTTAATTTATCTTCTTCAAATTCTCGTCTTGGTTGATATGGATTTGGTTTTATTTTATCAACCTCGATCCAGAATATTGAATTGTTGTATAGTTCTGCCATTGAGTTAGTAGAAAGTTATAAAGTTTATAAGGTTATAAAGTTTATCTTATCATATTTTTTAAAAAATAAGGAGTTGATTTTATCTTAATTTCAAAGTAAAATTACCACAATTGCCGAAGTGGCGGAACCTGCCTGCCGGCACCTGTCTGCCGATAGGTAGAGGCAGGTTGGTAAAAAGCATAAAAAAACCTGTATGTATTTTGTATATGCAATAAAAAGTGAAAATAGAAACTATATTTATGTCGGAATTTCTGATAATGTAGAGAGGAGACTTAAGGAACATAATAGTGGTCACAATAAAACAACCAAACCATATAAACCATTTGAGATTATTCTTACAGAAAAATATGAAGATAGAAAAACTGCAAGAATAAGAGAAAAATATTTAAAGTGTGGTTGTGGTAAAGAGTTTTTGAAAAAACAAAATAAATAAGCCTAGGTGGCGGAATTGGTAGACGCAATAGACTCAAAATCTATCGATGGCAACATCATGAGAGTTCGATTCTCTCCCTGGGCACATAAAAATATGCACGACCTGTCTGCCGACAGGCAGGCTCAAAATCGTGTAGGGTAACCTGTGAGAGTTCGATTCCCTGCCTACCGGCAGGCAGGTCTCCCTGTGCACAAAAAAAATTTCTAATTAAAAAACATTTGACATTTTGTGGTTATTTGGTATTGTTGGATCAGAAAAAGTAATTTAAATTAATGTATTATGATAGATCTTACAATATTAAAGAAATTTTTAGTGGAAGCCAAAAAATATGCTTATGCTTCTGGTGACAAGAGCCGGAAAATAAAAGAACTAGATGGTTCAAAAACTTTAATTTATGAACGCGGTGACTGGAAATACCACGACAACTATTTCGGAGGTGAACCATATGGTGGCCGTGAGGTTGTGTTCTATAAAGGCAAACCAGTTTGGATAATGGTATATTACGGAACCGTTATTGCTTCTGTATCACAAAAAAGACTAAAGGAAATCTATGAATTTTTACAGCAATGCCTTTCCCTTGTCCCAGAAAATAAACCCTTTCGTGGACGAGAAACTTCTTGCATGGGAGATTTTTATTATAGAAATAAAAACGAAGGCACTGTTAGTGTTGAAAAATTTTCTGGAATAGAAACTATCACCTATTTAAATAGCCAGATTGTCTACACAGCAAATTATTTTGGCGGTTTAGTTGACCAACGAGATGATGGAATTGAATGATTTAAAAAACCCCGCATTTGCGGGGTTTTTGTTTTTATAAAATTCAAAATTTTCAATTTTTTCTTGAAACAAAATATAATCTAGATTGCACTATTACAGCACAAACATGTATTAGAAACATAGAAAAAAATAAAACTCCAAAACCCCATTGATTGATAATAAAAGTCCCTACAAAAACAGCTAGTCCAAATATAATGTGTTGCCCACCTCCTTCAAGCCCCCATTGTAGTCCTTCTGTCTTTTTTTGAATAAATTTAGAAAATAATGCTGACCATGGTGCTGCCAAACAAGCAGTCCCTATGGCAAATATGATTTGTAAAATAAACAATTGCCAAGTATTGTTAATAATCAAATACCCAAATGTCCCCAAAGCATATAAAACATATCCTAATATCACAACAAATTGCTTATTAATTTTATCAGACACCTTACCCATTATCATCATTAATATTCCTGTTGTAATCGCAAAAACAGCCATTGTTTGCCCAATATCTAAAATACTTCCCCCAATATTCTCTACATAAATAGCGTAAAAGGGACCAAAAAGTCCTTCACTTAAACTCGAAAGGAGACTTGCTGTCACTAATATTTTATAACCTTTATTCATTTAATAATTAGTTGGATAAGAATTAATATTTTTATTATACATCTTATTTTATGTTATGCTAGTTTAATGAAGCCAAAATTAATAGTTATACTAGGTCAAACGGCCACAGGAAAAAGTGATTTTGCTGTTAATATAGCAAAAAAATTTAATGGAGAAATTATTTCTGCTGATTCAAGACAAGTGTACAAAGGAATGAATATAGGAACTGCTAAAATCACAAAAAAGGAAATGGGTGGTATTCCCCATTATTTATTAGATGTTGCTAATCCTAAAAATAGATTTTCTGTCGCAGAATATAAAAAGTTGGCTGACAAAAAAATTAATGAAATTTTAAATCGCAAAAAAATTCCAATAATATGCGGTGGGACCGGTTTTTATATTGATGCTGTAGTAAATGGAATTATTTTTCCAGAAGTTCCACCAAATGAAAAACTTCGTAAGTCTCTATACTCAAAATCTGCGATAGCATTATTTGAGTATCTTAAAAAAATTGATCCTGTAAGAGCCAAAGATATTCAGAAAAAAAATGAAAAAAATAATAAAGTGAGATTAATAAGAGCCATAGAAATTGCTACCCTCTTAGGTAAGGTTCCTAAATTAGGTAAAAAAGAGTCAAAATTTGATGTATTAAAAATTGGCCTAAAAATTGATAATAAATTATTAAAAGAAAGAATTGTTATTCGCCTATTCGCGCGAATTAGCCGAGGTATGATTAGTGAAATTAAAAAACTACACGAGAGTGGTCTTTCTTGGAATCGAATGGAAGAATTAGGATTGGAGTATCGTTATGTTTCTAGATTTTTGCAAAACAAGATAAATAGAGATCAAATGATTGAAGAACTTTCAAACGCAATTTGGCAATATGCCAAACGCCAAAATACTTGGTTTAAAAAACCTGCCCATAATGCTGATGGCATAACTACTGCAGGCGGGGATAAAAATACTTTCTGGTTTAATCCTCTAAAAAAATCAGAAACCCTAAAAATCGAAAAAAAAGTAGAAGGGTTTTTAAAATAAAAAACCGCCTAATTCGGCGGTTTTCGTTATAAGAAAAATATTGTGCTTTACTTTATTTAAGGCGCCAGAATTCTTCGTCTGGATTATTAGGATCTGTCATCGATTCCAATTTAAACGCTGACAAACCATTTGTGGTAAGAATTATTCCAAACCAATCTCCAATCGTTGCAGCATTTCCATAGGCATGGAGTTCTTCTATTGTTTCAGGGAAACTTGGTACAACTTTTCCTTCTTCTGAATTGGTATGTAATTTTTCAAACATTAGGGGGTTTTTACCCCTTTTTATTCTTAATGTCTGTTTTTTGTGATTTATTATAGCCAAATCTCCTGCCATAATTGACGTTGTTTTACCTTCAGAATTTTTCATATAGAACTTGTTTAAAAATTTCTAATTGAAGAATATCATATTATAATTTATTTGTAAATAGGCACAAAAAAACAGTAAGCATCCTTACTCCGACCGTGGTCGGAGTAAGGATGCTTTTAATATTGTTTAATTTGTTTTCGATGGGCGGTAAAGGAATCTTTCCTTACAGGAACAGTATACCTTTTGTATTTGTTCAGAATAAAATTCTTCACAAATATATAAAAGCTTTTCGATTCCTCCACATAAACAAATAAATTTGTTTATTATCGCCAATTCAAAAAAACAGTTTTCACTGTTTTTTTGAATTAAGGCGGGCGATGAAGGAATCGAACCCTCACCAATGGTTTTGGAGACCATTGTTCTACCATTAAACTAATCGCCCATATACTAAAAAAGAATCAAAAGATTCTAATTTTAGTATAGCAAAATATAAATAATTTTATAAACCCAAAAGAGAACCTATTTTTTAGCTTCTTTATGCATCTTATTAGTCTTACACCATTTACAATATTTTTTTAATTCTATTTTTCTTGTAACTGTTTTTTTGTTCTTTCTGCTCCAGTAATTTATTCTTTTGCAACTTGAACAAGCGAGTTTTATCAATTTATCTTGTGACATATATCTTTTTTATTAATTCTAAACTAATAAAGAATACTATAAATTGACCCGAAAAGCAACTTATTTAATTTATCCTTACATAAACTAAAAACCCGCCATTTGGCGGGTTTTTAAAAAGAACATTGTTAAAATGAAAGCATTGTTAATTTTGTTTTTTGAGCTTTTAATTTGTTAATCTTTGAAGATATAAATTTAATCAATCTTGGAAACAATAAAAATGAAACTTCCAACACAATAAAACCTATAAGCCCGGTAACACAATTAAGGAATATATATTCACCCATTGCCAAATTCAAACCACTTTTCATAGATTCTGCTCCACTTAAACCGCCTGCCCCCATACCAATAAAACACATCACAAACATAAAACTTGGCGTTAGATTGTCTCTATCGCCTGGAAAAGAGTCAAAATAGTCTTCAAGAGATTTCGTTGTAACAATTAAAGAGGTTATGAACCCAAAAAGAAGCCCTGCAAGAAGCCCGGCAATACAACCACCATCTTTGCCAGTATACCAGCCAACAAAAACAGACAGTGCTATTGTTAAAATAGCCCCAACATAAAAAACAATAAATTGTCTCCTTGAGTTCCCAAAGGTGATCACTTTTATAATGGCAGATGACACAATGTAAATAAGTGTTAATACTACACTCATAAATAAAATTGAACTTTCAAGATTTTTCATTTTATTAAGATTTTAAAGATTTCTAACTACAATTTTATCATAAAACAGAACATAAGTCAATATTAAAATAAACCTTACAAATAGGGTTTATTTCAGCCAAACTAAAAACCCGCCATTTGGCGGGTTTTTAAAGAACAAAAATATTTAATTATAGTGAAAGTTTTTGTAGTGCTGACTGAAGATTTTCTTCTTTTTCAATCATCACTACTTCTTTTTCATTTCCAATCAGCATTATCTGCTGTTTACGAGATGGATCTGCCCCAATAAAAATAACAGGAGTAATAAGATTATTCTCCCCCAAAATTCTAAGAAGATCTAATTCATTACCCTCATTACTGGGATCAAGAACACAAATGAAAACTTCGATATCCTTCAAAGTTCTCGCCTCTGAAAAATTACTAAGAGTTACCGTAAACTCATTTGTTATTGCCCCAAAGAAAAAATATCTTTCCCACCCAAGGAGAAATTTTACTTTTTCTCTTATTTCCTGATCTTTTGCTATCAAAAAAACTTTAATTTTCCCCATAGTTCAATTGTTTAAATAAACTTTTTCTGGGTCTATATTACAAAATAATGATTAAACTGTCAATTTTTTCCAAAAATGACATCTATAGAAAAAAGCCGTTCCGACCAATGTCGGAACGGCTTTTTTTGTCTTTTATCTACATCCACATTTTTTTGGGTGCATTGAATGTTTTTTTTCAAGCATCACTTTTTTAACTTCAAGTCTCTTTTTTGTTTTATGAGACTTTGTTGATTTTTTGTGTGCATGAAGCGATGCGGCTCGTTTTGCCATATGATTTATATTTTTTTATTAATAATATAAATCAATTATACCCCGCATGAAAATTTTTACCTAAATTTCCGCTAAAATAACTTTTTCAATTATCCCTGGGTAATCTCTATGTTCAAGTGCGTGCACTTTTGTGGCTAATGTCTCAGGTGTATCATTTTCATCAACAGGACACTCTGCCTGAAAAATAATTTTTCCTTCATCATATTTTTCGTTTACAAAATGAATTGTAATGCCTGACTCCTTCTCCCCCGCCTCAATTACAGCTTGATGAACAAAATCTCCATACATCCCCTTTCCCCCAAATTTTGGAAGTAACGCTGGATGAATATTCACAATCTTGTTTGGATACATTTCAATAAGTGAGCTTGGTATCATAAGCATAAAACCAGCCAAAACAATGAAATCAATTTCAAACTCTTTTAGTTTATCTTGTACAATAGAAGTTTCTTTCAACTCTTTATAAGTAAAGGTAAAAGACGGCACATTCATATCTTTTGCTCTTGTTAAAACATAAGCATCAACTTTATTTGATAAAACAAGCGCCACTTCTATAATAGGGTTACCTAAAAAATACTCCATTATTTTTTGAGCATTAGTTCCAGATCCTGAGGCAAAAATTGCAATTTTCTTCATAATAAATACTTTTTTGAATAATTAAATCTGTGCATAATAATAACCTTTTTTTATATACATGACAAGAAAGATAAAAAATAAACCCTAAATAATGGAATTTTATACAGAGAAGCCGGCTTAATGCCGGCTTTTAGAATTAATAAAGAATTTCCTACATACTAATCCCAAAAGGTTTTTCAGGGGGTTTTTTTGTACCCACAGAAATAATAACTGCTTGCGGCTGTTGTGATTTTTTTACAACAACCTTATTCTGAGAATCAACAATAGTCCATTCGCAGAAAAATATTTGAGTTTGGTCTTTCATTTCACTTTCTTTTTTATTTTTACTACTTTTTTTCTTTTTTTATTCAAAAATTTGGCCTCTTTAATTGAACCATATTTGCCGTCCTTTTTAAAAACGGTAAAGGAAAAACCTTGACTACTTCTATTTTTGCGCATTTTTGTAACAAAAGCACCAGTACATTTCCAAATATCTCTTGGAATTCCATCAGCGCACATGACATCAAGCATAGTGTCTTCCGGGGGAAGTTCTCTCCTAATAGCGTCATTAGTTAGAGCATGATCTGTAAAAATAAACCAAAATACTTCTACTTTTTCTTTTCTTGTTTTTGCCATTTTTTATCAATTTAAACAACTTTTTCTGTCCTTAAACTAACACAATACCCGATTATTTGCAAGTATAACAAAACCCCGCAATTGCGGGGTTTTTAAAATGACCAAAGAATTAATGCTTAATTCCCAATTGAGTCCCAGTTGCCAAATGTAGCTCTGTGTTTAGCTAGTTGCCAATTGGAATAGCGATCTCTCCTATTGTCGTAATAGGACAAATCTGGAAAAGTACGGCTGGTGCCTGTTTGAGTATAGTCACCAAAAATCTTTTTTAATTCCCCTTGTTCTTTGACAAGAGATAGCGCGTGATCCACCATTTCTTCAATAAAAAATTGCAGAGTTTTAATATTCTCACTACTACACTCTATTAAATGAAGATCCTCAAGAATTTCAGTTGAGTTCATTTTAAGAAAGATTCTTGTATGAACTTCTGGGACTATAATTTCTCCTTTGTTAAATAAGTCAGAAATTTCATTTTTCCATTTCTGAAAAATTTCTTCCTGCTTTGTTTTTGGAGTTGAATTATAAGAATAACTCATTTCTAAACTTTTAAAGATTATCTGCTTATAGTATAGATGATAATCAGTATTATGTCAATACATAACAAAACCCCGCAATTGCGGGGTTTTTTAAAGTAATCTACTTCTTGCCCTGCGTAGCCTTGGCGAAGGAGGGTTTTTTTGTCTTTTTCTTTTTTGTACTTTTTTTAGCCTTTTTAATGGCTTTTGTTTTTACTTTTACTTTTTCTTTTGTAATTTTGTAAATAGTAAATTCAACATTAAAACGGCCAAGTTTCTTGTGCTTCTTATTCAGGTCTTTTGAAAAGAAATCAATATAATATACACCGGCTTTTCGATATCTTTTATTCATGGCATCATCAATGCGAAAGATATTTAGACCGTAGGGAGTTTTAACATTGAATCCCTTTCTGATTATCTTGATAAATACTGTTTTCTTCCCTTTCCTCCAGATTTCTGTTTGATCTGACCCAAAGGCAATTGAGCCAGATTTAATTTTGCGACCAAAGGCACCCTTTCCATCTGGATTCTTTTTCGTCTGCCGAGCATCCATTGGATTATAATACGAAGCACTGGCTTTTTTCTGCCTCGTTGAATTTACCTTCTGTCTTGATATTGGCTTTGCCTCTATAAAAGACAGTGTTCCAAAAAACAAAAATAAAAATACGATTTTTTTCATAAGAAGTGCTTTTTAAGTTCAGCACCCATCATATCATATTTAATCTATTTTGTCAACACAACACACTTACTTTTTTCCTTTAAAAAACCACCTGCACACCTATCTCATAAAAATAAAGTAAGTGTGTGGACAAATATAAAATAACCTTATTTTATAAGGCTATTTTATAAAGAGTTTATTTATATCTTTAGTTTTTTATTTATTACTTGCCAGTTTAGATTTTTAAAAAATGTTTCAATATAAGATTTTTTGTCAGTTCCAAAATCTATAAAATAAGAATGTTCATACATATCTAAAACTAAAATTGGTGATGTCCCCCATACACCAGAAAGATTGTGAGCATCTGCTAAAAAATTTCTTAATTTTCCATCGTTGTAATCGTAAGCCAAAATTACCCAACCACGGCTACAAAGACCTAGTGCTTTAAAATCTTCTAACCATTTTTCAAATGAACCAAAATCTCTTTCAATTAGTTTAATTATCTCCCCTTCTTGTACTCCATTACCACCCAAAATATCAAAATAAGCTTCGTGTAAGATGATTGCATTTGCAATAAAACTTTCTTCTAATTTTAATTCTCTTAATTCCGAAAAAGAAGCATTGGCAGAAGTTTTGTCTACTGATTGTAATTTATCTTGAATTTCTTGTCACTTTTTTACATAGCCAAGATAAAGTTTCTGGTAATGATTTTCAATAGTCTTTTTCGAGATTCCATTTAATTCTTGGAATTTCAAGTCTTTTGCTTGTTCGTATTTTTTCATAATTAAATTATATAATATATTAACTAAAACCTAAAAATATTGAATCAATAAAAAATATTACCCACAAAATTAATATTATAATATTAAACAATTTACGCCACTTTAATAATTTTATTGAAAAAATACTTAAAATAAAAATGAGTGAAACCAAAAAACCTAGTAAAAAAGAGAAACCAACTTGGTTTTTATTAATCACTGTCTCAACAATTATCCCAATTAAACTTATACCAATAAGAGTAAGAGACATTCCAGGAACTAGGATCGATGAATTAGGTTTTTTTAAATTATTATCCATAAGATATATTATACCAAAATTTAAAATGAAAAAGAAAAACCCCACAAAACCGCAGGGTTTTGTGGGGTTATAAATCAACCTAAAGCCTTAAAAGAATTTTGCCTGTTGGATTTGCTCCATAAATCCAATCAAAGGTTCTGGTGACAATCCCAGTCTCTTCCCTAATTGACATGAGAAGCTCTTGATAATTGGATATGTAAGCTATTTCATATTCACCCTTGTCTACTTTATTTTTACGAGTAAATGGAGAAATAATATATGTACCTTTATTAATTATCCTTCCATCTATGGTATCGGAATCAAGAAGTACACCATATTGTAGAACATATTCTATGTTCTTATAATCTTTACTGACTGACTCCTTCCAGCCTTCAATTTTCTCAATAGTCACAACATAAGCGTGACCAATATGCCTGGAAAATTTTACTCCATATTCATACCAAACAGTTGATTCATTTTTAATTTCTCTCCATTTTTTTTCTTTAAGAAGAGCTATTTCTATCCCAGATAAATTAAGCCAAGGATTCAGTGGGTTAAGTGAATCAATAATATTAACATGTCCCCTGTTCAATGAATCAAGTGAATATAAAAATTTCTCTTTTGGAGAAAGTTCTCTTTGAGTAAGAGAATCACCTCTTTTTACAATTTCTTCTTTTTCTTCTGGCTTTTTATTTTGTTTTTGTTTAATATCTACAAAAACAAATATAGCAACCAATAACGCGGTAACAGGAATAATATATTTTTTCATAATCCTTATTTAAAACAACTTTTCTGCCTTAACACTACCACAAGAATTTAATTTTGCAAGCCCGCACACTTACTTTTTTATACTCTTGAGAGCGTTTTTAATAAAACTTCTAAAGAGTAAGCGCGTAGGCAAGGCAAGACAAAACCCCCATTGATGGGGGTTAAAAATAAAAAAATGTCTATACATTATTAGTAGAGAAAAAACCAACTACACAGAGAGCAGTCAAAACAAAGAGAATAAATGTCCACCATCCTGATTTATATGCCTCTTTTTTTTCATAACTAATAAGACTGGGCAATGCACCTCTTCTTTCTAAAAGACGACAATCAAGTAGACTATCTAACGTCACCCAAAAAGAAAAAATAAAAAGTATAAAATAAACCACAAAAGGACAAACAAGTATGACCATTTTTATAAAATTTAAAACAACTTTTCTGTTTTAAAATTACCATATGGACAAATGATTTGCAACAAAACCAAAAGCCCTATAATAAGGGCTTTTGGTTTTTTAAAGCTAATCCTTTAGTTGGGAGAACTATTTTAATATAAATATTGATTTGAGGGTCGAGACCATAACTCTTGTACACATCTTATAATTCTCGTACACATCAAAGATTTTTAAATGTTTTTGTGGATTTCTCTTTAAGGATTAGCTGTTACAATTATAGTCCCCTTACATGAAGTTTCCATTAAGAAAATGATATAATTAATCCAGCACTAAATTATGTTTTATGTATATCTAGTCAAAAATGAAAATAGTGGTCTTTATATTGGTTGTACCAATGATTTAAAAAGAAGGTTGGATGAACATAATTTAGGGAAATCAGATTTTACAAAAGGACATAAATGGGAAATCGTGTATTATGAAGCCTATAAATCAAAGGATGATGCTTTTGAAAGAGAGAAAAGCTTAAACAACATGGTTATGGAAAAAGACACTTAAGGTCGAGGTGTCGTAGAAGTTTAATAATTTAGTGCTGGATAAACCCATGAAATGGTATTTCGCTTCAAGGCTATATCATAAGCCTAAAATAGTTGATATTACAAATTTTCTCACCCAAAAAAGAGAGGTTGTTTTATCAGATTGGATTTACGAAGACTCTTTGGCTCCTTATTCTAAAAATATTTCAAAAGTAAAATCGTTGACAAAAAGAGTTGTTAAATCATTACTAAAAACAGATATATTTGTATTAATTAGCGATTCAGCTGGTACTGATATGTTTGTTGAACTTGGTGTATGTTTAACAAAAAATGATTCTGTAAAAAAGGTTAAAATTTATATAGTTGGAGAACACGGAAAAAGATCACTTATGCAATTACACCCTTCTATAATACATGCAAAAAATTTACGAGAAGTATTTAAAAAAGAAAAAATTGACTGTAAAAATTTTAAAGTCCCTGAATTTTAATTAGAAAAAATAAAACCCCGCAATTGCGGGGTTTTTAATAAGGTGAAATTAAAATTATTTTTTCTTTTGAACAGTATCAAAGATTTTGTTCCATCTTTTGAGTTTAATCTTTTCCATCTTTTTTGTAATTGGTACGCCAGTCTGTCTATCACAGGGGCAGTCCCTGAACGGATTTATGACCTTTTTACCGATAAAGTAAAAACCATATCCTACATAATAAAGACCGTCTGCAATTAGGACAAAGGGCACAGCAATAATTTCAACAATTAATGGAATTTTTCTTTTTGCCTTTGGGACATTATTAGTATCTAAACTCAATGGAGAAATCTCATCTTGTTTATTCAATACGGTAGTGTCAGAAATACTTTTTTCTTCCACAATAGGATCTACAATTGGTTTTTCTTTTTTATGTTTTTTAATCCAATGTTTTTCCACGCAGTGAACTTTGCCGTCTATAATCATGAGTAGACGAGCTTTAGCACCAAGACCAAAAAATACTGAAATCGTATCGCGGATAGAAACATAATTAATATCATTACTGTTTTTATTACCAACCGAAATAGTATCGTGAATAATAAGAGTATCAATATAGATTGGAATTGTATCCCGGATAATAAGAGTATCAATATAGATTGTGTCATGTATAATGATAATCTTTGGAACAGGAATTGTTTTTCCTTCTCCACACTCTATTATCTCTTCGGTTACATTACCGTTTCTCACAGATAACCTGTAAGTAATTTGATAAGTAGTGTCTTTAAGCTTAGGTTTTTCCACTATTTTAGTCGATAATATCGGTTTTTTGTCGGATGTACTGGGAAATAACTTCCCCAACCTTTCCATATCATAGATCTGACAAGGAACCATTTTAAGTTTGTTTATATGAGCTTCGTCCAATTTTTCTGCATCCCTACAGGCCCCAAGAATTTCTTCTTTTTCATAAAACTCACCTGATGACAAAGCTTTATCCAGAAACCCGAAATGTTCTTTATTTAGAGCATCATATGAATACGGGAAATTGGTTGCATCAACAAAAGAATCATAAATAGTATCGCTCATAATGATAACCCTATTCCAAATGTGGTGTTCCCCTCCTCCCTCACATTTAGGAATGTTGGGATTTTTTGTTAACACTCTAATAGTGTTGAGTGTTGTACTTGGAGAAAAATACCCCATATAGGTATTTTTTAGATTTGGATTTCCGTCTTTTAAAACATCAAAGATAAATTTATTCAAAGCTGTAAAAACTTGGCAATTTCCATCTTTACTTGTATTTTTTTCATCTTTAAAAAAATTACATAAATTCCCAACTTCTTTAATTCCTTGATCTTCTTGATATTTAACAATAGAAGAGGTAATTTTTCCCGAAAGTAAAACTGCTTCTTTTGGGGAAAGATTTTTAATTCTCACCGTGTCATAACCAAAAGTTTTTGCCTTATCAAGAACCCCTTTTTTAAATTCATCACACGACAAACTTAAACCTGATATTTCAGTAAAACTCAAAAAGAGCATGCTGTTTAATAAACTATCAGTTTCATTAGCAGTTAGTTTTGCTGACTTTATATTCACCGGATAATTATCAAGTGAAATTGTTTTTACAACAATCTGTTGTGCTTCACTTTTTTGATACACAAAGACTAATAACAGTCCTGTCAATAGAACTCTAAATTTCAGTTTCTTCATTTTTCACCAATTTTTAATTTACTTTTTCTAGCTACAGACTACTAAATAATAACCATCTTGTCAATAGTAGAATTTGGGTAAAGTTAAACCCCGCAATTGCGGGGTTTTGAATCAAAAATTCTTATTTTGCATCATCATAAATCTTAAACGCCCTTAACTGGATGTCATCATAATTTATGTACGCCCTTAACTGGATGTCATCATAATTTATGTACGCATCAAGTTGTGTCTTGTCGTATTTTTTGTAAGCAGTAGATGTGGTAGTCTGTTCAAACAGAATTAAAGCCTTCCCGTTTCCAGAGTTTTCAAGTGCTACATATTGTTGATACGCATCAGGATCTTCTTTTTTAAATATATTGAATGATTGATCCTTAATTTTTAGCCAAACCTTCTGTGCACTATCTTTAGTTGCAAGCCATTTTTTTTCATAAACGTCTTTAATCATAAGCCAATTCTTCTCTCCCCCATCTTTTACCTTTAACCAAACCTGCTTTTTTTGTTCTTTAGTTTTTGCATTTGAAAAAAGTAAATTTAGATTTGGATGATAAAATACAACTTGCTTGTCTTCAGAAGAAGAAATTGTGTTAACTACAGTAGAAGTGGTAGTGTCTACTGCCATTTTTACCTCTGTGTTAACCGTTTCAACTTTCTTTTCAGGAGAAGACGAACCACAAGATGACAAGAAAATTATGCTAATAAAAGCACCAGCGAGAAATAAAATTTTTGTTTTCATGAAAATTATTTTTAAATGTTCTTATTTATTTTCTGCTTTAATGCTACCATATTTAAATTTAAAAGTCAAGTAAAAATTGGGCAAAGTTAAACCCCCATTGCTGGGGGTTTAAAAAAATCTAATATGAATTATTGTCTTTCTTCAAGCTCTCGTTTTGCAATTCATTCTTAAACAATGAATTGCTAACAAGCAATTAAAAATAAAAACAGCTATCGCCACGATTATAAAACTTTTAGGAGGAGGGTCTTTGTAAGAATTAAAGGAAGAAATTTGCACTAACCAAACCACAACATCAGCAATTAAAGAAAGAAAAACTCCCGCAACACCAATACACACAAGACCAAGTTCGAAATCAGTCCGATTTCTCCTGTTGATTATAGTAGTGATTATCCAAGGAATAATACTAAGAATAAGTAATGAAGCAATGAATAAGAAAAAGTATGCTACTGAATCCATAATAATATTTTAAACAGCTTTTCTGCCTTAAAATTACCATACCTTAGTAAGGTTTGCAAGGTAAACTAAAACCCCCATTGCTGGGGGTTTTGATTATAAAAAATAATTCTTTAAATCATTTAGGCACTCATCACAAAAGTTGTGGCCATTTAGTCTATCAATTGTAATATTCAGCCAATCATGTGGAACTTTCATCCCTTGTCTCATTACACACTTATTAGTGCAATGTAACCCGAGAGAATTCTCAACATTCTTTTTGCGAGTATGAGGGATAAGTCCAAAGACATGTCCCATCTCGTGAATAGTTTCAGTGACAATACATTCGTATGCTTGATTCGGATTTAAATTTTGGAAACGGTTTGTTGAAATAATTGTTCCAAACTCGTGTATGGCAAGACCGATACAAAAGTTACACCCTTCAGTATACAAATCTTTGTTTGTCACCAAAACATCATAGTGGCGGTTATTTTTCTGCCATGGTTCTGTCATCAATAAAAGTAAAAGTTTATCACCATCAAGTTGACCTTGTCGACTTTGTCTTTCAACTCTTTGAATATACCAATCAATTGAATTCCATTCAGTTAAATTAACACCTTGTCGCCAATTGTTGTTTCTCCAGACACCAAAATTGTGAGCGGGTAAACGTCCTTCAACATTAGCAAATCTTAGTATTGTGTTAATACCCTGAAGCACTGCTTTTGTGTAAAGTGGTTCTACCTCTTTATCAAACATGATATAGACAGGACGAGTAATAGTAGGTTTTTTTGCCTCTAATATTGTGAACATTTTTTATATTTTTTATATTAAAAAAACTAATCTATCGATAGTTTAACATACCTTATTGTATTTGTCAATAATAATTTATAATAAACTAAAACCCCCATTGCTGGGGGTTTGAATAAAGATTTTTCCTCTTTAAGAATTCAGGAGGGCTTCTTTCTTTAAAGATTTGTTCTTTAAATACTCGTCAATATCTACCCATACTAAGCCAAATACGATTAATGCTCCGACAGTTAGCAAGGAAGTTATAAGTACGCCAGGGTTGATTCCTGTTGTAAATATTATTGTAAATCCTGTTACAACAACTGTTATAATAGGTCCTTCTGCTAATAAGCAAACGCTCCCAAATGAATCTTCAGCTGAGAGCATTACTACTGCAAATATTCCCACTAAGACTGCTACCTCTAATACTAAGTAGAATGCGTCATTTGAATTTCCGGTTTTATTCATTTCAATGAAGTATGTTATAGCTTCAATTAAAAGAACTACGATTACTGCAACTAAATGTTTTTTCATGATAATTTTTTTTAATGTTCTTATTTTCTGTCTCAATGCTACCATATTTAGATTAAAAAGTCAAGTAAAAATTAGGTAAAGTTAAACCCCCATTGCTGGGGGCTATGACTAAGATTATTTTCACTTGTTTAAAAGATTTTTATAATAAGCAACAGAATTTTCAAATACGTTCATATTGAACTTAAGAGAATTATCAAGCGTTGATTTTGCTGATTTTTCCAAAATATCAGCAAGTGATGAGTGATTATTATTTCTTAACTTTAAAACTCTTAATTGTTGCTTTTCAAACATTTCAAAAGCAAATTGATTAGACTTTTCAAATGAGTGTTTCGCATTTTCTACAGCATCAGCTATTACGGCCGACAAATATTGTTTATTAGAATCTTTAAACTCTTGAAGTTTATTATCAAGATATATTTTCAATTCTTTTTGAAGATTATCGTAATAGCTTTTTAATCCTTCTGTTAAATCCATATTTGAATAAATTTATGTTTATACTTTTTTCTGTTTATATAATATCAAATTTTAGTGTTTTTGTCAACACTAAAACACCCTTGTTAGAAGATTAAAATTTCCTAGCCCCAAACTTATGCAGGCTTTTCATCACAACTAGTAGTCTTTCTTAATTGAAATTATAGTATAATACTTGTATTAACAGTTCTATTATAAATAACCACGAAAAAGAGTATTACTCTCTCGTGACAAGTAAAAAAATATGAAACAAGTATTGAAAAATAAAAAAGTTCAAATTGCCACCGTATGTGGCACGGTTGCTATTGCTGGAATATTATTATTCCAAGGTGCTATACCAAAAGCAGAAAGCAAGGTGATAATTAATTCAATTTCACCAAGCCAAGGTGCTACTGGAACAGAAGTTGTCGTATTGGGTTCTGGTTTTTCCTCATCAACAGAAGGAATCATTGGTACTCAAATAAACGGAAAAATATACGCTCCGGGCAATTATATTTTAATTCAAAGTGATGTTCTTGATCAACCCATTCTTTCACCTGACGGAAAAACACTAACATTTAATGTTAACCTTGTTTCCGATAAAGTTAAGGCAGACTGCGAAGCAAGCTTGGCCAAAATAAAGCCCGGGTCATGTAAAATACAAATCAAAGTAGTGAATGCCTATGGAAAGATGAGCCTTGGTCAATACTTTACCGTTACAAGTATGGGGAGTAAAAAACTTACCTACACAATCGAAAAACTTGATATGCCAACACCTGCAATTGTTCATGCGGTGGTTCCTGGTCAAAGTTGGAAAGGCGATGATGTGATGCGTTTTCGGGTTAGTGCACCGGCAACCAATGGAGACACCATAACAGGTATAATATTTTCTATGGCAACTAACCCAGATGCTTTGGGTACTGGTTTTCAACAATGCTCTTATTTTTATCCCACAAGTTCACCTGACAGCTCTCTCGCAACCGATGGGACGAGATTGCGAATGAGGGAAGAACCATCGACAGGTTATTGGGGTGCATCGCTTGGTATGGATGGCGGAGTATTCATATGGGATCCACAGCCGATTCCAGTAGGTTGTTTAGCATTTGTCGGCGGTTTTCCACTCGCTCCTGGTACACATAAGGACTTCACTGTAAACATGAGAATGTACGCTCAAAATTACGCATTGAAAGCAGACGGGACATACACGCCTCCAGTAGAACAATCAAAAACATTTAGTCTCATGGTTAAAGCTCAAGGGTTATATCACGGAACTGGTGGTTATGTGATAGATAACTCTCCAGAAAATGGCTATGACAGTACTTTTGATTATTCTCTAGGTTATAGTGGTAATCAATTACGTATGAGTTTAAGCACTTTAATCACAAGCGACCCAATCCAAATAATTCCCCAATCAATACCAACGCCAGCCGGATATTTTCCGTTATAATAAAATAAATAAATTTAAAAAAACAGCCGAACTTTGGTTTGGCTGTTTTTTTAAATAAATTATTAAGTGGAGGAATCTACTCTGTTATAGGAAAAGGTACTTGCTTACATAAATTATTCATACATTTGATTGTTAGATTTCCAGAATAACCACTACAAAAATCTGGGCATTGTTTAGATGTGTCAACATATTCTTTATTTCCCAAAAAACAACTTCTTGTTTCAATATTCACACCACAAGCACAATCTAAATCTTTACTACAATATTGTTGTCCCCCACCACTAATTATTTCAGAATTATCTTCAATCTTTTGCAACACAATCTTTGATTCTGACTGATTAATAATACGATATTTTTCATTATCTAAATTTAAAAAAGTTATTCCACTATCAGTTGTTAAGCTACAATTCACATCTTTTAAATAATGTGCATCATTTGGTGCAAGTTGTAGAGAACTGCATATATTATTTTCTTTAAAAATAATATAATGACGAAAACGCACAGATGATGGTGTGTATGCTTCACTATTCCGATAAACTAAATTACCTTCTGTGTCTTCCTCTTGCGCATGGATCCAAGTTCCTTTAATAAAATTTTGAGAAATAATATTCTCTTTTTGTCTTTCCTTAGCTTTTTGTTGTACTGAATAATAAGACACACCCCCAACAACACCAAGCGCCAAAATAATTGCTATTATAAAACCGATACTGATAAATCCCTTTGTATATTTTTTCATACCTAAAATTATACCAAATATATTGGAATTAAACCCTCAGTATTACACTAGCTACATATTTTGAACGAAGTTAGAACCTGTTTCAGTTAAAAGTTTTTTTCTTGCTCTTTACAATACCTACAATACCGATAACGACCACCACTAGTCCTATCATTTGTCCGCCGGGACTATCATCAATTTCACCATACACAATCAGAAATATACCGAATGATATTGCGATAATCCCGAACAATATTGCAAGAATGGAGTATATTATTCTACTTTTATTCATATAAAAACCATATCACAACCAGTTGAAATTATTTATACTTAAAATTTATATCACGTTGTTCGGATGGAAGCTTATAACCATCAATTTCAAAGGGATAAGCAAGCACCCCGCTTGGAAAATCTGCATCAGGGCTATAACTTTTCCAATAAAAGAACGAGCCAGGTTGAACAAGGTGAAGATTTTTGTTCCCATTTTTAATGTTTGGATTTAATGATGTATCCAGTACATCGAAATAGAAGTCAGCAAAAGAATGAGAACCCTTCGGTGAAGGTACAGTCCCAGCAAATCCAATTAGTTCCCCGCGTTTTACCTTGTGTCCGATTAGAGCACCGTACGAAGTTGCGTTACCCTGGGGCGGGAGTGTATAAGTCCCATCCCAAAATATTTGGAATCCCTCTGCTGGTGGCGCAAGGAGGTCGTTACTTGCCCTTTGAGTGTGTTCGGTCAATAGAGGTGAGGTCAATAAATGATATACGGTCATATATGCTCCCGGCCAATCAGGGCTTGCAGACTTGAAGAATAATTTCACATCGTCGGAATGGGTAGATATTCCTCCCGACACAATCTCCGTACTGGTATCTCGAAAGCCAACTAGCACCATATCAAACGGTGCAAGTACTGGCGAACCGGCTTTATAAGCTTCAAAACCCATGCCAGGTTTATGCTCGTAAGTTGTCCAGCCTGGATGGCCGCCAACCTTTGGGCCCAGTGTAATTATGTCAGGATCAGCACCTGTTCCGTATAACTCCGTATGAGTATTAATACCTACTATACTAGGTGGTGGTGAAGTTATCGCGGATGCGCTTGTTTTTGGCACACCTTGAATAGGTGTCGTAATTGGCGTAGGGATGGAAGTAGGTGTTGGAGAGGGTGTCGGCGTAGGGGTTTCGGTTGGCTCTGACATCTTCTTTGTTGAAAAATAATACGTTCCTCCTCCTAAAACTAAAACACCGACTACAATTAAAACTATTATAATTGAGATAAAGCCCCTATCGTTCTTCATATTGATTTATTTCATTTGCATTTTTAATTCAGTTTTGATTATTTAACTTTTATAATTACTCCTTTTGGAATTGTGTCTCCAACAGCAAAGCAACCTTTCATATCTACGCATACTACTCCATTTATAGAAGCTGTCTTTTTAAATATTTTTGCTGTCCAAGTATTTCCATTATCTAAACTTGTAAGGATATCAACTTTTTTTGCAGGTAAATTCTGAGCAGTAATAACACAAACTGATCCAAAACAAGAGATTTGTCCTCCACCATTTCTAGAAGATATAGAAAGTGGAACGTTTATATTTTGCCAGGTTACGCCATTGTCCATTGATTTAAGAATCACATGACTACCACCATTTTGACCATCACCCATATCTTCAATTATAACTCCCCCGTCTAAAGTGAAACTAATACCCGAAAAGCCATACCGAGCCACTTTTTGAGGAATACTTACTGTGTTTTGTTCTACTATATATGCAAAACTATTAAGGTCATTGGGACCATTTGTTAAAACTTTTACCGGATCATCAATTTTAAATTGTTGCAAGGTAACAGTCTTCCATCCATCAACAGTATGGAATATAGATCTTGATGAACCTATCCCAAAACATTCCATTTCATTTTTACATGCTATTTTTTGCATTGCCGACAATGGTGGTTCTTCATTTATAGTATATGTCTTTTCAAACATACCCGGACTTGATGTCGGCAGAAGACTTGAATAAGTATAGCTGGTACTAAATGCTTTTGCTTTCTCTATTCTCTCAATATTCCAAGTTAATCCACCATCCATTGACTTCATTACAACTGATCCAAAGGCTTGTTCAAATTTTGTAATATCTCCTCCATTGTGAAAATTATGTCCTACGGCATAACATAAATTTTTATTTATACAATCAACACCGGAAAGATGACTAGTAAAAGAATCTTTATTCAATGCAATTAAAAAATTATCAATAATTTTCCAATTTTTACCACCATCAGAACTTTTTACCATAGTTGCTCCTCCTCCTACTGCAACACAAGTGGTTGACATACAATCAACATCTATTAAATTTGAACCATCATTGGGTGATGATAATTTTTTTGAAGATACAATTTTCCATGTTACTCCCTTGTTTGTAGAGCGTAGTATTACATTATTACCAACAGCAACACAGTTATTACCAGTGCAGGAAATATCTTGTAGTGATGACTTATATGTGTAAATTACCGAGGGTGCTGTAGCGGCATTTGCAATTTTTGTAGTAGAAATACTAAAACTTATTAATATTAAAAAAATACTAAAAACAAATATTTTCTTCATTTATTAATTATAACACACCTAAATCATATATAATTCCAAATCTGGCTCCCTCTAGTGGACGCGTTCAGAACTCTCAATTGGGTTCAAATTAAAAGAGATTTGGAATTTTCTAAGATTTTTGAGATGTTTCCAATGATGGCACTTCAGAACTCATAATAGAAAAAACCCACTTTGCAGTAGAATTTTTTCTACCACTATAAGTGGGTTTGGTTTACCAACTACCAGTATAGATATTGGTTGTTTTTTGGGGGAACATAGCATTCCTCATACATATCCCCAAAAAGCCGATACCAGCCACAATTGCAGTTACAAAGATTGCTCCCGTGTTGGTGTTTCCTTCAGTTATCACCTCAGCAAGAGGAGTTGCTAATGCCAGAAGGCAAATAATTGTCCAAAAGTTTTTCATAATTTTGTTTTTTAACTTGTGAGTATTAATTTTTATTTATCTAATTGTTGTTGTGTTATTTCAACTCCCATAAAGAAGCTCAAAAAACACAACAAGCCACAATTAAAAAACCAAATATCAAAGAACTACCATACCTTTATAGGATAGCATATTTAAGTTTATTTGTCAATAATGCTCCGGAGGTAGGGATCGAACCTACGACCAATCGCTTAACAGGCGACCGCTCTACCGCTGAGCTACTCCGGAATGTATTCACATATTATCAAAAAAACTCTAAAAAGCCAACTTTAAAAATTTCATTTTATCCCCTATTTTCTATTTTATATAGGGGTTATAATTATATTATTAAAAGTAATCCTGCCTCGTGCACAGTAAAATATGTCTAGTAAAAAATTTTTAATCGTTATAATTGTTTTAGTTGCGATAGCATTATTATTAGGAATTAGTGTTACTGTGTACTCAGGAGTTTAAAATAAAATGGAGACAAAAAAATTTAGAGCAAATTATATATTGATACCAGCTTTCACAATTTTCATTGCTTTACTTGGAAGTTATATTACAAAATCAGAGATGTCTTGGTATCAAGGAATAAATATTCCATCTTGGGCACCAAGTGGAATGTTAATAGGAATAGTTTGGACTATTATTTTTATCCTGACAGCAAAATCAGCTTTGATTGTATGGAATTCAAAATATCCAAAAATAAAAAGAGTTGGGATTGTTATGAGTATGTTTTTAATAAACGCCATGCTTAATGTTTGGTGGAGTACTCTTTTCTTTGGTCAACATATGATAGGACTAGCAATTTTTGATTCAATTTTATTAGGACTTTCTGTTTTAATTTTAATTATACTAATTTGGCCAATCCGTAGATCTGCTTCTCTTCTGCTCGTCCCTTATTTAGCATGGGTATCATTTGCAACTTATCTTAACTATTTAATATTTATCTTAAATAAATAATATGAAAAATTTAGAATCAACAGAGAGAGACAGAGATAAAATTGGGCAAAATTATCTAAAAATAGCTCTTGAAAGTTCGAAAAAGAAAATAAATTTACTAAAAGAGAAAGAAGGATATGTAAAAATAGGAAGTGGTCCTGGTGCAGATGTTTATACAAATGGAAAAAAGATCGCAATTTTTTATAAACAAACAGGCGACATAGAAATAAAACCATATGAACAAGAAGGTGTCTGTATTGTACCAAACTCGCACCTATTTCCAAAACAAAGTGAGGTAATGACTTCGCACGCTCCGCGTGCGTGGTGGCTTGAAACTGCCCCGTACGCTCGGAGAAAGCCCCACGCACTGGCGAGTACGCCAGCAACCCCGAAAGAAAAAACACTCCTTGCATTTCTGATTTGGCGGGGGTGAAATTTCTTTTGAAAAAGGAAAGGGTGTTTTT
>JBAYKO010000004.1:0-61487 GCA_041664605.1 Minisyncoccota bacterium | reverse complement strand
GCCAGTGCTTGCCCTGATTAGTTTTAGTTCTTTTAGTATTCAAAAAAGCTCTAAGGCAGGAATATTTTTTAAATCGGCTGGGCTTATTGTAATCATGTTTGCAATTTTTAACCTTATTAATAGCTTGGTGATAGTTGGTCTTATTTCACCAATTTTTAATTTTTAACCACGTCTTTTATGAGACAAATAAAATAAGAAAAATATGGACAAAAAGAATTTAATCCCTCTTATTATAGTAATTGTTTTTATTGGTGGAATGATTTTTCTTTTTAGTGGAAAATCATCTTCTGATAATCAAATACCAAATAACCAAAATTCTAATAATTCTCAAACACAAGGCGAGACAACTGATAATGTAAAAATTGTTGATGGAAAACAGATTATTGAAATAAAAGTAAAAGGTGGCTACACACCAAGAGTAACTGTTGCCAAAGCAGGAATCCCAACTATTTTACGATTTGAAACAAAAGGAACATTTGATTGTTCCGCCTATATTAGAATTCCAAGTATAGGTGTTGGAGAAATGCTTTTAAATTCTGGAACAAAAGATATTACAATAGATAATCCTGAAGCAGGAAAATTACAAGGAATGTGTGGAATGGGAATGTATCAGTTTGAAGTTGATTTTAAATAAAAACAATAATTATGAATATAAAGAAAAATCTCCCAAACGGGAGATTTTTCTTTATATTGTCCGCTCAGTAGGAATCGAACCTACGACCCTCTGCTTAAAAGGCAGGTGCTCTACCAGCTGAGCTATGAGCGGATGTATTTTATTTAATTTTGTAAATTACTACTATTTTTATCTTGGGTTATCGACCTACCAAAACAGCATATGATCGAATGTGTTTTATTTAATTTTTAAACATAACTTGCTTTTGCCTATTTGGCTTTCGACCTACCAAAACAGCTATGAGCGGATAAACTACGCATATGTAGTTAATGTGATAATATTATAAGAAATATGACTAAAAATCAACCCACTCCGGAAAATATTTTAATATTCAACAATATTCGCTCTGCTCAAAATGTTGGGGCGATGTTTAGAACAGCTGATGCTGTAGGGATTTCTAAAATCTATTTGGTTGGTTATACTCCGGCACCCATTGATCGTTTTGGTAAAAAAAGAAGTGATTTAGAAAAATCTGCCCTTGGTGCGGAAGAAATGGTACCATGGGAAATTAAAAAAAGCCTGTCCGCCATTATTCGCAGATTAAGGAGGGAAGGTTTCTTAATTATTGCAATTGAACAATCAGAAAATTCTATAGACTATAAAAAAGTTAAAACAAAAAACAAAACAGCTTTTGTTGTTGGAAATGAAGTTATTGGATTACCTAAAAATCTTTTAAATGAATGTGATATTGTGGCAGAAATTAAAATGTCAGGCAAAAAAGAGTCATTAAATGTATCTGTGGCGTTAGGGGTTGCCTTGTTTAGAATTTTAAATTTATAGAAGAGAAGTTTATACGAAAAACAAAAAAGACTAATATCCAAATAATAACAAGTAAAATTATTAGCCATTTTAATTCTTTTAGTAAATCCATATCTAAATTTTTGGTCCGTAAATTTGTCCGCTATCAAGAGGAGTAGGAGGTTTTATTAATATCCCTTTTGCTGTTTCAGTCCTTTCTGGTCCTCCTGTTATATACCAAACAATCCACATTGTTATAAGTACAAGAATTGCCCATTTTAATAATTTTCCTGCATCTGAATTAAACATCATTAATTAGTTTCTAGTGGCTAGGTTCTAGTTTCTAGAAAATTAAATTATACTTAATACTTACTACACAATACTCACTACCTAACTCTTAACTTCTGGTGGCAAGAGCAAAAATGTGCACTTCTTCCACCAACTTTTTTTCTTATTATAACACCTATACACCCTCTTTTACTACATTTTTCTCCAGTTCTCTGATAAGCCAAATGGTGGTATTGGAAATTACCTTTTTTACCATCAATATTCCTATAATCAGACATTGAATCACCTCCAAATTTTATTCCTTTACTTAAAATTGTTTTTATTCCTTCAAACATCTTTCTAAACTCTTTGTTTTCTATATCCGTCACTCTTTCTTCTGGATTGATGCCGGCGAAAAATAAAATTTCATCGGAATAAATATTTCCAATTCCTGAAATTAAAGACTGGTCCATTAGTGCTTGTTTTATTTTCCAATTAGGTTTTTTATTAATTCTTTCTAAAAATTTTGGAAAAGTGAAATTTTTTTCAAGTGGTTCCGGGCCTAAATTTTTTAAATCTTTTGACTCTTCTAATTTATTAGAATCAAGGAGTGTAATTTTTCCAAATTTTCTTGTATCAGAAAAAGCTAAATGTTTTTTACCTGATAAAATAAAAACGGCGTGAATAAATCTATTGTATGGATCTTGGAGTGGTCCTTTTTCTTTTGGTTTCCAGCTATCTTTAGTTTTTTCATAATTTCCATAAAGTAAGTGACCAGTCATTTTCATATGAATTAAAATAGTTTTGTTATTATCTAGAAAAATTAAAATATTTTTTGCTTTTCTTTTTACATCAATAATTTTTTTGCCAACTATTTCTTTTTTAAAAAAATTAAAATAAGAGGCATTTTTTATTGTCTCTTTTTGTTTGTGATTTTTTTGAGGTAAATCACTCCAAAAATCATTTATCTTAAGTTTTGGTAAAACTTTCTTTAGTCCACTTACTGTGGTCTGTACTTCTGGTAATTCTGGCATAAATATGTATTAAGTATAATGTATTAAGTATTAAATATCTAAACTACCAATACAATACTCAAACTTAGCGGTCGCTAAGTTTGAGTATTGATGATTTTTTTAATTAAAACATTAGGATTCATGAATGAGACGAATTTATTTTTTGGTTTTTTCCATAATACATAATACTTGCTTCATAATACTGAAAATCCTTTCTACCCAGAAAGGATTTTCAGGGCTTCTTTTATTTTTGCACTAATACCTTCGATTTCTGGAGAAACTTTTTTCAATGCATCTCTTGCTTCACTCATTCCATAACCAAGGGAACGCAATACTTCGACCGCGTCTGATTCAGACTGTAATTCTGCCTTTTGCCCGCTTTCATATCCATAAGTATTTAACTTATCTTTAAGTTCAAAAATTATTTTTTCAGCGATCTTTTTTCCAATTCCAGAAACTTTGTTTAAATAAGAAGCATCACCAGATCCAATAGCCTTTTTCAGACTTTCAATAGAACCAATTCCGATAATTGAAATTGCCGATTTTGGTCCAATTCCGGAAACATTTAAAAGCATTTCAAAAAACTGTAATTGCTCTCTGTCTTCAAATCCATAAAGCTCCATAGAGTCTTCTTTGACTGCCAAATGGGTCCAGAAAGCCAGGTTTTGCCCTTCCTTGTCTTTTAAATGAGAAAAAGTATCTATGCCGATATTAATTTTATAGCCAACACCAGATACGTCAATTACGGCAATTTTCTCAGTTTTTAATATAAGTTTTCCTTCAATTCTTGAGATCATATTTTTATCATATCAAAATTTGCCTTTTTTGGGTATTTTGGTATGATTTTGTTTATACAAATTAATTTTGTTTTCTAGAACCTAGAACCTAGAAACTAGTCACTAGAAACTAATCCATTATGCCTATTACAAAATCAGCAAAAAAAGCACTAAGATCTTCTGAGACAAAAAAGTCTCATAATGATAAAAGAAAAAAGAGAGTAAAAGAAGCTACAAAAAATATCACAAAGACGGTTTTAGCTAAAAATAAAGACGAAGCAAAAAAACTTTTAAGTATTGCTTATAAAGCAATTGATAAAGCTGCAAAAAAGGGAACTATCAAAAAGAACACTGCTTCAAGAAAAAAATCTCGTCTAGCAAGGATGGTTAAAAAAATCTAAATTGAATTTAGCCTTAGATTTTTCTACTTGATGAACTTTATAAACTTTCTACTTTTAACCAATATTTATGTCTCACTTAAAAGAATTTTATGGAGAAGAATGTCCTCATTGCGAGGATATGCAAATTCTTACTAAAAAATTAGAAAAAGAAAAAGGAGTAAAAATAGATAGATTAGAAATCTGGCACAATAAAGAAAATCTAAAACAACTTGAAGAATTAGATAAAGGTTTTTGTGGGGGAGTTCCATTTTTAATAAATACAAAGACTGGAAAATGGATTTGTGGCGAAGCTCCATATGAAGAAATAAAAGATTGGGCAAAAAAATAAATTAAAAAATAAAAACCCTCACATTGTGAGGGTTTTTAAATAAATAAGTTTAATGATTTTATTCTGTTGATTTTTTGGAATGGCGACGGTTTGCTTTCTTTTTCCACCTGCATATTGATTTTTTATGGTAACGATATTTCCAAATTTTCCATTGATATGTTGAGGAACTGCATTTTTCTTCATCTTCTAATTCAGTCATAATTCTTTTAATATCTGAATCTTCAAGAACTGGGGCAATTTTTCTCACATATTCATTTTTTGATTTGGAATCTCCGCAACCAACCAGAATCTTAAGTAGACCATAATCATTACTTGTAAATATTTTATCACCGAACTCCTTTGCTGAGTTAAGTGTATCTCTCAGTATTTCCAAAGTTTTTCCTTTGGTTAAATTAGAATTTTCATTTGAAGATAAGAGAAGTTTAAATGGATGGTGATCTGATCTTGGTCCACGAGACAAACAAAGTCCCCAAACATCATTTTTATCTTTTTCTTTACCAATATATATTTCAATATCATCAGGATTGAAATAAATCTCAAGTGCTGTTCCTCCTGTCATAATGCTTATTATTAATTTGCTTTTCTGTGCTCAATCTACCATATTGTGATTTCATTGTAAAGATACTGATGATATCATTACATTATTGTCCTCTCGGTAGGAATCGAACCTACATCATAACTTCCGCAAAGTTACGTTCTATCCACTCCGACGACCATGGTGTCGGAGAGCCGACTGTTGCGTCGGCTTTGAACTATTTATGGTGCCCTCACCAGGAATCGAACCTGGATCATAACTTCCGCAAAGTTACGTTCTATCCGTTGAACTATGAGGGCATTTTATATAACCAATTTAATATAACCTTCTTTAATCATTTTTTCAATATAATCTTTTCTTTTTAATTTTTTAATTTTTCTCTCTATTTTTCTTGCCATTTCTAAAGAAGAATAATCTTGTTTTAAAACTAATTGAAAAGATTTCATGTTTCGAGTTGTTTGAGTATATCCCATTTTGTGCTGATGTAATCTACGATCTAGATTGTCTGTACTACCAACATAATATTTGTTGGATTTATTTTTTAAAATATAAACACATAGTTGGTTATTCATATTCTATCCGCTCCGACGACTATTGCGTCGGAGAGCCGACTTTTGCGTCGGCTTTGAACTATGAGGGCATTTTATATTATTAATTTAATATATTAAAAATAAAACTGTTATCTTTATCAGATTAACAGTTTTATATTTAAAAATCCACTTATTTAAAATCCCAAATAATCCATAAATTTTTGGGACATTGGTTCTTTTGTTTCTTCTTCCTTTAAAAACTGCAAAAGAAAATCTCTTAATTCGTCTTCTTCAATTTCAACACCATTAATATCTTTGGTTGGTATAACCATTATTGGCATAAAAGCTCTACTTGAATCAAGAATCAATTTGTCTTCACTTTTATTTACCCAAAATGATTTTATGTTTTTATATGAATAAAGCAAGTCTTGTATTTTTATTCCTTTCCTATCTATTTTGATTGTTATTATTTCAGGTGGTTTTGATCCAAAAAAGGCGAGAGCTGTAGAAGCCAGAACTATAAAAATTGCAAAAATATAATTTTTATAAATTATTGAAATAATAGTTCCCGATATGGCGATTATTCCTAATGCCCAATACCAATCAACCTTTTTTTCTTTATGAATGAATTCATAAGAATTCCATTCAAATATTTTCTTTTCATTCATGTCTAGATTTTAACAAATATTAATTTAAAAGGCTATACAAAAAACCCGCAAATGCGGATTTTTTGAAATTAAAAAATTTAGTTATTTTTTGTTTGGAAAAGCTATTTTTAAGTCAGCTTTTGCTTTTTCAACTACTGCCTTAAAGTCATCTTGTGCCTTTTTTATAATATCTCTCTTTATTTGGTTCAAGGATTCTACTTGAGCTGAAACGTTAAATAATGCTTTTCTGTCTGTTTCCATTTTTTCTCTTGCAACTCTAACAGTCTCATTGAATGTTGTTTTTATAATATCTTGCTTTGTCCCAGTTGCGCAATCTGTTTTTGCTTTTAATAAAGCTGAATCAACAGTTGTTTTGAATGTTGTCCAAATTGTATTAACTGATGCTCTTCTTGCCAAGGTATTTTTTTCAACAGTTGTTCTCCAATTATTTATAGCTGAGTCTATTATAGTTCTCCTATTTTCTATTGCTGTTTTAATAGTTGTTTTATAAGTTTCAACTGCTTGTTTTTGTGCATCAGTTTTTGCACGAACTTCTACATTCGAGAAATTAAGTTCTCTTTTTTCATCAACAAAAGCTCTTGTTTTGTCTTTCTTACTTTCAGTTAAAGTTTTTTTTGCATCCCAAATTATATTCTGGGACTCTTTTCTATTAAGTGATTTTTGTTCTTTTGATAAAGTGTTATCTTCAAAAGTTTTTTCTTTTGTTGTTATTTTTGAACAAAAACCGATCATTTTTGTAGAAGCTCCTACTTGATCCTCAGCAAACATAATAGCTGGAACAAACAAACCAACTAGTAAAAATAAAGCGACTAATGATTTTATATTTTTCATATTTTCAATTTATATACTAAATGATAATTGTCGGAAAATTAGACTAAAAATTCCCACTCATAAATGGTATCATCTGTATTACTTTTTGCAAAAATAAAAATAAACATATAATAAAAAGCTTTACTTTTAGGTCTAATTTAACTATTATTGAAAACATACATATATAATTATGTATGTAATATATAGAGAAGCTTTTAAAAAATTAATAGAAAATTGTTTATAATGCGGAGAGGTGGCTGAGTGGTTGAAGGCGCTAGTCTTGAAAACTAGAAGCTTCGAAAGGGGCTCGCGAGTTCGAATCTCGCCCTCTCCGCATTATAAATAATTTAGTCTTACCTCCGCCAATGGAAGAAAAACTATCTTTTGAAAATATAGAAAATAAAGAACAGCACCTTATTAACCTACTTAAAGAAAAAGGAGTGGGGGATTTTGAAACTAAAAATTTATTAAATGAATGGATAATTGAACAAGAAAAACAAGTTGAAAAAGACAAAAATCCAAATGCTGTAATTGAATTAAATTTAAGAAGAGCAAGATTATATTTTAAATCTGGTTATAAAGAAGAAGCACTTGAAAATTTTAAAGATGCTCTAACTCAAGCATGGAATGAACATAAAGATGAGCTTTATGGATCAATTTTGAATGAAATGGATAAATTGGGGTTTTAAAAAAAATTATTAAAAACACCCCGCTAAAATCGGGGTGTTTTTAATATCTAGATATATTTTTAATTTAAAAAATTATCTTTCTGCTGAGATTGTTATAGACAATTCAGCTCCTGGAGCAGCGATTGTTACGCGACCAGTATCACCGTTTTTTAGTATAGTGAAGCCACTATCATAGTCTGTGTTGCTTGTGTAATGAGCATCAGTAGCACTCGGATCAAAAGGCATTGCTGAAACATATGTTGGAACAAGACATGGGGCAATATCATAATCACCAGCTGTTGAAGACATATTTTTTGCAGTTGCGGGGATTGCTATGGTAGTTGTTGGCATAACACCAGCTGCACAGTTTGTTTCAAAGATTCCTTTATTATCAGAAATTCTTTGCCCAATAGCATTTAGAATAGTAGAGACACTAGCAGTTCTTTGCGCATTTCTTGTCTGAGCGAATTGTCTAGCTGGGTTAACAGCAACAATAACAACTGCAGCCAAAATGGCAATGATACCAATAACTACTAAAAGTTCAATCAAAGTAAAACCTTTTTGTTTTGACATAAAAAAATTTTTTATAAATTTCGATTTTTATTTATAATCGACCTTTGAATTTAGAAGTAGTTAAAAACTCTAAATCAAATTACTCTTAAATAATAACATATCGGTATAAAAAGCAAATATTTATAAGTTGTTTGCTCGGTTTTCATCTGTTATAATTAGGGTAATATGGAAAATCTTAAATTATCTATTGAAAATGAAATTAATAAAGGAGTGGACAAAATTTCTGTAATTGATTTTGTTGATCTATTAATAGAATATGCTTATGTAGTTAGGGCTTCAGATGTTCACCTTGAACCAATGTCAGACAGGGTGGTTGCACGTTTTAGAGTGGATGGAATTTTGATTGATAGCTTCTTTTTTTCTAAAGAACTTCAAGCAGAAGTAGTTTCTAGAATAAAAGTTTTATCTGATCTCAAAATAGATATTCATCATATTCCTCAAGATGGTAGATTTAAATCTAAAGTAGAAGATTCTGCGGAAGTTGATGTTCGTGTTTCGATTGCTCCAACTTATTATGGAGAAAATGTTGTTATGAGAGTTTTAGCTGAAACAACACAATTTACTTTAGTCGAACTTGGTTTTACTCCTGAACAGATTGATATTATTGAAAAGGCTGTAAAAAAACCTTACGGTATGATTTTAGCAAATGGTCCTACGGGTTCTGGAAAATCTACTACACTTTATACACTTCTAAAAAAATTAAATGTAAGAGAACGTTCAATTATTACTATTGAAGATCCTATCGAATATTCCGTTTCTGGGATTACTCAAATGCCAGTTAATGTGCAAGCAGGATTAAATTTTGGAAATGGACTCCGTGCTATTTTAAGACAAGATCCAGATATAATCATGGTTGGAGAAATAAGAGATAAAGAAACTGCAGGTATTGCTGTTAATGCTGCTTTAACAGGACACTTAATGTTTTCAACTTTACACACAAATGATGCAGCTACAACATTCCCTCGTTTAGTTGATATGGATATTGAACCATTTTTAATTGCATCAACTTTAAATGTTGTTATTGGGCAAAGGTTAGTTAGAAAAGTTTGTGATGGTTGTAGAAAAGAACATACTCTTGATGATTCTGAAAAAAATGCACTAACTATGGTACTTAGGGAAAATCTAGGGCATGATCCAAGTTATGAAATAAAAAACGAAAAAACTTACACAGTAGGAGACGGTTGCGATAAGTGTAATAAAACAGGTTATACAGGAAGAACCGGAATACACGAAGTGTTAGAAGTTAATGATGAAATAAGAAAATTAATTATTGCAAACGCTGATGCTAGTCAAATAAAACAAATGGCCATGACAAAAGGAATGCAGACAATGCTAGAAGATGGATTACAAAAAGCTTTTCAAGGAGTAACTACAGTGGAAGAAGTTTTGAGGATAACTTACGAATAAGATTATTCAAAACAGATAAAAACTATAGAATGGAAAAAAAGAAAAAGAAAAAGATTAATAGTTTTATGAATAGCGTTAGCTTGCAAGAGAAAATAAACTTTGCGAGAAATCTTTCTGTTGGTATTAAGAGCGGTATTCCAATAGGAACAATTCTTGGTCTTTTAACTAAACAAACTGATTCTAAATATTTTGTCAAAGTAATTAATGAAATAATAGGAAGTGTTAATAAAGGGCAATCTTTTGCTGGTGCTCTAAATGAATTTCACGATATTTTTGGTGATTTTTTTATAAGTATAGTTAAAGTTGGAGAATCGAGCGGTAATCTTTCTGAGAGTTTACTTTATATTGCTACCGAATTAAAAAAACAAAAAGATACTAAAGGAAAAGTTCGTTCAGCAATGATTTATCCAATGGTTCTTCTTTGTATAACCCTAAGCATGACTGCTTTTTTAGTTGTTTTTATTTTTCCAAAAATATTGCCAATATTTACTAGTTTGAAAGTTGAACTTCCAATTACAACAAGAATCGTCATAGGTCTTTTAGATTTCCTTAAACATTATGGTGTTATTTCTGCTATCTCTCTTGTTTCATTTGTTATAGGACTTAAGTTTATGTTTAGGGTTAAAAAAGTTCGTTTTATTTACCATAAATTTCTTCTCTCTTTACCACTTATTTCTAAAACAATAACTGATCTTACTTTAACGAATTTTTCAAGATCAATAGGAATTCTTTTAAAAAGCGGAATGAATTTAGTTGACGCTATTTCTGTATCTTCTGGAACTTTTAATAATCTTTTATATAAACAAAAAATGGAAAAATTAATTGAATATATAAACAGGGGAGAAACACTTTCTAATTATTTACAAACAGAACCAAAATATTTTCCACCCATGTTTATAGGAATGATAAAAGTTGGGGAGTCCTCAGGTCAATTAGAAGAAAATATGTTTTATCTTGCAGAATATTATGAAAGTGAAGTTGATGAACAAATAAAAAATATAACGACATTAATTGAGCCAGCACTACTTCTTTTTATGGGACTTTCAGTTGGTTTTATCGCCCTTTCTATTGTCACTCCTATTTATAAAGTTACCCAAGGTCTGTAAAACAAGAATTATGTATAAAAAACAAAAAGGGTTTATCCAGCACCAAATTTTTTCAAAAAAGAAACTTGGTGTTGGATTTACTTTAATTGAAATAGTAATAACGTTAGCTATCTTAGGTCTTTTAGCTGCTGTGTCACTACCATTTACTATTGATTTTTATCGAAGATATTTTGTTACTTTTGAAACAAGAACCTTGGTAAGTATATTACGCCGAGCAGAAAATCTTGCCATGTCTAATAATTTTGAAAACAAATTTGGTGTATCCATTCAACCAGAACACATAGTGATTTTTAAAGGGATAGATTTTAATAATCGTGATTTAATCTATGACGAAACATATGAGCGCAATGAATCAATTAATATAAATGGTTTAAATGAAATAGTTTTTTCTCCAGTTTCTGGAAAACCAATTCAGTCTGGGTCTTTTACTTTAAGTGAAGGGCAAGCTTCTAGAACAATTGATGTTAACAGTGAGGGTGCCTTAAATTGGTAGTAAAAAAATAAGAATTATGAATAAAAATCAAAATCAAAAAAATGAAAAAGGAAGCAGTATGATAGAAATAGTTATAGCTCTTTTTCTATTATCAACTGCTATTGGTTTTTCTGTCATTCTATTCTGGAGTGGTCAGAAAATCTTAACAGACAGAGAAAATGAATTCACTGCAAGAGTTTTAAGTAAAGAGGGTATTGTTGGGGTAAAATCTGTCTTAGAAAATAACTGGAAATCTACACCAGATGGAATTTATGGACTCTCTTTTACAAATGGAAAATGGGAATTATTAGGGGACCAAGATGAAAACGATATTTTTACTAGAAAAATTCAAATAACAACAATCAATAAAGATGAGAAAACAATTAAAAGTGTTGTTGATTGGGAATCAGAATCACATAAGGATTTAGAAGTAGAATTATTAAGCATTGTATCAGATTGGTTTGATGTTTCCGCAACGGGTGGAGATACTGGAGGTACAGGGCTTGCTGGTGATTGGTTGCACCCTCAAACATTAGGATCTGTTGATTTGGGCGCTGGAAATTCGGCGACAGATTTAGATGTTGTAAATAAAATTGTATATTTATCGACAGAAGCTTCAGATAATAAAAAAGCAGATTTTTATATTGTTGATGCAACAAATGGAAATAGTCCGTTTATTGTTTCCAGTGTAAATACTGGTACAGGCTTGAATGCTGTTGATGTTGCTAGAAATTACGCATATGTTGCTAATAAATCAACAAGCAATCAACTCCAAATAATAGATGTGTCCAATATAAACTCGCCAACTCTTTATGCATCATTTCACTTGATTGGTGTTTCGGGGAGTGGGGCTGTTGGGAATTCTATATTTTATGATTCTCAAAAAATTTATATTGGAACCAATCAAGCGAATGGGCCAGAATTTCATATTATTGATGTTTCTATACCATCAAATCCACAAGAATTAGGTAGTTATGAAATTAATGGCGATGTTAATGCAATTATAGTTAAGGATAATATTGCTTATCTTTCGTTATCCAATGATGATAAAGAATTAAAAATTTTAGATGTAAATAATCCTGCAAGTATTACGACAATTAATGATTTTGATGCCAATGGTAATACAGAAGATGGAAAGTCTTTGTGTTTAGTTTTTCCCAAACTTTATCTTGGAAGAACAGTTGGAGGAAATCATGTTGATCATCATGAATTATATACTCTTGATATATCTACCCCAACTAACCCACTAACTATTGAATCTAAAAATTTTAACTCAAGTATCAATGATCTTTTTATAAAAGACTACTTAATGTTTTTGGCGACAGATGATCCAAATAATGAATTTCAAGTTTGGAATATTACTGACCCGATAAACCCCACTCTTTGGAGTTCCTTTAATTTTCCTCAGGTTGCGTCGGGTATAGATTATGAAGACAATGTAATCTATGTTTCTGTCCGTTCTAATGATTCACTTCGAATTATTACTTCACAATAAGTATTTAAATCATGTTTATTTTTAAAAAAACAAAAAATAAAACAAAGTCAGAGTATGGGTTTATCCAGCACCAAATTTATTCAGAGAATAAATTTGGTGCTGGATTTAGTCTAATGGAAACTGTCTTGTATTCAGGAATGCTATCTGTTTTTTTAGTTATATCTATAACTTTTTTTAATTCAATTGCAAAAGCTGATAACGCATCTTTGGCAAGAAAAGAAATAATCGCAAACCAGGAAATGGTTGATAAAAAAATACAATGGATTATTAATCAATCAACTGCTGTAACGAGCCCAATTATTGGAACCCCAGACCATACTCTTTCTTTTTCGGGGTTAGTTTCCGGTGTTTATCCTGCTTCATTTACACTAACTTCTGAAAAGGTAAATTTAAGTTTAAACAACGGGACTCCTGTTCCCATTACAAATGATTCTGTTAAGGTTACTAATTTTAATGTAGAATATTTTGATGCAGTTCAGTCAAAACCAACGATTAAAGTTTCTTTAAATTTACAAAGTGTGATATCTCAATCAATTAATTCTTCAACCATATTTTATTATGTATTACCTTAATTTTATAAAATCAAATGAAATATTATAAAAAACAAAAAAATAATGGTTTTATTGCTTTAATAACTTCAATAATTTTATCAATTATTATTTTTTTAATTGCATCAGTATCTTCTAACGCTAGTTTTTGGAGTAGACTAGATTCTGGGTCTATTGTGGAAAAAGATAAAAGTTTTTCCCTAGCACTTGGATGTTTGGATTATGCTAAATTAAAACTTGCCGAAAATATAAATTACGCAGGCAATGAGAATATATCCATAGAAAGTAATACTTGTGAAATAAAACCAATTGAGTCAGGAATAGGGTTTAAACTAATAAACATACAAGCAATTGTCGCTAATAAGACAACAAATCTATCTGTAAAAGTAGATGCAATAACAATAAAAACTATTTCTGTTGAAGAAAAAGTTAGTTTCTAAATAATAATTTCTCTTGAAGAATATTTCAAATAAAAACCCCTCACATTAAAATTTAATGTGAGGGGTTTAAAATTAAAACCTTAATCTTTCTCCCGTATCACTCCTTAATTCACGTACTATGTCATTTGTTAAGCCATCTGCTAATCTTGGAAATATGATGTTTGCGGGAAGTGATTTAATTTCATTCGGTATCACAGTAATATTAGAAATTTTATCTGTCTTATTTATTGCTCCAAAAGATAAAAGTACTTCAGTTGTATGTTTATCTTGTATATCTAAACTTTCAGTTTTTAGATATTTTCTAAATTCTGAAGCGAGCAAGCAAAATGATTGATTGTTGGAATTAAAAATTATTATACCCCAGCCTTCATCTCTCATCTTGATTTGTGGTTGCCAAGCATATGGTCCATTTTTTGATTCAATTTTGACCTCTGTACGTTTAATGAAATATTGTGCTTCGGTTTCTGATAATGGTTTATCCATATACATAGTTTTTCCAAAGGGTGAACCATTGTTTTCCCAAAGACAACTTGTCCTACAGCCTCCTCCACAAACTGAAAGTGCTTTACACTCTAAGCATTCTTTTGGCAAAAGTTTTAAATCTGCCCATTTATTGCTTCTTTTCCAACTTTTTTCATATTCATCAACAACATTTCCGCCATAAGTTTCGAAATATGGTGCCTGAATACAAGAACGAAACATTCCATCGGGAGATATTACTCCAAAAGATTTTCCTGCCATACAAACTCGTGGCGAAAGAACTTCTAAATAATCAACCCAATTATCAGGAAAGAATTTTATAAGCACACATGGTGGAATTGGTAGGGTAGAGTCAATTTTCATTCCCAGTTTCCCAATTTTACTTATGACTTCAAAATATTTCCTATAATTTTCTGTCTGCATGATGTATTGTTCATGCTCAGGTGTTGCCCATGAGGGTAAAAATGGCGTAACTGTCATAAAGTTTAAACCCATTTTAAGTAACATTATCCCTACATCTTCTAGTCCATGAATGTTTTTAGCAGTAGCAACAAAATTTGGAACAACATGAATGCCAGCTTCCATAAGATTAGCTATACCATTCTTTGTTTCAATAAATGCATTATTATCACCAACCATGTAGTTGTGTAATTGGCCAACCCCATGTATTGATATTAATGCAGAGTTTAGGTCTACATCTTTTAGTTTTTTTGCTAAAGATTTATCAATTAATCTGCCGTTTGAATTAATACTTTTGTAACATCCTACATTTTTATAAATTTGCAGAAGATTTAGTAAATGCTTAGGTACAAGTGTTGGTTCTCCGCCAGTTAAACAACTAGCCATAATACCTTTACTAATAGAAAGCTCGGTAATTTTCAGATTAAGATTTTCGTCCTCTTTGCGAGGTGTAAAAGTTTGTTTCCAGCATCTTTCTGGATTGTAACAAAAACCGCAATTATTATTACAATTAGGTAATAATTCATGTTGTTGAATAATTGGTGCCTTGGTATTCATAATATCCTCCTTGTTTTTAATGAACTTCTAAGCTAAGTATATTATACTTGCAAAAATGTACCAGTTGTCGTACAATTACGACGACAGTATTTTTTTCATAAAAATTTAATCAAAAATAACAATGTTAGAAGAAAAATTAAAATCATTAGGATTAAGAGATCATGAATCATCAATTTATTCTGTGCTTTTATTAAATTCGCCATTGAATGCAACAAGTATTGCTAAAAAGTGTCACCTCTCTAGAAGTAGTGCATATACAGCACTAAGTAGTTTAATAAGCAAAGGACTAGTTGGTACCTCTTATAAGAATGATATAAAACAGTTTATTGCTGAAGATTTAGATTCTTTAAAACAATTAATAAAAAATGAAGAAGTAGAACTGGAAAAAAAGAAAAAAGTTTTAGATGAAATAGACCTAAATTTGAAAACATTAAATAGAAAAATTATAAATATTCCAGAAATTGTTGTGTTTGAAGGGCAAGATGGGTTAAGAAAAATTTATACTTCAATGTTGCGTCAATCTCAATTGGGGGAAACCATGCTAATTATTAGAGATGAGTTTGTTTGGCAAGATGATTGGCGTTTTGTTTTTAGTCAGGATTGGCATGGAAAAGTTAAAAAAATTAGACAAGAAAAAAATATAAAAACTAAATTACTAATAAATAATTCTATTCTGGAAAAGAAAAAGTCAGACTATTACAAATCAAGAAAAGGATTGGAAATAAAACATTTATCTTCTGGAAACTCTGTTGATAAATTTGCTTTGTATATTATCGGAGATATTGTTAGTATTTTATCGATGGAAAATAATAATTTAGTTGGTATTAAAATAGTTAATCAACATTTAGCCAATAATTACAAAGTCATATTTAATAATCTTTGGAAAAATAGTAAATAATATGTCTGAAAAAATTGAATTAAATAAAAATAAAATAAAATTGGAAAACGAAGGAACATCAAAAGAAGATTTTGATATTTTAATGTTGAAATTAAATAAACCAATTGGTGAATTAAAACAAATTGAAGAAAATAAATTTGAGTCTAAAAACGAAAATTTAAATTTAGAAGTTTCTTATGGAAAAGGACCAGAAGATTTGTTTTTTCATGATACTGAAGAAATTTCTAAGTTTTCAAAGGAAAAACAACATCTTCTTGAAGTGATGCGTTTAGAACCACAAAAATATAAAACTTTAGAAAATTTTGTTTTAAAAAATAAAAATTCAGAAATTAATTTCAAAAAAATAATTTATAATAATTCAGAATTTTTTGCAAAAGTTCCACCAGAACCTGCAAAATCTAATGGTGAAGGGGGAGGAAATTATGAACATGAGACAAACTCTGTTGTTTTTAGGGGTGACTTAAGTACCCCAATTGGAATAATTATTGCATTACATGAAATAGGTCACTCTAATGATGAATTATCTAAAGTTAAATTAAAAGAATTTCCTACGAGTACAAGAAGCCTAGATGATCACAAGTATTTAACCAAAGAACAAATTGATATTTATTTTAGATCAGAAAGGAACGCTTGGGCTTTTGCTATTAAACAAATAAAACCGTTTATTAAAGATCTTGGTTTGACACTAGATGATTTAAAAACAATAAGTCATAAATGGGCATTAAAAAATCATTCTGATTTTGCAGAAGAAATGTTAAATGGCGAACCATATCTCTAAAAAATTATGAACAAAAAAGTCTTATTTATTTGCAAAGGAAATTGGTTTAGAAGCCAAACAGCAGAAGCCATTTATAATCAAATTACAAAAAGTAATGATGCTTTTTCTGTTGGAACTTATGTTGGGGCAGTAGACGAACCAGAAGGACAAGTTTTAAAAGATTTGTTTAAACAAAATTTATCTTTTTTAAATGTGATGAAATCTCATGGAATGAATCTTGATGATAAAGTGACAAAAAAATTATTACCAGAAATGATTGATCAGTTTGATATCGTGGTTTCTATGGCAGAAGAGCCATTTATTCCGGATTTTTTAAAAAATGACAAAAGTGTAATATGGTGGCAGGTTGAAAACCCAACAGGATTTTCTAATGATGAGATTTATTATGAAAATGCGTATCAAAAAATATATAAATTAGTCTCAGATCTTATTTCAAAGAAAGGAATTTAAGCTAGTTTTTAAACATTAAGTTTTCATTAAGTGGAGATTTTTTTATTTTTGCTTTTATATTAAGTTGGGGTTATAGTTATGTGTATATATGACTTATTAAACTAATTCGCGTAACTTTTGTATGAAAAATTTAATTAAAAAGACAAAAAAATTTATTGTAAAACATAAAATTATTAGCATTATTATATTAATAGTGGTTGTTGGGGGGCTCTATTTTATTTTTAAGGGAAATAGAGAAGATCAAACTCGTTATATTGTATCTAATGTTAAAAAAGGAACTATTATTGCTTCTGTTTCGGGAACTGGTCAAGTTTCTGTTGAAAATCAAATTAGCCTTAAATCAAAAGTAGGAGGAGATGTTTTGTCTATTAATGTAAAAAATGGACAAGAAGTTAAGGCTGGAGATTTGGTTATTCAATTAAACAGTAAGGATGCCAGAAAGACTGTTAGAGACGCTGAATTAAGCCTTAAAACGGCGTTACTTGATTTAGAAAAACTTCAAAAGCCAGCTGACGCACTCTCCTTACTTCAAGCACAAAACGCATTAACTCAAGCACAGAACGATTTAATAAAAGGGTATGATGATGGTTTTAATGCTGTTGCCAATGCTTTTATAGACCTCCCAAATGTAATTACTGGGGTTGATGGTATTTTATTTTCAGGTGATTTAAGTGGTAATACAGGCCAATGGAACGCAGACTATTATGCCAGTGAAGCTCGTTTAGTAAATAATGATGATGGAAAATCATATCAATATAAAGAAGATGCAGTAAATAAATTTAATCTTGCAAAAACAGCTTACGATAAAAATTTTTCTGATTATAAAAACACTACAAGATATTCAGATACTATAGTAGTAGAGAATTTAATTAATGAAACTTACGATACAACAAAATTAATTGCAGAAGCTGTTAAGAGTTCTACAAACTTAATCCAATTTTATCAAGACAGAAAAACCAGTCTTGATCTAACTCCTATTGCAGTATCCTACACTCACCTAACATCTCTTAGTGGATATACCACAAAAACAAATACAAATTTGACTAGTCTTTTAAATATTAAAAACACAATCTACAATAATACTAAATATACAGTTCCAGAAAAAACCCAATCACTGGCTGATTTGAAAGACGGAGCTGATGAAATTGATGTTGAATCAAAGAAACTAAGTATCGAACAAAAACAAAATACTCTACAAGATGCAAAAGATAAATTAGCTGACTATTCAATACGAGCTCCTTTTGATGGGACAATCGCTTCTATTGATGTTAAAAAATCAGACAGTGTTTTAAACGGCGGAACAGTGGGAACTTTAATAACAAAACAAAAAATTGCAGAAATTTCTCTTAATGAAATCGATATTGCTAAAATAAAAATTGGACAAAAAACAACCTTAACATTTGATGCAATAGAAGACCTATCTATTACAGGTGAGGTTTCAGAAATAGATTCTATTGGAACAAATAGTCAGGGCGTTGTTACTTATAATGTAAAAATAATTTTTGACACACAGGATGACAGAGTAAAATCTGGAATGAGTGTTAGTGCGTCAATCATTACAGATATTAGGCAAGATGTTTTAATTGTTCCAAATAATTCTGTAAAATCTTTAAACGGATCTAATTATATTGAAATATTTACAGTACCATTAATTGCTACTGAGAAAAATACAAGCAAAACAGTTCAAGGAATTGCATCTTCAGAGATTCCAACACAACAAACAGTAGAGATAGGTATTTCTAATGATACTGATACAGAAATTGTCTCTGGTCTTAATGAAGGAGATCAAATTATCCAAAAAACCATTATCCCAGCAACATCTAAAACTAAGACAACAACACAAGCTCCAAGTATGTTTGGAGGTGGACCAGCAACAAGAAGTTCTTCTAAATAGTCTATTAAAGACTAGAACCTAGCTACTAGAAACTAGAACCTAATTCAAATGATTGAAGTAAAAAATATTACAAAAATATATAAAACAGGAGTTGAAGAACTTCGTGCATTAGATGATGTTAGTTTTTCTATTGAAGACGGGGAATTTGTTGCGATTATGGGGCCGTCTGGTTCTGGAAAATCTACAATGATGCATATTTTAGGAGCACTTGATACTCCAACAGATGGAAAATATTTTTTAGACGGAAAAGATGTTTCTACTTTATCTGACGATGAATTAGCAGATATTAGAAAAAATAAAATTGGATTTGTTTTTCAATCATTTAATCTATTACCAAGAACTACTGTCTTGAGAAATGTAATGTTACCACTTGTTTATAAAGGAGTAGGAGAAGAAGAAAAAGAACAAAGAGCCAAAGAATCACTATATTCAGCAGGATTTGATGAAAGTCATTTTAATCATTTATCCAATCAACTTTCTGGGGGACAAATTCAACGCGTTGCTATCGCAAGAGCACTAGTAAATAATCCAACTTTAATTTTAGCTGACGAGCCAACTGGAAATTTAGACACAAAAACAGGGGAAGTTGTATTGGAAACTTTTCAAAGATTAAATAGAGAACAAGGAAGAACAATAATTCTTATAACTCATGAAAGAGATGTAGCAGAACACGCAGAGAGAATTATTTTTATTAAAGATGGTCAGATATTCGAAGATGGGAGGAATCATACAAGAAGAATAATATAATTAGGTACTAGTGGCTAGGCTCTAGTTGTTAGTAAAGAAAAAAATGAAATTAACAGATATATTTAGAGAAACATTTACATCATTGTCGGCAAACAAGGCTAGAACCGGACTTACTATGCTCGGTATTGTTATTGGGATAGCATCTGTTATTGCTATGACGGCAATTGGGCAAGGCGCTCAATCTTCAATACAAGCGAGTATCGAAGGGTTAGGATCTAATTTGATTTATGTTTATCCAGGAGTTATTCAACCAGGACGAGGGATAGTTTCCTCTGGTCGTGGTTCTGCTCAGAACTTAAAAAGTGAAGATGTTGATGTACTTTTACAAATTTCTGGTATTACTAATATCTCCCCAGAACTTCAGAGGCGTTTTCAAATTATTTCTCAAAGTGGAAATAATACTAACACTACTGTTACGGGAACAACTAGTAATTACGGAACTGTTCATAATACTGATACTCAAACTGGTAATTTTATAAGTGAAGCTAATGAAAGAAGTTTAGCAAAAGTTGCTGTCTTGGGTTCTACCACCGCGACTGATCTTTTTGATGAAGATGATCCAATAAATAAAACAATTCGCATAAACAAAGTAAATTTTAAAGTTATTGGAATTTTAGAAACAAAAGGTGGTTCTGGTTTTGTTAATCCAGACGATATAGTAATTGTTCCATTAAGTACTATGCAAAAAGTTTTAGCAGGGGCTGATTACCTATCTTCGATGTCTGTTGCGGTAGTAGATAAAGATCAAATGGCAATTGTTAAACAAGAGTTAACTGATGCTTTATTACGAAAACATAATGTTGAAGAAGCTGATTTTTCTGTAATGTCTCAAGCAGATATATTAAGTACACTAACTCAAGTTATTGATACTTTCACAATATTTTTAGCTTCTATTGCCGGCATCTCTCTTTTAGTTGGTGGAATTGGGATTATGAATATGATGCTAACTACTGTAACAGAGAGAACTCGTGAAATTGGTTTAAGAAAAGCGGTTGGGGCAAAGAGAAGAGATATTAATAATCAATTTTTAATAGAAGCCATTGTCTTAACTTTCTCTGGTGGTTTGGCGGGTGTCATTTTGGGGTGGCTAGTTTCTTTTACTATTACATCTTTAGGAATAATAAAAACACAAGTTTCCTTTTCTTCTGTGCTACTTGCTTTCGGTGTCTCAACAGTAATAGGAATTATTTTTGGTTATTATCCAGCCAGAAGAGCTTCAAAATTAAATCCAATTGAAGCCTTAAGATATGAATAGAAATTAATAATATGTATCATATTGCTATTATAAAAAAATCTTGGGGACTTTTGCCTAAGATTTTGAATAAAGAAAAAACAATAGAATCTCGATGGTATAAAAACAAATGTTCTCCCTGGGATAAAATAAAAAATGGAGATATTGTTTATTTTAAAAATTCCGGCGAATCAGTAACTATTAAGGCAAAAGTTTCAAAAGTTTTGCAATTTTCTGACTTAAATCAAAAGAAAGTAAAAGAAATTTTAAATAAATACGGAGAGTATATTGGTATAGAGAAAGAAAAAAATAGAAAGTTTTTTGAAAGATTTAAAGATAAAAAATACTGTTTATTAATTTTTCTTTCTGACCCCGCAAAAATAAAACCATTTAATATTAATAAAAAAGGTTTTGGAAATATGTCAGCGTGGATAATAATAGATAATATTAAAAAAATCATCCGACGTTAGGTCGGAGGATTTTTTTAATTTCTAATCTTTTGAGTTTTCTGTTTTTGGTTTCATTACTATTCTTTTAATATCTTTCCAATTTCTTTTTGCAACATAGAAGATATAAAAGATATCTAGTATTCCTATGGTGTTTACCAAAAGAAGCACTACAAACCAAACTCTATGACTCTTTTTTGAGGCAGTCCAAAGAGCATATCCCTTCCATGGTAATATCCAAAGTAATGCTAGTAATAAAAACCAAGGGTTTTGTGATAATGTGTTCATCATAATGTGTTAATTGTAACAAAAAATTAATATCAAAACAATATTTTAAAGAGGTGTATAAACATGTTAGTATATACCTATATGACAAGATTTTTAGGTATTGATTTTGGTACAAAGAGGGTTGGTATTGCTACTTCCGATGAAGGAGGAACACTAGCTTTTCCAAAAGAAATATTAAAAAATGATAGTAACCTTTTGGAAAATATTAAGAAAATTTGCCAGAAAGAGGAAATAGGGGAAATAGTTATAGGGGAATCAGAAAACGGAAATGGTGAGCAAAATAAAATAATGGAGAGTATAATTTCTTTCAGAGAATTATTGGAAAATGAGACAAATCTGCCAATCGTTTTTGAAAAAGAATTTATGACTTCAGTTGAGGCTCGAGGCAGAGACGGAAAAGAAAGGAATAATGCAAAAAAAATAAAAAAGATAAATGATAAAAAAACCCTCCTCCGCCAAGGCTACGCAGGGCAAGAAGTAGATGATTTGGCCGCAGCCATTATCCTTCAGCGTTATCTTGATAAAAATAAATTCAAATAAAAATATATGGAAGAAGAAAATAAAAATAAAATAGAAGATAATTCAAAAAAATCAAATCTGATTACAATAGATGATTTTAGTAAATTAGATCTAAGGGTTGGGAAGATTTTATCAGTTGAGAAAGTTCCAGAGACGGATAAATTACTAAAACTAGAAGTTGATATGGCTGAGGATAAACCAAGGCAGATAGTTTCTGGTATTTCAGAATTTTTTCCAGATATTTCAGTTTTAGTTGGTAAAAAATGTATGTTTGTAGTGAATTTAGAACCAAGAATAATTAAGGGATTAGAAAGCCAAGGAATGATTTTGGCGGTGTCTACTGATGATGGAAAATTTTCCTTACTTGAACCGAATGATGAAATTCCAGTTGGAACTAAAGCAAAATAAATAATTAGTAAAAGGTTCATAAAGTTATAAAGTTCATAAAGCAATCTACGCTATGGCGTAGATAGAAGACAATAAAGAAACTGATGAAAATAAAAGATAATTTTTTAAAAATATTATTCAAAAAAATTGATCTAAAAAATAAAAGAGTTTTAGAAATTGGTTGTGGTGATGGATTTAGAACAAAGCAAATTTCTAAAAACAAAGGAGTAAAAATTATCGCCATAGATCCTGACAAAAAGAATATTCTTTCAGCGAGAAAAAATTTTAGTTCAAAAAATATAAAATATATAATTTTAAATGCTGAAAATTTAGCATTTAAATTAAAAAGTTTTGATGTTGTGATTTTTACTCTTTCTTTACACCATATGAAATCACCCAAAAAAGCCTTAATAGAAGTCAACAGGGTTTTGAAAGAGGGGGGAAATATCGTTATAATAGAACCTGGATTCCATGGACCATTTTTTGATGCAGAAATTATGTTTGATTGTTTTGATGGTGATGAGAGAGACAAGAAAGAAAAAACATATAAACTTATTATGAAAGATTCTAAAATTAAAAATAAAAAAGAATTTTTTAGTAAAACAGAATGGTCGTTTAATTCTTTGTCTGATTTCAATAAAAATATGAAACCTAAAAAAAATATCAAAAAAGTAAAAGAATTTTTAGAAGAAAATAACTATAAACTTTGGGGAGAAAGAAGAATAAATATTTTTAGTAAAATATGAAAATCATATTAAATCATTGTAAAAAATTTGAAGTTCAAAATTATGAATCAGAAGATAAATCAATTTTTGATAATTGTATTGTTGCTCAAATAAGTTTTGAAACAGACGACAAAATTGATGATATTGGAAAAGTGGGAGTAGAAATAGAAAAAATGTCCAAAGATGTCGGGAAAAATAAAATTATTTTGTTTCCATTCGCTCATTTATCAAATAATTTACTAGAAAAAAACAAAGCAAATGAATTGTTTTTAAAACTAAAGGAGTTTTTAATGGAAAATTTTGATGTAAAATTACTTTCTTTTGGTACTGATAAAGAATTTTTAATTGAAACCTTCGGTCACCCAGGAAGTATAAGGTTTCGTAATTTTTAGATTTTTTACTATAACCTATACCCTATAACCTATAACCTATAACCTAATCAAATGCATTTTTTTGAAATAATACCTTTAATAGAAACAATTGGATTAATCGGAATTTTATTATTCGTTTTTGCGGAGTCTGGTCTATTCTTTGGATTTTTTCTTCCGGGGGATTCATTACTTTTTACTGCCGGAGTCTTGGTCTCGGCTGGGCATTTTAATATTTTAATTTTATTTTTAGGGTCTTTTTTGATGGCTTTTCTTGGTGATTCTTTCGGGTATTATTTTGGTAAAAAAATTGGTCCCAAAATTTTTTCCAAGCCAAACTCATTTTTTTGGAATAAAAAAAATATAGATAAAACCACAGAATTTTTTGAAAAATATGGAAACAAAGCAGTAACACTTGCTCGTTTTGTTCCAATAGTGAGAACTTTTACACCGATAATGGCTGGAGTTGGTAAAATGAAGTATAAAACCTTTATTTTTTGGAATATTTTAGGTGGATTTTTCTGGACAGCGATAATGATCTTTGGGGGATATTTTTTAGGAAATTATATTAAAGATGTGGATAAATACATTTTTCCTATTGTGCTCGTCATTATTTTTGTTTCTTTTCTCCCTTTACTTTTTACTTTTTACAAAAAAAGTAATAGCTAGTTAGTTTAAAAAATCGTATAACTCCGTAGTAGAACTTTAGAAAAGTCTCACTGCGGGGTATAATACACTTAAATGAGTAGTATTCTATACAAAAAATTTTTTACACCAGTTTTTTTAAAGAACTCATCTTTTGGGGTTGATATTTCAGATACTTCTTTAAAATTTATTGAGTTAAAGAAAGAAGGTAACCCACGCCATGGCGGGGTAAAAAACATTGTTTTAGGAAAATATGGAGTAAAAAAAATTCCGGCGGGAGTGATTGAAATGGGGGAGGTTAAAAATAAAACTGAACTAGTAAACATTTTAAAAACTTTCAAAAAAGAAACAAAAGTAAATTCTATAAAAACAACAATTCTAGATGACAGTATTTTAAAAGCCTTTAAGGAAGCTGGTATTAAAATTACGGGAACTGAAAAAAAGAGTGAAGCCATAAAAAAATGTGTATTAAAGGAAGATGATTTTAGTAACTATATGGTTGTTGATTTTGGTGAAATGGATTCAGATATCTTTATTGTAAATAATAAATTTATAGAGTTTAGTACAAAGTCTGCTATTGGTGGATTTTTTCTAACAACAATGATCAAAAAAAAATTTGGAATAACATTTTCAGATGCTGAAAAAATAAAAATGATACATGGTTTGAAAAATGATGAAGAAAATAGACAGTTGTATACAACACTAATTGAAGGGGTTTCTATTTTAAGAGATGAATTAAATAGATATTTTGTCAGTTGGCATTTAGTGAAAGATCCTGCCCGCAATGCTTTTGGCATAGCTGATGCAGGCGGGGGGAAAGGAAGACAAAATCAAAAAATAGAAAAAATAATATTATGTGGTGGAAGTGCAAATCTAATTGGTTTAGTTGATTATTTAAAAACTAGTCTGAGAATAGAAGTTGAATTGGCAAATGTTTGGGAAAATGTTGGTAATTTCAATGAACATCTACCAGCTATTAGTTTTAAAAATTCACTAACTTATGCGACAGTCATAGGTCTTGCTTTAGAAGGGATTAAATAAAATTAATAATAATAATAAAAACCTCCAATTCTTTTGAAGGTTTTTATTATTTGGTGGGCGGTAGAGGGCTCGAACCCCTGACATCTTCAGTGTAAATGAAGCGCTCTACCAACTGAGCTAACCGCCCAACATAATTGTTTATAATTTAACAGAAAATGGCAAAATACACAAACCCATTGAAAGGCTTATGGTTTCATGCTAAAATTTAAAACATCTTAAAAGCCCTTGTAGCTCAATGGATAGAGCAGCGCTCTTCTAAGGCGTTGATGTGGGTTCGATTCCTGCCAGGGGCACAATATTTAAAATTTGATATTATTTAATTATGAAAGAAAAGATAAATAAATCTGAAACTATACTTAATAGTTGGATGGAAGCTTATTATTCAATACCAAAAGCTATTAGAGTAGTTTTTTATTCTGTTATCGGTATTTTTTCCCTTACTATTGCTGTAGGGGTTGGAAAGAATTATTTTAATTATAAAGATTTAAAAAATATAAAAGAAATAATTGATGATAAACTAAAAAATAAAGAAAAAGAACAAATATCTATTGAAGATAAAATCATTAAGATAAAAAATCTTATAGGTGAGGAATGTTATAAGTATATTCCAAATAATAATATTTATATTGAAGAAATAAAAGTGCAAAAAAAAGGAATTGAACCAACAATTAATAATTTTTCCTTACTTGATATTAGTTTTCATTCATTAAAAATAGAAGATGAATACTTAGCAAATATTGATACAATCGAAAAAAGATTCAATCCAGAAATATCAGAAAAGGAAGATAAACCAATATCTGTGTCTAATCTAGTTTGTGGTAAAGACACATTACCTGCTGAAGTGTTTCATAAAATTTTAGAACAAACTTATCCAAAAAATTGGATAAATAGCGAAATTACAGAAATAAAACAAGAAAATATGACAGAAGAAATTCCAAAAAGTTATGGAATTAACGATGATCAAAAAGCTTGGGCTTTAACAAATGATAATTCAAAAATAATATTTTTTGAACCATCTTTTAGATTTAATTTTTCGGAAAACATAAATACAGCTTTCTCTCATGAGGCTGGTCATTGTAATAGTTGGGAGTGTATAAATAATCTTTCTATTGAACAAAGGTTAGATTTTTTACTTTATATCTTGGACCGTGTTCAATCAGAAGATAGATATCTATCAAGTTATGTTGAATCAATAAATAGTGAAGACAAAAAAAATGAATTATATAATAAAGCTACTGAATATTGGGCGGTAATTTGCGAGGTTTACTTTAGTGGAAATATTCAAAACTTAAATATAAAAGATATTCAAATTATAGAAACTATTATTAAAACAAAAGACCCTAACTTTGATGTTTATAAAGCTCTCCAGAAGAGAACTAATTCTCTTAATTTTTATGGTAATAAGATCAGAGATGAAAAGTTTTATCAAAATAACGGAGGAATTATTAAACTATGAAGATGAATTATCGAGTATTTAATAATGATAAATTGATTGGTGCTATCCTGTTTCAGGATAATAATAGTTTTGTTTTATAAGAAGCGACTGATGATTTTAAAAATATAGTTGATGAAATTATGAAAAATGGAATTCAATCAAGTTTCTGTGTTCATTCAAGAGATAATAATACTACAACCCATACTATTGTAAAAAATAAAATAACAAAAGATGATGAATTTTTTCAGTTGGCATTTAGAGACCATCTTTTAAATAAAAGTTTTTATGTTGTTGAGATAAGAAACGATATTGATGAAAAAATTAATACTTTAATTAAGATCGTTGAATTAGATGATAAATTAAAAAAAATTTTAGAACAATTATCACAAATGACATATCTAGAAAAAACTTGTTTACTTGAAAAATTAAAAGATTCTATTTTATTGAGTGATGAATGGAAAGAAATAAGCAAAAATATTTAATTATGAAAGAACTTGAAATTGGTGAAGTCTATAAGCATTACAAAGGAACAAAAGCTAAGGTTCTTTGCGAGGTTTTTCACAGTGAGACAATGGAGAAAATGGTTGTTTATATCCATCTTGAAGACGGGTTTATTTGGGCAAGACCGAAAGATATGTTTTTAGGTAATGTGATTATTGATGGGATTGAACAAGAAAGATTTCAGAAAATAGATCAAGAGATTTTAATAAAATCAAGTAAAAATTAATTTTATGGGAAATTCTATTTCAGACTGGACTTTATATGAAGATGAAAATGTTCTCGTGATAAATAAACCAGCAGGGCTTATGGTTCATGGGGATGGAAAAACTAATGAAAAAACATTAGCGGATTTTATTTTAGAAAAATATCCAGAAATGAAGGAAGTCGGAGAACCAGTTATAATTTCTGACTTAAAAAATAACAAGGAAGTAAAAATTTATCGTCCAGGAATAGTTCATCGATTAGATAAAGAAACATCTGGTGTTTTGGTTATAGCAAAAAATCAAAAGTCATTTCTTTTTTTAAAAGAGCAGTTTCAAAAAAGAACAATGAAGAAAATTTATAAAGCTTTTGTTTGGGGTTTTGTGAAAAACGATGAAGGGACAATTGATGCTCCAATAGCCAGAAGTAAAAATGATTTTAGAATGTGGTCTGCAATGAGAGGTATAAGAGGAGAAAAAAGAGACGCTGTGACACAATATAAAGTTTTAGCTAGATTTGAAAATAACAAAGAAAAATTTTCATTTATAGATGTATATCCAAAAACTGGTCGGACGCATCAAATCAGGGCTCATTTAAAATATATAAATAATCCGATTGTTTCTGATTCCCTTTATACTTCCTCAAAACCTTATGCACTTGGTTTTAATAGAGTAGCTCTTCATGCATATTCTTTGCAATTTTCTTTAGAAGATAGAAAAAAGTTGAAAATAACAGCTCCTTTACCAGATGATTTCGAAGAAGCCTTTAAATTAGTAGAATCTGAAGAATAACTTGCTCTAAAATGAGAATTATGATAAATTAGCTCTTACATGGCAATTTCAATTAAAAAATTAACACCAGTAAATACTGAAGAAAGAAAGGCTCTAGCTATAAAAGCAGGGGATACTATTCGAGTTTGGTCCAAAATTAAAGAAGAAAAAATATCGACCAAGGCAAACAAAAAAACTGAAAAAACTATTAAATTTCGCCTACAGGCTTTTGAGGGGATTGTTCTTGCAAGAAAACATGGCAAAGAAGCAGGTGCTACAATTACAATACGAAAAGTTTCAAGCGGTATTGGAGTTGAAAGAATATTTCCACTATACTCTCCACTTATAGATAAAGTTGAAATTATAAAGAAAGCAAAAACAAGAAGATCAAAACTTTATTATATTAGAGAAAAAGCAGCTAAAGAAGCAAAAAGAAAAATGAAAGCAACTGTTGTTTCCCAAGGAGGTAATAAAGATATAATTGAAGAAGACGAAATACCTGAAGCCGAAGAGAAAGCAATAGAAATTATAGGAAAAGAAGAAGTAGAAGAATAAAAGTCCTCCGAATAAGTCGGAGGATTTTTAAATTTGAAGTAAATCTGACTTTTTCGTATAATGATAGCGCTTTTAATTATGCGCGGGTGGCGAAACTGGTAGACGCGCTACCTTGAGGTGGTAGTGCCAGCAATGGCTTGGAAGTTCGAGTCTTCTCCCGCGCACAAATATGAATATTTTATTTATTATAGAAATTATTTTATTACTTGGTCTTTTAATATTTTTTGTGTTTTTTACATACAGTTTATATTTTTCTTTTAGAATTAAAGTTCCTTTTGTACCTGTATCAAAAAAAATCATTAGTAAAATTATCACCAATTTAAAACTAGAAGATGGGCAGACACTTTATGATTTGGGTTGTGGTGATGGCAGAGTCTTATTTGATTGTAAAAAAGAGTTTAAGAATATCAATTGTGTTGGAGTAGAAATTGCTCCGACCCCACTTTTGTTATTAAGAATTAAGAATTTTTTTACAAAAAAAGATAAAAAAATAAAAATTATAGATAAAAATTTTTTTGAAATTGACTTAAAAGAAGCAGATAGAATTTTTGTTTATCTTTTTCCGGAAATAATGGATAAGCTATTACCAAAACTAGAAAAAGAATTAAAAAGTGGGACATTAGTTGTTTCATGTGATTTTCAATTTTCCTCTAAAAATTACAGAGAGAAAGTTATTTTAAAAAACTCTAATTCTGGTTTGTGTAAAAACTTATACATTTACGAATTTTAATTGGCTTTACTTATTACCGATAAATTTGCTATAAATTAAAGGCAGTCAACAGACTGTTTTTACATATGGTGCCTATGGTGTAACGGTTAACACTGAAGTTTGTGGAAAAAGTTATGAATCTATTTTGTTTACATTAATTTTGTTTTTTGATAAAATTTAAATGTGCCAAATGTAAAATGTAAAATTTGTGATAAAAGCTTTTACACAAAACCATCTTGGTTATTACGTGGTTATGGAATTTATTGTTCTTCAGAATGTCAATATAAAGGAATGCGAACTGGTAAAATAATCAAATGTAATGTTTGTGGAAAGGAAGCTTATAAAACAAAAAAGGCCTTAAGGGTTTCAAAAAGCGGAAAGTTTTTTTGTAGTAAATCTTGCCAGACACTTTGGCGAAATCAGGAATTTGTTGGTCCGAAACACATTAATTGGAAAAATGGTTTATATGCTTACAGAAGCGTACTTTCAAGAAATAAGATTGTTGAAATATGTATGCTATGTAAAATAAATGATAGAAGAGTCCTTTCTGTGCATCATATAGACAAGGATAGAAAAAATAATTTAATAAAGAATCTTGCATGGCTTTGTCATAATTGTCATCATCTTGTGCACCATCATAAAGAAGAAGAAAATAGATTTAAAAAAAATTTGAAAATTAAATAATAAATACTTTGTAAAGTATTACATGGTGCCTGTAGTTTAGTGGTAAAACTCCTGTTTGTGGAACAGGTATCGAGAGTCCGATTCTCTCCAGGCACCCAATAGTTGAGATCTATATTATGGTAAAAAATAAAATTGAATTAAATAATCAAAATGAAAAACAACCCAAAAATATAATTCCAGGTTTTATTTCTATTTTCGACAATATTTCTCTGGTAAAAAATGAAACAGAAAGAAAATTACTTAAAGAAAAATTTGCTCTTGCTGTTAAAAAAGTAAGTGAGGCTTGGACAATTAAAGATCTTTATAATGCAACAAGCTTAGTAATAGAATTATCTAATACAGACGACGAGGTAACCATGAAACAAAACCTACTTTCTTTGTGGGAAGCTTTAGATGGAATAGATTATAAAGATAACAGCGAAGAAGCCAACTCGGCTTTTTTGTTTATTGATCATCAAGTTATGATGAGATATTCAACTATTATTTCTAAATAATACTATATATAATAGTTTTATTTTATACCCAATTTTTATATAGTACTAGAACAAACATGATATAATTTATATATCGTTATTTATTAATATTTAACAATTAATTTAATATGAAAAAAATTCATAATCATTTACTCAGAAGTAGTCGCTGGTATAGTAATTGGCACGACAATTCTTTTTATTCAAAAATGCACTGGGTAGTATTTATAATTACTGCTCTTTTTTTTACATCACTATGTTTGGTGGGTATTCAAAAAACTTATGCTACTCAAGGATCAAATTCACAAAATAATAAATCTAACATAGAAAAATTAAATAACGATTTACTGAAAGAAATTAAGGCTTATCAGTCTGCCTCAGAAACACAAAAAGCTACAGCACTAGCTAGTCTTACTTCTGTTCTTCAAGAAAGAACAGAAGTAATGAAAGGTTTAATTAAAGATAATACTAATAAGTTTTTAAAAAATTCTTTACCGAAAGGGATATACGATAAACTACCTGCATCTGTTAAAATTTTAATAGAACAGAACAAAAGTGTTAAAGGTAAATTTGAAAAGATAATTGAAGAAAATATAAAAACTGGTTATTTAAAAGAAAAAAATTACATTACTGACGTTACTGGAAAAAAATATGAAATACATACAGCTAAAGGAAAATTAAATTTAGAACCAGGATCTGAAATTACAATAAATGGAATAGTTTATCAATTTGATATTGCCGTAAGTGACGATTCAATTATTGAAACAACTTCTCCTCCAACTAGTGGACAATCTTCTTTAGGGGATCACAAAACTCTTGTTATTCCATTTACTTTTACTGATTATACAAATCAAGATTTAACCTCTTCTCAACTTTCCGATATTTATTTTAGTGAAACAAATGATTCTTTAAAAACTTTTTATGAAGAAGATTCCAATAATAAGTTTTCTTTCTCTGGGGCTGTTACTCCTTGGGTTACTGTGCCATATTCAAAAGCTGATCTTTGTGGGGGGAGTTTGTCTTATCGAGAAATTACAGCACCTGCTACTGCTGCAGCTACAGCCCTTGGTTATAACTTAGGTGATTATGAATTTGTTTCTTATATTATTCCTCCATGGTCATCTTGTAATTCATGGACTGGAGTAGCTGAAGCTGGAGGCGATTTGAGTATAATATCAATCCAAAAAAATAGTATTGATAATACGGTTATGATTCCTCTTACTAAAAGTACTATTTATCATGAAATTGGACACAATTTGGGGTTGGGTCATTCTTCGACATATGATTGTGGAATTGATGCAATTAGTACATCTGGAAATTGTGTTGTATCTGTATATGGTGACCCATTTGATGTTATGGGAAACGGTCAGGGTAGTAGTCTTTCTCTTTCTAATTCCCCTAATAAAGTAGCATTAAATGTGATCCCTAGTATTAATATTCAAGATGTCACAACTAGTGGCACATATACTATTCAAAAATTAGAAACAGAATCAACGGGGACTCAGGTGCTTAAAATTCCAAAAGAGAACACAGATGATTCTTATTATATTGGATATCGTCAACCTATTGGGATAGATACAATTTTACCTACTACTATGACTAGTGGTGCTAGTATTCATATATCTGGCCATAATGGACAATTTTTTCTTGATACTACTCCTGGCACAAATAGTAATTCTTCTTTAGATTTTCGAGATGGAGCTTTGACTGATGGTGCTTCTTTTTATGATTTGATTAATGGAATTACAATAACTCAAAATTCTCACACATCTAGTTCAGTAACTTTGCAAGTTACTGTTGACCATCCTTTATGTGCAAAATATAATCCTACTATTAATATTTCTCCACTAAGTCAAAATGGTTATTCTACTCAAACACTTTATTATTCAGTTACAGTTACCAATAATAATTCTCCAGCATGTGCAACAGCTAATTTTAATATTAGTCAAAGCTTACCTTCGGGTTTTGCTTATGCAACAAGTATTCCTAGTATTCCATTAGCTTCTGGAGCTTCTAGTACTTTCACTTTACCAGTTACTTCGCTTTTTAACACAGTAGATGGATTCTATAATTTTGATGTAACTCTCCATGATTCTTCTACAAATGGAGGTAGTGCTTCTGCTACAGCTACTTATGTGGTTTTTAATTCAAATTCAAATGAAAATAATATGAGTAATATTGATTTTCTTTTTAGTTCATCAACCAAAACAGCTGCTCCTGGTCAAACATCGAATTATATTGTTCTTATTACTAATAATTCTCTCGTAACAAATAATTTTACATTTACTACTGAATCAGTCCCACTTGGTTTTACTTATTTAAATTATGGAAATAGTAGTGGCACTATGTCTCCAATTAGTTTTGACTTAGCTCCGGGAGCAACTTTTTCCGTTGTTGTGTCTATGAAATCTCCACTTGATCAAGAAGCAGGCTCTTATAATTTTATTGTAAAATTAGTTAAAACAAATGATCCAAGTCAATTTGCTACTGCTCAAGGTACTTATGTTGTTGCACAACCTGACACAACTCTTCCTGTAGTGAATACTTTTACAATTCCTGCAACTTCTTTATCACTGACGGTTCCAATTACTACTTTTACTGCTTCAGATAATATTGGAGTTATTGGTTACAAACTAACTGAAACAAATACTAAACCATTATCTGGTGCTACTGGTTGGATATTAAGTGCACCTTCTTCATATATCTTTACAACAGCTGGAACAAAAACACTTTATGCTTGGGCAAAAGACGCGATGGGGAATGTTAGTAATAGTTTAAGTGATGGTGTTACCATTACCTTAGATACTACAGCTCCAACTACTCCAACCAACTTAACAGCAACAGCTATTTCTCAAACTCAAATTAATTTATCTTGGACAGCTTCAACTGACAATGTAGGAGTAACTGGATACAAGATATATAGAAGTGGTACTCAAATTGGTACCTCAGCAACTAATTCATACTCTAATACAGGACTAATAGCTGGAACTACTTACTCATACACAGTGTCTGCTTACGATTTAGCAGGGAATAATTCTGCTCAATCGTCATCAGCTTCGGCAACAACACAACCTCTTACTGACACCACTCCTCCAGTAGTTATCATTACTAGCCCAACCAACGGATCTACTATTGGAAATAGTACTCCAATAACTGCTAATGTTACTGATAATATTGGAGTGGTTAAGGTAGAATTTTGGGTTGATGGTGTTAAAAAATCTACCGATTATAGTCCTTCATATAGCTATACATGGAATAGTAGAAAAGTTACAGCTGGTGATCACATTATTTTAATTAAAGCCTATGATGCAATGCAGAATGTTGGTAGTGCATCTGTTACAGTACATAAATAAAAAACTCGTAAAAAACTATACTAAAAATGCCTAAAATCTAATTTTTTGGTATAGTTTTTTATATGGAAAATAAAGTAAGGTAATTTTTACTAAAACCTATAAACTCTAACCTATAACCTACCATAATGACCCAAAAACAAGCACTCGAAATTTTAAAGACTGGAGCCAATGTATTTTTAACTGGCGAGCCGGGGGCTGGAAAAACCTATACTATAAATGAGTATGTGAACTTTTTGCGGACAAATGGAGTTGAAACTGCAATCACTGCTTCGACTGGAATTGCAGCGACTCATATTGGAGGAATGACCATTCATTCTTGGAGTGGAATAGGGATTAAAAGGAAATTTAATAAATATGATTTAGATAAGATTGCCAGTATTGAATATATTGTAAAAAGAATTCGTCGTACGAAAGTTTTAATTATTGATGAAGTTTCTATGTTGTCAGCTGACACACTCTCAATGGTTGATGCAGTTTGTAGAGAAGTTAAACAAAATTCTGAAGCTTTTGGTGGACTACAAATAATTTTTGTTGGTGATTTTTTCCAATTACCTCCGATAGTTAAAAATGTTCCAAATGATGAAGATTTTTTACAACAGGAAATGTTTAGTGAAGAAAAATCAAAATCAAATTTTGCTTATGATTGTTCCGCATGGGAAAGAGCCAAACCTTTAGTTTGCTATATTACGGAACAATATCGTCAAGATGATGAAGATTTTCTTTCTATTCTTTCGGCAATTCGCCAAAATACTTTTAATAAAAATCATTTACAAAAAATTGAGAAAAGGAAAATTGATCAAGTCAAAACTTTTCCAGAAAATATACCCAAGCTTTTTTCTCATAATATTGATGTTGATTTTGTAAACAATGAAACTCTTTCTAAAATCGAAAACAGAACTGTAACTTTTCAAATGTCTTCTGATGGGAATGAATTTTTAGCAGCTGTTTTAAAAAAGGGATGTTTGTCGCCAGAAAATTTAATTTTAAAAGTTGGAGCAGAAGTTATGTTTACAAAAAACAGTCAGAAGGATGGATTTGTTAATGGGACACTAGGAACCGTGATTGGTTTTGATCAAAATGACGAGCATCCAATAGTGAAAATTAAGAATAATAGAAATATAACAGTTGAGCCTATGGAATGGGTTGTGGAAGAAAATGGAAAAATTAAAGCCAAGATTATTCAAGTGCCACTCCGTCTCGCTTGGGCGATTACTGTCCACAAGAGCCAAGGAATGAGCATGGATGGAGCTATAATGGACTTATCAGGGGTTTTTGAATATGGACAGGGTTATGTTGCTCTTTCTCGTGTCAGAAGACTTTCAGGGCTTTATATCATAGGTCTTAATGAAAAGGCTTTTCAAGTTCATCCAGAGGTTCTTTTTCAAGATAGGAGATTTAGAGATGAATCAAAAGAAGCTGAAAGAGTTTTTGCTAAAATTTCTTCAGATGAAATTAAAAAAATGCATGAGAATTTTGTGCGAGCTTCTGGTGGATATGTAAGTGATTCAAAGATTAAAAAATCTCGTAAAGTACATAAAGTGGGGGACAAAAAGAAAACAGGTGGTCATGGATTTGATGAAATTAGAAAAACTTTTCCTAATGCTTTTAAACCGTGGTCAGAAAGTGATGATAAAAAATTAAAGAAGCTTTTTAGTGAAGAAGTATTTTTTGATGAAATTGCCAAAGAATTTGGTAGAAAAACTGGTTCAATCATAGCTCGTTTGCAAAAATTTGGTTTGATTGAATAAAAATCTATTCGCTTATTCGAACGAATAAGCGAATAGATTTTAAAGATGATTAAAAGCCGAAAATTTGGTATATTTTCAATATTAATGATTAAAAAACCTTTTCCCAAACCAATACCTCTAAAAAAACTTATTGGTCCTAGTTTTATTATTCTTGCTCTTGGACTAGGTTCTGGAGAAGTTATTTTGTGGCCATACCTAACTGCTAATTACGGTTTGGGAATTACATGGGGAGCTATTTTGGGAATTACTTTTCAATATTTTATAAACATGGAAATTGAAAGATATGCTCTTGTAAAAGGCGAGAGTGTCTTTGTGGGAATTTATAAATTTTTTAAACCAGCAGTTTATTGGTTTATTATTTCAACTTTTATTGGCTTTGGTTTACCGGGGATTATTGCTGCCTCAGCCAAAGTAATGGGAAGTGTCATTGGGATAGAGGATTTTAAATGGCTAGCTATTTTATTTTTAGTCTTAATTGGTTTGATTTTAAGTGTTGGAAAAACTGTTTACGGAGTAGTAGAGCGAATTACTAAAACCACTCTCTTGATTGGAATTCCTTTTATTTTTTTGTTGGCCATTGTTGTAAGCGTAAAGACAGACTGGGTAGCTTTATTTAATGGAATAATTGGAATAGGAAATAATTATAGATTTTTACCTGAAGGAATAGCTATTGCTACTTTTTTAGGTGCCTTTGCCTATTCTGGTGCAGGTGGAAATTTGAACTTAACTCAATCAATTTATATCAAAGAAAAAGGTTATGGTATGGGGGCGCATTCCCAAAAAATTGCTAGCCTGTTTTCTCATAGAAGAGAAAATGAAATCTCACTAGCTGGAACAGATTGTGAGATAAGTGAAGAAAATGTTTCTAATTTTAAAAAATGGTGGAGGATAATAAGCATTGAACACGCTTTCATTTTTTGGTTTTTGGGAATTGTTTCTATGCTTTTACTTATGCTTTTATCTTACGCCACAACTCATGGGTTAGCAGGCAATTCAGAAGGAATTAATTTTGTTATTAATGAAGGTGGAGCTATTGGGCAAAAATTATTTCCTATTATAGGGACACTGTTTTTAGTTGTAGTTTCTGTTATGTTATTTCAGACTCAACTTGGAATTATGGATTCAACATCGCGAATAATGGCGGAAAATGTGGCCATTAAAAAATTAAAAGGAGGGGAGAGTGGAAAAATTAATCTCTCAAAAATTTACTATGCTTTTATATGGGGGCAAATTCTTTTTGGGATAATTTTATTTTTGTTTAATATTTCTGAGCCAAAGACTTTAATAATACTAGGTGCGGTAATTAATGCCTTTGCTATGTTTGTTCATATTGGTTTAGTTTTCTGGCTTAACCATAAAGAACTTCCAAGAGTTTTTCGTCCAAACTGGATTAGAAAAATTATTATCACAGTAATTTTTATTTTCTTCGGATTTTTTAGCTTATTAGTTTTATTGGATAAATTTTGATTATGGAAAGAACAAGAAGACATCTTTTAATAGATATTTTACTTATATCAATAAGTATTATTATAACTATTGTTTTAATAAAAACAGGATTGATTCATCAATTTATTGAAAGATTTGGAGAATTTGAATATTTTGGAATATTTATTTCTGGTATGTTTTTTACTTCAGTTTTTACAACTACTCCATCAATTGTACTTCTTAGTGACTTTGCAATAGAAACTAATATTATTATTGTTGCTATTTTTGGTGGAATGGGTGCTGTTTTTGGGGATTATCTTATTTTTCGTTTTATTAAAGACAGGGTCTCGAGAGATATAAATTATATTGTGGGTGTTTCAGGAAAAAAAAGACTACCCCATATTTTTAAAACTAAATTGTTTCATTGGTTCCTTCCGTTTTTAGGAGCTATTATTATTGCTTCACCAATTCCAGATGAAATAGGTATTACTATGCTTGGGTTATCAAAAGTAAATACAAAAGTTTTTTTATTAATTTCTTTTTTGTTTAACAGTTTTGGAATTTTAATTATTGGATTAGTGGTAAAATTAACATAATGATTAAAAAATTCCCAAAAATTCTTTTTGTTTGTAATGGAAATATTTTTCGGAGTTTTTCGGCTGAGGTTTTATTACAAAAATATTTAAGAGAAAATAAAATTCGAAACTGGAAAATTCAGTCGGCTGGAATTTATGCTGACCCAAAAGTAAAAGTTTTTCCTGAAATTTTAGAAAATTTGAAAAAGTTGGGGGCAAAAAGTTTAAAACATCGACCACACAAAATAAATAAAATAACTTTAAAAAAATTTGATTTAGTAATCTGTATGGCAAAAAATCAAATCGATTTTTTAAAAGAAAATTTTGATTATAAAAAAGCTAAACTATTTAATGATGTTGCGCTAAATAAAAAAACTTCTATTTGGGATATTGACGATATGGTAAAAAATTGGAAAACAAACAAAAAAGCTGTTGATAAATATACTTTTAAAACAATAAAATATATAAATGATAATATACCTAAATTAGTTAAAAATATGATTAAAAAATATGATTAAAAAATATTTAATTTCTACTCTGTTTTTATTTAGCTTATTTTTTGCTGGGAATTTTGTTTTGGCACAAAATCAAAATTTAAACTTAGAGAATTTACCAAAAAAACTTTTAAATATAAAAGTTCCCGGAGCTCCAAAAGGGGCGATATTTTCTCCCGACGGAAAAGAAATTTGGGTGACTTCACTTTCTAATAAAAAACAAGGAGTTAGCGTTTTTGATTCAATAACTGGTAAAAAAATCACTTCATTTAATTTAAACAATTACCCAGCCGTGGAAGTTGTTTTTAATAAAGATGGAACCAGGGTTTATGCTAGTCAAATGGAAACAGCCAAAGTTTTTGAAATTGATGCAATTAATAAAAAAGCCTTGCGTAGTTTTAAAACTGGTGGAAATTGGACAAAGGTTGTGGAACTTTCACCTGATGGCAAAAAACTTTATGCTTCAAATTGGATAAGTAATAATGTTTCAGAAATAGATTTAGGTACTGGAAAATTAATCAGAAAAATTTCAACAGTCAAAACTCCACGCGGACTTTATATTACAAAAGATGGAAATTTTCTTTATGTAGCTGGATTTGATAAAGGGCAGATTCAAAAAATAAATTTAATAACTGGGGTTAAAAAAATAATTTATTCTGGTGGATATGCAATGCGTCATTTTGTTGTTGATGAAGATAAAGGTGTGCTTTTTGTTTCTGATATGGGGCGTAATGCAATTTACAAAGTTAATTTAAAAGACGATAGTGTTATAAAATTTGCCTCTACTGAAAGTCATCCAAACACTATTGCTTTAAGTCCTGATAAAAAAATTCTTTATGTTTCTTGTCGCGGACACAATTTTTCTTCGACTAATTATTATGTACCTGGCCCAGACTGGGGAACAGTAGAGCTTTTTGATACAGAAACAGGGAAATTATTGGATGTGATTATTGGGGGAAATCAACCAACTGCCTTAGCCGTTTCTCCTGACGGAAAAACTATGGTTTTCTCAGATTTCTTGGATTCTCGTTTGCAGGTTTATCAAATTCCAACTTATGAACAAATAAAATCTACAAACGGTGGCCGAAGCCAAACATATAAAAGTTTAATAAAGAAGAAGTAAAGTGACATTTAAACATTTTGCAAAATGTAAATGTCAGGAATAAATTAAAAACCAAAACCCCCTATTCGGGGGGTTTTTTAAACTGACATCACTTTTCCTTTTAAGAATTCTGCCTCAATTCTTTTATGGCACTCCTTACATTCATAAATTTGTATTTCGAATTTATCAGTCATAACTTCATCAGGATATGGGTCAGTGTGAATGTGATTCATTTGTTTACAACCACAGTGCTGACAATTTACCCAGGGGAATCTTTTGAAATGGTGTTCGAACCCACATTTTTTACAGATAGTGTAGTCGACCAAAGTGTCGCCAATCTTTATGCCATTAAAGAACTTTCCATGCTCTATGTCACCTATTTGGGCAATTCTATTTCTTAACTCTGGATCATGCTCGCATACTTCCTGTATTGTCTTGATAAGATCATTGCCATTTTTAGAACATAATTCCAAAAGGGTAGCAGTTCTATTCAATTTAAGAAGTTCCTCATCGTACTCTTGAGTTATGTTGTACCATAACTTAAATGCGTGGATATAAGCACCATGCTCTCTAAAAGCAGGATAATTAATAAGATTAGGAAGATCAAAATTTCCTTTTACTTCAATTTTTGCCATATGAATATATTTAGTACTATTTCTGCCTTCAATTTAGCACTTTTTTAAAAAATAGCAAATGACCAAAACCATAATTTTTGGTATAGTTTTAATATGAATGATAAGGGAAAAATCAAAGACATATACAGTGAGTTCAAAACAAAAATTACTGAACTTTCAAAAAAGAAATCAGAGCTTATTAAGTCTTTTAAAAAAGATTTAGAACAAAAGAAAATAGAAAAAATAAGAAAGTCATTTTAAATATGCCACTAGATAATTTAGACAAAACACAGCAGGGAATAGAAGTAATAAAAGACACACCAGTTAGTAATATTGAAGATACCCAAACAGTAGAAGAATTATCAAAAGAGATTAATCTAAAAATTGATCAAGATATTTCATTATTAAAAAACCAAGATAAAAAAATTGGGCAAATTGAAAATTCAAAAGAATTTGATCAGGACGATATTATTGCTTCAAAAGTTAATTTAAATATTGGTGAGTCTTTAAACCAAATAAATAACGAAGCAGAAAATTTAGTACAAGAGACAAAGGATAAAATAAAAGATGAAATTGAAAAACCGGAAGTAGAAAAGAATGTTGAAAAAGTAGAAAATAATGTTTCTGTTGAAGGGGAAGATAAAAAATTAGAAAAAGACAAGAATTTTGAATTTAACCAAAGAAAAGAACAATGGAGAGTTTCAGCCAGAGAAAGATTCGGGATAGAAGATTTTGATATAGCACAATTTAAAAGGATTGTTTTTGATGAAGATGCAATATCAAAAGCATGGGCAGAAGGAAAGAGATGGGATTATATCAATAGTGGAGAACATTCTAAAAAATTTATTAAAGGAGAATCCTTTGACCAAGGGACTAAATCATTTGAAGTAATGCAAGACTTAGAAAATGAAATACCTGGTTGTGTTAAAAAATTACATGAAAAATTTGGTATTACTAATTTTCAAAGATATCCAAAAGAGATGTTAGTTAATCAACTTAATGATATTGATCAACAAAAAGGGATGGGGGTTTTAGCCTTTGCTGAAAGTGATTATAATGGGGCGTTTGATAATCAACAAAAAATTTGGGGGAAAATATATAATCATAAAAAAGATAAATTAAATTTTAGAATAATTGAATGTGGTTCAGATTTTGAATTAATTAACCAAATTTTGAAAGCAAAAGAAGATAGTGGTAAAAAAGTTTCTTTTGGGGTTATTTCAGCACATAGTAATGAAGATGGTTTCTCTTTGGGTGGTACAGGAAATGAAAGTGATTATTTTGGAAAAGAAAAAATTGATCAACTTAATTCCGAAATAGAAGAAAGTTTTACCGAAAATGGACAATTAATTGGTAATGCTTGTAGCTCTGGTGTAATTAAAGGTTGGGTTCAAAAAATTTCTAAAATAGCCAGGATAGATGCTGTTGGGCCAGATGAACCAGCTGCTATTTACGACGTTGATTTTGTAAATGATAAAGTTATTCCAAAGTATCATGATAATGATATATATTCTGGTTATAAAAATGGATTTTTGTTAAGTAAAAAAAGGAAATAAATATATTTTAGATTATGTTAAAATGAGCGAATGGAACCTCTAGCGTCAAAAATTAGGCCTAAAAATTTGTCTGAATTTGTCGGGCAGGAACATTTAGTTGGTCCAAATAAACCTCTTTCAATTGCTATAAAAAATAAGCATCTTTTTTCTTTTATTCTTTGGGGGCCGCCAGGAATTGGAAAAACTACCCTAGCTAGAATTTATGCCAAGGCTCTGAACGCTGATTATCACGAACTTTCTGCCGTTTCAGCTGGCAAAGATGATATTAAAAAAATATTAGAAACAAGAGGGGAACTTTTAGGTCCGCGAATTTTATTTCTTGACGAAATTCATCGTTTTAATAAAGCACAACAAGATTTTCTTTTACCACATGTTGAGAGTGGAAAATTAACTTTAATTGGGGCAACTACAGAGAATCCAAGTTTTGAAGTGATCTCACCACTTCTTTCTCGTTGTCGTGTTTTTGTTCTGGAAGAATTTTCTGACGAAGACATGAAAAAAATTATAAAGCGAACAGGTTTTAAATTAAAAAAAGACGCAATGGATTGGCTCGTATTTATGTCAGCGGGGGACGCAAGGCAAGCGATTGCGATGATAGAAAATACTGCCGGACTTTATTCAGATATTACACTAGAAAATTTAAAAAATACACTGCAGTCAAAATTTTTACGTTATGACAAAAAGGGTGACGAACATTACAATACAATCAGTGCTTTTATAAAAAGTATGCGCGCTTCTCAACCAGACGCAGCACTTTATTATATGTGTCGAATGTTGGATGCCGGTGAAGATCCAAAATTTATAGCCCGCCGAATGGTAGTTTTTGCCTCAGAAGATATTGGTATGGCTCAACCAACAGCCCTTGTTGTTGCAAACGATGTTTTTAGGGCAGTTGAAATAATTGGAATGCCTGAGTGTGGAGAAAATCTAGCTCACGGTGTGGTTTATCTTTCGGTTGCTCCGAAAAATAGAGACGCTTACGAGGCCTATTTGGGAGCCAAAGAAGATGTAAAAAAATATGGAAATTTGCCAATTCCAAAAAGTATTCGAAATCCAGTAACTAAATTAATGGAAAATATTGGCTATGGTAAAGGATATGAACAGTACACCAAAGAAAGTTTACTTCCAGAAAAATTAAAAAACAAAAAATATTACAAAGGCAAAGATAGGAGAGAGTGGAAAAGAGAAAAATGAAAAAAGAAATTTAATAAGAAATAATTTATACACAGACACAAATTGTGTTTAGTGTTAAAATTCATCCAGCACTAAATTTTATACTTGCCTAGTTTTTTTTACCCTAATTGATATAATCAATTTAAGTATTATTATTTAAAATCTTAATAAGTGCTAATAAAATTTAGTGCTGGATAAACATATGAAAACAGATAAAAAATTACAAGGAGGGTCAAGTATTCTCGTCGCATTAGTAGTAATTGCAATAATTATTTTTATTCTTTATCACTATGGAATTACTTTTGCTGCAATTTGGGCTGCGATAAAAGGATTTTTCGGATTTAATTAAAAAATTTACAAATAATAAACCCTGATCTATGTCAGGGTTTATTGTCTTAATATAATGTCTGTTCTTTTGGTAATAGTGGCAGGGATCATAATTATTGGAATAAAAAATTTTTTAGAGAAAAATATCTCTTTAATTTTTCCAATGAATTCTATTTTCACAATACCCCAACAGTAGGGTTCGATGTTAATAAATGGGTTCTTTTTGACAACCCACCTAGTTAAACTTATCATAATAAGTATTAAAGTTGTGGCTGTCATATAGTATTTATATTAAGAAAACGATCTAATTTAATGGTACTCCATTAGTATTTCCTGTCAATCCAATAGTAGAGCTTTAAAATGCTCTTTAGAGTTGTGCTTTACACCTCGCCAAGTCTCACTACTGGATAAAATGTATTTTTTTTAAAAGTTGTTATATAAAAATCATATAACAACGGCGTTCGGACAAAGCAAAAATAGCTTTTTGCCTCGCTCCTCTCTTGTTGTTATATAGATTAAAAATCTATATAACAACGACACTCGGACAAAATAAAAACAAGTTTTTGTTTTGCTCCTCGTTTGTTGTTATAATAAACAACATGGGAAAAGATAATAATAATTTTAAGGGTTTAGAATTTAGTAATAATCCACTCACATTAGATGAGTTAAAAAAAGTAACTAAGCCAATTAGAAATGCTAATATTGTTCACTTAGAGAAATTAAGTAAATTAGATCTACTCGCTCTTTGGGTGACTAATCATGTTGGTTCAATGAGATTTTTTGTAATCATTCTTGTGTGGACAGTGTTTTGGCTTTTTTGGAACATTTTTGCTCCGATGAAGTTAAAATTTGATCCATACCCAGCTTTTGTTTTTTGGTTGTTTATTTCTAATATGATTCAACTTTTTTTATTGCCATTAATCATGATTGGGCAAAATCTTCAAGCAAAAAGGTCTGAAGCTAGAGCTGAGGCTGATTTTGAAATAAATACTAGGTCAGAAATGGAAATAGAAACAATATTACTTCATCTAGAAAATCAAAATAAAATGATGTTTAAAATTTTAGATGATCTAGAGAATAAAAAATAATTAAAAGTTTAACTCGCTCCAGCATCAGACTGGTAAACAAAGCGGAAAAATTTAAAGTATGGGTAATAAAAAAGAAAATATAATATCAATAATCTCAGTTTTAGTAATTTTGGCAATTGTTGTTTTGGTTTTTTATTTATTTTCTAAAGAAGATAAAACTAAAGAAAATAAAATAACTGAAACTGAAGTTACTAACAATATTAATAATAATGAAGAAAATAATAATCCTATGGATACAAGTGAAAAAGAAATAATAAAAGGTGGAGTAAAAATACAAATTCTCAAAGAAGGTAGCGGAGAAGGGGCAAAAATCGGGCAATCTGTTTCAGTGCAATACACTGGATGGCTTGAAAACGGAGTAAAATTTGATTCATCTTTAGATAATGATGACGGTAAGCCATTTTCATTTCCATTGGGTGCAGGATATGTAATTAAAGGCTGGGATATAGGAGTAGAGGGAATGAAGATTGGTGAAAAAAGAAAATTAACTATTCCATCTGATCTTGCTTATGGTCCAAAAGGTAGTGGTCCAATTCCACCAAATGCAACTTTGATTTTTGATGTTGAATTATTAGCAATTAAATAATCTGCCTATTTAAAATTAGGCCTAAAAATTATGGAAGAAAATTTAAACGGCAATATGCCACTACACATGATGTTTCATTCAAAAAAGAAATTAATATCCTCAGCACTTTTTATTTTTATTACGATCTTGTCAATTTATTTTATAGTAAAAATAATAAATGAAATAAAAACAAATAATTATATTGGAAATCAAATTGGGCAAGTAAATCAAATTTCTTTTTCTGGTAAAGGAGAAGTTTTTGCAGTTCCTGATATTGCAAACATTTCTTTTACAGCCAGAAGTGAAGCAAAAACAATAACTGAAGCGCAAAAAACTAATGCTCTTAAAACAAACACAGCATTAGATATGTTGAGGAAAAATGGGATAGCAGAAAAAGATTTAAAAACAATGGGAATGAATTATGTTCCAAAATATGAATATCAGAAAATAGCGTGTATAACCTATCCTTGTCCAGAGGGGAAATCAGTTATTACTGGGTATACAGTTTCTCAAACTATTTCAGTAAAAATAAGAAATACTGATGACACAGGAAAAATTACAGAAGAATTAGCAAAAGTTGGGATAACAGAAATGTCAGGACCAGATCTCGCTATTGATAATGAAGATGGATTAAAAGCAGAGGCAAGAAAATTAGCTATTGATGACGCAAAAACAAAAGCAGAAATTCTTGCACATGACTTAGGGGTAAAATTAGGGAAAGTTATAAGTTTTAATGAATCAGGTGATTACCCAGTTTATTATGAAAAATCAGCAATGATGTCTTTGGCGCCGATCGCAGGAGGAGTGGTACCAGAAATTCCAAAGGGAGAAAATAAAGTCACTTCCAATGTCACGATTACTTACGAAATCAAATAAATTACTATCGAAAAACTCCCCCATTTGGGGAGTTTTTCGATAGTTGACCTATATATTTACTTTATTTATGAATGAAATTTTATTTTTTGATTCTTATTATATTAAAAACAGAAAAACAATAAAATAAGTGTGTTAGGTTGACTTTTTGCTTAAAAAAAAGTAGTATTTATATAGCCCTGTGGGGGTTTTTTAGTAAGGAAAATAAATATAATAAAATTATGGGTATAAAAGATTACATAAAAGAAACAAGAGCAGAATTTAAGCACGTAAATTGGCCAACAAAAAAACAAGCAATTGCTTTTACTTTGGTCGTTATTTTAATTTCACTTTTCGTCGCTTATTATTTAGGGCTTTTTGATTACATTTTCTCAACACTCCTAAAAAAGCTTTTAACTTTTTAAAATAATTTATGTCAAAACAAGAACAAAAACCAGAAAGAAATTGGTACGCTATTCATACCTATGCTGGGTACGAAAATGCTGTTATGAGAAATTTAAAACAGCGTATTGATTCACTTGGAATGAATGATAAAATTTTTAGTGTCATTGTTCCTACTGAAAAAAAAATAAAAATAAAAGGAGGTAAGAGAGTTGAAGTTGAAGAAAAAGTTTATCCCGGATATGTACTAGTAGATATGATAGTTACAGACGACACATGGTACATAGTTAGAAATACTCCCCGCGTGACCGGTTTCGTTGGTTCAGGAGTAAATCCTGTTCCACTTGAACAAAAGGAAGTAGACTTTTTGTTTAGCAAAATGGACAACACTGTTGCAAAACATAACATTGATCTACAGATTGGCGAATTAATTATTATCGCAGACGGCCCATTTAAAGATTTAGAAGGTAAAGTGAGTGATATTGATCAAGAAAGAGGAAAAGTTAAGGTCCTAGTATCTATGTTTGGTAGAGAAACACCTGTCGAGCTGGACTTCTTGCAAGTTAAGAAAATTTAGAAAAATAATGAAGCAGGGCGGAATATATTTTTCTTAATCCAGCACTTATTTTACAAAAACTAGTATTTTTTATAGAATAATGTATTATTTAGGGATTAAAAATAGATTTTTGTACAAATTAAAAGTAAAATAAGTGCTGGGTGACGATTTATAATCGGCAGGGAGAGAGAAATAAATAGTTTACTAATTTATTTTGATCGAGCGAACCGATTTTATGTAAATATATAGTCGCAAAGCTCCTTATAAATCAATCATGGCTAAAAAAATAACAAAAAAAATTAAGTTACAAATTGGAGCAGGCAAGGCAACCCCTGCGCCTCCACTTGGACCAGCACTTGGTCAGGCAGGAGTAAACATTGGGGATTTCGTTAATAAATTCAATGAGGCAACTCGTCCAATGATGCCGGATACAGTTTCTGTAGTTATTACAGTTTACGAGGATAGGACTTATGATTTTATAATCAAAACTCCACCAGTAACAGGTCTTATTTTAAAGGCTGCTGGAGTAGAAAAAGGAGCAAAGAAAAACATAGTTACAAAAGCTGGAAAAATAACCAAAGCCCAATTAAAGGAAATTGCCGAAAAGAAAATGCCAGACCTAAACGCAAATGATATAGAAGCGGCAATGAAAATAGTAGAAGGAAGTGCCAGATCAGCCGGAATAGAGATAAAGGGCTAGCTTCTAGCTTCTAGATTCTAGATTCTAGATTCTAGATTCTAGATTCTAGGGGCTAGGTTCTAGTGAATAAAAAAGAGACAAATTACAATCAAAAATCCCCACAAATTTGTGGGGATTTTTGATTGTTGCAATTTAAAATTCTTATGGTAAGGTTAAGGCAGAAACAAGCAAATTTACAATTATGAAATCAAGAAATGCGCCAATCGTAACAACATTAGAAGAATTAAACTCAGTCGTAAAGTGCCAAAGAATGTTGGGACAGACGATTGTTTTAACAATGGGGTCTTGGAATATCTTTCATCCTGGGCATGGAAAATATATTGAAAGAGCTTCAGAACAAGCAGATTACCTTATTGTTGGTGTCGACAACGATGCCAAAATAAAAAAGAAAAAGGGTGATACTCGTCCTATTATTCCACAAGATGAAAGAATGGACACAATCAGTCGTATTAGGCATGTTGGCCTTGTTGTTTTAAAAGAAGAAGCTCCAAAATGGGAGATGATTAAAATAGTCAAACCAGATGTTTTAATTGCAACACAGGAAACTTATTCTAATGAGGATCTTGAAAAATTGAAAGAATTTTGTGGGGAGGTTAAGGTTCTTGAACCACAAGCAACAACTCATACGAGTAATAAAATAAGACTAATGGTCATGAATTTGGTAAAGGATATACGTCAAAAATTAATCCCTGGCCTAAATGAGTATGTAGAAAATTTTTTTGCAAATGAGATGGGAACAAAAAAAGAAGGAGAGGTGCCAAAATGAAAGCGATGTTTGTTTATGTGGCCGGGATTCACCAAAGTTATATAAATTTATTTAAAAAACATTTTGGTATCGAATTCCTGGGGATTTTAGGAAGCTCTTTTTCACAAAAGTTTCGTCCATTAGGTAAGAATATCAACGCTATTGATCCATTCCTTATTAAAGCAATGATTTCTAGTTTGAAAATTTTCAAGAGAATAGAAGTTGTTGAAGAAAATTTTTTCACAACTTTAACTAATTTTGATTCTTTTTCTGAAATCATTTTTCCAAAAGAAGAGGAAATGATAGCTATTGCAGAGGAATATTTATCAGGGAAAAATGTTGTTTTTGAAAAAGATTTTTTCTTAAGACATGATAGGGATTATTCACTCAAACAACAAGATCTTTCACCTGATATAAAAATTTCTCGTGACGATTTTGATCGCAGAATGATTAGTTTTGGATTAGAACATGCTGAAAAAAGTAGCGATATCTGGAGACACATAGGGTCTGTTTTAGTAAAAGAAAAAGAAATCGCTATTATTACTTTTAATCATCACCTTCTTTCATCTCATGCTCCTCATTTGTTTTGTGATCCTCGTAATAATTTCAAAAAAGGGATTCATATAGAACTTTCAAGTTTTATACATTCAGAAGCTGGAGTTATTGCTAGTGCTGCGAAGAATGGAATTTCTACGAATGGTGCAAGTATTTATGTTTCTACATTTCCATGTGGTCCTTGCACGTACTTAATTGCAGAATCGGGTATTAAAAAACTCTTTTATTCTGAAGGGTATGGAGTTTTAGATGGTGAGGATATTCTGAAAAAGTATGAAATAGAAACAATATTTGTAGATATGAGTTTTTAATTAAAAAACCCGGCGAATCGCCGGGTTTTTCTATTTTTCTATTGGTTTAACACTAAATTTAATTTTGAAACCTTTTTTAGAAATCATCACATATTGAGTGTGAAGATGTTTTACAGTAGCCCCAGATTTTTTAGGAACTCCAATTCTAGTAGTAAAAGCACCACCACAATTAGTATGATTGAAATTTTTTTCAATCCATTTGAGCATTTCAAAAAATTCTTCTCCAGCTCCTTCTTTTATTTCACTCATTTTTTCTGCGTGAAATTTATAAATAAGGAGTAAGGAAATTTTTGAATTTTGGTAAGGCCATTGATTAGTGGTTACCAACCAATATTTTCCATTCTTAAAAATTGGTTTTTTGTGATAAACCCCGATTTCATTTTTGTTGAATTTTTCAATATCAACACAGAAAGGACAAGCGCCATCCTTGATGATTTGTTCCATAACTTTTTTTTGGTCATCAAATCTAGTATAATCAATATTAACTTGTTTTTTCATATCAGCACCTCCTTTATATTGTTACAGGTATTCCTTTTATCCCTGGATGGGGATTGTATTCCTTAAGAACAAAGTGCTCTTTTCTGAAATCGAAAAGGTTTGTAATAGAATCATCCATCTCTACTATTGGAAAAATACGGTCTTCTCTGCTTAGTATTGTCTTTACGGCAGGAATTTGATTTTCATAAATGTGTGCATCCATAAAACTGTGCACATATTCATATGGAACAGTTTTTGTTACTTGGGCAATCATCATTGTGAGCGCAGCGTACTGGCACATATTTGATGGAACACCAATTGGTACATCTCCTGATCTTTGGATCATATTCAGTGTTAATTTGTTATTCATGATTCGAATAAAAATCCAACCATGACATGGACAAACAACAACTTTTTGTTTATGCCCAGTTACTCTGAAAGTGTAATAAGGAATCCATGGAGAAATAAAATGAGTTTTTAATATTGGATTTTCTAATATTTGACGGATAATAAACTCAAATTGATTAAACGTTTCTCCGTCAGGCATCGGAAAATCATGAAAGGCGGCACCATAGGATCCTGGCCCATTATCACCTGGTTCCAGTCCTCTTTTTGTGCACTTTTTTTCTGTTAAAAAATCTTTCCACCAATAACAGCCATAATCTTCAAATTCTTTTAAGGTTCTTGCTCCATTTATAAAAGCACAGATTTCAGCAATAGCTTGTTGCCACACTGTTATAGGAAGACTTTCTGATGTTTTTGGGTTCATGTTTCTTTCTGTAATTAAAGGGAATCCATTTTCAAATTTAAATCGCATTGATACTGGGGCAATCCGAGAAATTGTTGGTACCCCAGATTGTGCATCATCTTTTTCTCCTTCATTCAATATTTCCAATAAGAGATTTTTGTATTGTTTGTCAGGGGTTCTGTTCCATAAATACTTGTAATTTGGTTTCATATTAAATATGTTAATTTACTTATTCTGACTACAGATTACATTTTTTTGAAAATTTGTCAATCCTGCACACTAAGTTCTAAGTGTGTGGACTAATCTAAAGAAAAAATCAAAATAATATGTTAAAATAAAGGAAAATAAATGAAAAACAAGATAGAAAATTTAATACAAGAAGCACTAAAAAAACTTTCTATTGAAAATATAGAGATTATTTTAGAGCATCCAAATAATCTTAATAATGGAGATTTTACAACAAATATCGCGATGGTTTGTGCAAAAAAATTGGAAATGAGTCCAATTGAAATTGCTAAAAAAATTGTTGATATTTTAAATGAAAACAAACCAGAGGAAATAGAAAAAATAGAAGTAGCTCACCCTGGTTTTATTAATTTTTATTTATCTAAAAAATATTTTATAGAAAATACCGAGAAAATTTTAAAAGAAAAGGAGAATTATGGAAAAGGTGAAAATCTAAAAGGGCAAACAGTATTAGTTGAATATACGGATCCAAACCCATTCAAACTTTTTCATACTGGACATCTGATGACTAATGCAGTTGGTGAAGCTATATCTAGGATTATTGAATGGAATGGGGCTCTAATAAAAAGATTGTGTTACCAAGGTGATGTTGGTCTTCATGTAGCTAAAACTATTTGGGGAATAAAGAATGATCCAGAATGGAAAGAAAAGTTTGAAGAAATAAAAAATTCTTCCATTACAGAAAAAATAGCATGGCTAGGAGAAGCATACTCAAAAGGAGCACTATCTTATGAAGACAATGAAGATTCTATTAATGATATAAATAAAAAAATCTATGAAAAAACTGACGAAGAAGTTAATGAACTTTACGATCTTGGTAAAAAGTGGAGCTTAGAATACTTTGATCAGATTTACAAAAAACTCGGAACAAAATTTGATCATAATTTTTTTGAAAGTGAAGCAGCTCCAATTGGTCAAAAATTAGTCGAAGAAAATATAGGTGGGGTTTTTGAAAAAAGCGACGGAGCAATAATTTTTAAAGGAGAAAATTATGGCTTACACACAAGGGTTTTTATAAACTCCGAAGGATTGCCAACTTATGAGGCAAAGGAACTTGGTTTAGCTAAAATGAAAGGGGAAAAATATTCCTTTGATAAATCAATCATTATTACAGGAAATGAAGTGAATGATTATTTCAAGGTTCTGTTAAAAGTAATGGAGCTAATTCTTCCTGATTATGCATTAAAAACAAAACATATTTCACATGGGATGCTTCGTTTGCCTTCAGGTAAAATGTCTTCTCGTACAGGACAAGTGGTTACAGCGGAATCATTAATCGATGGAGTCAAAAAAATAATTTTTAAAAAATTAGAAGATAGAGATTTTAATGAAGACGAAAAAGAAAAAATTGCAGAACAAGTATCGATTGGGGCAATTAAGTTTTCTATTTTAAAACAATCAATTGGAAAAGATATAATTTTTGATTTTGAAAAATCATTATCTTTTGAAGGAGACTCTGGCCCATATTTACAATATTCTTTTGCTCGAGCAAATTCAGTTTTAGAAAAAGCCAAGAAATTGGGAATGAAAATAGAAATACCTGCCCTGCGAAACCTTGGTGAAGCAGGGGATTTAGAAAAAGTTATAAATCAATTTCCAAACATAGTTGAAAGGGCTGGGAATGAATATGCGCCGAATTATTTAATTACTTATCTTCTTGAATTAGTTTCTGCTTTTAATGCTTATTATCGAGATAATAAAATTATTGATACGGAAAACAAAGAATCATCTTATCGATTGGCTTTAACTGAGGCATTTAAAACTACACTAGAAAATGGACTTAATATTTTAGGTATTCCAAATCCAGAAAGAATGTAATAAGTTTTTTATAATTTATCTTTGATATCAAATATCTAATTGTCAACAAACTCTGCTATAGCAGAGTTTGTTGACAATTTTTTGTTCTATTTGACAAAACACATCTCTTTTTGTAAGATTTTGTTAGAAATTCTTAAATTAGTTCTTATGAAAAATATGGTATTAGGTTTCGCTTTTCTGGCTCGAGTTATAAGAGAGCTTAAAATTAGAGGTAAAAAAATTGAAGAAATCCATAAACTTTTTTTGTCCACAACGGACGAAACATTTTATATGGCTGTAGCAGATATGATATCTTCCAGAGATTGGAATCAAAAGTCAAAAGAAAAAATCAAAAAAATTAATAATTTTGATAAAAGTTGCTTCCCAGCTTGCTTCAACGCTTTTGATGGGGTTAATTTCCAATATGCCTTCAAATTTCTTTATGATGTAATATCAGTATTAAAGAAGAAAAGTTATAAGGATGATTATATTTGTAAATTAATGGATATTGATGATTTCTCATCAATCATTCCTGATGACTTATCAGTTTTTGTTACCGATGAATAATTATTATTTCATTCTCAAAAATGGTCCACAAACAGGGCCATTTTTTGTTGATTTTTATATTTGACAAATTTACTACCTTTTGTTAATGTCTAGTCAGAAATAACTAAATCGGTACCTTATGAAGAATAAAAAAGATGTATTTTTTGCACTCATTTTTCTTAATGGAATAATCAAGGAACTTCAAAAAAGAGAAATAAAAAAATCTGTAATTAATCCTCGTTTACTGACAGACAAAAGATTCATTAGTGATGTCTCACTCCTTATTACTATTAATGGTAATAATGAAAAAGAAGAATCAGTCAGAAGACATAATTCTCGCAAAAGTGTTGCTAGTGTAGACTTTGATAATCTGTACGGAATTGATCTTGCCAACGCTTTTTTCTTTCTAAACTCTATTTTTGGAGTGCTAAAAAAGACAAAAAATTATTCAGATGATTATATCTGGAAATTGCTTGACATTGAAGATTTCTCTTCGATTATCCCTAAAAGATTACCCAGGTGATTCCTTGTATAGTTTCATAAAAATGACCCCACCGCGGGGTCATTTTTTTATTTGACAAAATCTTTGTTTTTTGTTAGTGTCTTGTCAGAAATAATAAAAAAGTTCTTATGAAAAATATATTTTTTTCATTCATATTTATATACGAAATAATAAAAGAGTTAAGGGAAAAAGATAACTCTTTTCAGGAAATAGAAAAACAACTTAAATCACCAAGCTTTATTTCTGCTGTTGTTGAATTAATCTCCAAAAGTACTAATCCAGAAAAACCCACAAAAAAATTAAAACGAAAAATTGGTTTTGTGCCTAGTATGGTTCCAACACTTCTTTCAAATATTGATCTAAGAAGAGTTTTTGTATTTTACTGGGCATTAGTGAATCAACTAGTGAAAAAAGGCTATTCAGAAGAGGAGATATATGAACTCTTCGACAATGTTGATTTCAAGAAAATAATTCCAAAAAAAAATCTTTAAAAATATTTATCTTTTTCAGGCCCCATTTCGGGGCCATTTTTTTATGGTTAATTTTATGTTATAAATATAGATATTATGGATGAAAACGTAGGTAAATCAGAACTTGCTTTAAACGAAGAGAAAATTCTTAAGTTTTGGCAAGAAAATAAAATTTTCGAAAAAAGCCTAGAAAAGAAATCTCCAAAAGGAGAGTTTGTTTTCTTTGAAGGTCCCCCAACTGCAAATGGTCACCCAGGAATTCACCACTTTGAGGCTCGAGCCTTCAAGGATGTTCTTCCTCGTTATAAAACAATGCAAGGTTTTCATGTTAGAAGAAAAGCTGGCTGGGATACCCACGGGCTTCCTGTTGAACTTCAAGTAGAAAAAGAACTTGGTTTAAAATCAAAAAAAGAAATTGAAGATTATGGGATAGCCGAATTTAATAAAAAATGTAAAGAAAGTGTTTGGAAATATTTAACTGAATGGAATGAGTTTACTACCCGCATGGGATTTTGGTTGGACCAAGAAAATCCATACATTACTTATAAGGCATCTTTTATGGAATCTGTTTGGGCTGTTATAAAAAAAGTTAATGATCAAAATTTACTCTTCAAAGATTACAAAATTGTTCCGTGGTGTCCACGTTGTGGTACGGGACTTTCTTCTCATGAACTTGCTCAAGGTTATGAAAATGTAAAAGATCTTTCCGTTTATGTGAAATTTAAGATTAAAGGAAAAGAAAATGAATATATTTTAGCTTGGACAACGACTCCATGGACTTTGCCGGGGAACATTACACTTGCTGTTGGAGAAAATATTGATTATGTAAAAATTGAAATTAGTGGGGAATTTTTTATTCTTGCAAAAGCAAGACTTTCTGTAATTGATGGTGAATACAAAATTATTGAAGAAATAAAGGGTAAAGACCTTATAAATTTAGGTTTGGAATATGAACCATTATATCATTTTTTAAATGAGACAATTTCTGGTCCAGAAAAAGAAAAATTAAATAAAGCTTATAAGATTTATCCGGCAAATTTTGTAACTACAGAAGATGGAACCGGTGTTGTGCACACAGCTGTGATGTATGGACAAGATGATTTTGAACTAGGAACAAAAATAGGATTACCAAAACATCACCTAGTTGGTCTTGATGGAAAATTTTTAACTGGAACTGGTTTTTTGGAAGGAAGATTTGTCAGAGATGAAGATGTTGCGGTTGATGTAATAAAAGATTTAGCTTCAAGAAACTTATTGTTTAAAAAAGAAAAATATGAACACTCATATCCACACTGTTGGCGTTGCCACACAGCTTTAATTTATTATGCCCGTGATTCCTGGTATATCAGAATGACAGAACTTCGTGATAAATTAGTAAAAGAGAATGAAGGAATAAATTGGGAACCAGAATATATTAAAGATGGAAGATTTGGTGAATGGTTAAGAGACATAAAGGATTGGGCAATTTCCCGTGAGAGATATTGGGGAACACCACTTCCTGTTTGGAATTGTGAGAAGTGTAAAAAAATGGAGGTTCTTGGCAGTGTGGATGATTTAAAACAAAGAACAAAAAAATCAGGGAATAAATATTTTGGGATGAGACACGGGCAAGGGGAGCACAATGTTTTAAATGTATGTAGTGGTGTTGCTGATTTTCCTCATCATTTAACTGAAAATGGAATAGCTCATGTTAAGGAAATGGCAGAAAAATTGAAGGAAAAAAATATTACCAAAATAATTATTTCTCCATTTGTAAGGACAAAAGAAACAGCAAAAATTGTTGCTAGTATTATTGGTTTTCCAGAAGATCAAATAATCATTGATGAAAGATTACATGAATATAATTTTGGAGAATTTAATGGAAAACCAAAATCAGAATTTAATAAGTGGCAAAAAGAAAAAGAAGATTTTTTCACAGCACCAAAAGGTGGCGAATCTTGTTATGACGCAAAAAAGCGTATTTCAGAATTTCTTTATGACATAGATAGAAAATTTCAAAATGAAAATATTTTATTTGTTTCTCACGGAATCGCTTTTGAACTTTTACCATCAATTTTAAATGGAGATGACGCTCTGACAACTTGGAAAAATTGGCAAGAAGAAATTGTCAGTTTTGGGGATTTTCAAGAATATAATTTTATTCCAATTCCACACAATGATGATTTTGAATTAGATATTCATAAACCATATATCGATGATTTTGAAATCCTCTGTTCTTCTTGTGGAGGAAAAATGATTCGAGAAAAAGAAGTTTTAGATGTTTGGTTCGATTCAGGAGCCATGCCATTTGCACAAGACCATTATCCATTTGAGAACAAAGAGTGGATTGACGGAGGTGGGTATCCAGCAGATTTTATTTCTGAAGCCATAGACCAGACTCGTGGTTGGTTTTATACACTCCATGCGATAGGAGTTTTAGTTGGAAAAGGTAAAGCTTATAAAAACGTTATTTGTCTTGGTCATTTACTCGACGAAAAAGGTAAAAAAATGTCTAAACATATCGGCAACGTTGTTGACCCATGGATAATGATGGATAAATATGGAGTTGATGCTTTAAGATTTTGGATGTATAGTGTCAACCAAGCAGGGGATTCAAAAAATTTCGATGAAAAAACTGTCGACGAAGTAGTTAAAAAAACTTTTAACATTTTAAACAACATCGTGAAGTTTTATGAAATGTTTCCAAGCGAAGATGTTGATTTAGGATTAGCTTTAAAATCAGAAAATGTTTTAGATAAATGGATAATTACAAAATTTAATAAACTTCTTAAGGACACAACAGTGCACCTAGATACTTATCATTTACTTGAACCATCTAGAAATACCAGAGATTTTATCTTAGATTTTTCTCAATGGTATATTCGTCGTTCTCGCGATAGATTTAAAGGTGGTGACGAAAAGGATAAAAACTCCGCCATGGCTACAACTAAATTTATTTTACTTGAACTTTCAAAATTAATGGCTCCACTTACTCCATTTATTGCTGAAGAAATTTATCAAAAAGTGAAGGGCACTGATGGAAAAGAAAGTGTGCATTTAGAGGATTGGTCAAAGGCAGGGGAAATAAATGAAAAAACAATAGAAGATATGCAAAAGACAAGAGAAATTGTTTCTCAAGGTCTTGATGTTAGAACAAAAGCTGGAATAAAAGTTAAACAGCCACTCGCTTCGCTTAAGTTAAAAATGGAAAACGGAAAGTTATCAAATGGATATTTAGAATTAATTAAAGATGAGATGAATGTTAAAGAAGTTGTTTTGGATGACAAAATAGAAAATGATTTAGTTTTGGACACAGAAATTACAGAAGAACTAAAACAAGAAGGACTGTATCGTGAATTTTTCCGTGAAGTTCAGGAATTAAGAAAGAAAGAAAACTTAACAACAGGAGACACTATTGTTTTATTTATTGAAACAGAAAATGGAAAAGATTTAATTCAAAAATTTGAACAATCTCTTAAAAAATCAGCTTTTATAAATGAAATAAAATTCGAAAGTATACCAGATGGGCAAGCTAAATCCAGTGAAGCTGGATCGCCCGACGCTTCTAAAGAAGCGTTTAGGGAGGTAAAAATTGATAATCTAGAATTTAAGATTAGTATCAAAAAAAATTAATTTTCTACTTTAACCTATTCCCTAAAACCTATAACCTAATTCATCATGCATCATATTTACCATACAGAGGGATTTATAGTCTCAGGTAACAATCTTGGCGAAGCTAATAAATTCATAAATATATTCACTCGTGATTTTGGGATGATAAGCGTCTTTGCTCAAGGTATTAGAAAAACATCCTCCAAACTAAAGTTTAGTCTTCAAGATTTTTCCTATTCTAAAATTGATATAGTTAGAGGGAAAGATTTTTGGCGTATTACTAATGCCGAGAAATTGGTTTTATTAGAAAATTTAGTAAAAGATGAAAAGAAATTTTTACTCGTCGCTAAAATATTTAAATTACTAAAAAGACTTTGCCATGGAGAAGAAAAAAATGAAGAACTTTTTGAAAAATTAATCGAAGGGTTTAATTTTTTAGAAAAAGAAAATTTAAATGAAAAGGAATTGGGGGGATTAGAGATAATTCTCGTTTTAAAAACACTTTTTTATTTAGGATATTTAGATAATAAAAATGGTTCATCTGTTTTTGTTGATTCTCTAATAAATAAAAATTTAATAGAAGAGGTAGAATTAAAAAAAAGAAGTTTAATTTTAGAAATAAATAAATCTCTACAAGAAACCCAGCTATAAAAACTATTCTACAATTCTATAGAATTGTAGAATAGTTAAAAACCCCCACACCCACTTTGTCATTATTCTGCTTTTTCAATATAAAACTATTTTTATTAAAATTATTCTCAAGAAATAGGATTGGTTAACAAATTTTATTAGCAGAATAAAAAGCAATGACAAAGTGGGTGTGGGGGAAAATAGAAAACCCGGATTGCTCCGGGTTTTTGGAAAGAGTGTGTCATCGCTCACAACTCTTTCACTACACATATGGCGACTTCAGGAAAGATGTAAAATCCGCATCCTTCCTTAATATCGACATAAAACTTCTTTGTGGCGGGATTCAGTTTTAAACATAGGATCCCGTAGATTGTTTGCCCTCTATCTTCTTCCTCATTACTAATTTTTGCTGCTCCCGACATTGGGGCTAAGATTATTTCCATATTTTTATCTACAGATAATAAATCTTTGTCTTTTATCAAAAGCAGTTCTTCAATAGTGGCAGGTCTATATCCTAATTGTTTGGCTTTTATAACTGCCTTAGTTAGGTCGGCCGTATAGCCGGGGACAGTTAAAAGTGATATCTCCACACTTTTTTTTGAGGTGTTTTCCTCACTTGTTGCCCGACAGAATCCAAAAATACTATCATTAGTCAAAGAAGTATCCGTAGCAAAACTGGTATCTAATGCCATTGCAGGGTAATAGTATTTAACTTCAAAGGTGTCAACAATTTTGATCACAAGTTTATGGGTTTCTTTTTGATAAGCAGTCCGTAGACTGTCTGTCAGATTGCCCCATTGGGCATTTAGTGAATTAGTGCTAACTAATAGTATTAAAATTACAACTAACTTTTTCATTTTGGGCTGTTTTAAATTTACTTATTCTAGCTCCATTTTACATTATTTAAAGCTTTTGTCAATAGCAAAGAAAAGAAACTAAAAGTAGTCATATTTCTGTTTAAGAAGCTATATTTTTATGATACCCTGTAGTAGATTTTGGAAATAATCTGATCTTAATCAGATTGTATTTTATACTTTTCCAAAATTCACTACAGGGTGATATAATTCTAGAATGCTTGATCTAAGTGGAGAAAATCAAAACGAAACCGATAAAATCGAAGATTTAAATAAAAAACTATACAGTAGTAATCAAGAAATTTTACCTAAGAGAAAAAAGGGAATTTTAAGACAAGTTTCTTTGTCAGTTCCAACTAGCTGGAAAGATTCCGGTCAAAAAATAGTAAATGAAGTGAAAAAAAGTAGCTCAAACAATAGTCTTTTTAAAAAATTTTTTATCTTTTCAATTGGGTTTTTTGCTTTGTCTTTAATTTTTGTTGGCGTATCTCTTTTTAGAGGTTCTACTACTGTTTCAGATGAAAATATTGATATATCTATTTTAGGAAATGCCTTTACTGCTGGTGGGGAAGAATTACCTCTTCAAATTGAAATAACAAATAAAAATAGCTCACCACTTGAACTAAGTGACTTACTAGTAGAATATGCCAAAGGTACAGGAAGCGACGGAAATATAGATTATGAAAGAATGAGAAGATCTATTGGTGGAATTAAAGCGGGTGAGACAATTCACGAAAACTTAAAATTAGTTTTATTTGGTGAACAAGGAAGTATAAAAGATATAAATATTTCTTTAGAATATAGACTTCAAGGTTCGAATGCTATTTTTGTAAAAAAGAAAGTTTATTCTGTAAATATAAATTCTGCACCACTTTCTCTTTTGGTTGATGCTCCAACATCAATGACTCCAGGTCAAGAAATTAATTTTAAAATAAAAACAACATTCAATGCAGAAAAAACAGCCAAGGGTGTAATTTTGAAAGTTATATATCCTCCAGGTTTTCAATTTGATAGTGCAGAGCCAAAAACTTCTCTCGGAAATAATACATGGGCATTAGGAGATCTTTCGGCTGGGTCTGAAAAAAATATTTCTATTAAAGGAATTGTTGTTGGGACAGCTGGTGAAGAGAAGTCATTTCATGTTTATACAGGAGAACAAAAAGGCAACGATCAATCCACGATTGCTGTCCCTTATAGTTCTTTAATCCATACAGTGAAGTTAGAAAAACCATTCTTAGAGACTCAGATTTTAATAAACGGGGAAGATAAAAATGATTACACTGCTGATGGTAATTCTGAAATTGGGGGTGTTGTAAAATGGTCAAATAATTTATCAGTTGCGGTTTCTGATGTTGTTGTCACTGCAAAATTCTCTGGCAATGCGATTGATGAATCATCTATTGTTCCATCAGGAGGATTTTATAATTCTACGACGAATGAAATTATTTGGGACAAAAATACAGAAAGTGATTTTACTTCTATAGACCCAGGAGAAAAAGGTAGCCTGAGTTTCCGTTTTTCATCATTACCACTTTTGTCTGGATCAAAGCTCATAGAAAATCCAAATATTGTAGTTGAAGTAAGTATTAAAGGAAAACAATCTGGTGAAGGCGGGGCATCTTCTGAAGTTAATGATTTCCAAAGTAAAACAATAAAAATAAATTCTGATTTGAAAATTGTTGGGCAGTCACTTTATTTTACTGGTCCAATAAATAATTCTGGGCCAATTCCTCCAAAAGTAGGAAGTAAAACAACTTATACAATAGTTTGGTCTGTTACAAATTCAGCAAACATAGTTTCTCAAGCAGAAGCAAGGGCGTTATTACCGATCTATGTTGATTGGGTTGGAGGAGTAACACCTGCTTCTGAAAATGTTACTTATGACAGTGGCACAAGAGAAGTTGTTTGGAAAATAGGAAATGTTAAAAGAGGTGCTGGTCTAACAGGTGATGAAAAAGAAGTTGCTTTCCAGATTGAATTATTGCCATCATTAAGTCAGGTCGGAACAGCGCCGGTTTTGATATATCAAACCAAATTAACTGGTTTTGATACTTATACAAATATAACTAATGAAAGCACAACTTCTCAATTAACCACAAAATTAATACATGATAATAATTATGTTTTAGGAAATGAAACTGTTGTTCAATAATATGGCAAAAAAAGAAGAAAATAAAAATGATTTAATGAATAAGATAGTATCGCTTTGTAAAAGACGTGGTTTTATTTACCCGGGGTCAGAAATTTACGGTGGGTTAGCTGGGACTTTTGATTATGGACCACTTGGAACACTTTTAAAAAACAATATTCGCGATTCATGGATTAATTATTTTGTAAAATCTCGTGACAATATGTATTTGATTGATACTCCGATATTAATGCATCCTCGTGTTTGGGAAGCATCTGGCCATGTTGAAAATTTTGTAGATCCAATAGTTGAATGTGATAAGTGTAAAAAAAGATTTAGAGAAGATCAAATTGAAGATAAAGAAAAATGTGCTGATTGTGGTGGAAAATTAAGTAGTGCTAGAAATTTTAATTTAATGCTTGAGACTAAAGTTGGAGCATCAGATGAAACAGCAATTAAAACTTTCCTACGCCCAGAAGAAGCTCAAAGCATGTTCATAAATTTCAAAAATATTATGGATTCTTTTTCTCCAAAAATTCCATTTGGTATTGCTCAAATGGGTAAAGCTTTTAGAAATGAAATAACTCCCCGTGATTTTGTTTATAGAATGCGTGAATTTGAAATTATGGAATTTGAATATTTTATTCATCCAGATATGCCATGGGAAGCT
>JBAYKO010000003.1:0-77193 GCA_041664605.1 Minisyncoccota bacterium | reverse complement strand
TTTCTAAATTTATTAAACTAGCGTCGAAAGATGCTCGCCCCCAATCATCCGCGTGGTTGTTGGCAAGATTTAAAATATCAAAACCAGCATTTTTTATAGCAGGTAACACCAACGGATCCATTCTAAAAGAATATTTTTTCCCTGTATTGGCGCCCTCATTTGAAGCTGAACCCTCAAGACTTCCAAATAAAATATCGTAATCTTTCAAAAAAGAAACATTTTCAAAAACGCGATTAAAATCATTATTTAAATTTTTTTTAACAGAACTTTCTACGCCACGATCAAGCATAATATCTCCCACAAAAGCTAAAGTTATTTCGGGTGGTTTTTTAACTTCAATTGGGATGTTGTGATTAATTGTCTCGGCGGATAGGGAAGTCGTATTGGTTTTTATTACAACCTCTTTTAATTTTGAATAAGCTAGATGCCCTCCTTGGAACAATAAGTTAAAGAAAAAAATACCGGCAAAAATAGCTGATCCTGTCCAGAAAATATAGCTTAAAATACGCTTCATATTGCTATTCTAACACATGAAATTGTGTTTAAGAAGGTGGTTCAAGAAAACAAAAACCACCCATTTGGGTGGTTTTAAAATTTTAAATTTATTTTTTCCAAAAAATAACAGCTAAACTATTATAGTTGTTTTGATCATCAACGTATGAATTTGTCAAAATATCACAAAATTCAATATTTTTACTTTCATTGAAAAGACTATTAATATTGCATTCAATAGAGTATTCGTTATTTAATTCAGAAAATATTACGATCTGTTCTGTAAATTTTACTTTTTTCTTTTCAAAAAGTAATACAATTTTTTTGTAATGATAACCCGATTTATCTATTACTTCAAAATCTCTTTTAAATATTTTTATTTTTCTTGATTTTTCATTTAAAAAATCATTTACTTGTTTTACTAATTCTTTTGTATTGTTAGTAGTAAAAATTTTAACTTCTAAATTCTTGCCTCTCATTATTTTTAAATTACGAACTTTTTCTGCCTAAACAATATCAAACAACCCACCATAAGTCAAGAGTGGGGAAGTCAGGGGAGTCAGGTCTAGACAAAAATATAATCTATGGTCTTCTTATTCATGTCTGCTCCAAGAACTTTAATTTTTACTTTATCTCCAAGTCGAAATCTTTTTTTAGTTTTCTTTCCTGTAACTTCCATTTGTTTTTCATCATAAACATAAAAATCATTTCCTAAATCTCTTAACTTTATCATTCCTTCACACTTTGTTTCTTTTTCTTCGGCGTAAATCCCCCATTCAGTTACCCCTGTAATTACCCCATCAAAAGTTTGTCCAATTCGATAAGACATATACTCAGCCTGTTTGTACTTGATAGAAGCTCTTTCTGCATCAGAGGCTTCTTTTTCTCGGGCTGATGAAGCAACAGAAACATCTTCATATTCTTTCCACTTTTCTTTACTGATCTGGACTTTCTTTAGACAATCGTCTAAGAGCCTGTGAACTATTACATCAGGATATCTTCTAATTGGTGAAGTAAAATGTGTGTAATATTTAAAAGCAAGACCAAAGTGTCCAATATTTTTTGTAGAATATACGGCCTTGGCCATGGATCTAATAATGGCTGTGTGGATGCTGTTTTTTTCTTCTTTTCCCTCTAATTCTTCAATAAGGCGGTTTATCTCATAAGCGGGGATTATGCCGTCTACTGTTTTTATTTGATAACCTAGTTTTTTTAAAAAGATAACTAAGTTTTGAATTTTTTCTTTGTCGGGTAAATCGTGCACTCTGTAAACAAATATTTTTTCTTTTTGGTTTTTACTCATAAATTCTGCAACTTTTCGGTTGGCGAGTAGCATGAATTCTTCAACAAGTTTATTTGTGTCTTGTCTTAGTTTTTTGTAAACCTTGATTGGCACTCCTTTTTCATCCAGTAAAAATTTTACTTCTTCTTGGTCAAGGGAAATTGCACCTTCTTCAAATCTTTTCTTTGTAAGTTTTTTTGCAAGGGAATTTAGAATACTTAATTCTTTATAGAAAATTCCCTCTTTTTTATTTAAAATTTCTTGGGCTTCTTCATAGGTAAATCTTTTATCTGAATCTATGATTGTTTTTCCAAACCACTCACTTACGACTTCCCCACTTTTTGTCATTGTAAAAATTGCACTGAAAGTAAGTTTTTGTTCTTTTGATCTCAAACTACAAAGGTCATTGGAAAGTATCTCAGGGAGCATGGGAATTGTTCTATCTACTAAATAGACAGAAGTTCCTCTTTTGTCTGCTTCTTTGTCTAAAATAGTTCCTTTCCTTACATAATGGGAAACATCGGCAATGTGAACACCAATTTCGTAACTTGCCCCGCCGTGGTGTGGGTCACTATCTAATTCTCTTACAGAAATAGCATCGTCAAAATCTTTTGCGTCTTCTGGGTCTATTGTGAAAGTTGTTACTTTTCTTAAGTCTCTTCTTTTATTTATTTCCTCATTTGTTATAGGACTTAATTTTAATCTCTCGGCTTCTTTTTCTACGTCGTTTGGGAATTCACTTCTAAAACCTTTTTCAAGTGCGATGGCTTGCATTTCTGCGTCATTTTCACCAGGTTCTCCTAAAACTTTTACTACTTCACCCTGGGGAGGTTTTTTAACATCTTTCCAATCTGTAATTTCAACGAAAACTTTTTGTCCAATTTTTGCTCCACCAATTTTTTCTTTTGGAATAATAATATCGGCATACATTTTAAAATCACTCGGAATTAAATAAAAAATATCGTTTTCCTTTTGTAGAATTCCAGAGAAACCAGCTTTACTTCTTTTTAAAACAGAAACGACTTCCCCATTTTGTTGTTTATTTTTTATCTTAGGGTGGAGGAGAACTTTAACCTCATCACCATGTAATCCAGTATTCAAAAATGCTGGGTCAATTTCAATATCGAAATCTTTTGTTCCAGGCTTTATATCTCTTGGTCTAACATAACCAAAACCTTTACCAGTAATAGATAGAAAACCTTCAATTTCTTTTGTTTTGAAGTCTTTATTGTGCCCATGTTCTTTTTTGTGATGTTTAAATTTTTTCTTTTCGTTTTTCATTATCTATTTAATATAACATAAAACCACCCGAAGGTGGTTTAAAATTAACATATCAATTTTATGAAGTTATTTATGGACATCAAAAACTATGCCTTCTTTTGGGATGTTTCCCAAATTGAACGACTTATGTTTTTCGAGTTTATTTATAATAAATCTCGCATCTTTCCTTGCTTCTTTCAAAATTAATTTCTTTGAACTAATATTGTAATTCATTCTTGTCTCCATTGGTGCATTTCCCCCCTGTTGGTCAAAAAATTTTTCTACTAAACTTTTTCTTAGTATTTTTTTAGCGACAATCATTTTACCAGAATCAATGATTACTTGGTAAATTACTTGGTAAACAAGATTCACATTCTTAATATAAAATGTATGTAAATACATAAAATATAGTTTAAAAATCTATTCTTCTGTTCAAAATATATCAAAATATATCAAATAAGTCAAGTGGAAGTAGGGGGCGGTCAGGGTTTGCCTGACCGCCCCCATAAACAAGGTTTTTGACTAACAACACTTTTTTTGTTATCATAGGCAATATGTTAAAAATCAGATTACAAAGAATTGGACGAAAAAATGAACCTTCTTTCAGGGTTGTTTTGACTGATTCTAAGAACGGACCAAAAAGTGGAAAGTTTTTGGAAATTCTTGGTTCTTATGATCCAAAACTCGGAAATGTTTCTTTTAAGGCTGACAAGATAAAATCTTGGATTTCAAAAGGAGCAGGAGTTTCTGACACGGTTCATAATTTTCTAGTAAGTCAAAAAATTCTCGAAGGTAAAAAGAAAAATGTTTTGTCTAAAAAATCTCCAACAAAAAAGAGAAAGGAGCTTAAGGCAAAATAATTGACTGCAAGTACAATAAAAAATATAATATTGATAAAGCAGTAGACAGCAGGTCGAAAAACTGCAAGATTAAAAGTATCGAAGATTCAACAAAATGGAAAAAGATAAGGAATTTCTAGAATTCGTTGTAAAATCTTTAGTTGATAATCCAAACGATGTGAAGATCGATCGTTCAGTTGATGAAATGGGTGTTCTTATCACTCTTTCAGTAAATCCAAACGATATGGGAAAGATCATCGGAAGAATGGGAAACACAGCAAAAGCAATCAGAACATTGCTTAGAGTTATCGGCATGAAGAACAACGCAAGAGTGAATTTGAAAATCAACGAACCAGAAGGCAGTCAAAAGATGGCAACACCATCAAACGCTTCAAAGTCAGTTGATGAGGCAATGGAAGATTTGAAAGGTATTTAATCTCTCTATAAAAAAACAAAAAAGACTCGGAATCACGAGTCTTTTTTGTTTTTGGTAAGGTTTTACTAGTAGTAATTGATCTTAACCATGACGTGACACAAACTATGCACCTGCAAAGTTTGTGTCACGTCGCGATCTTTTATATAATTTATGTATGTCTATCAAAGAAGAAATTTTAAAAGAATTTTCAAGTCCAAGATTTAGATATAAGGGTGTCTCAACTAATATCTTTGGTATTCCAAAATTTAGTGGGTATTCTAAAAGAACAATTCGCACAACAGTTGATCGTTTAATTAAGCAAGAAATGATTAAAAAAGAACTAAATAGTTTCATTTTAACCCCCGATGGTAAAAAATATTTGAAAAAGAAAGAAAATTCACTAAAATCTTTTCCTAATGTATTTTCAAATAATGCACCTAAAAATCTTTTGGTTGTATTTGATCTTCCTGTAGACAAGAAAGCTGAAAGGGAATGGTTTCGTTTTCACCTTAAAAAGTTTAATTATATGTTGATTCAACAAAGTGTTTGGGTTGGTCCATCACCGTTACCTAAAGAATTTTTACAATATTTAGAAGAAATTGAATTAAAAAAATGCATTAAGATTTTTAAACTAGGTAAGCCATATTAGGTAAAAAATATTAAAAATAAAGTGACACAAAATCTGCAGGTGCAGAATGTGTATCACTTCGTTTGTTAGTTTTTGTTTGACAAAATTATTAAAAACTGTAGGCTGAAAATAGAAAAGTTGTTTAATATTATTGTAATGATAACAAGTGAAAAGATAACCTTTGATTTATTAGTACAAAAAGGAAATGCAATTGATATTGAAACCATAGATCCTGAAAGAGATAAAGATAATAATTATTGCCAACCTCATTTTGAAAAAGGGAAAAAATTATATGCTCTTTCTGAAGATGGTGGAGGTGATGATAGAAAAATCACTGATGTAACTACAGAAAAACAATTTGATGCTTTTATTAGGAAAGCAAAAAATGGAAAATTACTTCCTTTATATTTAAGTGAAGTGGACACAGTTTTTATTAGGTATTATGAATTGTAATTTTTTATATTTTAAAAAGACTGCTTCGATGCAGTCTTTTTTGTTTGACAAAATCTTAGAAAATAGTAAGGTAAAGGTAGAAATGTTCTAAATATATAGATATGAACGATATTCAATTTACTTGTTTTAAAAAAGTCGGAAAACCAATAGAAATACCCGAATTAGATGGGTTTGTGACAGAAGATTTTTGGAAAAGTAAAGAAGATGGTGGATTTATTATAGGAAGTATTTTTTCTTTTCCACATCTTAGTATTCCAAAAGTAGTAAACAACTCTCCTTTAGTGGTTGTTTCAGGATACGACACTGACATATTAGCAAGAGAAGGACACGTAATTGATGAAGCCAAAGAAAGTCGTATTTATACGACATTAAACATGGCTCAAATTGCAAATATTTTTGAACGCCACGTTATAAAAGGGAAAAGGCTATTAGCAGTTAAAGAACCTGTTTATAATTCATTCCTTACGCTGGATGAAAATAAAGTTCTTTGCGCCTTTCTTCTTTTTAGACTATCCGATGGTTGGAGAGCCCAATATCTTCCTGTAAAAACTGATGCTCCAATGAAAGGACAAAGAATCTTTTTGTTGAACACTTAATACAGAATGTCATTTCTAAAAACCGGCCAAGTGCCGGTTTTTGATTTGCATTTACTTTATAAAATTTATAGACTAAAAATAATATGAAATTTAATATAGTTACTATTTTTCCAGAAATGTTTAACTCTTACCTAAACGAGTCAATTTTGGCGCGAGCGATAAAAAATAAAAAAATTAATGTTAAATTTTTCAACCCTAGAGATTTTTCAAAAGATAAACATAAGAAAGTTGATGATAAGCCATATGGCGGTGGGCCTGGAATGGTTATGTATGCAGAACCTATCCTTAAGGCTGTGGAAACAGCCTTAAGGAATAGAAAGTATAAAGTAGAAAGTATAAAAGGGAAAAGACTACAACCTAAAACCTACAACCTAAAACCTAAAGTAATAATATTATCGCCAAGTGGGAAAAAGTTTACAAATAAAATCGCCAAAGATTGGTCAAAAAAGTTTTCTGATTTAATTATAATTTCAGGAAGATATGAAGGAATTGATAGTCGAGTTAAAAAAATATTAAAAGCAGAAGAAATTTCTGTTGGAGATTATATTTTAACTGGTGGGGAATTGGGAGCGATGATAATTATTGATTCAGTTTCAAGGCAAATTGATGGTGTATTGGGAGATAGAGAATCTATTGAAGAGAATAGAATTTCAACAAGTGAAATGTATACAAGGCCAGAAATAATCAAACATAAAGATAAAAGCTATAAAGTTCCTAAGGTGTTGTTGTCAGGTAATCATGCTGAAATTGAGAAATGGAAACAGAAAAGTATTAAGAGGTAAGAATTAAATATTATAAAAGAGAAAATAGAAAAGACATACCAATAAACTCCAGTTTGTTGGTATGTTATTTTTTTGTTGACAAAGAATTAATTATATGATACCATGTACTCAGAAAATGTAATTTAAATAATGATATTATGATTGTACCCGTTTCAGCTAAAAGAAAGACAGATGCCTTAAAAATAATTCTTCCATCATTTTTTCAAGCCAAGCTTATTGATTTTATGACAGCTATTAATAAAGAGATAGATGATCAGTTTATTATTTCAAAAGTTACAGTAATTTTTGAAAGTGATGACGAAATTATCCAAGACAGATATTTTAAAAACTTTCAGAATGTATTAGTAAGACTTTATGAAGAAGCTGGATGGAAAGTCGAAGCTTATGTTAAAGAGCGTAATCCCAAGAAATTTGTTATGAGACTACAATAATTTCATAAATTGTCCTTTTAAAGTGCCCTTCCTTGCGGAAAGGCACTTTTTGTTTATACACATATAATTCCTTGACCCGGCAGTGAGACTTGTTGTTATCCACATCAAGATCTACTGCCGGGTTGACATTATTAAGGAAATCCATATACTTATATTCGATTGAGAGATTGAGTTACTGGTGTCAATCTAAGAACTATTTAGTAAAATTTTTATAAATTAAAGCCTCTTTTTTAGCGGGAGGCAAACCTTTAATAAAAAGGCAATTTTTTTGTCTTTGTATTTTATTTTATTATGAAAAGCACCAAAATAGAAAAAAAGTATTTTGCGAAATACAGAAAGCCCTTGGTTAAATTTCCGGATTTAATTGAGACCCAGATAAACTCATTCAACTGGTTAGTTGAAAAAGGTTTGAAAGAAGTTTTTAAGGAATTTTCTCCCATCAATGACTATGCAGATAAAAAATTCCAATTAGAGTTCACGTCATTCTCACTAGGAGAACCAAAGTGTGACGAATATTATGCCAAGACTAATAAGCTTACTTATGAAGCTTCTCTTAAGGCTATGGTAAAACTTACCAATAAGACTATTGGTGGTTTTAAAGAACAAGAAGTTTTCATGTCTGATCTTCCAATGATGACAGCTCATGGAACTTTCATAATAAATGGAGTAGAAAGAGTTATAGTACCTCAACTTGCTAGAAGTTTCGGGGTATTTTTTACTGACCAAGAAGTTAAAGGAAAAAAATATTTTGGTGCAAAAATAATTCCAGCTCGTGGGGCATGGATTGAAATCGAAACAGATACTGATGGAACGCTTTATGTTCGTATCGACAAGAAAAGAAAATTCCCTATCGCTTCACTTTTAAGAGCGCTTGGTTTCAAAAATGATCAAGAGATTTTGAAAGCTTTTCCAAAAGAGCTTGATCAAGAAATTTTAAAACTTTGTCTTGAAAAAGACTTGGCTAAACTTCCTAATGAATCATATATTGAAATTTACAAAAGATTAAGAGATGGCGACATGGCTACTGCCGATAATGCAAAAGAATTTATAGAATCACTTTTTAGTGCTGAAAGATATGACTTATCTCCAGTTGGAAGATTTCGTTTTAATTCAAGATTTGAAAAAAGTATGGATCCTAAGGAACTTGAAAGAAGAACAATTTCCAAAGAAGATTTAGTTTCTATAATTTCAAACGTTATTGAATTAAACTCAAATCCAAACGCAAAAGCTGATGATATTGACCACTTAGGTCAAAGAAGAGTAAGGTTTGTTGGGGAACTTCTACAAAGCAGAATTAGAGTTGGTATGACTCAGATTAAAAGAAATATTCAAGATAGAATGTCTACTATTGATGCAGTTACAACACTTCCTGTTCAAGTTATAAATCAGAGACCATTACAAGCAAGAATAAAAGAATTTTTTACAACAAACCAACTTTCACAATTTATGAACCAAGAAAATGTCTTGGCTGAACTTGAACATTTAAGAACACTGTCTGCTTTAGGCCCTGGAGGATTAACAAGAGAACGAGCAGGTCTTGAAGTTAGAGATGTGCACACTTCTCACTATGGTAGAGTTTGTCCTATTCACACACCAGAAGGTCCAAACATTGGATTGATTCTTCACCTATCAAATTACGCTAGAGTAAATGAATTTGGAATTATTGAAACTCCTTATGTAAAAGTACACAAAGGAAAAATAACTGATGAAGTTCACTACTTGAATGCGCTTGAAGAAGAAAGATTTATTATTGCTCATGCTGGAGCAAATTATGATGAAAAAGGAAATTTACTCGATAAAAAAGTTGAAGCTAGAATAAAAACCTTGCCTGGTTTTATTGAAAGAGAAAAAATTGATTATATTGATGTGGCTACAAACCAAGCTTTTTCTATTGCTACTTCAACAATTCCATTTCTAGAACACGATGATGGAAACAGAGCTCTGATGGGATCAAACATGCAGAAACAAGCAACGCCTTGTATCGTTCCTGATGTTCCATTGGTGGCAACTGGAATGGAAGAACTTGCATCAAGAGATTCCGGAAGACTTATTGTTGCAGAAGAGGATGGGGTAATTACTTATGTTGATGCTAATAAAATCATAAATAAAGACACAAAGGGAAAAGAAAAAGTTTATAATCTTGTAACTTTTTCAAGAACAAACAACTTTTCATCTTTTCATCAAAGACCAATAACTTCGGTTGGAGAAAAAGTTAAAAAAGGGGATGTTCTTGCAGATACTTCATCTACTGCACAAGGACAAATGGCACTAGGACAAAATGCACTCGTTGCTTTTATGTCATGGGGCGGATCAAACTACGAAGACGCTATTATTCTTTCTGAAAGACTTGTTAAAAAAAGTAAATTTACATCCATTCACATTGAAGAATTTATTTGTATAGTTCGTGATACAAAGCTAGGACCTGAAATTACAACTAGAGATATTCCAAATGTCGGTGAAGCTAAATTAAAAGATCTAGATGAAGAGGGAATTATAAGAGTGGGAGCTGAAATAAGAGAGAATGATATTTTGGTTGGCAAAATTACTCCAAAGGGTGAAACAGAACTTACACCAGAAGAAAGACTTCTAAGATCAATCTTTGCTGAAAAAGCTAGAGATGTTAAAGATACATCTTTAAGAATGGAACACGGAAAGAAAGGTAGAGTTATCAGTGTGAAAATATTTTCTAGAGATCAAGGGCACAATCTTGAATCAGGAATAATAAAGAAAGTTGTTGTTGAAGTTGCTCAAATCAGAAATATTTCTGTCGGAGATAAATTAGCCGGAAGACATGGAAACAAAGGGGTTATTTCAACAATTCTACCAGAAGAAGAAATGCCATATATGGCAGATGGAACACCAGTTGATATTATTTTGACTCCACTTGGTGTGCCTTCTCGTATGAACCTAGGACAGATTTTGGAAATGCACTTAGGTTATGCAGCAAATACTTTAGGATATCAAGCAATCGTTCCGACGTTCTCAGGGGCATCAGATGTTGAAATTAAAGCAGAATTAAAGAAAGCCAATTTTCCAGAAAACGGAAAAGTAAAACTTTTTGATGGACGAACAGGGGAATCTTTTGATCAAGATATTGCTATTGGATATATGTATATGTTGAAACTTCACCACATGGTTGAAGATAAAATTCATATGCGTTCAATAGGATCATATTCATTAATTACACAACAGCCACTCGGGGGTAAGGCTCAAGGAGGAGGTCAGAGATTTGGAGAAATGGAAGTCTGGGCACTTGAAGGATATGGTGCGTCTTATACATTACGAGAAATGCTTACAATTAAGTCTGACGATATTATCGGTCGATCTCAGACATTCGATTCCATTATCAAGGGTGAAAAAATTAAGCAACCAAATGCACCAGCATCATTTAGTGTGATGTTAAATTACCTAAGAGGTCTTGCACTTGATGTCGAGCTTAATAAGAAAAACTCAAAAGAGATTTAATAATAATTTAAGTTAAAAATATGAAAACATTAGATACAAAAGATTTTAGTAGCATTACACTTAAATTGGCTTCACCTGAGAAAATAAAAGAATGGTCTTATGGAGAAGTTACAAAACCTGAAACAATAAACTACAGAACTGGAAGAAGTGAAAGAGGAGGTCTCTTTGATGAAAGAATATTTGGTCCTGAAAAAGATTATGAATGTTATTGTGGAAAGTATAGAAGAATTAGATATAAGGACATTATTTGTGAAAAATGTGGAGTTGAAGTCACAAGATCAATCGTTAGAAGAGAAAGAATGGGCCATATTGAACTTGCAACGCCTGTTGCACACATATGGTTTCTAAGAGGTGTTCCATCAAAAATGAGTACACTTTTAGGTATTACAGTTTCTGATTTGGAAAAAGTTATTTATTTTGCTGGACATATAATAACCAAAGTTAATCATGAAGAAAAAGAGTCAGTTGTTAAAAGTTTAGAAAGTGAGTATAAATCAAAAGTAAAAACTTCTGCTGATGATGAAACGAGAGAAAAGTTAAAAGAACTTTTAAGTAACGCAAAAAAAGAAATTAATGAAATTTATGAAGGGAACGTTTTAAATGAAGTTACTTATCATTATTTTTCATTAAAATATGGAACTTGTTTTGAAGCAAATATTGGAGCTGAAGCAATTTATAATATTTTCAAAAATCTTGATCTCGACAGATTGAAAGAACAAGTAGAAACTATTTATGAAAAAGTTGGATCAGCAGAAAGAGAAAAAGTAGAAAAAAGATTAAGTTTAATTAGATCAATGATTAAATCAGAAATTAGACCAGAGTGGATGTTTTTGACTGTTATTCCTGTTATTCCACCAGCACTTCGCCCAATGGTAGCACTTGATGGGGGACGCCATGCAACATCTGATTTGAATGATTTGTATAGAAGAGTTATTAATAGAAACAATCGTCTAAAAAAACTAAAAGAAATCGGAGCTCCAGATGTTATTTTAAGAAATGAAAAAAGAATTCTTCAAGAAGCCATTGACGCCTTAATCGATAACTCCATTTCCAAACAGTCCGATTCTCCCGCAATGAGTCAATCACAAAAGAGAGTTTTGAAATCTCTTTCTGATAATCTAAAAAGTAAACAAGGTCTTTTCAGACAAAATCTTCTTGGAAAAAGAGTAGACTATTCTGGTAGATCAGTTATTGTTATTGGTCCTCAATTAAAATTAAATCAGTGTGGATTACCAAAACATATGGCTCTTGAACTTTTCAGACCATTTGTAATTGCAAAAATTTTAGAGGGAGAATTAGCTTACAATATTAGGGGTGCCAACAAACTTATTGAAGAAGGTGTCTATGAAGTTTGGGCAATTCTAGAAGAAGTTATTAAGGGAAAATATGTGTTACTTAACCGTGCCCCTACACTTCACCGTCTTGGAATTCAAGCTTTTAATCCAATCTTAATTGAAGGAAATGCTATTCAAGTTCATCCCTTGGTTTGTACAGCTTTCAATGCTGACTTCGACGGGGACCAGATGGCCGTTTATGTTCCACTTGGAGAAGAAGCACAAACAGAAGCAAGGGAACTTATGGCTTCAAATAGAAACTTACTTAAACCACAAAATGGTGATCCTATTGTTAATCCTAAACTGGATATTATTTTGGGATGTTATTGGATGACAAAAGCTGTTGAGGGGGACAAGGGTGAAGGAAAAATTTTCCCTTCTCCAAACTTCGCTATTACTGCTTATGATTTTGGAGAAATTAGCTTCAGGTCAAAAATTAAAATTCAGGGAACAGAAAGTCTAAGATATAAAAGATTTAAAGGAGAATTAATAGAGACATCAGTAGGAAGAATTTTATTTAATAGTGTTCTTCCGAAAGATTTTGATTTTATAAATGAAGAAATAACATCAAAAAAAATGTCTGCCTTAGTTGATGAACTTATAACAAAATACAGTATTGATGAAACTGCAAAAATTTTAGATAAAATAAAAGACTTCGGATATAAATATATAACCAAAGCTGGAATAACATGGGGAATTGATAATGTTATTGTTCCAAAAGAAAAAGAAGAAATTATTGAAAGAGCAAAAATAAAAGAAGATGAAATAGAATCACAACACGAAGATGGACTTCTTTCTGATGATGAAAAGTTTAAGAAAACAATAGAACTTTGGGAGGGAGCAAGAGGAGAAATAGAGAAAGTCATTCCTGGAACATTAGACAAAAAAGGTTCTGTTTATGACATGCTTTATTCAGGAGCTAGAGGATCTATAAATAACCTTGTTCAAATGGCTGGGATGAAAGGTCTTATTATTAATACCGCAGGAAAGACAATTGATTTCCCTATTATTCCATCATATAAAGAGGGGCTATCTCCTGTTGAATACTTCATTACTACTCACGGTGCTAGAAAAGGTCTTGCTGACACTGCACTTATGACTGCAAAAGCTGGATATTTAACAAGACGTTTAGTTGACGTTGCTCAAGATGTTATTGTTACAGAGGAAGATTGTGGAACAAAAGATGGTAAATGGGTAAGTAAAGAAAATATTTTAGGAGTTGAAATACCACTTTCAAAAAATGTTCATGGAAGAGTTTTGGGTGCTGATATAAAAGATGGAAAAGGAGAAATTATATTTAAGAAGGGTCATATTGTAACAAAAGAAGATGCAAAAAAGATAGAAAGTTCTGGAGTAGAACAAGTTTTTGTTAGAGGGCCACTTACATGTAAGACAGTGCATAATGTTTGTCGTATGTGTTATGGTCTTGATTTGGGAAGAAATAAACTTATTGAACCGGGTGAAGCGGTTGGAATTGTTGCAGCCCAAGCAATCGGTGAACCAGGAACACAGTTAACACTTAGAACTTTCCACGCTGGAGGTGTGGCAATGCTTGATATTACAGCTGGTCTTCCTCGTGTTGAAGAAATATTTGAAAAGAGGACTCCAAGGAGTCCAGCAATTGTTAGTAAGGCTGATGGGGAAGTTATTGAAATAAAAAATGATGGAAAAGAAAAAACTATTGTTGTTCTAAATGACAGTAAGAATGATGGTAAAGATAATGAAGTTGAATACCCTGTCCCATTTAGAAGAAATCCTTTAATTAAAAAGGGACAAAAAATTAAGAAAGGTGAAATTATAACAGATGGGTCTGCTGATATTTCTGAAATATTTAAATATGGAGGAAAAGAAATGGCAGAAGAATATATAATTAGAGAAATAAATAAAGTTTATGAGCTTCAGGGTGCGTCAATTTCTAGGAAACATATTGAAATTATAATTAGGCAAATGTTTTCAAGAAAGAAAGTTAAAAATCCTGGCGATACAACTTTGTCCACTGGAGAAATTGTTGAAGTATCAGAACTTACAGATGAAAACATTAGAGTAGTAGAAGAGGGGGGAGAAGAAGCAAAAGGGGAAACAATTGTTCTCGGTATTTCTGAAGTTTCTTTAACTACGAAGAGTTGGTTATCAGCTGCATCATTCCAAAATACAAATAGGGTTCTTATTAACAACGCTATTAGAGGTGGAGTGGATAATCTAAGAGGATTAAAAGAGAATGTTATTATTGGAAGATTGATTCCTGCGGGAACAGGTTTTAGGGCAAAACCAGAAGAAGAGGAGGAAGTTGGAGAAATGAATGAAGGTAATACAGAAGAGTAATTTACTGCTTAATAAATAATTTAATAAGAGGCTTTTAATGTTTATTTAATTATGACAACATCTACTGTTGAACAAATAAAAGAAAGACTTAATATTGTTGATGTTATTTCATCTTATGTAAAATTAGAGAAAGCTGGGTCAAATCTAAAAGCTAAATGTCCTTTTCATAATGAAAAATCACCTTCTTTTATGGTATCACCCACAAGGAACAGTTATCATTGTTTCGGTTGTAATAGAGGTGGGGACATTTTTACTTTTACTGAAGACATAGAAGGAATTGATTTTTATTCAGCCTTAAAATTACTTGCTGATAGAGCTGGAGTAGAGATAAAAAATATAAACCCTGAAGAAAAAAGTGAACAAAATCATCTTTACGATATTTTAGAAGAATCCACTAAATTTTTTGAAAACAATCTTTATAAAAATCCTGAAGTTCTTGAATATTTAAGAAAAAGGGGGTTAAAAGATGAGACAATAAAAGAATTTAGAATTGGGTACATTCCAAATGAATGGAGACTTTTACTTCATTATTTACAAGGGAAAAATTTTAAGGAACCGCAAATTGAAAAGGTTGGTCTTATTATTAAAAGTGAAAAAGGTTACTATGATAGATTTAGAGGAAGGATAATGTTTCCACTAAATAATAGTCAAGGAAGAACGGTTGGTTTCTCTGGAAGAATATTTAATGAGAGTGAGGAAAACAAAGGAGCCAAGTATGTTAATAGTCCTGAGACAGTTCTTTACAATAAATCAAAAATTCTATATGGTTACGACAAGGCCAAGAGATATATTATGAATGCCGATTCTTGTATTTTAGTGGAAGGACAAATTGATTTAATTATGGCTCATCAATCTGGGACAAGAAACACTGTAGCGGTTTCGGGGACTGCTCTTACAGAGGAACACATTTCTCTGATTAAAAGATTTAGTGATAATTTATTGCTTGCTTTTGACGCAGATGATGCAGGTTTTTCTGCTTCTGAAAGAAGTGTAAAACTAGCCTTAGCATCTTCACTTGATGTTAAAATTGTAAAAATTAAAGGAGGAAAAGATCCAGCTGAGATGATTTTAGAAAATAAGGAAGAGTGGCAAGGTTCATTAAAAGAAGCGAAGCATATAGTTGATTTTTATCTAGAAATGTTAATGGAAAAAGATTATGAAGAGAGAATGCTTAAAAAAGAAGTAGTCAAAAAAATTCTTCCTTATGTTTCTTTAATAAATAATAAAATAGACCAATCTCATTTTATACGAAAAATAGCCAATAAACTGTCAGTTGAAGAAGAATTAATAAAGGGAGAAGTAGATAAAATTGCAAGTCCGGCTACAAAAGAAGATTTAAGGAATCAAAAAACAGAAGCAGGAGATACGCCATCTAAAAAGATGAAAGATATTATGAAAGATAAAATCACAGGGATAATCCTTTGGCAGGAAAGTGAAAAAATTCCAGCGGTGAATATTGAGGAAATAAAATTAAAATATAAAAAAATTAGCGAAAGAGATTTTGATACAGAAATAAAAGATATTACAGAACAAGAGAAGCAAAATTTAATACTTCAAGCTGAATTTTATTATTTAAATGATAAAAATTTAAAATCAGAGATAGATGAACTTCTAATGAATTTAGAAAAAGAATTATTAGAAGAACAATTAGCTAAATTAATGTATAACCTTAAAAAAGCAGAAAATATGAATGATTTAAATTTAGCAACAGTAATTTTAAAAGAATGTCATGATTTATCAAAAAAAATAAACGAGATTAAAAATAGTAGGTTTAAATTATAAATTAAAGTCTTTTTATAAAATTTTTATGAAGAAAAAAATAATCAAAAAAAGCCTACGTCAAGGCGGGGCAAGTAAGAAAGTAAAATCAATAGTCTCAAAAAAGACTCGCCCAATAAGTGTAAAAAAAGGTTCAGTTAAAAAAACAAAGCCAAAAATAATTAAAAAACCAATAAAAAATAAAACTACCAAACAAAGAAAGATTGCAATTTTTGCTACTAAGAAAAAAAGCATTACAGAAAAACCAGAAAAAAAAGTAGTTATGACTTTGCAAAAAAAATTAGAACTTTTACAGACTGGGGCAGAAGAGCTTGTAAATAAAGGGAAAAAAAGAGGTTTTATTACTTATGATGAAATATTAAAAAAATTTCCTGATATAGAAAATAATATTGTTTTTCTTGATGAGCTTTATGAAAAATTAAGTGTAACAGGTATAGATGTTTTAGAGGGAGGAAACTTGCTGGATATAGATTCTGTTTTAGAAAAAAGTAGTAAGTATATAAAAGATGCTGCGACCTATGATTCAATTCAGATGTATTTAAAAGAAATTGGTCAGTATCCTTTGATTTTAGCAGACGAAGAAAAAGAGCTAGCGAAAAAAATTGAAAAAGGTGATTTGGAAGCAAAAAATCTTTTAGCTCGTGCTAACTTGAGGCTTGTTGTTTCTATTGCGAAAAAATATGTTGGCAGAAGTCAGGATCTAACTTTACTTGATCTCATTCAAGAAGGAAATCTCGGTCTTTTTAAGGCGGTTGAAAAATTTGACTGGACTAAGGGTTATAAATTTTCAACTTACGCTACTTGGTGGATTCGCCAATCAATTACAAGAGCCTTAGCAGATCAATCAAGAACAATTAGAATTCCAGTGCACATGGTTGAAACTATATCAAAATATAAGCAGGTTTTTAGAAGACTTTCTCAAGATTTAGGGCGGGATCCATTGCCTGAAGAAATTGCTGCCGAAATGGGGCTTGAGGTAGAAAAAATTCATATGATTGAAAATATTAATCAAGACACAAGATCACTTGAACAACCAATAGGAGATGACGATGAAAAATCAACACTAGGCGAATTTATTGCTGATGATAAAATTCTTCGCCCTGATCAAGATTCTTCGAGGAGAATTTTGTCTGATCAAATCAAAGAAGTATTAGAAGAACTTACTCCAAAAGAAAGAAAAATTTTAGAATTAAGATATGGTTTAATAGACGGAGTACAACATACTCTAGAAGAAGTGGGTCAAGAATTCGGAGTTACAAGAGAGAGAATAAGACAGATTGAAGCTAAAGTTCATGAAAAACTAAGATCCAACGATAAAATACTCCGATTAAAAAACTACTTTGATTAAATTTAACCATTGTGCTATACATGAACTATTAGCAATTAATTATAAATTTTATGAAAAAAACTGTCATTTTCCCTTTGATTCTTGTAATATTTTTTACATTTACATCAAATATTGAAGCATATAATCTGATTGATTCACAAAAACAAACAGAATCTCTCCAGAAACAGATTTCTAGTTCTCAATCCCAAATATCATCTATGGCTATTGGAACCACAATTCCCACCCCAACACCGTCTCCATCTTCAAAAATAAGTCCTTGTGTTGTGCCACCAGACAATTTAGTTAGTTGGTGGCCTGGAGATACTAATGCTTCTGATATTGCAAGGGAGTCTCATAAAAACAATGGTGTTTTAAATGGAACTACAATCTTAAGTAATGGTAAGGTTGCAGGAGCATTCTCTTTTGACGGTATCAATGATTATATGGAGGTACAAAACGATTCGACCTTAGTTCCTTCCACTAATGCTTTTACTTTTGATTATTGGTTAAAACCAACTCTACAGACAACTTTTAATACATATCAAATTTTTAAAGATGGAACTTATTCAGTTGTTTCTGATGGGTTAAACCTTACCTTTACTGTTTTTGGTGTAAACAATACATATCGTTCAATTTATACTACAACAACTCCTCTTAGTTTAAATAATTGGAATTTTATTGCTGTAACTTACGATGGTTCTCAAAATGCGACAAACATAATGAAGATTTATGTTAATGGTATCCAGATTCCGACGATGGTTAATTTATATAGTACAACTATTTTACCAACGAGTTTGTCTTCTACTTCTAGTAATTTACTCTTTGGTTCTGGTTCAAACTATGGGTTTGCAGTACATTTAAAAGGATATATGGATGAGATTGAATTTTTCAACAGAGGTCTTTCTCAGATTGAATTACAATCTATTTTCAATGCCGATCGTTCAGGAAAATGTAAAGAAAAAGTTATTTTAATGGGGGGTAGTGATGGAAATAATTTTAATGATGTTTACCAGTCCTATAATGGAAAAAACTGGAATTTACTTTCTATTAATGATCCATTACCAACAACTAAGTGGTCTCCTAGAATATTTTTGCCATATAATTCAAAACTTTTTAATAATAAAATTTGGGTTGTTGGCGGTAGCGATAATTTTCCCGGTTCTTTTAGTGATGTTTGGTCTTCAAGTAATGGTTCTATTTGGAATCTTGAACATGTCTTTCAAGGATGTAATTTGGTTGCAAGTCATACTTTAGAAATTTTTAACAACAAATTGAGAGCATTGCGTGTTGGTTCTACCCTGGGTCTTTTTTCTGATCTCTGGTCTTCTTCAGATGGAAGTTCTTGGTTAACTGAAAATGGGACACAGAATTCTACCTTACCTGCAGGTAGCTTTACAGCCTCAGTTGTTGCTTATGGAAAAATATGGTCATTTGGAGGATATAATTCTACTGGTACTGGTAGTACTAACGAAATATGGTCTTCAGTTGATGGTATTACTTGGCAACAAGAAATACCAATAGGAACAATGTGGGAGCCACGTTATGGGCTTACGTCATTATTTTATAATAATAAAATATGGATTTTAGGTGGAGAAGCAGGATTTAGTAATACTAATAATCTTGCTGATGTTTGGTCTTCTTCTGATGGATTACACTGGACTGAAGTTTTATACGACGCGCCTTGGTCTTTAAAATCTTCCACTAATTCTTTTTATGATAGATATTGGCATTCTTCTTTTGTGCTTAATGGAAAAATGTTTATCGTGGCAGGGGCAACACCAGACGGCACTTCTTGTACTATCCCTGGTTCTTGTGGACCAGACAATGATATTTGGTCTTCAAATGATGGAATAACGTGGACTCAAATTATACCAACAGGAACAGTTTTTTCACCTAGACTTGGTTTTTCCACTGTTGTTGTTCCATCAAGTTTTGGATTATAAATTATCTTGAAGTAATTAAAAAAATCCTTAACATATGTTAAGGATTTTTTTATTACTCTTTTTATTTTAGAGCGGCTTCAATCATTGTTTTAAGTGATAGAGTTGGCTGGTCTGGTAGATCGTAATAATAAGCACCATTTACGATAGTTTGTGTTCCATCTTTTTTGATTATTACACTATATGGGGCACCTTTTGCACCTGCTTTTACAGCTAATTGTGCATCGGCTTCAACTTTTTCTGCATATTTACCACTTGCTAAACATTCTTCAAAGTCAACTTTATTAAGACCAAGGTCAACGGCAATTTTAGGTAATTCAGCCAAATCTAACCCGTCATTTGATGGAGTAATTGTAAAAATTGCATCTAAATATTTCCAGAAAATTTCATTACCCCCCAACTCAGCTGCACATTCTGTGGCTTCTGCTTCTTTTCTGGCTTTTGTGTGTAATGAATCAAGGGGAACATGTCTATAGACCCAAGCTACTCTTCCCGAATAATTTTTCATAACTTCTTGCATGGTTCCTTGAAATCTCTTACAGAAAGGACATTCTGTATCAGAATATTCAACAATAACAACACTTTCATCTCCATTTCCAAAATAATGATCATTTTTATAAGCTTCAGGTAACTGCTTTGGGGTCAAAATAGTGAGTTGATTACTATTTTCATTTAAATTTTGGGGTACAGGTGATTTTTTAAAAGTTGCTATTAAACCTATTAAAACTACCAAGAAAACCACGACTATAATAATTGAACTTATACTTATTTTATTTTTTTGTTCTTCCATATGCTTTTTAACCTCTTCTTGAGGTAGATTAATTATAAAGTGAATTAATTATATCACTATTTAATATTTATCAACAATACAATAAATTTATTCATTTTCAATTTTCTATGTTATTATATTAATATAATTTAAAGGTCTTTTTTATTATTAATTTTTAAACTCACTATATTACAATGGATTTTAAAAACAAAAAATGTGTTCTATGTTGTATTTTCTCTGCGCTCGTTATTGTAGGAGGAATTAATTGGGGATTAGTAGGGGTAGGTGGATTTTTAAAAACAAATCTAAATTTAGTAAATCTCGCCTTTGGAAAATGGCCAACAATTGAATGGATTGTTTACATTTTAGTCGGCGTTTCTGCTATTGTTACTCTTTTTACAAAAAAATGTAAAAAATGTGAAAAGTGTGAGACTTGCCAGGTTCCAGAACAAACAAATTCAAGCTCAATATAATAAAAATCAACCCCCATTTATAGAGAATAAGTGGGGGTTGATTTTTGCTCATTTTTGTAGTAGAATTGCGAATTGTATATGGACTCTTTTTTGCAAATAGTATTGTATGTCTTTATCTTTTTCTCACTGTATGTGCAGGTGTTTTTTTTGGTTACCTTTTTTGAAAAAAGAAGAAAATTAAAAATTGCCAACAATAATGTTGTTATTCTACATTATCCAACAATTGGTATTATTGTTCCTTGTTGGGACGAAGAAAAAACAATTGTAAGTTCAATAGAGTCTATCTTATCAGTTGATTATCCCATAGATAAATTGAAAATTTATATAGTGGATGATGGAAGTAAAGATAATACTTGGCAGATATTACAAACATTTATAGATCATCCTCAGATAAAAGTTTATCACAAAGAAAATGGTGGAAAATATACAGCTATGAATTTTGCTCTAGAATACGTCGACACAGAATTAGTAATTTCTGTTGATGCTGATACGGTTCTAGAAAAAAATGCTTTAGTGGAAATGGTTAAGTTTTTTCAAGAAAATCCAAATGTTTCAGCTGTTGGTGGAACAATATTAATTGGTAATCCAAAAGCTATTTCTCAGAAAGCTCAAAGTATTGAATATCAAATGTTTTCTTATAACAAGAAAATGTTGGGACTCATGGGTGGAGTTTTAGTTGCCCCCGGAGCTTTTTCTGTTTATAAGACTAAAATTCTAAAAAAAGTTGGTGGCTGGCAACACGGACATCTTTTAGAAGACCTGGAATTAACTTTTCGTATTCAGCAACATGGTTATACTGTTGATCATTGTCATACTGCTGTAGCCTACACTAAAGGTCCAGAGACATTTAAAAAACTTTGGAAGCAACGTATTCGTTGGGGTACAGGTTTTTTACATAATACTAAAAAATATAAAAATATGATTTTTAATAAGAAGTTTGGCAATTTTGGGATGTTTACTATTCCAATGAGTTTATTTGCTTATCTTGCTTTGGTTTTTGTATTTTTTTATAGTTGGTATCGAATAATTTTAATGCTTATTGAAAAAATACAATCTGCTCAAATTGTCGGTTGGAGTCATTTATTTTCTGGTGAGTTTTCTTGGAATTGGTTTTTTATTGATACAAAAACAGCCTCTTTTTTATCCATAATTTTATTTGGTTCAATTATAATGGCGATTCTTCTAGGAAGAAAATTAAGTGGTGCCAAAGAAAGTTTGTTTTATATTTTGTGGTACTTTCTAATTTACAGTTTTACTCAACCGCTTTGGATAATTCGTTCAATTTATAGCACGATTGTTTCTAAAAAAGAGACTTGGCGTTAGATTTGCAAAATATTCAATTTTGGCGTAGAATGGCAACAATAATATGGATATTAATTGGAACCGATTTTTAGCTGGTTATAAAAAATATTTAAGCGTTTTTGTTATTACTCTCTCAATTTTTATTGGGGCTTTTTTGTTGAGTAATTATGTTAATGGGCAAAAATTAAAAAATTTAGAAAATATTTATCAGCAAATTTATACTAATGTTCTTTCTACTGAAACAAAATTTTCATTACTTCGTTTTGCTTCATGTCAGGATGCCGTCTCTAGTGTTTCATTTGAAGATCAACTCAATCAAGAACTTAATGGTATGGCAAAAAAAGTTAAATATATGGAAGATCAACTAGGTTCTGATAATTCAAATGTTATTCTTATTAAAACTCAATATTCTCTTCTTCAAATTAAAGATTATTTACTTGTAAGGGAATTGGCAACTCGTTGTAAGAAGAAAATTTCTGTTTTCATTTATTTCCATGACTTAGAATGTACTACTGATTGTAGTAATCAATCACTTGTTCTTGATGAGATTTCCTCGCTTTACCCTAGCATAAGAGTGTATTGGTTTGACCGTAATCTTCAAACACCAGCAGTTCAAACTTTAGTATCAATGTTTCAAATAGAAAAAACTCCATCTCTTGTAATAAATGACAAAACTTATACTGGTTTTAAAAGTATTTCTGATATAGAAAAACTAATTCCTGATTTAGTGAAAGCTCGCAAATTACAAGAAAAAGCAAAATTAGACGCAGAGAAAAAGCAACAAAAGACGACTAGTGTAGACACCACCCAATAATAAAATACTTAAGATTTAAAATCCTTGAAAACTTACTTTAAAAATTTAGACGCTCTTCGTTTTTTGGCCTTTTTGTCAGTATTTATTTCACATTCAGCTTTATTTCTAGGTTATGAAAGTAAGAGTGGTTCTTTTGAACATTTTAAAAATATTTTCTTAGTTCACGGTGATTTGGGTGTGAGTTTTTTCTTTGTTCTTAGTGGTTTTTTGATATCTTTTCTTTTATTTACTGAAAAAGCAAAAAATGGAAGTATTTCTATTCGCCATTTTTATATTCGTAGAATCTTACGAATTTGGCCAGTTTATTTTCTAACTCTTATTGTTGGATTTTTTATAATTTATCCAATATTTTCAAAATCAGGTATAAGGTTTCCGTTTGGTATTGAGGTTGATTTTAAATCAATTCCTTGGTTTTTGTTTTTTGGGGTGAATCTTAAAATGGCTTTTTATGGGTTGGGGAGTGCAATCCTTGTAGTTCTTTGGTCCGTGTCTATGGAAGAGCAATTTTATTTAATTTGGCCATTAGTTTTATCCTTTGTTTCTAAAAAGAATCTTTTAAAAATAGTTTTTATAATAATTAGTTTATCGTTCATATATCGTTTTGTTTATTATAATGATTATAATATTATAAAATACTCTACTTTTTCTTTAATTTCTGACTTATTAATAGGTGCTACAATAGCGTACTTTTCTTTCTTTTCTAATAATTTCCGTTCGTTTTTTGAAAAAATTCCCAAAGCCTGGATAATAGTTATATATATAATCGGTCTTTCTTTGCCGATTCTTAGAAACTTTTTGGGTGATGTTTCTTCAGGTTTTTTATATAGATTTATTTATTCTCTTGAACCAATTATATTCTCATCATTTTTTGCTTTTGTGATTTTAGAACAAAATATAGCCAAGAATTCTTTTGTAAAATTTGGGAATTTTAAAATATTTAATTATCTAGGTGTAAGGTCTTATGGTTTATATTGTTATCACATGGTTTCAATTTTCTGCACATTTTATGTTTTTTATTTACTAGGAATGCCAGAAAATAATCATAATTTCATTTTATATTTATTAGAAATAGTCACAGCTTTTTTATTGGCAATTTTATTTTCTTCAATCTCCTATACTTTTATGGAAAAGAAATTTCTTTCTTTAAAAGAAAAATTTGGATATAACAGTTAATAATGTTCATAACCCCCTAGCTTATTTTTTGAAGTAAGTTCATACTTAGTATTATTATTAAATTTGTTAACTAATTTAAATTTATGCTTACAACAATTGCGGTTATACTTTTGGTCCTTTGGGCTTTGGGGTTTATTGGCTTTCACCTTTTAGGGGGATTTATTCATATTCTTCTTGTGATTGCCGTTATCTTATTTTTGATTCGTATTATTCGTGGAGAAAATCCATTTAAGTAGATTTCATTAAGAATGCTATAAATTTGTTTTTATCAATTTATAGTCATAAACCCAATTTAATCTTTTTATTAAAATACCCTTGTGGAGAAAGGGCTATTTTTTGTTTTTAATCTATTAATGAAGTTATGCCTGGCTTATTTTTGAATTAAGCCCATACTTATATATAGATAGCTTAACGCCATCTCTAGGACAATATGTAGGTCGAAATTAATTATATTGTCTTTTTTTATCTTACTAATCATATTAATATTTTTTAATCTTTCTTGATTAAAAAACTAACTAACTAACTATAAAATTTATGAAAAACTTTAACAAAAATATTAAAATGACAATACTTGCCGTTTTATTGATACCTAGTCTCGTTGGGCCAATGATTGCATTTTCTGCGGGTCCAGCAATAATAAATCTCGGATCAGCTAGTGATTTTGTGATTTTAGCAAAAACAGGAATTTCAACTACTGGAACTACTTCTATTGTTGGGGATCTTGGAATTAGTCCAGCCGCAGCAAGTTATATAACTGGATTTAATTTAATTCTTCCTACGGCTAGTCAATTTTCAACTTCAGCTTTGGTTACTGGTAAAATATATGCACCTGGCTATGCCAGTCCTACTCCAGTTAAGATGACTACAGCAATCAGTGATATGCAAACTGCGTATACTTCTGGTGCTGGAAGAACAAATCCAACTGCGACCGAACTTGGTGCTGGAAACATAGGGGGGATGACTCTTGCTCCTGGGTTATATAAATGGAGTACAGGATTAACAATTCCAACAGATGTTACTTTGTCTGGTAGCGCAAATGATGTTTGGATTTTTCAAATAGCTCAAAATCTTAATATTAGTTCTACAAAAAAAGTTATCCTTAGTAGTGGAGCAAGAGCAGAAAATATTTTTTGGATTGTAGCAGGGCAAACAACGATTGGCACAGGAGCTACCTTTAATGGAAATATTTTAGATCAAACAGCGATTGTCTTAAACACTGGTGCTAGTTTAATTGGTAGGGCATTAGCGCAGACAGCGGTTACCTTAGATGCTAATAAAATAAGTACAGTGTCAGAAAATTCTCAACATATATGTGATTATATAACTCCAGCACAAGGTTGTACCTATATTCCTGGTCCTAGTTATAACCCAACCACTTATTGTGGGATGGTATTAAGTTGCCCTAATTCAAATTCAAATTCAGGTTCAAATAATTCTAGTGGAAATAGTGGAGGTTCCATAACACTACCTCAAGCATCTCTTTTTGGTCAGACAGTCAGCTCAATTGCCGGTACTCTAAAAAAGGGAAGTATGGGAGATTTTGTAAAATCCTTACAAGAATTTCTTATCTCTCAAAATGTAGGAGGTCAAGCTATGATAAACTATGGACTTGATGGAAGATTTGGTTCAGTTACTAAGGCTGCTCTTATAGAATGGCAAATGGCGCATAGCTTAATAGGTGATGGGATTCTTGGTCCAAAAACTAAAGCTAAGATTTTTGATCTTGGTTTATAAAATTATTAGTTAATAAAAAAAACTATGAAAAACTTTAAAAAATATTTAATAATCACAGCATTTACTGCTGTTCTTATTCTGGGCGTTACAAGTGTGATTAAGGCTGCCACATGGGTTGATCTTCTGTCCGCGGATAATTTTGCAATTCTGGCGGGTTCAGGAATAACTAATACTGGTGCAACAACAATTGTTGGAGACGTGGGTTCATTTCCAACGTTGACTCAAACTGGGTTTGGTTCCGTAACATTAACAGGTATTAATCATCTTGGCGATGCTGGTACTCAAACAGCTAAAACTGATTTAGTTACAGCTTATAATGATGCGGCTGGTCAACCATTAGATACCGCAATTGTTGCTGATCTCGGTGGACAAACCTTATCAGCTGGTGTTTATAATACAGCTTCTTCAATTGCAATTACTGGAACTGTAACTTTGAATGGTGGTCCATCAGATGTGTGGATTTTTCAAGCAGGATCAACGCTTACAACATCTTCTGGCTCTACAAGTCACGTTAGTCTTATAGGTGGAGCACAAGCTTGTAATGTATTCTGGAAAGTTGGAAGTTCGGCAACTATTGGGACTGGTTCTGATTTTAAAGGAAATATAATAGCTATGGATTCTATAACTGATGATGGTGGTTCAACTATTGTAGGAAGGTTACTTGCAAGAAATGCTGCAATCACATTAAATAACACAAGCATTACTAAAGCAACTTGTGCAGGGCTTGCTCAAGGAACTCTTCATGTAATAAAACATGTTGTAAATAACAATGGAGGAAGTACTCTTGCTCCAGCTTCAACAATTACTGTTTCTGGAACAACAAATATTTCCCCAAGTTCTTTTGCTGGAGATGAATTAGGTACGACCGTTCTACTTGATGCAGGTTCATATAGTGTTGATGAAGGTGCACATGTTGGATATACTAATTCACTTTCTGCAGATTGTTCAGGAACTATTACAGCTGGGGGAGATAAAACTTGTACGATTACAAATGATGACATTGCATCGAATGGTGGGGGGGTACCATATGTTCCTCCTGTGCCTCCGCTAATTGAAGTGGTTAAGATTCCCAATCCTTTATCTTTACCGGCGGGCCCAGGCTCAGTAATGTATACTTATACCCTTCGCAATATCGGGACAGTTCCTGTTGATAATATAACAATAGTTGATGATACTTGTAGTCCAGTAGTTCGTGTTTCTGGAGATACTAATGATAATTCTAAACTTGATTTAATTGAAACCTGGATTCATACTTGTACTGCGACACTTTCAGCGACTCATACAAACACTGTTACTGCGACAGGTGTAGCTAATGGAATTACGGCAACAGATATTGCCAGTGCTACCGTTGTTGTTGGTGCGCCAGTGGTGCCACCATTAATTCATGTGACAAAAATTCCAAGTCCACTTGCACTTATTGGGGGTGGTGCAGTTACATATACATACACAGTAACTAATCCCGGCACAGTGCCATTAAGTAATGTCACTATCACTGATGATAAATGTACCGGATTACCAGGTCGTGTTGTTGGACACCCAGGAGATATTAATAACAACAATTTGCTTGAAAGTAATGAATCATGGTCTTTCACTTGTAAATCAAATCTTACAAAAACAACAACAAATACTGCAACAGCTAGTGGTGATGCAAATGGCTTAACCGCAAAAGATTTTGCGATAGCTACTGTAGTTGTTTCTGTTCCAGGGCTTCCAAAAACAGGATTCCCCTCAAATGAATCTATTAAACTAATTTATATAGTAGGTGGATTATTTGTTGCCCTGCTTTCTGTTTATTTTGTTAAAAAAAGTAAATTAATTAAGTAAATTAGTATTGTTTAGTATTGTTGGAATAATAAGATGTTAAAAATTATTTTTACAAATATCAATATTGCTTTTGCACAAACTCAAGCTGGTTTTCCAGACGTAGGAACTGCTCCTGAGATAAATCTAGATCTGAAGTTTATTATTTGGAAAATTTTACTTGGAGTTTTAACCCTGCTTATTATTTTGTTTATTTTTATTCGAAAAAATAGATTAAAAAAACCAAAGCCTAAAAAATGAAAACAAAAAATAATGAAAATAAAAAAAATAATATTAATTCTAGCTTGTCTTATTCTTGTTTTAGGAGCTGGATATTATTTTCTATTTTATAACCAAGATAAAGCAGGAAATAGTATAGTTGATAATACTTTTGGTTGGAAATTTCCTGTAACAAAATTCCCCGCGGTTGGAGTAGGCGAAAAACAAATTGCGTATTCTAATATCAGAGACTCTGGGGGTGTTCCAGAAGGGTTACCAGTTCGTCTTAAAATTCCGGTTATTGGAGTAGATTCAGCCATAGAAGATGCGCTAATCACATCTGATGGAAGAATGGACGTACCTGAAGGTTCTGTAAATGTTGCTTGGTTTGCACTAGGTCCACATCCTGGTGAAGTTGGTAGTGCTGTTATTGGAGGACATTTCGGTATTAAAAAAGGAATATCGTTTGTTTTCTATAAATTAGATACTCTTAAAATTGGAGATAAGGTATACATAGAAAATGATAAAGGAGAGACTCTTGCATTCCAAGTTCGATCAACTAAATTATTTGATCGAAATGCTGATGCGACTACGGTTTTCACATCAAATGATGGATTATCACACTTAAATCTTATTACTTGTGAAGGAATTTGGAATAAAGTTAATGGTAATTATCCAGAACGACGAGTAGTCTTTACCGATGCAATACAAAGGGAAGGATCTATTTCTGTAAAAGTTCCTGTATCTTATCAGACACTACGGATTGGTGCATATGGTATGGATGTTGTAACACTTCAAACTGCTCTTGATAAAAAAGGAATTTCTCCGGGAATTATAGATGGTATTTTCGGTAAAATTACATGGGTTGCAGTTTCAAAATATCAAACAAGTGTCGGTTTAGTTTCAGATGGTATTTTTGGTCCGTTGACCAGAGCGAAGCTTTTATTAGAACAATCTCAATTGGCAGTTAATCCAACACTTCCATCAACTGCTATAGCACCTGAATTATTAGTATCGCATAATATTTTTATTCAGTCTGTAAAAATATTATTTAGAACCCCAATAGACGGATTAGTTACTTCTATTATTTTAGCCCTAATAATTTTTGTATCTTTTAAATTATTAAGAAATAAAAAAAATATATGAAAATAAAAATTTTATCAAAACTAAAATTATCAATAATAATTATTTTTATTTTTGTATTTTTTGCTGGAGTTTTTTTAAACTTTAATTCAAAAACTTTAATAAAAAATAGTTTCGCATCAGTAAAAGAACAAAAACAAATTAATTATTTACCTGTTATTAATGCGGAAATGCCAGCACGTATTAAAATACCGAAGATAAAAATTAATACCAATATAGAATTTGTTGGTCTTAATTCTAAAGGGGAGGTAGGTGTACCAAATGGTCCTTCTTCTGTTGCTTGGTTTAATCTCGGACCAATACCTGGAGAAATTGGAAGCGCTGTTATCGATGGACATTCTGGATGGAAAAATGGCCCAGCGGTTTTTGATAACTTGTATAAATTAAAAAAGGGGGACAAGATATTGATTGAAGATAAAAAAGGAATGATTACTACTTTCGTTGTGAGTAAAATTAAAAAGTATGATCCCAAGGCGAATGCTTCGGAGGTGTTTGTTTTAAATGATGGAAAAGCACACCTTAATTTAATTACTTGCACAGGATTTTGGAATAAAGTTCTCAAAAGCCACTCAAGTCGTTTAGTGGTGTTTACTGATAAATTAATAGAATAATGATATAGTGTATTTATGGAAAATATTTTACAGTCACAAATATTTTTTTTTATTTCTTCGTTAGGATTTATTGTTCTATGGGTTTTGGTAGTAATATTTCTATTTTATCTAATTCGAGCAATTAAGACTTTTTCGAGAATTATAAATAAATTAGAGAAAGATGTAGATAAAATAGGGGACACAACTAAAGATTTACTAGAAGAAATAAAAAATAGCACAATATTTAATTTTATTTTTAAGAAAAAGAAAAAGCACAAAAAAGATTAAAATAAATATGGTCGTAATTTTTAAAAAAATACTTGTCCCGTTAGAAATTCACAAAATGGGATAAAATTATAAATATAATTAATTACCTATTTTTATATATAATATAGTATATGTACGAATAGAATAATTTCTAATGGGATGAAAAAAATAAATGTAAAAAAGGTTTTAAAAAAGAAGAAAATGTCCTTAGGTAAGAAGATGGCAATTGGAGCAGGAGTAGTAACTGTTGGTGTTGGGGCGTATTATTTACTAGGGCCAAAATCGAAAGCACACCAAAAGAAAGCTTTGGGTTTGATGAAAAAAATGAAAGACGAAGTAGTAAAAGAAGCTAAAAAAGTTAAAAATTCAACCGAATCAATTTATAATAAAACAATAGATTCTATTTCTGCAAATTACAATAAACAATACAAAGAACACTCTAAAGAAATAAATTCTTTGGCAAAAAAATTAAAAGGAGAATGGAAAGATATAAAAAATCAAACTAGTCCTGCTATAAAAAAGGTTTTAAAAAAGAAGACAAATAAGAAGGTTTAATAGAGTTTTGGAGCCGCCTCTCAGATTCAAATAATCCCAACGAAAAATTGTGTGACTTTTTTATTTCTAATTTAGAAGTTAATTTTATTGGAGCCGGCACGAGGGTTCGAACCCCGGACATCCACTTTACAAAAGTGGCGCTCTACCAACTGAGCTATGCCGGCAATATTTTTTATAAATTTTCTATTTCTGTGTCTTTTTCAATTTCTGGAACTGAAAGGGGATTTGGTAAAAATTCCTCTTTTTTATTTTCTAATAATTTTATTTCTTCAGATTTTGACTTTTCAATTTCCTTAATTTTTTTTATCTCTTTTTCTTTCATCCTTTTTGAAATATTACCAAGTCTCTCTTTGTAAGCGTTGACTCTTTTTATAAATTCAGGGAGGCCTTTTTTATTTTTCTTTTCCTCCTCAGGCAATAATATATTTTCTGGAAAAATATTTACCTTCTCTTTTATCTTTTTTAATCCAGCTCCAACATGTTTTGTTTTTCTGTGCAAGAAATAAGTTGTTTTTATCCAAATTTTTAATGTCAAAAGGATTATTAAATGCGTATATTTCTTTGCGTAGTCTATCATATTTTGTTTTACTAATGCAAAGTTTATGTTTTCCCAAGGCCAACCACCAACTTCTCCATATGTAAAACCCGCTCTTATTTTCCATGCTCTAAAATAAAGCATTGAAAACAAGGCAACTAGAAATATAGAAAATATAATGATTGTAGTAAACATGATTATTGTTCAAAAAGAGAATATCTAACAAATCTTCCGACTTCTATTTTCTCACCAATTTTTTGGACAGCCCCGTCGATTAAACCTTTAATTGTTAGATCTCCGTTTTTAATAAAAGGCTGGTCAAGTAAAGTCTTTTCTTTGAAATAAGTGTCAATTTTACCTTGCAACATTTTTTCTTTTATATCTTCTGGTTTATCTATCTTAGCAACCTCTTCTTTAAATAATTCTCTGACTGGAGCTAATGTTTCTTCGCTTACATCTTCTCTTTTTATATATTCTGGGTTAAGTGCTGCTATATGCATAGCTATATCGTAAGCCAAATTTTTGAATTCTTCATTTTTAGCCACAAAATCTGTCTCACAAAGAAGTTCAATTAAAACACCAACTTTACCAGTACTATGTAAATATGATTGAATTAACCCAGCTTTTAGGGTTCTATCAGCCTTTTTTTCTGATATTTCTGAACTCTTTTTCCTTAAAATCATAAGAGCTTTTTCTCTGTCACCATTTGCTTCTTCCAATGCTCTTTTACATTGCATAACAGAAACACCTGTGGCGTCTCTTAATTCTTTAATTTGTTCTGTTGTAATCATGGGTTAGGTTCTAGTTTCTAGTGGTTAGGTTTTAGTGAAAAACAAAGAACTAGGAACTAGAAAAATTATTTTTAAATTTTAAATCTTTACTTTATAACTTTATGGACTTTAAAAACTTTATGAACTAATCATTTATTCTTTTGAAGTTAACCCTCCCTCGTTGTATGCCTTAATAATTTCATCAACAAAAAACTTTATACTTGATGTTGAGGCATCGTTTCCAATAATAGGGTAACTAGAATCTTTCATATTACAGTCTGTATTAGATAGACTGATTACTGGAATTTTCATTTTTTCAGCTTCTGTAACTGCAATTTTTTCTTTTTTAGAATCTATAGCAAATATTACATCTGGAACTTTTCTTAAACCAATAAGACCAGAAAATACTTTATTCATTTTATGTATCTGGTCATTAAAAAGTTTTCTTTCTTTTTTAGTATAAACATCAAGTTCTCCTTTTTCTTTTTTATCCATAAGATCTTCTAGTTTTGCGATCCTTTTTTTAATTTCAGAAAAGTTAGTTAAAACTCCGCCAACCCACCTTTCTGTTACATATGGCATATTTATAGACATCGCGGCATCTTTCATTATTTTTTTTGCTTCTGGTTTAACACTTAAAAATAATATTTGTTTACCTTCTTTGGAAAGAATTTTAACAAAATCTTTTGCTTTTTCTAAAAGCTCGTTACTTTTTTCTAGATCTACTATATCTGTCTTGTTTTTTGTTGTAAGAATATAGGAAACTACTGATGGGTGTCTTCTTGTCTTTGAATAGCCAAAATGAGCTCCAGCCTTAAACATTTCATTAATTTTTGTTTCTTTTTGCATAGGCAAAATTCTACCAAAAAAGGGCTATTTTTGCAAATAATTAAGGCCTATTTTCGTTGTATATTAAATTCCTTAATTTTTGACCAAAAAACCTTTTTAATGTAAGATAAACTTAATGAAACAATCACAACTTTTTACTAAAACCAAAAAAGAAAGCCCAGCAGACGAGGTTTCTAAAAATGCAGAACTTTTGATTAGAGGTGGTTTTATTCACAAAGAAATGGCGGGGGTTTACTCCTTTTTGCCTATGGGTTTGATGGTTATAAAAAAAATTGAAAATATTATCCGTGAGGAGATGAATAAAATTGGAGGAACTGAAATGAAGACCACTGTTCTTCAAAACAAAGAAATATGGGAAAAATCAAATAGGTGGGATGATGAAGTTGTAGATACTTGGTTTAAAACAAAATTAAAAAACGGTGGCGAAGTTGGCCTATCTTTTACAAACGAAGAAGCTTATTCAAATATATTAAAACAGTACATAAGCTCGTATAAAGATTTACCAGTTTATCCTTATGATTTTAAAGAGATATTTAGAAATGAAACAAGAACCAAGTCTGGAATTCTAAGAGGCAGAGAATTTTATTGGAAAGCACTTTATTCTTTTTCAAAAGATGAAGAAGAACATAATGATTTTTATGAAAAATCAAAAATTGCTTATAAAAATATTTTTAAAAGAACGGGTATTGGTGGGTTAACTTATATAACTTTTGCTTCGGGAGGAAGTTTTTCTAAATTTTCTCATGAATTTCAGACTCTATCAGATGTGGGCGAAGATAGTATTTATTTAGATGAGAAAAAAGGAATTGCTATAAATAAAGAAGTTTATAATGACGAAACAATTAAAGAACTCGGATTAAACAAGGAATCTTTAATTGAAAAAAGAGCCATAGAAGTTGGAAATATTTTCTCACTTGGAACGAAATTTTCAGCTCCTTTTGATTTGAAATATAAAGATGAAAATGGAGAAGAAAAATTAGTGGTTATGGGTAGTTATGGAATTGGACTTGGAAGATTAATGGGAACAATTGTGGAAACTTTGTCAGACGACAAAGGAATTATTTGGCCAGAATCAGTTGCTCCGTTTAAGATTCATCTGCTTTCTTTAGGGGAAGACGAGAAAATTAAAGAAGAAGCTGAAAAGATTTACGCTAATTTACAAGAAAAAAATATAGAAGTTTTGTATGATGATAGAAAAGAATTGAGTGCGGGTGAAAAATTTGCTGATGCAGATTTGATAGGAATACCATATAGAATAATAATAAGTAAAAAAAGTCTTGAATCAGGAGGAGTGGAAATAAAAAAGAGAAATGAAGAAAAATCAAAAATAGTTTCTGTTGATGAGCTATTAAATTTTTTGAAAGGTGCGACCTTAAATCTTTAAAAAGGTCGTTCCTTGTAAAAAATTTTTAAATAATGAGAAATAAAAAGAAAGAGCGTTTCGGTCGGTGACCGAAACGCTCTTTAAAATCATAAACTGACCTAAACAAAATATTCTTTCAAATTTTCAGAATCTTTTAGATCTTCAAATTTACCCTTTTCTCCAATAACTCCCCTAAGGGTAGTAATTTGTTTATTTTCTATAATCCATGGGCAATTTTCATCCTCGTCAAAATATACAGCAATAAAAATTATTGATGACAAGACGAACGTTACAACAGAGCAAATAAAGATCCAACTTGTCGCTGTTATAGTCATTTTTGATTCAGGCCAAAAAATAACGATCATTAAAAAAGAAACAACAATGATAATGAGAAAAAAATAAAAACTCATCATTCTCCGACGATAATTTTTCATAATAAGGCTTTTCATAAAAGCCTCTTCAACTGCTGTTATCATAATTTCAGATTTAGTTAATTTTAAAAACAATTTTTATCTGGAAAGAGTATAACAAATCTAAAACTGTCTGTCAATCCCCCTCACTATTTTAAAAAGTCTTTTAAAATAGTGAGGGGGATAAACAAAAAACCGGCGTGTGCCGGTTTTTTAAATTAAAGATCAACTGAATCATTAAATCATCTTATCTGGGTAGACAGGAATGATCTCAGATTCTTTTTCGAAAGCTTTTGGATTCAAGGGAATTCCATGTTGAACTCCTTCATTCTTAAAGAATTCTATCTTGATTGGGTAAAACCCAAAATGAGTAAGGTACTTCTCTTCAGAATAAAAATAAATTCTTTTTATTAGAAATTTCTCACTACTATCAGGGAGTCGTAATTCAAACGGTTGACTATAACTTTTCCAATCAAAATCTAGGAATAAATCGAATTTGCTTTCTTTATTAAACTTTATAAGGAATTTAGGTTTGACGTACTCATTTACTTTTTGCCTTATTATTGAGGCAATTTTATAAGCCATGTCTTCTTCTTTGTTCCTCATCTTATTAAGACAGAATAGATATAGTGCATTGATTATCACATCAGCCATACTTTTCTGTCCACACTCCTTTAATTTTGAATGTGTTTTGAAAACATTACTGCTCAATTTAAATGTGAGGATCAGGGAAAAAATGCCTATGAGTAGAGATAAAAAAATAGATTCCACTAAATTAGTTACATTTTTATCAAATGTTAAATCACTGGAATTCTCAATAGGGAAACATGTATGCAGGAATATAAAAAAAACTATCCCAGATACAATAATAAAGATGATCCACCGGATAACCCGGTTTGTCCTTATTTGGGATTTAATTTTTTCTATGTATTCTTTGCTGTCATTAGCGATTGCTCTCTGAAGAGTTTCAAAAGAATCTTCATTTTTATTTTCCATAAAACCAATTTTTAAAGTTACTATTTCTGAACCGTATGTTAGTATAATGTCAAATATTTGTCAACCCCGTAGTAGATTTTGGTAATGCACACTAATGCACTCCGACCTTGGTTGGAGTATCACCAAAATTCACTACGGGGTCAAGAGCTTAAAAATTCTCAATTTTCCATCTTTGACCATGACCCAAAATTAGAGTAATATAAAGCTGTTAATAGCTAGCGTTTTTACATGTTCAAAAAATTCTACAAATCATTTTCAAACGATATAGGAATAGATTTAGGTACTGCAAGTACCCTTGTTTATCTTGGTGGTCAAGGGGTGGTTATAAACGAACCATCTGTTGTTGCTATCAACCAAAAGACTGGTCAGATTGTCGCCGTAGGAATGGAAGCAAAACAAATGATTGGTAGAACTCCTGGTCATATCAAAGCCATTCGTCCACTTGTAGACGGAGTGATTTCTGATTTTGAAGTTACGGAAGAAATGTTAAGTTATTTGATAAATAAAACCGAAAAGATGTCTAAAAAAATGTTTCGACCAAGAGTGATTGTCGGAGTTCCATCTGGAATTACGAATGTTGAAATTAGAGCAGTTTATGATGCGGCAAAAAATGCAGGGGCCAGAGAAGTTCATATTGTTGAAGAACCAATGGCAGCGGCGATTGGAATTAAACTTCCAGTTAAAGACCCCATTGGTTCAATGATTATTGATATAGGAGGTGGAACTACTGACATCGCGGTTATTTCACTCGGGGGTATTGTTAAATCGAAAAATTTAAAAATTGCAGGGGATAAATTAAATACTGATATCTCTTCGTATATGCGTGATGAATTTAAACTTTTAATAGGAGAAAAAACAGCCGAGAATGTAAAAATTGCAATCGGGTCTGTTATACCCGGGACTATTATGGAAGCAGAAATCAGGGGGAGAGATTTAGTCACAGGGCTTCCAAGAAGTGTTATTGTTACCGACGCTGATGTTAGGGAAGCAATAGGGCAATCGATGTTAAATTTTGTAGACGGGATAAAAGAAGTACTAGAGACCACTCCACCTGAAGTACTGTCTGATATTATGCACAGAGGAATTGTTCTAACGGGCGGTGGGGCACTAATCAAAGGCTTAGATATTTACCTTCAGAATATTTTGAAAATCCCAGTTTATGTTGCAGATGATCCATTGTCTGCTGTTGCTCGTGGTACGGGCGTTATACTTGAAGACTTTGAAAATTTAAAAGATTTATTAGTAAACCTTCAAGATGAGCTACCTCCAAGATAAAAGAATAAAAAATAAAAAAACTATTATTGGCCTTGTTATAGCCGTGGTTTTATTTTTAATAATAGTTTTTTCTAGTGCCTTAAGTGGTTTTTCTTTTTTTTCACATAGCTTCACAAGACCAATATGGATTGGTGGAAATTCTTTAAGGAATTATATTTCTCATCTGTCAGTTATTTTTGATTCAAAAAAAAGTTTATTAAAAGAGAACGAATCATTAAAACAGCAAATAGAGGAAGGGAATATAAAAATTTTTGATAGGAATATTTTAGCTGAAGAAAATGATAAACTCAAAGAAATTTTAAATAGAAAAGTAAGTTCAAATTTAGTTTTAGGGGTAATTCTTACAAAACCAAATAAATCTTTATATGACACTTTTGTAATCGACATAGGGGAAAGTTCTGGAATTTTAAAAGGGGAAAGAGTGTTTGCTTATGGCAATGTTTTAATAGGAGAGATTTCCGAAGTTTACAAAAATTCTTCAGTTGTAAAAATGTATTCCTCTCCAGGAGAAAAAATTCCAGTTTTAGTAAAAGGAAAAGATTTATATGTTGATGCTATAGGGCTCGGTGGTGGAAATTTTGAAATCGATATTTTACACGAAATCCAACTTGAAAAAGGGACTGAAGTTGTTGCTCCTTCACTTTCGTTATATATTATAGGCACTGTTGAAGAAGTTATTTCTGATCCTCGTGACCCATCGCAAAAGATTCTATTAAAGAGTCCTGTAAATATTCAAGAGCTAAAATTTGTAGAAGTTTTAAAATAAGTTTATGAAAAAATTTTATATAACAGGTATATCTGGGACAGGAAAGACTGCAATTTCACTCAAACTAAAACAAAAGGGACTAAATGTTATAGACCTGGATGATGAGAATATTAAGTTATGTCATTGGAAGAATAAAAAAACCAGAAAAGATTCTTTTTCAGGATATGGAACAGGATTAGACTTTCTAAATACAAATGGTTGGTATTGTGATATAGAAAAATTAAAATTTCTAATAAATTCTGATGACAAGAATAATTTTTTTGTTGTTGGTATAGCAGAAAATCAAAATGAATTTTTAAATCTTTTTGATAAAATCTTCTTACTTCAATGTGATGAAGCTGAACTTTTTAGAAGAATTGATAATAGAAAGGATAATGATTTTGGTAAAAATAATTCAGAAAAAGAATATATTAAAAGCTTTAGAAAAAAATTTGAAAACGATTTAATTAATAAAAAAGCTATTGTGATAAACTCAAATGACTTGATTGATTCCATTGTCGATAAAATAATTTCTAATACATAAAACTATAGATGAATTTTAAAATCGAAAAAAAGTTAAAAAATAGTCTTGGTCGCGCTGGGGTTTTATCTACTCCCCATGGGGAAATTAAAACCCCGGCTTTTGTTACAGTTGGAACAAAAGCCACAGTCAAAGCTTTAACTCCAGAGCAAGTAAAAGATTTGGGGGCTCAAGTAGTTCTTGCTAATACTTACCATTTATATTTAGAACCAGGAGATGAATCTATAAAAAAAGGAGGCGGATTAAATAAGGTTATGAATTGGAATGGTCCAACGATGACAGATTCGGGTGGTTTTCAAGTTTTTTCTTTAGGAGAGGCTTTTGGCCTAAAACTCTCTAAAATTAGAGAGTTCGGCCGACCAGATTTGCAAAGCAAATCTGGCTTAGACAAAAAAGTTTCAGATAGCGATGAAATTATTAAGTTGGCAAAAATAGACGAAGATGGAGTAACTTTTAAATCAATAATAGATGGAAGTATGCATAGATTTACACCAGAAAGATCAATGGAGATTCAATGGAATTTAGGAGCTGATATAATTTTTGCTTTTGATGAATGCACTTCTCCTGATGAAAAATTTGAATATCAAAAAGAAGCAATGGATAGGACTCATAGATGGGCAAAGAGAAGTTTAGAGGCTCATAATAAATTAGATAAAGATAATATTCAGGCATTATTTGGAGTTGTTCAAGGTGGGAGATTTAAAGATCTTCGTGAGGAATCTGCCAAAGAAATTTCAAAAATGCGTGTACTGCGAAGCAATGGCGAAGCAGTAGCTTTTGATGGTTTTGGAATCGGTGGGTCTTTTGACAAAGAAGATATGTATACAGTCGTTGGTTGGGTAAATAAAATTTTACCAGAAGAAAAGCCTAGACACTTACTCGGAATAGGAGAGCCAATAGATTTCTTTGGTGGAATAGAAAATGGTACTGATCTTTTTGATTGTGTAGCTCCAACCCGAATGGCAAGAAACGGCACACTTCATACTAAAGATGGAAAAATTAATATTATGAATTCAAAATTTAGAGATGATTTTTCTCCCATTGAATCAGACTGCGATTGCTACACTTGTAAAAATTATACCCGGGCATACTTAGCTCACCTTCTAAGATCAAAAGAAATTTTAGGTTCAACTTTGGCCTCCATCCATAATCTATATTTTGTAGTTAATCTTGTGGATAAAATCCGCCAGTCGATTATCGACGATAAATTCTTTGAATACAAAGAAGAATTTTTAAAAAGATACTATAAATAAAAATATATATCCTAATTGCTTATTTTTAAAACTGTAGTATTATTACTGCAGATTTGTTCTGTAAACTTTAACAATATGATAAATGTATTTATGAGAATTTCCTCTTTTAATGGAGGAAAACATGAGCCACCTGACCTTTCATGGCTAGTATTTGCAATTATTTTTTGTGTATTTGCCTATTATATAGGCTATAAAAAAGCTAAGAAAAAATTCGACTCAAGGAAGTATTCAAGACCCCGTGCTTTTCACGAAGGTGATACTTTTAAATCATTTTTTTGTTTATCTTGTGACCCAAAGGAAAATTGTTCCATAATGAAACCAGTCTTGATCAACAACCAAGATAAAATTCCGGAAGATAAAAAAATACCTGAATTATTTGAGGGAGTTTTTGAACCAGGGGAAATTTATTCCATTAATCAATCAGGAGGAAAAGTTTCCTATCGGAAAATGGCAAGAAAAATAGAAAAAAACGTAATAAAAGAAATTACGAACAATTAGAAAAAGGGAGCTATGGCTCCCTTTTCTTTTTATTGATTTACCTATAATATTTAATTTGATGAATAAGTTTGAATTAAAGAGTCCTTATTCTCCAGCGGGCGACCCCAGAAGTACAAAAATTTGTCTAAACACACAAATTTTTGACTACGGGGCGAGAAGTGGTAATATAATTTTCTAATTATGTCTCAAAATAAATTCAAATTAAAGAGTCCATATTCTCCGGCGGGCGACCAGCCGAAGGCAATAGAGGATTTAAATAAAGGAATTAAAAAAGGGTTTAAAAAACAAACTCTTCTTGGTGTTACGGGTTCGGGAAAAACTTTTACCATGGCAAATGTTATAGAAAAACTACAAAAACCAACTTTAGTTATCGCTCACAATAAAACTCTAGCCGCTCAGCTTGCTCAAGAATATAAGCAATTTTTTCCAGAAAATGCCGTGCACTATTTTGTATCTTATTATGATTATTATCAACCAGAAGCATATTTACCAATCACAGACACTTACATTGAAAAGGATGCACAAATAAATAAAGAAATAGATAGACTTCGCCATGCTTCTACTCAATCACTTCTTTCAAGAAATGATGTGATTATTGTCGCTTCTGTTTCTTGCATTTATGGTCTTGGATCTCCAGAACAATATAAAGAAGAAAATATTCAATTTAAAAGAGGGGATAAAATTTCCAGAAATGATTTTTTGAAGCGTTTAATTAATCTACATTTTGAAAGAACAAATGCCGACTTGTCTTCAGGGCAGTTTAGGGTAATAGGAAATAAAATTGAAATAATGCCAATTTCCGAAACCTATATAATAAGTATTTCAATTGAAAATAATTTAATAGATAAAATTTTTAAAATTGACCCAGTAACATCTGAAATATTAGAAACTTTAGAAAATGTGTCTTTGTTTCCGGCAAAGCATTTTATGACTAATAAAGCTGAGAGGGACATGGCGGTTAAGGTAATTAAAAAAGAATTATCTGAACAATTAAAAAAATTTGAAAAAGAAGGAAAACTTCTTGAGGCTGAAAGATTAAAAAGAAGAACCAACTATGATTTGGCGATGATAAAAGAAATGGGATATTGTAGTGGAATTGAAAATTACTCAAGACATTTATCCGGCAAAAAAGCCGGAGAACCACCAGAAACTTTGCTTTCATATTTTCCACATAAAGTAAATGGCGAAGCTGATTTTCTTACTATTATAGATGAATCTCATGTTACTTTGCCCCAGCTTCAAGGGATGTATGCAGGTGATGCTTCAAGAAAAAAGACATTAGTAGAATTTGGTTTTAGGTTGCCATCAGCAAAAGACAATCGCCCTTTAAAATTTTCTGAATTTGAAGAAAGGGTTGGGCAGGTTGTTTATACAACAGCCACCCCTTCTTTATTTGAAAGAGAAAAAAGTGATCAAGTAGTTGAGCAAATAATTAGACCAACTGGGCTTATTGATCCAGAACTTGAAGTAAGACCAGTTTCTGCGGGCGGGAAAAGGTCTTTCCTTGAGGAGGAGCGAAGCGACGGGAAAGGTAAGACCTTGAGGAGCCCATACCCCGGACAAGTGCAAGATTTTATAAAGGAAACCTTAAAAGAAATTAAAAATGGCGGTAGAGTGCTTGCAACAACTTTGACCAAAAAAATGGCGGAAGATTTAAGTATTTATCTTAAAGAACAAAATATAAAATCAGAATATTTACACAGCGATGTAAAAACCATAGATAGAATAAAAATCTTAACTAGTTTCAGAAGAGGGGAGTTTGATTGTTTGGTTGGAGTTAACCTGTTAAGGGAGGGCTTGGATTTACCAGAAGTTTCTTTTATTGGAATTTTAGATGCTGATAAAGAAGGATTTTTAAGATCTGAAGTTTCTTTGATCCAGACTATTGGCCGTGCTGCCAGAAATGTATTAGGTAGAGTAATTCTGTATGCTGATCATATTACCGGATCAATGGAGCGAGCAATTTCAGAAACAAACAGAAGAAGAGAAATACAAATTGCTTATAATAAAAAACATAAAATTACCCCAAAAACTATTATTAAAAATATTCACGATATTACCGAAGAACTAGAAGATAAACATGACAAAGCGATAAAAACAGAACTAGGGCTCGATATAGAATTATTTAGAAAAACTTTAAAAAAAGAAAAGACTAAAACCAAGTCTCTTTTATCTGATGCTGAATGGAATGATTTAATTTATGAAAAAATAATCAAGATGAAAGAAAAAGAAATGAATAAAGTTGTTAAAGAATTAGATTTTGAGACAGCTGCGATATTAAGGGATGAAATTCTAATATTGAAAGATAAATTTTCAAATAAAAATAAAAAATAAATATGACATTCCAACTCCGACTATGGTCGGAGTTGGAATGTCATATTGGATAAAAATAAAAACCGCCAGAATTCGGCGGTTTTTTTGTGACGCATTACTTTACTCGTTATCCATGTCTTTATAACTAAGGACCGTTATGATATCTCCTTTCCTTATTTGATAGTGGATATCAATTTCCTTTTCCATGGCCTTATCAAGAATAACCTTTTCCAGGTTTCTAACATCTTTGATGTTTTTAATTTCCTGGAATGCAATCTCAGTATTATCATGATACGGATCATTTTGTTGATCATCGATCGTAAAAACAATAAAATATCTAATCATTTTCATCTTAAAATATTTTAAAATTATCTGTTAATATTGTATCAAAATTAAACAAATTTGTCAAGTTTTGGATAAAAATAAAAACCACTCCGACTTAGGTCGGAATGGTTTTTTGTGTGTAGCTCAGGGTATCAAGGTTAAGACATTTTAAAGTATTCTTTAAGAGGTTCACAGTTTTTTAGATCTTCAAACCCATTTTCTTTTTGTTTTTCAGAGGTTTTTTCTAATGCGGCCATTTGTTGTTTTTTGATATTCCACGGCTGATATTCTTTGCTTGCATATATGCTAAGCATTAAAAGACAAGACAAGGCACATATCACACCAGACGATAAAAAAATCCATGAATTTATCGGCGCGTTTATAAGACTTGATGTTTCTGGATATAAAAAGGCACAGACAAAAAAAGAAATAATTATAAGCTTGATTAAAAAATAAAAATGCGACATTCTTCTGTGATACGACCTATTAATAAGGTCAATCATAAAGGCAGTTTCTTGTAATGTAATCATAAGATCAAAATTTAAATAACTTATATTTTCTGGCTAAAGTATATCAGACTATTAAAATTTGTCAACAGTAACTCTTGTGCTATAATAGAACCAATAAAATAATCGTATGTACCCCTATAAGAGATTGTTGGGGTAAATTTTAGTGTTATGAAGAATCAGGAAAACAAACAAAAACTAAATAATGGTGAAGCTGATAAATTGATAGTTAAGGGTGCTAGAACTCACAACTTAAAAAACATATCAGTTGAGATGCCAAGAAACAAGATGATAGCTTTTACTGGTCTTTCTGGCTCTGGAAAATCATCTCTTGCTTTTGATACTATCTTCGCTGAGGGTCAAAGACGCTATGTGGAGTCACTTTCAGCCTACGCAAGGCAGTTTTTAAATAAAATGCCAAAACCAGATATTGATGAAATATCTGGGCTTTCACCTGCAATTTCTATTGATCAAAAATCTCGTTCAAATAATCCGCGTTCGACGGTAGCAACCATTACGGAAATTTATGACTACCTTCGTGTGCTTTATGCTCGTGTTGGTAAACCACATTGTCTTATTTGTGGCGATGAAATAAAAAAACTTTCCAATGAAGAAATTTTAAATTTTATTATGGAAAAAGTTGGTGAATACAGCAAAGGTTCTGCGGGTAAGAAAAAATTAATGGGTGTTGAATGGAATGATTTTAAAATTCAAATTTTTTCTCCAGTTGTAAGAGGGAGAAAAGGAGAATATTATCAAATGCTTTATGATTTTTTGAATAAAGGTTTTTCTAGAATTAGACTAGACGGTGTGATGAAAAACCTACGTGAACAAGTAGTTTTATCAAAAACCAAAAAACACGATATTGATGTTTTAGTGGATGAATTTGCTGTACATGAATTCAAAGATAATATTGATACTGCAAAAATGAGATTATCTGAAGCAGTAGAACTTTCTTTAATAGAGTCAGACGGATTAGTAAAAATTATTTTTGGAGATGGAACTTTTTCTAATAATCCGGCAAATCTCGGTATTAAAGCAAAGCTTAGTACGGGACTTCGCAAAGAGCAGGAAGAAGTCTTGCTCTCTGCTCGATTTGCTTGTCCTAAAGATGGATTTTCATATCCTGAGATAGAACCTAGATTATTTTCATTTAATTCTCCTTATGGGGCGTGTCCGGAATGTAATGGACTTGGGACAAAGGATTTTTTTGGAGATGAGCCTTGTGAAGAGTGTGGCGGAAAGCGTTTAAGAAAAGAAGCCTTGAGTGTTTTTGTTGGTGGTCCTGATAAAAAATTGCAAAAAAATATTGTAGAACTTACAGCACTTTCTATAGAAGAATGTGCAGAATTTTTTAAGAATTTAAAACTTACTCCAAAAGAAAAAAGTATCTCGGATGTGGTTATAAAAGAAATTGAAAACCGTTTACAATTTATGTTAAATGTTGGGCTTGATTACTTGTCTTTAAATAGAAGGGCAAACACCTTGTCTGGTGGAGAAGCTCAGCGTATTCGTCTTGCGTCACAACTTGGCTCTAGACTTGTTGGAACTTTATATATTCTAGACGAGCCGACAATTGGGCTTCATCAAAGAGATAATGAAAGATTAATTAAAACTCTAGAAGATCTTCGCGACTTAGGAAATACAATCATTGTAGTCGAACACGATGAAGATACTATTTATTCTTCAGATTATATTGTTGATCTTGGTCCAAAAGCCGGAGTTCACGGTGGGGAAGTTGTGGTGGCTGATTATTTAGATAAACTTTTAACTGCCAAAAAAAATGATTCAGGTTCAAGAACTTTAGCTTATTTACGAGGCGAAGAAAAAATTGAAATTCCAGAAAAGAGAAGAACTGCTGAAAAAGGGTCAATAAAAATTGTTGGAGGAAAAATATTTAATATTGATAATTTAAATGCTGAAATTCCACTTGGGAAAATGGTAGCTATTACTGGCGTTTCTGGTTCTGGAAAATCTTCTTTTATGTATGAAATTTTACATAAAAATTTACAAAACAAACTTGACCGAAGATTAAAAGATAAAAATTTTTTCAACTGTGCTTCAATTTCTGGAATGGAATATATTTCTCGTGTTATTTTAATTGATCAATCACCAATCGGCAGGACCCCAAGATCAAATATCGCTACTTATACTGGGACATTTACTTTCATTCGTGATCTTTTTGCAACAACAGAAGAAGCGCGTCTTCGTGGCTGGAAAGCTAATAGGTTTTCTTTTAATGTTAAAGGTGGCAGATGTGAAGCTTGTGAAGGAAACGGAGAAATTGCTGTTGAGATGCATTTCTTACCGACAGTTTATGTCACTTGTGATATTTGTAGTGGAAAAAGATTTGATAAAGAAACTTTAAAAATTAGATATAAGAAAAAAAATATTTTTGAGATACTAGAAATGACTGTTGAAGAAGCAATAAAATTTTTCGAAGATATTCCGGCAATTTATGATAGATTAAAAACCTTAATGGATGTTGGGCTTTCTTATGTAAAACTGGGACAATCTGCAACGACACTTTCTGGGGGTGAGGCTCAAAGGGTAAAAATTTCTTCAGAACTTTACCGTCCGTTTTTAGAAAAAACAATTTATCTTTTAGATGAGCCAACTATTGGTCTTCATTATGATGATGTGAAAAATTTAATTGATGTTTTAGAGCGTTTAGTTGGAAGAGGGAATACGGTTGTGCTAATTGAACACAATATGGATATTATAAAAAATGCCGATTACATTTTAGACTTTGGACCAGAAGGTGGAACAGGTGGTGGTAAAATAATAGCCAAAGGAAGTCCAGAGGAAATTGCAAATAATGACAAAAGTTATACTGGGAGATACTTGAAGAAGGTGTTAAGAAAGTAAAAATCCGCCTAGTGAGGCGGATTTTATTGTGCAAGAGAACTAAATTTTTTTAATTTTTTATGAACCCTAGAAGAAAAGACTCTTACTTTTTCAGTTATTCCTACCGTTGCCAACATGTCTGATTGCAGAAGAGCAAAGGCTAAATGATTTATCTCACCCTCTTCTCTGTTGCAAAAAGAATTTATTGCCCATATTAGATAATCCATATCCTTAAGTTCTTCTTCTGAAAATTCATTTAAGGAATTTTGTATAGTATCCATAATTGGATTTTTTAAAAACTGTGGGCATAAATTATCAAGGCAGTAAAGAACAGAACAACTAAAAAAGTATATATTACTCCAGCTATAAGGCCTGGATCTGTTGGTTTTTTAATCCCGAAAAATTCTCTAAAAGTTATACGATACTTTTTACTTTCCATAAAAAACTAATTTGAAATTTTCTGCTTTTATCATATAATCATAGCCATGATTAGTCAAGATTTAAAAAATCATAAGATTCCCGACACTCCCGGAGTGTATTTTTTCCTTGGATCAAAAAAGGAAATTCTATACATTGGCAAAGCCACATCTCTGAAGGATCGTGTAAAAAGTTATTTTTCAAGTGACTTAATTGAAACAAGGGGTCCAACTATTTTAGACATGGTTTTTAAGTCAAAAGATATTAAATGGCAAACAACCGATTCAGTACTTGAGGCTTTAATTTTAGAAGCTAATTTAATAAAAAAATATAAGCCAAAATATAATACCAAAGAAAAAGACGATAAAAGTTTTAATTATGTCTGTATAACAAAAGATTCACCCCGCCTTGGCGGAGCAGGTTTCCCTAGAATTTTAGTTATTCGCGGAAGGGAATTGATTGACGGGAAAAGGTCGGACCTTGGGAATTTAAAAAGGTCTGACCTTAAAAATTCAATATATCAATCTGTCTACGGGTCATATACTTCAGGAACTTCTTTACGAGAAGCTTTAAAAATTATTCGTAGAATTTTTCCGTTTATAGATAAAAATTCTAATTCAAAAAATAATTATGAATTTTATAGACAGCTAGGTCTTACTCCTGATATGAAAAGTAGTCAGATAAAAATAGAATATAAAAAGACTATACGAAATATTAAATTATTTTTTGAAGGCAAAAAAATACAAATCTTGAAAAATCTTGAAAAAGAAATGAAATCTTTGGCTAAGTTACAAAAGTTTGAAAAAGCTGGAGAATTAAAAAGAAAAATTTTTGCTTTAAAACATATTCAAGATATATCGCTTTTAAAAGAGGAGAATTTAAAAGAAGAGACAGAAAATAATTTTAGAATTGAAGGATATGATATTGCTCATATGGGCGGGAATAATATGGTAGGGGTTATGACAGTGGTTCTAAATGGAGAAGTAGATAAAAATGAATATAGAAAATTTAAAATAAGAACTATAAAGGGACCGGATGATACTGGAAGCCTTAAAGAAATCATTTTAAGGAGGTTGGGGCATTTTGAATGGACACTCCCAAATTTGATTGTTGTTGATGGTGGAATAGCCCAAAAAAATGCAGTTGAAAGAGTTTTAAAAGAAAGAGGTTTTGATATTGATGTTGTTTCTGTGGTTAAAGATGAACGTCACAGACCTAAAGATATTTTAGGCCTAAATCAATCCACCAAAGGCGGATTGATCGGCCGAACTTCACGAAGTGAAGTTTTAGACAAAAAGAGTCTTGTTTTTAAAAGAGAAAGAGAAATTCTTTTAGTGAACAGTGAATCTCATCGTTTCGCTATATCGTACCACCGAAATTTACGAAGAAAATCTTTATTTTAATTTTTTCTTGCGATACAATAGAAGTATATGGATAAAATTAGAGTTGGAGTTTTGCGTGGAGGACAGAGTCCGGAATTCGAGGCTTCTATTAAAACCGGAGCTGATGTTTTGATAAATTTACCAGATGATAAATATCATCCTGTTGATTTACTTATTACAAAAAATGGTGTTTGGCACATAGACGGGATGGATACTTCTCCTGAAGAAATTAAAGAATCTGTTGATGTTATTTTTAACGCTCTTCATGGTGGTTATGGTGAAAATGGGGAAATTTTAAATTTAATTAATGAACTTGAGATTCCTTACACTGGTTCAAACACTCTTTCTTCTAATATTACTTCTAATAAAATTCTTTCTAAAAAAGTTTTTAAATCTTTAGGTTTTAAAACTCCATTGCATGAGGTCATTGAAGATTTCAGAAAAAAAGACGATGAAGATTTGAAAGAGGGCTATTTTAAAGATATAGCAGAAAATGTGTTTAGAAAAATCCCACCTCCATGGATAATAAAACCGGCCCAAGGTGGAGCTTCTTATGATACTTATTACGCAGATAATTTTTACGATTTATATATTGCCTTACTTAAAGTAGCTCAGACGCCAGGCGATATTTTGATTGAAGAATTTATCAATGGCAGGGAAGTTGTGGTTGGAGTGATAGATAATTATAGAGGAGAAAATCAATATACTCTTTTGCCTAATGAAATAAAAAAGGTTAATAAAATTTTTGATTATGGTTCAAGATCGGAGGGAAATTATGATTTATTAAATCTTGGATATCACGAGAAAGATAAAAAAGAATTTCTAGAAGATTCTGCGAAAAAGATTCACAAAGAATTAGGGCTAGAGCATTATTCAAGTGTAGATTTTTTGATTTCTCCGAAGGGGGTATATGTGCTTGAAGTTGATAGTTTGCCACATTTACACAAACATTCAGTTTTTAGAAAAGCACTTGAATCTGTGGGTAGTAATATGTCTCATTTTTTAGACCACATCATTACACTTGCTTTAAAGAAAAAATAAGTTAAAATATAAAGCTGTAAAGCTTATAAGATAAAAAGTCTATGAATTTTGGATTTTCTTTATAACTTTATGAACTTTATAAACTTTTAACTTATTCCTGGGTCTGTAGCTTAGTTGTAGCGCTTCGTGGAAGCAACAGGAGTAAAGCCCAATTTTGTAAAAATATAATATAATGGGCCCTTAGCTTAGCTGGTAGAGCGCCTCATTTGCAATGAGGAGGTCAGCGGTTCGAATCCGCTAGGGTCCACTATGTTGAAAAAAGGAGTTCTTTGAGCTCCTTTTTTCTTTTTTAGCTCGTAGATATAAGCCAATTTGTTGGTTCGAAAACTTTCTTCTTTGGAATAGAGAACTCCCTCGGGAAATACCATCTTTTGGAACCGTGGGCGTAATTCCGGTGCAAGATCAAACCAAAGTTTTGGTAAATCAGTAATGGTCCTTACTGCATATTTCACTGTAGCTTCAACATCAAACTGCTCTATTTTTGCCTCGTTTAAAGAAATATCCAATGCGACTATTTTGTCTTCTATTTCGTTCAATCTATCTGTGCATTGTTCCTTGGTGTATTCGCCGTCCTCTCTCATTTCATAGATCCTCTTTTTCTTTTGATTCAATTCGGCTATCTCTTTTGCATATTTATTAGTCTGTACTTCGAATACATGGCCTTTGTTGGTCCAGTGCTGTATGACTATCTCCTCGAACAGTTTTAAAAACTTTTCATTAGGAGTAACAGACTCCAGAAATTTAATAAAGGCGTCTTCAATGATTTTCTTTTGGACTGTCTTGCCACGGAGGTCACATGAGACGTTATAGCAGTGGTAGAAGGCATAAACCCCGCCATTCCCACGGGAACAGCTTCCAGTTAGCCTCTTGTCGCATTTAGAGCAAAATACGCTACCTTTGAGGGGAAATATTGGGTTGTGGCGACTCCGTTTCATTGTCTGCACCCTTTTACCTGCTCGGATCATTAAGATCGCCCTGTATTCTTCCTTGGTGATCATGGGAGTATGCTTACCCTCATATGAAGCTTCGCCGTTCTTGGGGAAAAATGGATTATTCAATATACCAGCATAATAGGCCAGATGATGTGTAAACAATCTGTCTACTAATTTTGCGTTTATTTTTTTACCATTTGGAGCAACAAGCCCATAGCGATTATATGCTTCTGCTAATTGCGTCATGGTGTATTGTCCAGCCACGAATTCTTTTAAGCCACGCTGAATGATAGGAAATATAACCGGGTTAATCGGGTCCGGCTGTTCTTTCTTCCTGTCCTGCTTTTTGTTATTTTCACAGATATAACCAATAGGTGGTTTCCATGGCCATATTCCTTGTTTCAGTCTGCCAAGCATTCCGCCACTGCAACGCTGTTTTCGTATATCGTTATCAAATTCGCCAATAATAGCCATCATACCCTCCATTAGTTTACCAGTTGGATCGTCTCCGATCTGCTCTGTTACAGAGTCAAGCCGGGTGCCGTATTTTAATAAGGTGCTTTTGACTGCGTAATGGTCGGTTGAATTTCTGGCAAAGCGATCACACTTCCAAACGACAAAAAAGTCTACCTTGTTTTTTCGACAGTATTCAATAGCACTCAAAAACACTGCCCGATCGGTACTCTTGGCAGAAGCTCCTTCTTCACGGAATACCTCACGCACTATGGTTATATCCTTTTCGGCACAATATTTACGACAAAATTCCTCCTGTTCACCGAGGGAGGTACCTTTGATCTGTTCGTCTGAACTTACTCTTGTATATATAATTCCAGTCTTCATATTTTTCATAATACAACTTAATTTAATTTTTACTACTGTTAATACATTGCTTTGCATGCCTAGTCAAACACAGGAATACCAAGCAAGCTATCTTCTCGCATTTTGCTTAGTGCTTGGTATTCTATTATAGAGAATACCAAGCATGTAAGCAGAAGATGTTGTTTTTTTACTCTCCTATTCCTCATTGGCCAAAAAATAAAATTTGGCATTGGGGCGAGGCACAGCAATTGATGCATCTAATTCCTCCCTAATAATTTCTTCACCTAATTTACATTCAATTCTTTCTTCCAACACTAATTCGTCTAAGGCCTTTTTAATGGTTTTTTTACCACCGAACTTCAATGCTGTGAAATCATTCATAAATAGCCATTTCTCGGATGATTCCAGTGCTCCTATAATTTTTGCTTTTAACACAACTAGGCTGTTATTTATTTCTTCACCCTCATAAATAAAGCGTTCATCGTTGTCGCAGTCAGGTAGTAGGTTGATGCGTATTCGAAACGGATCTAATTTTTTCGCCGATTTTTGTTTATGTTGCATGATAATCGCATAGTCCATGCCATTTTCTTTCTTTGCATTAGATGATATATAGCTATGTGATGCATTGGTTATAACGCTACTACCTCGTGCTTCTTCACCCTCGTTTGCCTTACCAAAACCGCTTCTCTTTCGATTATGGTGTGTGAATAGGACAGTTATACCTGCATCTGCGATCTTGCCGAGCCAATCCATTACAGCCTGCATTTCCCCTGAAGCGTTTTCCTCCTTGTCATGCACACTCCTCAACGAGTCAAAAATTACAAAACCTATGCCGAGTGCTTTACTTCGTACGATAATCTGTCCGACGATATCATCGCTCAGCTTTAATCCTTTTTTGATCGAGAAGTAAATTGGTAACTCACCCCAGTCGCTATTTATGATATTCATTCTTTCCTGTACATGGCGTTTAGGATCTTCCTCATTAATTACCCATACAGACTGCTTAACAACTTCGAACTTGTTGAATACAGGTTTGCCGGTAATCAAGCAATCCGCCACATGCATACTGATCATACTTTTGAAGTTACTATAAGCGGCTCCAATCATATTTACCGTGCCGGCTTCGAACAAGCCGTCAACAACCCATTTAGGATCCGTGAATGGTAGTTCTTTGAGTTCCTTTGCTGTCAGAATTTCAATCGGTCCAGTATTAACCATAGATGGTTTTGACATCTCGGATCCAGAAATAGAATCAAATATACTTTTTACTTCGGATAGTGGCAATGGTGGTTTACAGTTGGCTGTGTTAAAAGAAGTAACAATAGGCCACACCAGAGAATTCCACTCATTAGGCTTAAACTTGGCTAATAGTGTGCCTGTTAACTTTGTAAGCTTGTCATTGCGAGTCCCTTCCGGTATTTCATTCAGGCTTGATTCTCCAATTTTATTAGTAAGTACAACCTCGTTGCTAGTAATCATAGCGGGCAGGGTGGGAGTACTCTGGGCACTCGAGATTCTATCTTCCAGCCATTTCGGCATCGGTGCCATGTTGTCACCAGTAGACTCTACAGCCCATGTATACGCCTTGTCTGGACCAGTATCTGACGAAGGTAATATGGCAATTCCGGAATCTCCCTTAATATCAATTCCTGGCCCAAACAGTGTCCCATTACTATTTCTAACTTTATATCCTGGATGCTTGAAGAAGTAATGCCAACCACCGTTAGTCGTCCGTGACGATACTGTGGCAGGTAAATCAAATTCTTCCGGCCTACGATTATGTTTCGTGTCAATATCGAATACCACAATACTCGACAGTGGACCGGTAATGACTGCTATTTTAGCATTAGGAAACTTTGTCCAGAATTCTTTTATTTGATCCTGGGTTGGCTTAACTTTCTGGAATTTTTTCCATTTCACACAAGGATGTTTTCCTATCGCTGGCACAATAACCCATCCCATTGCTGTATATCTTAACGCCGCTTCCAGTTTTTTATTTGTAATATTATTTTCCATGTATTTTCTAGATACAAAGGCCACCATATTTATTAGATATAGAAGCGTCTATCATCATTTTTTTCATTAATTCGATCCTTTCTTCGTGTTGATTCTTCGTTTCTCCTGGGCGTCTTTCTGAGGCGATACATATATTTTTTTTACCATCTTTAAATTCTACCGTTATCATTTCTTTCCTATTTTTACTTTTTTCCTCTTTTACATTCTTCTGATCAACTTCATATGTAGCTTCTAAAGTCATTCTTATTAATGAAGCTGCTATTTTAAAACCATATGCCTTAACTAGTCCTTGCACGGCATCAATTGTTTGGTCCATCTGCACACCTTTTACCATTTTTATAAGATTTTTTTTAGATTCTTTAATATTATTTTTCATATATTTTTTTGTGCTGATATACAGCGTTACTTATTATAATTTTTTCTTTCTTTGGCCTTTTCATTGGTCCAATGATCGAATATTAATTCTGCTAGTAATTGTAGGTCGCTTATAGCTGTCTCAACTTCTTGGTCGGACATAGAGTCGTCCTGTAGTATTCTTTTTGCATCATCCACTGAAATCATTATTTTTCCTTATAACAATCAGCCATGAGTGCATCAACAACATTTCTTCCTTTTTTTGAACTTGCGAGACGATTTTTCAAAAGAGAAATTTCGAATATCTTCATGGCATTTCTGATGCTTCTGAAAAAAGTTTCTCTAGCCTCCTCCAACGGCACTATGTTTTTTGATTTCGTCATAGACCCTCCTTTTTCTTTCGTTGCTTTCATACGATTTGTTTATGTTAGTTAATAAATATAGGTGTTGGTTTCGACTGACCGTCCTATATTTACTAGTGGCGAAAAATCACCGTGAAAAATTGGCAGCAAAAAAGCCCTTATAAATTAAGGGCCGTTAGCGATATCTTTTTATTTAGTTTTGGGTGAATTCACTGGTCGTTCAAAACGGTGCTTATTCCTTGGAATAGTCTCCGATGTTTACATCATTATCTTCGTCGTAATAATCCATGGTATTACTGATTGCTTCAATGGTATCTTGAATATCGCTACCTTGTTCCGGTATGAGTTGTATTCTGATTTTATAACCATCTTCCGTTCTGTAGTTAAAAAATGGGTCGCCCTCAACGGAATGAAAATATACTTTTAACCTCTCAGACAGCCCCTGTTTTTGTTTTTTTACCCGATCTCTTGTTTTTATGTCTAGCTCCCTGTTGTTACTCCAATTCAAGTAACCGCCCTTTAGTGAAAGTAGTTTCAACAAATTCCACTGAAAGTTAGGCTTCTTGGTTTTTTCATCCTGAAAGCCCATTAGTTCATGGCTTACCTGATAAACCAGTCCTTTCGCCGTGATTTGTACTTCACCACCATTTAGAAACCTTATTGTTATTTCTTCCCACTTGAGATCGTTCGGAAGGTCCGGAAGCTGTAACCGCTTTTTCTTTGTTTTCTGTAAAATGACTTTACTTTTCTGATTAGCATTTATTCCAGGCCCAGTTTTTATGCCAAGCCGGTCTTCCATGTATGCTATTAAAAAATCGTCTGTAAAGTCAGTAAAAAAGACCGAGCCATCCTGAACAAAAGAATCCCCATTGTATTCGTAGTGTGGCTGATACTTTGTCATGTCATATTTTCTAAGAAAGCCCTTATCTGCGATTACTGGCATTACTAGAGTACATACATCTGTTTGTATTGTGTTTTTATCTTTGAAGAAAGGCCCCGCCAAGAGAGTGCTTACTTTGACTGCCGTTGTGACTCCATCCGTATAAACTCCGTCTCCCTTTTTTAATAAAAGCTGAAAAAGCCAAGTTAGTTCTTTTATACACCCCACAAGTTCATTGCCACTTTTATCAAGCACAATAAAACACTGATTTTGTGTTCCTTCGTGTCCTCCCGTATCTGGTATTTTGATGCTGTCCATGACCGAGTCATTATATCAAAAAAATCCATTTTCCTGTCAAGTATCAGATTGATTTTAAAGCCTTAAAATGCTATATTTTTGTTATATATGGCAAATATTAAAATGAAAAAGAAAAAATTTACATTTATTGATCTATTCGCAGGAATTGGAGGTTTTCATATAGCTTTTAATAATGTTGGTGCCAAGTGCGTTTTTTCGTCAGAATGGGATTCTCATGCAAGAAATACATACCAGACAAATTTTGAAAAAATTGACCCCGAATTATTTTCTAGTGGAAATTTTGTTGGAGATATTACAAAAATCGATCCAAAAAAAATACCCAATTTTGATATTTTAACTGGAGGCTTTCCGTGTCAGCCATTTAGTCAGGCTGGTTTCAAGAAAGGTTTTAATGATACACGTGGGACCTTGTTTTATAACATTGCAGAAATTATTCGTGTAAAAAAACCAAAAGCATTCTTTTTGGAAAATGTCAGGGGTTTACTTGCTCACGATAATGGAAAAACATTTGAAGTAATTAGTAATGTTTTGACTAAAGATTTGGGATATTCTCTTCATTTTAATATTGTAAAAGCATCGGAGCACGGCCTGCCACAGAACCGCCCCCGTTTGTTTATGATTGGTTTTAAAAACAAAAAAATACCTTTTGAATTTCCACAAAAAAGACCTTTAAAATTTACCATGTCCGATGTCTTTGATGGAGCAAAGGTAAATAAAGAAGTTGGTTTTACTCTTAGAGTTGGTGGTAAGGGGTCCAATATTACCGACAGACGAAATTGGGACAGCTATTTGGTGAACGGAAAAGTAAAAAGAATTACTTCAAAAGAAGGGAAAAAAATGCAGGGCTTTCCTGAAGATTTTATATTTCCTGTTACAGAAAGCCAGGCCATGAAGCAGTTAGGCAACAGTGTGGCAATTTATGCAATACAGGATTATGCAAAAAAAATAATTGAGGCGTTAGAAAATCATTATGATTAATCAAAAACAGACAACTGGCAATACTGGGGAGTGGAGTGAGTTGTACGCACTAGCTTTTCTATTGGTAAATGGTGGTGCATACGCTGCAGACAAATATCAAAATCGTAGAGAAGATTTATTTTACAAGGTACTAAAAATAATTTTTTCTGAAAAAGCAGGAAAGGAAAAAGTTACATATGAAATAGGTCAAGAAGTCGTTGATATTTTTTCTGGAAAAAATAAAGTAGCCTCTGTAAAAGTAAAAAAAATCGAGTCAATTTTAAATAGAATGTTCAATAATCTCTCAGTCAAAAATGAGGGTCGATCTTTTCCATTAGAAGTTGGGTCAGAAATGATGCAAATTTTGCAGAAGGAAATTATTAAAGCATCTAGCTCTGATAAAAAAGACTTAGACTTAGTGGTTTTTGATGTAAAGACGAAAAAACCAAGTCCTGAAATTGGTTTTAGTATAAAGTCACAACTGGGCAGTCCGTCAACGCTTCTTAACTCATCAAAGGCGACAAGCTTCACTTTTGAAATTCTCGATGAAAAAATGAAGGTACCAATTAAATTACCAAAGCTACACGCTAAAAATGTGAAGGATAATGTCGGTCTCTTGATAAGTAGTGGATATAACATAGTTTTGCATAATGTTGATAGTGAGAAATTTAAAAACAATATGTCGTTGATTGATAGTAATTTGGCGTTGCACATAGCAAAAATTCTATTATCTTTCTATTCCAGAGGTGCGACTAGTTTTTCTGATTTATTGGAAATAAATTTTCCAATAGCCGACAAGCAAAATATTCAACCAATTCATAAAATAAAAGAATTTTTAAGCGTGATGGCTTTAGGGATGATGCCTAATAAAGAATGGAATGGGATACTTACTAGTTTGGGTGGTTTTTTGTTGGTAAAAAAAGACGGTGATGTGCTTTGTTATTATTTATACAATATAGAAGATTTTAGGGATTATTTAATAAATAACACCAAGCTTGATACACCGAGTACAACTCGATATCCAATAAGTGTATTCAAAGAAGGTGGACGGTACTTTATGAAATTAAACCTACAGGTAAGGTTTATAAAATAATATATGAAAATAGGCAACAAAAAACTGATCGAGATTTACGAACAGAAAACTAAAGCCACCTTAGCCAAGCTCTGGGAGGAATAAAAATATATGTCAGAAGTTACTCCTATTCCAAAAACTAAAGCTGACGACTACCTAAAGGAATTTGGGGCTCAAGATCGTGAACAATGGATGAGTCCGTTACTGGATCGGATCATTTCCATCCGTGCCGTTCCTGACAATACGTTTTTAGACACAATATACGAAGATTTTTTGATTACACACGGACTGAGTGATGCCAAAGAAAAAAGTACCGACATTAAAACCCCTACTCCGGTAATTGCTAGACCTTTGACTGCTAACAATGGATTTGAACTTAAGAATTTAGTACATGAGGATGGCGTGAATGCACTAGTCAAAGGGGCAACACTATCATTCCACTCACGACTCACTGTAATTTATGGTAAAAATGGAAGTGGTAAATCAGGCTTTGTCCGTATTTTGAAGAGAATCAGTGCATCGAGAACGCAGGAAGATATTTGGCAAAATATAAATAACTCAAAAAAAAAGAATGAGTGTAAGGTAAAGATTGTGTTTAATAATGGTACGGATCGAACAGTTATGTGGGATGGCCATAATACATTAACCCCATTCAATCGAATGAGTATTTTTGATGGAGAATGTATTCCAATCTACTTAACCGAAGGACTCGATTTTTCCTATCAACCATATGGTTTTGAATTATTCCAATCTGCTTCACGTGCATTGACTGGTTTACAGCAGCGAATGACAAACCATATACAGAAAGCAGAAGACGACAAACCGCCACTTGAAGGTATTTTCAATAGTGGAACTACAATAGGAAAATTTATTAATAGTATTGGTCCTTCAACAAAAGTTGCAGACTTAAATAAACTTCCTCAGTGGGGTCAGTCTGCCAAGGAAGCACTGTTAGCGAACATCAAAGAGTCCAAGAGCTTACAAAACATGGACCTGCAATTTGAAAATCTACAAACAAGATTACAGAAAGTGACTGCCCTGCAGGAAAAATTGGAAGAAATTAAAACAGAGACTTCGCCAGCGAGTGTTCGCACTTATTTACAATTGATAAAAAAATTCAACATAAGCAAGAAGAAATTTACGGAAAAGAAAGGAAAAACACTGGATGATTATAAAATTCCGGAAATGGCATCGGATGAATGGGAAAAATTCATCGAAGCAGGAGAATCGTATACTGATATTGCCTATCATGAAAATTATCCCGAGGAGGCTGATAATTGTATCTATTGTCAGCAAAAGCTTAGCAAGACAGCGACCAAACTCATACAACTCTACAGGAAGCTCTTCGAAGAAGAGGAGTCAAATGATTTCGAGGACATAGAGAATGAGCTTGATGAAGCACTTTCAAATTTGGAAGATATTTCATTTAGTAATAATTTTCCATATAAAAAAAACGACTTCGTAAAAATACTTACGAAAAAACTAGCTCATTCTTCATTTGACGCCATGGATAATGCGGATGCTTTAATCCAGCAGGTTATTGGATGCTTGAACACGAAAAAAGCAGGTAAACTGAAACCGTTGAATATCAGTGGTCTTATAACCAGTACTGGATTAGTGAAAGCGAAAATTGAAAACGATATAAAACAGCTTAATGAAGCACAGCGAAATTTTAACCGTCGTTCAGTAGAGTTGAATCTGGCAGAGGTTGAAATGAAAGATATTCAGAAATTTTCAAAATATAAAAGACATGTAGAAAAATACATCGGAATTAATCAATGGATAGCAAAAGCAAGCTCTCTTGCGGTTAAATTTAATACCAGACCTATAACAGAGCTCGGGATGAAAGCATGGAAGGAATTAGTGTCAGATTCATTTAAACGGCAATTCAACACTGAAGTCGCAAGTCTCGATGCACCAAATGTAAACTTGAATTTTCGAGGTGAATATGGTTCGCAAATGAGAGAGAAAAGCTTAAGCGGGATGGACCATATTAATCAGTTTTTAAGCGAAGGAGAACAAAAGGCAGTTGCACTCTCTGATTTTTTTGCTGAATTGGCAATGCAAGGTGAAAAGACCCCTGTCATATTTGACGATCCTGCTACCAGTTTTGACCATGACAGAAAAGAAAAAATCGCCAAAAGAATTGTCAAGGAATCTGAATCACGACAAGTCATTGTTTTCACTCATGATTTGATGTTTGCTAACTATTTACACGAACAAGTTGAAAAGGAAAATCATGAAGTAGATAGTATAAAAGCAGCCTTTCATAAAGTCGAGAAAAATGATATCGATGCTGGTGTAGTAACTGAAAATGATTATGCTGGATCTATTAACTTTAATGCACAAGTTCAAAAGGTTGATGGGATGTTCACTTCTCTTTCAAGTTTAAGCGGTGAGAGTAAAAGAGATGGTATTAGAACCGCCTACAGTAACTTAAGAAAAGCTATAGAAAAGGCCGTGGAAGAAAAGATATTTGGGAAAGTTGTTACAAGATGGTCCGAGCAAATTCAGATGCGTAATATACCTAGAGCAACCCTTAACAAATCAAAGCTTGAAAAAGCAAAGGAACTCCACGAGGAATTTAGTCGGTATATAGATGCTCATGATCAATCAAACGAAATGATACAGCATGCCATGCCGGATAATATTGAAAAATTAAAAAAAGATATTCAAGAAGTTAAAAATTTAATAACATAAAATGACAACAGAAAATAAAGATCCGTTTGCATATCGTAATGAAGGAGGATGGATCAAAATTGGAGACAAAGAAGACCTAGGTATTTCCGCCATGATAAATACTGGTGATTCTTTGCTGGTTGTAACAAGAAAAGGTATTTATACTCCTATTCTTGCTGATTCTGTTGATCCAGAAAGAACTAATTCAGCAATACCTAAACAAAGTCAGCAGAAAATTCTTTCGTATGGTTCAGATGAGCTATTTGTTGGCAGGACACTTCTTCAAGCACAAGCCTTATTTGGAGAGCAAGGACTGCCTAGTACGATTGACTGCAAAAAGGGTTTAAATATTGGACTCGCTTTCCTTAAAGAAATAACAGCACTACACGAACTTGCGAATGACTATATTACCGAAGAAGACAAGGCAAATTTGTCATTCAAAGGTAAACTCGAGGAAGACCAGTCACTTCATCTTCCTACCATACATAAGCTAGAACAAAGGACAAAACAGTTTATAAATAATTCAGATTACGCAATTTTACATCTGATTGAAATGGCACAGTTGTTTTACCCTGATATTACGAAGAATAATAAGAAGCGAGGGAAAATTTGGGCGGAGCAACTTCAAGAAAAGTTTGAAAAGGAAAAAGGACCAACGGACCCAAGTACTAAATTTGCTGGAGGACTTGTATCATGGTTAAAACTCATACGCAGTCTACGTAATGCTATTGAACATACTACTACAGGTGCAGAGCTTGATATACAAGATTACTCTTTAAATAAAGAAGGTCATGTAAGGCCACCGATACTATCACACATAGACCCCAAAACTCCTCTTCATGAAATGTTAATATCAAAGTTTATGGCCAATACACTTGAAAGATTACAGACATCTTTTGAAACCCTTATGGCACATCTATGCAATATTCACGCAGAACCATTTGCAGGAGATGTAAGGTCAGTAATTCAATTTGAAATTCCCAGAATAAATTCGTCTCCAGATAAAACACATGTCCGTTTTGAATACTATATTGCATGGACAAGATAATTTAGTAAACAGAAAAGTCTAAAAATTTATGCTGAATTTTTTCAGGCCCACCTATTCTTGAACTAGAAAACACTCCAAAAATATTACAAATTGGTCCGCCGACCAGCTAGGTTCCCACTTTTACCAAAATCATTAGACATCGCCGAAAATCTCTGAGATGCATTTTTAATTTCTGAAATTAATTTAAAACCGTATTGTACTTTGTCTTGCATGCCTAGTTTCCACATCTTTTTTGAATATGCAATAAACGGCTTCGTTTCCTGTCCACGATAGAAGATCCTTGGCGTCTTTTTCCCATTATTAAAGAACTTGTCTAGCTGATCGGTCCGGTACGCCATTCGCCCTATTCTGGAATACAAATTAAGAGAGGTCAGCCGATACCGCAATCCTTGGCATCTAACGCATTTAAAGCCGGTCCACTCATCGGAACGCACATACAGCTTATTGCACCGTTTTAAGCAACTAGGGCAGGTATAGAAGCTCCTATCGCCATATTTCAAGGGGAAGGACTGTAGGGCGATCTCCTGTGGTTCGACATTAAGCAGACTGAGGACAATATACTTTTCGCCATGCTTATCAAGGCTCCAATAATGCAACTGGATCCCTTTTGTTTCGTTATGAATGGTGATCATCCCGTCTACGGTTTCGCCCTCTCTGATTCGTTTTAGGTCATTTAGGATAGAGTGCGTGTCGAGGACATAGCTTTCTTCCACAAAATTATTAGGCATGAATTAATCTTAACATTAGTACCACGCCAATGGCCGAATATTGGGCAAATGCTCCGGCGACAGCTTCCTTCCATACCCACAGTGTCTTACCGACGCCTATATGGGACCCTAAAACCACTCCCCACCCTCTGTTATTACCGAAGCCATTACATTGCAGTTACTATTACAATCACCGTCACTACTACCTACTATAACTATCAGTCGCACTCAGCCACAAGAAAACTATTTCTTTGAGAGATAAGAACTGCAGAGCTTGTCTCTTTCAGCTCAGCTAGTCACTGAGCTATATTATTAACCCATTATTATTTATCGATGAAAAATATTAATGAAATACTCTCTGGTCCAGTGTCCGCCTATACAGGATCAGAAGAAACGAAGTCAATGGTCGAGGAACAGGTTATTGCGAAGTATGGCAAGTCAGAACTCCGTAACCTAGACTGTTATCACAATATGCGAACATTCAATTCGTGGCTGAAATTAGGGTTTAAAGTTCGTAAAGGTGAAAAAGCCATTGAGTCGATCACTTATGTGGAAACAAAGGATGCCAACGGTAATGTCCTAAAACGGTTTCGTCGTCCAGTGTTTCTTTTCTATTATCGTCAAATAGAGCCGGTTGATCATAAAAAATCTGTATGAAAAGAGAAATCCAAATTGGTTACATGAATCACCCCAGAAAGTATACGGATACTGTCTTACCAAAGATTGTCATATCAAATAACTTTCTAAAGAATGCCGGATTCTCTGTTTCCGACAAAGCAGTGATCGAATACCTGTCAAATCAAATTATTATCACTAAAGTAACCAAAACCATATGAACGACACATACAAACCGCACATAACATCACCATATAGGGCAAAACAGGTCCGTCTGAGCCCTATACAGGAGGAAGTAGAAAAGAACATCGGTACATTCAATCTGACGGTCCAAGTCGAGGAAGACACTGCTACAGTTGCTCAATTCAAACATGTCCCTAACTTCGTTGCCTTTATCTGCACCCTCAAAAGAGGTACTGAGACTCTAGGAATTGGCAGAGGCAGTGCCGTATTGAACAGACTGAACAAGTACATAGAACGCAGTACTCGCTATGCCTACTGTGCCTCAATAGTGGATGCAATAGTAAGATCCACTAAAATGCTCGATGCCCTATACCTCCAGCCAAACGAGCAGAAAGATGTCGACATTCCAGTCAAAGAGGCGGATCGTGCCACTGAACCTGCCACCGATGCCCAGAAGTCGTACCTGCAGAAGCTCATCAAAGTAAATGTGGTCGATGAACAAAAGAGAAAATATTGGGAATCACAGATCAACATGCTGACCAAGGACGAAGCATCTGAAAAAATCCAGTCCTTTGTGAAGAAGTAATTATCAACCAACTACATATCTATGACAAACACAATTACTGTCGGCTGTGGCGATTCGGCACGGAGCTACTTTCCGCTGAAATATCCGCCAGAGGTCCAAATGATATCTCCTAAGCAAAAGAAGGAATTAATCACCCTTATCTACCAAAATCTCGAAGGAAACGAACGAGAGCTCAGGCTCATGGAGTTGGACGACCTCACATTTCATGATGCGGATTTTGCCTTGTATCAGTATTCAATGGGAAAGTGGTCGTAATAGAAGGGGTTAGTGGTTACCATTACGGTAATTACTAACCCCTTTTTATTTTGGTCCTTATTTGGTAATATAATCATACAAGTTAATAAAAGCAGTAGCCTAAATCGGTCTTGTGCCGACATGGTGAAAGTGAGTCGTATAAGGCATAAACAACCCCGTAATATAGGGTCGCCTTATACGCCGTGTGGGAAACTGCACGAGAGATTTCGGTCTCTACCTATGTTGCGGGTTTTTTGTTGCCTACTCATGGGACTTATCACTGATCAACAGAAGATATCACCATGAAAAAAATACAACTTCCAATAATAATTGTTTTGAGTTTTCTAATCATCCCATCTGTTGCCCTAGCCTCATGGTGGAACCCATTTTCGTGGTTTCATAAAAAGGCGGTAGAGACACCGACAGTTCAAATCTCTACTCCTGTCCCTACAGCTACGAACGATAAAGAAATCAAAGATCTGAAAAAACAGGTTATAGAATTAAAGGAAAAATCAGAGGGTCAAAATAAACCTGCTTCTGTCACTGGTAATCCTTCTCCTGTTTTTAATCCACTAGTTGATTTTAGTATCTCTCTATCCCAAGAGACTTCTATTGGTAGACAACCTGGTGGATTCCCTAAAGCTGACTATAGTCAATCAATCGCAACCATAGACACATTCCTAGCCAGCCCTACATTAGTGTCTTTTAAGACATTTTGTGCCACAGCTAAAACACTAAATGGCTTAGGAGAAAAGAAAGTGCTTAATGATTTAAGAACAGACTTTACCACTAAAACGAACACTCTATATGAAAATACAGGCAATATCTGTGCTCTAGCAGAAAACTCGTCCAAGTACCGATGGGTAATGTATGACCCCTCATATCTTATCGGATTTGGCAATGCTAGCGAAAGTGATGATGTGAGGAAATTCAAAATAGAATACAACACTTTTTTGAAAAACCTGTCAGCTTACAAATTGATAGGATTTTCAACGCAGAACTATGTTGGCGTTGCTACTCCAAATCAAGGGGCGGAAAAGATAGTAGAAAGAATGATCAGCCGGCAAGGACTGAGCGGGAGGATGGTCTCAGGAGGAGGATATATAGACGACAATCAGGATAAAAGTAGCTTTCTCGGTTCCTTTATTATACCGGAACGAACATTAGTAGGTATTCGAGCCCTGCTTGTAAGAAGTAATAAATAATATCTTATATGGAAAATAAAAATGAAACCTTATTATTGCAAGATGAAATTTTATCTAAACTATACAGCGTTCTTTTGGAGTGGCGTAAAAAGTATTCTAGAGAAGAATATTCCAGCAAGGTAGTCAGAAATATGTTTTATGATTTATATACGCTACAAGCATCCTGGCCATTTATCTTGAATTCTTTTACTTTACAAGGTAAAGAGGATTTTAAATTAGGGATAAAATATGATAGTAGTGGATTTTCTGATTATAATATAGCGTTCAATTGGTTAGTTGAGATAAAGAGAAAAATACAAGTAGAAAAAATACTCCCTGATTTAGACGCTTTATTACTTGAAAACATCCCTATTAGATCAACAACAAATAAATACAATACAGACATACGCTTTTCAAATTACTCTAAAATGATAGAAAGTGCTATTAGTGGAAGCGATTCTGATCTTGAAAAAATAGAGCGTTATTATATCTGGTATGAGATGTTATCAGAATTAATTTATTCTTGGGCAGCTGCTGGACTTTTAGGTAAAAATCCTTGGGATGCATGTATGTTTGTTACCGATATGCAACCTGGTGCAAATTTTGGCGGAAACTTCGAAGATTCTGATGATGTTTTTGAAGTTTTTAATACAATTACTAGTATGTATCTTTCCGGTACTAATGCAAATACTGGTGAAAACTTTGGAAAATATAAAACACTCCCGTCTTTTATAGAATATGCAAATAAGTGAAGAACAGATAGAAAAATATATGGCTGTATATCTAGAAGAATTCGGCCATCCAGTAGACAAAGCCCGTGCCCGAGACGAGCTTACGGCACTTGTTACTTATATGAATGCAGTCTGGAAATTCCAGAATAAAATAAATTATGCTTAGCGGAGTATTGTACATTACTAGCTCATTCTGCATATAAGGTCTATAATAGCCGGTAACGATCAATGTAAGCTCCCAGTGACACGATAAGGGAACCATATAGCGATAGTTACTATTATCAAACCTTTTAAAGTGCTTTATATGGCTTAACTGCCTCCATTACTAGGTGCCATTGATACAATTCGGCAACTACTTGGTTCCAGTTTAATCCAATAAGGTCCACAAACGTAAAAAAATCCCCACTGCTGGGGATTTTTTAGTTTGTGGAAGGCACAGGCATATTTTGTCAGTAGACAAAAAGCCGAGCCGGGGTCGAGAAATTTTTTTGTGACGACAAAAAAATATTCGTGACCACAAAATACAAGAAAATCTCCCCTTCGGGAGATTTTTAGCTTGTGGAAGGCACAGAAAGGGGGGCGGAGGCAACGCCTCCGCCCCCCTTAATGAGTCTGCCAAATTAGAGAAGAAAATAAAGGATAATTTGAAGAAAATATTATAAAATAGCGTGAATTTTGGCTAAAAATAGTCAAAATTCACGCTAAACTTGCATTTTCTAATATAATCATATATAATCTAATATATCAAATATATAAGATTATGGATAAAAATAACAACCAATTTAATAAGCGTTTAATAAAACTCGACGGAAAAGTTTGGGAGTTTATTGCTCGTATAGATGAGATTAAAGGTAAATGGAGTTTTGGAAGTAAACTTACCCCGTCTATTCTAACAACTCTTCATCATTCAGTACTTATCACTTCCTCAGGGGCTTCTACTCGTATAGAAGGCTCACAATTGTCGGATGAAGAAGTAGAAAGAGTTATGCGTGGTCTCTCAACAACAAAATTTCGAGATAGAGATGTACAAGAAGTGAAAGGGTATCTTGAATTACTATCAAATATTTTTGATAGTTTTGAAACGTTACCACTTCGTGAAGGTGTAATACAACACTTACATAAAGCAATGTTGAAGTATTCAGAAAAAGACAAATTACATTCTGGTAAATACAAACAAGAAGAAAATGCTGTTGCGATTCAAAAAGAAAATGGAGAAATAGGGCAGATTATTTTTGAAACTACACAAGCTTGGCTTACTCAAAAAGAAATGACTGAAATTGTTGAATGGACATATTCTGAATTAGAAAAGAAAGAAATACACCCCTTACTTGTCATTGGTAATTTTTTAGTAGAATTTTTAAAAATTCATCCATTTAAAGATGGAAATGGTCGTCTTTCTCGTATTTTGACAAATATTCTCTTACTTCGTGCTGGCTATTTATATATGCCGTATGTTTCGCATGAACAAATTATTGAAAAACGAAAAGAAGAATATTACACTACCTTACGTCAAAGTCAGGGGACATTTAAAACAAAAAATCAATCAATCGAAGCATGGCTTCTATTCTTTTTGAGTGTTGTTGAGGAACAAAGTATAAGAGCTATTGCACTTCTTGAGACTGAACATTTAGAGGATATTTTATCTCAGAAACAATTGGAAGTTTGGAATTATATCGGAAGTGTGGAAGATGCTAGTGCTGGGGATATTGTAAAATATACTGACGTTGGTCGTCCTACTGTCAATCAATCAATAGAAAAATTACTCCGCTTAAACAAAATTAAGCGTATTGGGCAAGGCCGTGCTACAAGGTATAAGAAAATATAATTTATGCCCACAAAAGTAACCCAAATGCTTAAATAAAAAAATGGGGGCGGAGGCGTTGCCTCCGCCCCCCTTCTGTATATAACTTTGTTTTTGTAGTATAATAGTAATTATAAATTATTAATATTATTATAAAAGTTTCTTTTCACTAGAAACTACCTGTCCCGTCCAAAGGCGGGAGAACCTAGTTACTAGAAACTAATTTTATTTTATGGTAACAACAAAAAAAGCAAACTCTGGTTTTATGAAGCCTTTAACGATTAGTGCTGATTTATCAGCAGTTGTGGGTAAGGGTCCAATGCCTCGTTCCGAGGTGGTCAAGGCTCTTTGGGTATATATCAAGAAGCATAATCTTCAAGACCCTAAAAATAAGAGAAATATAGTTGCTGACGAAAACTTAAAAAAAGTTTTTGGTGGTAAGTCAGTAGTAGATATGTTTGAAATGACAAAACTTGTTTCAAAACATCTTTCATAAATTTAAAAACATAGATTTAGTCTAAAAACCACCCTTAAGGGTGGTTTTTAGACTACTTACCAAAAAGCTATTTAGTTTAGTAACTTGTGATACACACAATTATTGGGTTTTCCACAGTTTTGTTTGCAAACTGACTATATGGTCGGGTATAATGATAATGTATGAAATTATCTATAACCACAAGGCAAAAAGAACTTCTCCAAATTATTTATGATTTTATTAAAAACACGGGCTTTCCACCTAGTTTTGAAGAAATGAGAGAAAATTTGAAAGTTGCTTCCAATCAATCAATTATTGATCTTTTAGGAAAATTAGAAAAATCACAAACTCTCAAAAGAAGCGAGGGTTCAGCTAGAAGTATTAAAATAACTCCACTTGGTTTTAAAATTTTAGGCAAACAAATGTTTCCAATGGTTGGGATTTCTTCGGCTGGTCCTTTTACAGAATCATTTCAAGATGTTGAATTTAAATGGATGGAAGTTCCAACTGGAATTATTCCAGAAGAAAAAATAAAAAGAGCAGAAGATGTTTTTATTGTTCAAGTTCATGGAGATTCAATGATTAATGCCAACATAAATGATGGCGATAAACTTTTAATTCAAAAAAGTAAATCGTTTAAAAATGGAGATATTGTTGTGGCTAGGAATTCTGACGGCACAACTGTTAAAAGATTTATGGTCGAAGGTTCAAAAATTTTTTTAAAGCCGGAAAACCCAAACTATGACATTATTAAAATAATTCCCGAAGAAATAGTTTTCGAAGGAAAGGTTATATTAAATTTAAGCACAATAAATTAAATGAAAGAAACAACTAACAAAATAATAAATAAAGTTTTTAAAAATCAAGATGCAATTTTTGGTCTATCTGTTTTTCATGATGTAGATATAAATGAAGTGCTAGACATTTTTGAAAAAGAAAAAGGTAAGTTTTATGTTAAATGTTTAAAAAGAGACAAAGATATTTTAATTTTTAATGAAGAAAAAAATCTAAGTAAGCCAGAAGAAATAGTCCGCCAGCTTATGATTTACAAATTAAAAAACCATTACAAATATCCTTTAAATAGAATGGATGTAGAAGTTCACGTTCAATTTGGTCGTGAGATCAGTGCTAAAAGAGCTGATATTGTTATTTACCGAGAAGATATGCAAACTCCTTACTTAATTGTTGAAGTCAAAAAGCCAGATGTGAAAGATGGACTTGGTCAATTAAAAAGTTATGCTAATGCCACAGGTGCTCCGATTTTAGTTTTGACCGATGGAAAAATTCAAAATAATATTTTACGTACAGACCCGAATCTTTTTGAAGATTTACCGGATATTCCAAAATTTAATGAAACTGTTGATGATGTTCGTTCTAAAAAACTTACTTATAATGACTTAGAAACAGTTGTTGATTTAAAACAGCTTATTTCTGACTTAGAAGAAGTTGTTCTGGCAAATAGTGGGGTGAATTCTTTTGAAGAAATTTTTAAACTTATTTATGCGAAATTGTATGACGAACTAGAAACTCCAAGAAATGAAAACAGACGTTTTCGAGTAATAGCAGGGGAAACAAATAAAGAAAATCTAAATAATATCTCACGTCTTTTTGAAGAAGCCAGAAAAGAATGGAGAGATGTTTTTAAGCCAAATGAAGAAATAGAAATTCCAGAAAATGTAATTATTCCAGCAGTTTCTCTTTTGCAAAAATATCGTCTTTTTGGTTCAAATTTACAGATTATAGACGAAGCCTTTGAATATCTTATTGTTCAAGAGTCAAAAGGGCAAAAAGGACAATATTTTACTCCGAGACCAGTTATTGATATGGCAGTAAAGATGCTTGCTCCAAGTCCTAAAGATATGATTATTGACACCGCTTCAGGCAGTTGCGGATTTTTACTTCATGCGATGCAGTATGTTTGGGAAAATGAAATAAATGAGAAAAAATATGGTAATGAATATAAAATGAAACAAAAAGAATATGCCGAAAAACATCTTTTTGGTATAGATTTTGATCCTCGTTCTGTAAAAATCGGTAAAGCTATGATGTTGATCGCTGGCGATGGAAAAACCAATGTCACTTACGCCAACTCCTTAGATTCAGAAGTTTGGAATGAAGATGCAAGAAATAGATTCAGGCAATTTTTAGCTCATCCAAAAGATGGCGAAGAAAACAGAAGAAATCAAGAAAAAATGAATGATTTCAATTTTGATATCGTTCTTACCAATCCGCCTTTTGCCGGAGAAATAAAAGGCACACTTTTAAACAAATATGATTTAGGTTTTAAATGGGACAAAGATTTTCACAAAACCAATAAACATCAAAACAAAGTAACTCGTGATATTTTATTTATTGAAAGAAATTTGAGTTTCCTAAAACCGGGCGGACGCATGGCAATAGTTTTACCTCAAGGAATTTTTAACAATACAAATGCCGAATATGTTCGCAGATTTCTTTTTGATAAAGCACGAATTTTGTCAGTGGTTGGGCTTCATGGAAATACTTTTAAACCGCATACTGGAGTTAAAACTAGCGTTTTGTTTTTACAAAAATGGGAAGAAAATGAAAAACCACTAGAAGATTATCCGATATTTATGGCAGTTTCGAAAAAGGGCGGGAAAGATAATTCGGGGGATTATATTTACAGGAAAGACAAAGATGGGAATGTTATGTATGACTTAAAAGGCAAGAAAATAATTGACCACGATTTGGACGATATCGCGGAAGAATTTGTGAAATTTATTAGTAAAGAAAAAATTAAATTTTAAAATATGGAAGAAGAAAAACCAATTTTTTCAATAGGCGATAAAGGTATAGAGATGAATCCTAGAAAAGGGGATTCAATTATTACTAATGGAGATAAAATTTTTATGCAAAATACAAAACAAAATGTCGATGGTGGAATTATTAAACATAGCGCAACACAGAATTTAACGCAGATAGGAAATACAATGAATGCTTTTAATGGTGGAAAAATAATTAACAAAATTGAAACAGATAAGATAGAAAATAAAAAAACAATTGGGATACTGAATCAAGGTAAAAATAATAAATTTATTAATAATACTTTTGAAAATCTTGATATTGGAATAAAAGATGAGGGAGAAAATACCAAAGCATTAGGAAATAGTTTTCAAAAAAACATTGATACTAATTTCAAACTAGCTTGGTACCAAATATGGTGGGTTAAATACATTATTTTTCCATTAGTGGTCTTATTGTTTGGATCATTTTTAATTTTAAAACTAGGACTAAATAAATAATATGGAATTAAAAGAATTTGTGAAAAGTGTAATAAAAGATGTAGTTGATGCTGTTGAAGAAACGCGAAAAGAATCTAGTCGTGATATGCATTTATTATCTCATAAAGATAGTAACCAAACAGTTGAATTTGATATTGCAGTTAGTGCTGAAGATACCACAAAAACTGGAGGCAAAGCAGGAATTCGAGTGCTTCAATTTGTTGAAGGTGGTGGAGAAATTAACAAAGAAATTAAAAGTTCTACTGTTAGTCGTGTTAAGTTTGGAGTGTATATTAGTACTATTACTAAATCTGAATCTGCACACCTAACGTCTCAATATGAAAACAATAGAAATAATCGCGGTAATGATTATATATGACCACTTATTCCATAATCAAAAAATCAGAAATTGAAGGAGCTTACCGATTAGATCCTGAATACTATCAACCTGAATATCTTAAGTTACTTCAAGGTATAAAAAACGAACAACATAGTACATTAGAAGAATTTGGCTGTAAAATTGTTAGTGGACCATTTGGCTCTTCTCTTAAAAGTGAGGCATATTTAGAAACCGGTGTTCCATTCTTAAGAATAAGTGATTTGGAAGATTTTTTTATTAACGATGAAAATTTAACTTATATTTCGGAAGATGATAATAACAGATTAAAACAATCTCAACTTAAACCTTTTGATCTAGTGTTATCTAAGGTTGGGAATACAATTGGTATTGTTTCTTCTGTGCCTGAAGATTGGCATTTGTGTAATATTAGTGAAAATAATATTGGTATAAAATTTACAAATAAAGAAATAAAAGCCGAAGATAAATTATTTTTACTAACTTTTCTTAATTCAAAATTAGGATTTTTACAAATTCAAAGATGTATTAGTGGTAATGCTCAACCCAAAATAAATATTAGTGACATAGCAAAATTATCAGTAGTAATCCCCAAAAAAGAATCTGTTCATTTAGTAAATGAATTTGTTTTAAGCGCCAAATTAAATACAAACAATGCAAAGTTATTTTACAAACAAGCAGAAAGTTTATTATTAAAAGAATTGGGATTAGAAAATTTTGAAAAGGAAATTGAAAAGGTTTTATATAATGTTGTAAATTTTTCAGAAATTGATAAATTTAAAAGAATGGATGCGGATTATTTTCAGGCGAAATATGAGAAAATTTCTGCTGTGATTAGAAAAAATAATGGAAAATGTTTAGGGGAACTTGTATCTTTGAAAAAAGGTTTTGAGCCAGGGAGTGAAGCTTATCAAGAAGAAGGAAAACTTTTTATTCGAGTTAGTTCACTTTCAAAAGATGGAATTACCGATAAAGACCAAAAATATTTAAGTGAAAAAACTTACGAGGAATTAAAGAAAAATTATCAACCAAAGAAAGGTGAAATTTTACTTACCAAAGACGCAACGCCTGGGATTGCTTATGTTTTAAAAGAAGATTTGGAAGGAATTGTTGCTGGTGGAGTTTTGAGATTAAAATTAAAAGAGAATATTGAATCGGAATATTTAGCATTATGCATAAATTGCATATTAGGCCAAATGCAAGTTGAACGAGATGCTGGAGGTTCGGTGATTGCTCATTGGAAACCGGAACAAGTAAAAAATATTTTAATTCCAATTTTACCAAAACCGATTCAGCAAAAAATTTCCGAATTAGTGCAAAAATCGCACGAAGCGCGCAAAAAAGCCAAAGAGCTTTTAGAAGAAGCTAAACACAAAGTCGAAGAATTAATAGAAAATAATTAAAATAAATTTATGGCAAAAACAGTTATAGTTACAAAAGAAAGTGAATCTGGTAGAAATTTAAATTTTCATGACAATAAATCAGGAAAAGATATGACTCGTACCCAATTTGTTACAGAAATTGAGAAAGGTAATTTCGACGATTATCATGTAAGAATGGTTCATGGTTTAAAAACTCCAATATCAAACCCAGATCAAAAAGAAAGTAATAATCTTGATTAATTAATACATTAAGGATTGTGTATTTTTTATCCTAAAAACCATTTAGTTTAGTAACTTGCGTGGTGGTGGGAGTAGGTATACAATACTAAATATGAATACCATCCTTGAACTTAAAGGGGTTTCAAAGACATTTGAGGAGGACAGCTTTGAGGTTCTCAAAGACCTTGATTTCAAAGTCAAAGATGGTGAATTTGTATCTATTGTTGGGCCAAGTGGAGCAGGAAAATCTATCCTGCTTTTTTTAATTGCTGGATTTTTAAAACAATCTAAGGGGACAGTATTAATGAATAATAAAGAAATTAAAGGTATTGATACTTCGAGGATAATAATGTTTCAAAATTATATACTTTTTCCATGGAAAACTGTTTATCAAAATGTTTTATTTGCTCTTACAAAATCTAAAATTTCAAAAAAAGAAAAAGAAGAACTCGTTATGAAATATCTCGATTTGGTGGGACTTACTCAATTCAAAGATTGGTATGTTCATAAACTCTCTGGTGGAATGCAACAACGAGTAGCGATTGCTAGGTCATTAATTCTTAATCCAAAAATTTTATTAATGGATGAACCATTTTCTGCCCTAGATACACACCAAAGGGCTCATTTGCGTGAAGTCTTGATTGATGTTTGGGAAAAGACTAAACAAACAATTATTTTTGTTACTCACCATGTTGATGAAGCAATTCAGCTTGCTGACACAATTTATTTAGTCACAAGTCGCCCTGCAACGATTAAAAAAATTTATAATGTTGATTGGCCTCGTCCTAGATCAAACGGCGAAAAGCCCCCATTATTTCTTAAACTCAAAAAAGAGATCAAAGATAGTCTTATGGAGGAATTTGAGAAGTCTTGTAAAAATAACGTGGTCGAACCATCGTTAGAAAATTTTATTACTAATGTTTTATAAATTTCTATGAAATTATTTAAAATAGGATTAATAATAGTTTTTATTACAGCAGTTGTATTTATAGCAAGAGGAACATCTAAATCTGAGGTTGAGACAATTAAAATTGGTTACAGTGTTCAAGAGGCAATTTGTGACGCGCCTCTAATCGTTGCATACGAAAAAGGATTTTTTAAAGAAAAAGGTTTAAATGTTGAAATGGTGCCACTTAAAAATGGTGGAGAAATTTCACAAGCCTTATCGTCAAATTCTTTAGATTATGGGGCACTTGGTATGTCTAGTCTTTTAATTCCATTATCAAAAATGGCTCCAGTAAAAGTCATTGCTCCGATATCTTTATTTTCAGTAGATTTTTTTGTTCATCCAAATAGTATAAAAACTTTTAGCGAGTTAGAAGGAAAGAGAATTGCTTCACGTCCTGGGGGGAGTGCAGATTTTGTTGTTCGATATATTTTGAAGCAAGAGGGAGTGGATTTAAGTAAAATAAAGTTTATTGATGTTGATAGAGCATTTCGCCCGATTGCATTGATGGAACGGGGTATGGTTGATGCTGTAGCTGCTGTTAGTTATGATACAACAGCTTTTACTAAAAGTGGGGCAGTTATTATGAAAGAATGGGAAGATAAAGGTTATACAAATATTACTTCTGTGGATACTTCTGTAGCTATGAATATTGCTATTAATACTAATTATTTAAAAGACCACGAATCTGCAACAAAAAGATTTATGGAAGCATATATAGAAGGGCATCAATATATGAAAAACAATAAAGAGGAATCAGCGCTTATTATTGCCAATCACACAACAAAAGAATCTGATGGCGCTTTTACATATACAGCCGAAGATGTTTTAAAACTTTGGGATAGGCAGAAAAATATTTATAGATTATGGTATGAACCAGAAACATTACTTGGTCTTTTTAATATTGCTAAAGATACATCAATAATTGAATACATTCCTACTGTAGATGAATTTTATGATCAGCAATTTAAAGATGAGCTCAAAGACAATCATAGGCAATTATATGAATAAGAAAATCATAACCATTTTATTAGGGGCTATTCCATTTCTTGTCATTTGGGTTACTTGGTATTTGTTTTATTCATTCCAAATTTTTCCACAATGGGTTATTCCTTCACCTAGTCAAACTTTTTTTACTTTTATTCATCTAATTCAAGATGGGACAATACTGCACCTGATACTTATAAGTTTTATTAATATAATTCCTGCTTTTTTAATTGCAAGTATAATAGCAATATTATTGGGAGTGTTTATTGGAACCAATTCAACTGTTCGAAAAATTTTCTCTCCTTTTATTTCTGCGCTATATCCAATTCCATCTATAACGTGGCTTCCACTTGTGATTTTGTTTGTTGGTTTTACTCGTGAGGCAATTTGGATTGTTGTGTTTGTCTCCGCGTTTTTAAGAGTAATTTATAATGTTACCGATGGGGTTAGGGCTATAAATTTAAATTGGATATTGGCTGGGAAAAATATGGGACTTAATCAATTTGAAATAATTTATTCAATTATTATTCCAGGGGCACTTCCCAATATTATAACTGGTTTACGCCTGGGTTTTGCTTCTGCTTGGCGTTCTTTGATTGCAACAGAAATGCTTGTTGCCTCTTTGGGTGGGCTAGGGAAATTTATATGGTATTCACAATGGACATTTAGTTTTGATAAAGTTATTTCTGGTATTATTGTAATTGCCGTCATTGGTATTGCAGTAGAGATGTTAGTATTTCGCCCAATAGAAAGAAGAACATTAATTAGGTGGGGAATGATGAGAGAAGATAAAATTTGATTTCTCTTGCCCACACACTTACTTTTTAGAGGTTTTATAAAAACGCTCTAAAAGAGCATCTAAAAAGTAAGTGTGTGGGATTGCAAAATTTTGCAATCCAGTGTTAATATGTGTTTATTCGTAATGAAGAGCTAACCGGCTTTATTGCTTCTCTCGAAAGAGAGTGACGCGAATAAAGGTAGCCATCGATTTTTAAGATAGTCTTTAGTAGTGACGAACGAAAAAGACGATAAAAGTGGGATTTCAGAAATATGGATTTCTAAAATCCTTGTACACACCGCACTTTTATATATTTTAAAAAGCCGATGGCTTTTTCTTTTCTTAATATCTGTTATTCTTTATATATGAAAAAGATAGTGATAAAAGAATCTATTATAAAAAAAGTTGGGAAAGAAAAAGGGAAAACTTTGGCGATTTTTTGTGGTGTTCATGGAAATGAAAAAGCAGGCATCCTTGCCGTTAGTTCTGTTTTAAAAGACATAGAGATTAAGAAGGGTGTTGTTTATTTTGTATATGCTAATCCGGAAGCAATAAATAAAAACATAAGATTAATTAATAAAAATCTGAATCGTTGTTTTTTAAAAAATAATAAAGGAAGAACAGTTGAAGATAAAAGAGCAAGAGTCCTTATGAAGATTTTAGATAAGTGTGATGGACTTCTTGATTTGCATGCTAGTAATGTTGAAAAATCTACTCCGTTTGCTATTTGTGAAAAATCTTCATATAAATTAGCAAAGATATTTGATGTGGGAATAGTGTCGTCCGGTTGGGATAAAATTGAACCTGGGGCAACAGATGGATATATAAATAAAAAGAAAGGAACACTATCTTTGGGACTTGAATGTGGTTATGCTGAAGATTTAGAAAAAGTTGGGCTTGCTCAAAAATCAATTTACCAATTTTTACAGTATTTTGGTGTCATCGACAAAAAGGTAGATTTCAGTAAAAGAAAACAAAAGATAATGAATGTAATAAAAGCTGTAAAAAAGGAAACAGATGATTTTTCTTTTACAAAAAAATTCAAAGACTTTGAATTTTTGAAAGAAGGAAAACTTATTGCTCATGACTCAAGTAAAAAATATTTTGCTGGTAAAAATGAATTTATTATCTTTGCTAGTGCTGAGAAAAAGAAAGGACAAGAAGCTTTTATAATAGGGAAAACAAAATAAAAGTTAAAATTATTACAAATTCGAAAAGGACGGTCCTTTTCGAATTACATCTTGCAAATCATCCTAATTTGTGGTAGTTTTAAGACAGAAAAGTTTTTAAAAAAAATGAAATGACAAAGTTACTTTATGATTTGATTCAGATACTTTTTGAGAAATTTATTAATGATTTTGGGACTGGTGATATAAAAGGTTTTAAATATAACCATCCAAACCAAACAGGAATACCTTGTAAATACAGAATGCTAAAATCTTTAAATGGGCAAGATTCAGACGAAAAGCCCGTTTTAGTTTTTGTTCCAAAATTTATTGAAAATAAAAAATCTTCATTGATGATTTTTGATAAATTACCGAAATTAGGCAAAAAAAATGAAACGAATGATTTATCAAATGTAATTGCTGAAGTTTTAGTAGGGGAGATCTATTGCTCTCAGCCAATTGAATGTTTCGATAAAATTGGTCGCGAACACAGACTGGCTCTTTCTTCAAGGTTAAATGCAGGGGTAATGTCTATCTCTCAGGGGATAAAGGAATTCTCTAATTATTATTCTTTAGTTTTAATCCAACAAGCTTATGATTTATATCAGAAGGATTATGAATGGGTAACAGGATATTTCAAATCAGCCCATCCAGAAATTTATCCGTTTGAGATAAGAAATGAAAAAATCTCTGTTGTCGATAAGGTGATCTAAAAATAAAATTCTTTTAAAACCCCCATTTGGGGGTTTTTGTTTTCTTTATCCGGGAAGGACGGTCCTTCCCGGATTAGCAAACCACCATAACTTGTGGTAGTGAAAAATAGATTCGAAAAGGACCGTCCTTTTCGAATTTGCAAACTATCGTAATTTGTGGTAGTTTAAAAGTAGAAAAAAGTAAAAAACAAGAAATGGAAAAAGACCAGTTAGATCTTTTGGTTAATGAACTTTTTCTTGGATTTTACGATAGTTGTGACCAAGAAAAGTATTTTATTGAGATAAAACTAAAAAATAAGAGGAAAGGTTTCAGTATTGAACAAATGGTAAAAGAAATGTTCAACAATACTGATCATGGTCAAATATTTAGAAAAGAAATTTTAGAAACCACCTGCAATATCATAGCAATACAAAACAAGGTTATGATAAAAAACAGATTTTTTAAAGAACATTTAAAGGTTGATAATCTTTGTGATTTGATAAATAAAACTAGTTTTGGAGATGGTTTTTACAGGCGTTCAATCTCAACAGCTATAATGGTATTAATGGGATCATTCATTAAAGCTGAGAGATTATAATAATATTGTTTTAAAACCCCGCATCCGCGGGGTTTTGTGTTATTGTTGTTGACAAATAAATTATAATATGATAGAATACCAATAGAACTTTTAAAATCTTATATCATAAAAAAAACAATTTTTGTAACTGCTCTTGTTGCTTTATTTGTGATTGCACTCATTTCTGTAACCAGTCATTCTGTACGGATAACAGAATACACTGACAATGGTGTAAAAAAGGAGATGCCGTCAAAGGATTTCCATTTTAAATTTCATCTGTACGGCAAGCCCGGTTACAAAACTACCGGCATACACTATGAGTGGAGATGGTAAGTATTTTGTTCTGTTCTTTTTTGAAAAACCCGCTATATTGCGGGTTTTTTATTTTGTCATTTCAACTCCGACTCAGGTCGGAGTTGAAATGACAAACAAGTAAAATAAATAGGGAATAGCTAATCGATAAGACAACTTGACTTAATTCTTTAAATATGCTATCATCTTGGCAGATAAACAAGTACTATAAAAATTGGAAAATTATGAAAAAATGTGCAGTTAATTTTTTGGTTGTCAGCTTTATGCTGATCGTTGTAATTTTTATTTCTTCTTGCGGTCCATCAAAAGATGAATTACAAAGACAGAGATATTA
>JBAYKO010000002.1:0-79013 GCA_041664605.1 Minisyncoccota bacterium | reverse complement strand
TTCACCTCTTGTCATTTTAAAATCTTCGGGCAAATCTCTTTCTTTGATGATAAATTTCTTTACTCCATTTTTATCTTTATGGATACTAAAATATTGATTTTCGTTTTTAAATACTTCTTTTTCCCATTTAAAATTACCTTTACTCCACTCACCATTTTCCATTTTTAATTCAGCAAAAGTTTTTGGGTCTTTTTCTTCTAACTCTTGATATTCTTCAGCGGTTTTTTCTATCTGTTTTAATTTTAATTCTTGTCCGTCAACAAACTTTACGGTATCTATTCCCTTTTGTGATTTTTCTTTCTTATATTCTTTTGCAAAGAAATTCCACTCAGAACATTTCTTCATTAGATTTAATTCAGATTGAGAATAATCTTTCCAGTTTTTATTTTCTTTTACTTGATAGTATTTTTTTAATAAAACGTCTATTTCTTTATCTGTGAAAGGATTTTTTTCGGCATCTTTTGGACGTTTTTCTTCTACAATTGGAAATTTATCCATAAAAGTTTTATATCTAAAAGCATTTTGCATTATTTTGAATTCAAATACTGAATAATCTGGAATATCTTGCTCATTAAATGGGGTAACTTCCACTGCCTCTCTTTCAATAGCTTCTTTTTCTCTTTTTGCTTTTTCAACCAGTGCTTTTGGTCGTAAACCTTCCAGTTGTTCTTCCATAATATCTCTTTCTTCAAAAGCCAAATCTTCCATTTCCTGTGCCCCAAGATCACTAAGGTCAAATCCTTTAAGAAAACTACCAAGGTCTTGTTCATTTGAAAAATGATCTAAATTATAAGAAGCTAGAGCATCTCTATCTTTCCAGTTATTCATTATATCTTCTTTGGGTTCTTCGGTTTTAACGAACTTCCCTTTATTTAGATTACCAAAAAATCTTATAGCCATGTTTTTATTTTTAAATATTAAGTTAATAAAATTACTAGCCAATTATACTACTTTCTAAAAATTTGACAAATATGTATGATATGCTAAAAATAGAGAGGAAATAAAGATAAGTATAAAAGGTATGGATAGGATAGTTGTTAAAAAGGCACCTAAAGAATGGCCTACGTTGGATTGCGCTATTTCGTTCTTTGTAGATGATGAAGCTGAATGCATTTTTGTAAAAAATGGATGCAAGAGGTTGGCAATATTTTCTCTGTTAAATTTATTCATTCATTTGGAAAATTCTGAAGAAGATTTTCTTGAAACTTTTGGACAAAAAAGTCTCAAATGGATAAAGGAGATAAAAAGAAAATTAAAAGAATTGGGTTTAAACCCCCCTGAATTCTATGAATACTATAGATTCAATTTCAGTAAAAATTAAAACGTAAAAAATCAAAAAGATCTTTATTAAAAACCCCGCAATTGCGGGGTTTTTAATTGGGCTTAAAAATAAAGGGTGTTATAATTTATCCAGCACTAAACTGTGTTAGCCTAATTTTTTAGACTGTTGAAAGATTAACGCAAAAAATTTTCTTATTTTTAATAAACATAAACAAAGCACAATTTAGTGCTGGATGAATATGACAGAATATCAAAATCAAAAAGAATATTTTGAACATGCTTACGACACAGGTAGTGATATTTGGACAAAAATTCCTCTTCAGGTAAAAAATTCTAAATTTTTAGATAGTTTAAAACCTGATTCTATGATTTTGGATATTGGAGCTGGGCGCGGAAGTCTCACTTTTGAATTAGCAAACATGGGATTTAAGGTTATTGGTATTGATTACGTAAAGAAAATTGTTGATAGAAATAATGAAGAAGTAAAAAATCATGGATTGGCTGGCAAAGTTCGTTTTATGGAAGGAGATGTTTTGGATATTTCTTTTCAGGACGCAAGTTTTGACGCAGTTGTTGATGTTGGATTACTTCAACATCTAAAACAATCTGATTGGCAACAATATGAAAGTGAAATTGCTAGGGTTTTAAAGCAGGGTGGGTTATTTTTAAATATTTCTTTGTCTCGGGAAACAGCATCATATTTAAGTTGGTTTCCAAAAGGTAGTACAACAGGAAATTTTGAATTTGAAGACGTAAATTATTATTTTTTTACTAATGATGAAATAAGAAACTTATTCCAAAGGGATTTTGAAATTATTGATCAGGAGATTGAACATGTGAAAAACTGGAATCACGAAGCCGCCTTTGCTATAACTTTAATGAAACACAAATAAAAAACCCGCCAATTGGCGGGTTTTTTAAAGAACTGCGTAAGTCATTTAGCCTCCGTTGTTTTTTCTATAGCTCCTGATTCTTCCAGCAATTTCGCTGGCATGTTCTTTCGTTGCTTCTTTTAAGAAGATTTCAACAAAGTCCGCAGCTTCTTCTTGTGTTATATCAAGCTCTTTTGCTTCATTGATTATGGCTTCTGCGTAGTTATCATTGCGGTCCGGCAGTTTCCTCTTTTTTTTAAATTTTTCTTTTAAAACAAGATAACCAATCTGGTTTTTTCTTTCTTCTGTTAGTGGCATAAATTATCTTTTTAAGTGCTCATTTATTTAAATCCATTTATATATTATCATATATTTTAATAAAGTCAAATAAAAAACTACCAAAAATAATGATATAATTTATCCATGCGAATTATAAGTTGGAATACAAATGGTTTACGAGCCACAGTAAAAGGTGGTTATTTTGATCCAATTTTTCAAAAAGAAAAGCCAAATATTCTTTGCTTGCAGGAAACTAAAGCTGATATAGAGCAATTAGGAGATGAGATTAGAAACTATAAAGATTATTTTTCTTATTTTGCTTCTTCAAAAAATAAAAAAGGATACAGTGGGGTTGGAGTTTACACAAAAGAAGAACCAGAAAAAGTTGAATATGGTTTAGGAATAAAAAAATTCGATGACGAAGGAAGAACTTTAGTTTTGTATTTTAAAAAATTTGTTTTGCTAAATTGTTATTTTCCAAATGGTGGTGGTGGACAAAATAGGCTCGATTATAAAATGGAATTTTATGATGAGTTTTTAAAATTTATTGAAAGATTAAATAAAAAAGGACATAGAATAATTTTCTGTGGTGATGTAAATACCGCGCACGAAGAAATTGATCTTGCTCGTCCAAAAGAAAATATTGATAACACAGGTTTCTTACCAGAAGAGCGAGCATGGATTGATGAAGTTACAAATAATGGGTATGTTGATGTGTTTAGATATTTTTATCCAAACAAAAAAGATTCATATACATATTGGGATCAAAAGACAAAAGCCCGTGACAGAAATGTTGGCTGGAGAATAGATTACTTTTTTGTCAGCGGAGATTTTATAAAGGACATCAAAAGGACAGAAATTTTAGATTTATATTATGGTTCAGACCATTGTCCGATCTCGATTGATATTGATATTGAGATTTAGGACCACTGCCCTATCTCAATAGATATAAAGGACTAAATATTTTAATTAAATTAATTAATCAAATAATAAAGACTAAATATAAAGTGACACAAATTCTGCGTACGCAGAATTTGTGTCACTTTTATTTCTTGTGTGTTTAAAATAAAAAAGAGCCGGCATTTTGCCGGCTCTTTGGTAAACCCAACTTCCACAAAAAGACGTCTCTATAATGTGGTTCAAACCAGAAGGTGCACGTTACATCTGGCTTCAAGCTATTTATTTTTTCGGAACGAACTCAAGTCCCTGGTGTTAATCATGCGGAAATCCCGCACACACTACACACCAGGACTCTTGGGATTCATATTCCTAGAAACAAATGTTAGATAAGCTTGGATCTTTTTCTTGAGTCCCCTGAAACAAAAGATGATCAATCTATTCCTTCCTCCAGCATGGGAGCAAGGTTTCTCGGTGTGGCCCACCGAAGGTTTTTTAAATTTTTAAGAACTTTTACACTATCAACCAACAATTACAAATTGTGGGCTGAATAATGAGGGGTAATCTTTTTAAATTCAAAAAGATTACCCCAAAACTCTTTTCTTGATTCTGGCTTGATGGACCAAATCGTGAAATTTTTTCCCCGAGTTTTATAATCCAAACTTTTGGTTCGAACATATACCTCTTTATTGAAAGTTGTAGGCCATACACTCATTCAATAATCTCAACTCGATCGATGAGAAAAGAACTGGCGGAGTTATAAAAGCTACCAGGTCGTTTTTTTGTTACTGATCGCGAACTCAGTTTCAATGGATTAAAACGACTTCCTGTCAATAATTTATCTCATACCATTTCCCATGGGGGTCATGATGATAGTCCTTCTCTCGAAACGTCTTTGTGATTTACCACCTCTTTTCTTCGGAGAACCATCAAAAGAAAATCCTTTTTTTGAAAGCAACTCATTTACTAATCTTTCAATTTCTAATATTTCTTGTTTTGACATAAGATTATGGGTTAAATTTTTATTTAAAGAACAATTCCTTCTACAAAACCACGATATTATTATCACGATTTTGATAAAAGGAAGGATGGGATTTTCCCATCCTTCCGCGACTGGTGATCGTGTGCGGTCATCGCCGCGGTTCATCACCAGTCTTTGAATCCCACTAGGATCAATCTGTCGCCACAGATTACCCTTTTTCCCAAGACCCAAATGCGTTGTAGTGCGTTCCATCTTTGATGGCTACAAAACATTTGGAATGAGACAAGCATTGTATTGGTTCCGTTCGGCTAACCAAATACTGGGATTTATACTTGTGATGGTCTTTGAAACAAAGGACTTGTTAGGGTTATTGGAGTTCGAACCGGTGGACAATTGTACACCGTATATCGATCTCCCCCATCCTTTGTTCCCGTTGGCTTTCCATCTTTTGCCATGCTTTTTTGTGATTTCCACTTATTTGAGATCACCTTTACAAGAACCCTCGTTTTTTAACTGGGAGGGTTCTTCTAAGGATGACCCCAAGGCGATATCTACTTTTCAAATTTCTAAGTCCATTATAGCAAGATAAAATAATTTGTCAAGCTTTTTTGTCACTTTTCTTTAAAAATAAGTAAAAATCCTTTAAAAACAAGGTATTTTTATATCAAAATAGTTTTTTTTCTTTTACACTTCTACTATTTACTTGACAAATATATTCAGTTTGCTATACTAGACTTAGTTAACGCGTTATTACTAACCTTTTAAAGCGGGAGGCCATTATGCAAGATTAGCAGGTGGGCTGGGTGATCCGAAAGGGGTTGCCCAGCTCCCTAGTTAGGGGACTGTTAATCAAAAAAGCAAAAATAAGTTCATCAAAAGAATTCACGGATTGTTTAACAAAAAAAGTTTAAAAAGAAAGGAAAAAACAAAATGGGAGATTAAATTTAATTTACCCAAAGATTAATTTTTGCTTTATTAATAAGATTTAGTAATTTTTACAAAATCTTTTTATTAGCAGAGTTGATCACAGTTATTCAATTAGAGTAAAGGGAAATTATAAAAAAGGTTTAAAAAAATAACCAGATTCCCTGCTCTTAATGTTGGAAAATAAAAGCCCCGCAGTGCGGGGCTTTTTTATTTATCTTTATTTTTCTTTAAATTATCAAAAGCTATTTCAAATAAGGATCTAAGTGTATCTGCTATATCTTGGCTTTTTATGAGCACAGAAGAAAGAGATTTTCCTAGTGTATGTATCCTAACTCTATCTTTAAATATACTAACATCACATTTAATTGGATATTTATTTTCATCAATTTTTATTCTGTCTGAATTTTCACTAGGTGTTCTTTCCCCTTTTGAATATGTATAAATAGCTTTTGATTTTATATTTTTGTTTAAACGAATTTTACTAGCACCCCTCACTTCGTTTTGGGAAAAATATTTTTCAATTAGATCATATGGGTATATAAAATAAGAAGTTTCTCCTGTCTGATTCTTTTCATAGCCAAAAGATTCTTCGTTTGCTTTTAATATTCCTTCTCGTCCATCATAGATTTTAACAATAGGTTTTTCTCCTGTCTGGCGTGATAATCCCTTAAGCTGAGGAAGAATATCGTTTACTAGTCTTGATTGTTCGTCTAATTTTATTTTTTGAGTTTCTATGTAAGTTTCTAATTTTTCTGGTGAATCAGCCTGAAAGCGTACCTTTTTATCAGTTTTTATTTTTGAAATAAGATTTTTTTCTTCAAGACTCTCTAAAATTGGGTAAATACTCGTTCTTAAAATCCCAGTTTTTTTTGATAAATCTAAAACAGAGTTGCTTTCAACTTTTAATAATTCAAGATAGATTTTAATTTCTTTTTCATTTAAACCTATATCTTCTAAGAATTTTTCAATCATAAAATCATTATACCAACAATCTTTATTTTATTAAATAAAAAAGCCCCGGCGTAAACCGGGGCTGTACTCCGCCGTAAGGCAGTAATGGATAATTAACTAAGATAATTTTATGTTATCAGATTTTATTATTTTTTGCAACACTCTATTTGACTGATTATTTTTATAACCAATCAAGTGGAATTACACCAGCCAACCTTAGGTCAAACATAATTTGTTCTAGATCTACAGAAAATGGTTTGTGGCCATTTTCATCAAAATATAAGCGTTTAAACCGCTCTGGTTGTTCCGTGTATATTTTAAAAAAATAAGCCTGAAAATCATCTGGCTTTTCCTTTAAAAGAAGTAACTCTTCTTTGACTTGGTCACTTACTGCTTGGTATGTTTGATATACATCTTTTACTTCGCTATTTTCTTTTTGAGATGTTTGGCTCATGCTTTTATGTTATTAAGATCATTTTCTAATCTAATTAAACACTATTTAAGATAAAAAACCAAATTTTTATTTTTGGAAGTTTTTTGCCCCAAGCCACGCTAATTCAAAAATCTTTTTCTGTGCATCAGTAATTTCCCTACTTTCGACAACTATTGCAAATTTTTCTTTCCAGGACATTATAATAACCTTATTGTTATAAATGTTAGTTTCAGTAGTAAAATAAAATTTATCTCGCGGAACCAGTAAAGATTCTCGCAGTTCTTCTCTATCTCTGGCAACAACTTTTAGTGTATCTGGATCATCGGGAGCAATTACTCGCACTTTTATGTTTTTTTCGACTCTGCGTCTAAAATAATTTCTTAGGTATTTTTCACCCACTGCATCAAAGGCATCAGTCCCTACTGCATAACCAACTATTTCTTTTTCTGCGGTAAGAGTATCTTCAAATGCTTCTTTAATTGCTTCAATACCTTCATAATATTTCACTTTTGGTTTTTCTTTTTCATTATAAATAGAAAAAAGTTCAGGAAGTAAATTATAAGCTTGTTTTAATTTTTCTTGGCTCTGTTTTATTTTATTTTCCAAAAAAATAATCACTTTGTCTGGATTTTCGGCCACAAATTTCTGAATTTTTGCTTCACCCAGCGGATTTACTAAACCATTACTCACCAATGACTCTAAGATATCGTAGCCGGTGGTACGATTTATCTTTGCTGCCCTAGATATCTCAGCAGTAGTTGAAGGCCCAAGTTCAAGTAAAGCTAGATAAACACTAGCCTCTTTTCCACTAAATCCTAATTCTATTAATTGGTTTTTACTAATCATATATAGGTAAAGTATATACCAGAGTGATAGTTTGTGTCAATAAAAATCCACAAAAAATGTGTATAAATAAAAAGCCTTTTAAAATAGCTGTTTTTTAATCTTATTTTATAAAAATCTAGATTTAATTTGTCGGAACAACTTGACAATTATAAAATATTTTGCTATACTTTGATCAGAAATTAAAGTTATTTGAAAAATAATTTGATTGGTTGCACGGGGAAATTCTAGAATCCCCGACTAACCAATTAAATTTATAAAAAATGAAAACAAATTTTGAAACTTGGAAAACAATTGATGTTATTCCACAAGATCTAAATGTATTAAATAAAACATTTAAAACAAACAATATTAAAATTGGAACCTATGGTGATTATCTTCTTTTTCTTTGTAAAGGAAATGATCAACCTTATGATTGCCACCTAAGAAAAACTTTACTTATTGAAACTCCTGTGGAAATTCAATTAATTAAAGTAACTGTAGCAGATCTCGGATTTAGAGATGGTGCCATCTATCCGGATATTTGTGATAGAGCTGAAGCGTTAGACTTAGATTATTGTCCATATGAAGCTGGCCCCCAATTACGATTACAATACCAAGATCAGCCAGAGGGTGAGAAGCTCCATATTCCAATTAAGCCCACAGATGGCTCTCTAATCTTTTTCTATCACTATTTAGTTTATAACATTAATAATATTCTTTATCTTGGTGGAAGTGATGATTGTGGAGGACGCATTTTCTGGCATGGGAACCAACAAATCTTTGTTTTCTGTAAAAAAATAAATAAACAAAATAAAAGTGCGGAGTCAGCACTATAATCACTGACGACAAAAAAGTGAAAAAGCAAATTTTGATTTACATTGCAGCTTTCCTGGTAATCTTAGGAATCGTTCTCGAATTGTTGAATGAAAAATTTACCCTTGATCACTGGGGGTCAGTGATAATTCTTCTTGGATTTATTCTCTCTCTGATTGATCGAAATATTAAGATCAAGCAAGAACAAAAAACAATAGAAAAAACAAAAGAACGAATAAAAAAATTAGAAGAAGATGCAGCCAAACTTCAAGAAAAACTCGGCTACCTCTTAAGTTCTGAAGCTGAAACCTATTATTTTGATGTTGATTACTCAAAAAATATCAAGGAAATGATTTCTCAGGGAAATTATGACTGGCAAAATGATGACATAAATAATTTTTCATTCAAAAAAACTGAAAATACTAATAAAATCGTCAAGGTCGCTGCTAAAGTTTTACCTTTTAAGGGTAAGGTTGATGAAGAAACAAAGAACATGGAATCTAAGGGTTTCCACCCAGCTACTGCATTTGAACTTTTGGCTTTTGGGGCAACCCATTCTGAAGTTCAAAGAAAATTTCCAATTATGGCTCTTGGAACAATTTCCAAAATGCTTTATTCAAATTCAATTTGTCTGTGTTTATACAACTGTGATTCAAAAAGGAAACCAGGTCAGCGTGGCCTTGGGGTTCATTATTATGTTTTTGGTCCCAGAGAGGAAAATTGTCATTTACTTGGCATTAAGATTTTAGGGTAAGAAAAGCTTTTTTAAAAAAACCGGTCAATTGACCGGTTTTTCTTTATCTCACCCCGTGTCTCTTGCGGATTATTTCGAGTTCTTTTTCTTCTTCAATATCTTTTTTCTCCTTCCCTTTTTCACCGAGATCGTGCAATTCTTTTTCAGAAAGTTTTATTAATTCCACCGCTCTATTTTCTAAAAATTCTTCAGTGTTTAATTCTGGATGATCAAAAACTTCTTCAAGAAGTGCATGCAAAAGATAGCCAATTTTTTTCCCTGGTTTTTCATTTGTGATTTTCATAATTTTTAACCCATCAATTTTTAACATTCCAACAGATACAGGAGAACGCATTGCTTCTTCAATCATTGATTCATATTTGCGTAAACGATAAGGAGCTTCTTTTGGCTTTCCCATTCCAATACGATCACAGGCTCTTACTTTCATCAAATCCCAAACATTATCTGCACCAACATTCCTTACAATTCTTCTCACTGCTGAAAGCGTAATTTTTTCAATATCTGAAAAAAACATATGATTTCTAACGAGTTTTGAGACAGTTTCAATTGTTTTTTTGGGAAATTTTAAATCATCAAGAATTTTTTTTGTGATTCTTTCACTAACAACATCATGACCATAAAATGTGTAATCATTTTTTTCTTTTGACCAAAAACGAGTTTTTGGTTTTCCAATATCATGAAGCAGTGCCGCCAATCTAACTTCCAAAGAAAAATTTCTATCAGCTCCATGTTGCAGGGCACGAAGACTGTGTTCCCAAACATCATAAATGTGATCACCGTTTTGTTTTACTCCAATCATAATTTCAAGTTCTGGAATTATGTATTTTAAAATTCCAAATTTTTCTGCCATGATAATTCCCTTCATTGGATCTTCCGACATTATTATTTTTATAAATTCATCACGGATTCTTTCTTTGGAAATATTTTTTAAAAGATGGGCATTTTCTAAGATCGCATCCCCTGTTTCTTTTTCTATCACGAAACCAAGCTGAGCGAAAAACCTAACGGCTCTTAAAAGCCTAAGTGCGTCTTCTTGGAACCTGTCTTTTGGATTTCCTACCGTTCTGATTATTTTGTCCTTTATGTCCTTTTGTCCGTTATAAAGGTCAATAAACTGTCCTTTAGAAACACTATAAGCTATGGCATTTACAGTAAAATCACGTCTCTTAAGATCATCTTCTAGTTTATTACTGAATGAAACAGAGTCTGGATGTCTATTATCGCTATATTTTGCTTCTAATCTATAAGGAGTTATCTCAATGATACAGGTTCTAGGTTCTAGGTTATAGGTTATAGAAGAGGAAACAATATTAGTTTCACATGAAACAACCACTCCTACTGTTCCAAAAGAGTTCTCGTAATAAGTCTTTTCAAACAAACCAATTATCTGCTCAGGTGTAGCATTTGTGGTCACATCCCAGTCTTTAGGCTCTTTGTCCGATAAGATATCACGAACACACCCACCAACAAGATAGGCTTCAAATCCCGCTTTTTCTAAAGTTTCTGTTACACGTGAAACTTCTTCTGGTATTTTAAATTGATGTTTCATGGTTATTGTTGTCTTTGTGGTCAGGAATATTTTACTCGTCAGCCACTCTTAAAATTTCCCGACCCTGACTCAGTTGTTTTTTCTGCTGAAAAAACATACTTCCGTCTCGCACAAAGCATCAAAAATATTAAGCAGTTAATATTTTCTCTCTCTTTGTGCGCCCGGCAGGAATCGAACCCACATCACTTGTTCCGAAGACAAGTACTCTATCCGTTGAGCTACGGGCGCCCTAAGTCGAATTATACACAAAATAAGGGAAAATTAATAGGTTATTTTATTTTAAAAATAAAAATAATATGCTATAATCTTTTTGAATTTTAATAATAAATTCAATGCGGGATTAGTTTAATGGTAAAACGTCAGTTTTCCAAACTGAGGTTGGGAGTTCGATTCTCCCATCCCGCACCAGCGTAGATGAGCAGATAAACTGCTTTATCTGCGTGGAGAATCGAAAGGATTTTCCATGTCGAAGACGGGAAAATCACCAGCCCCAGTAAGGGGAGATTCTCCCATCCCGACAATATCCTATGAAAATAAACAAGAATAATTTAATACCAAATTTAAATAACGAAGATAACTTCTCAGAAAAGGAGACTATTAAAGTTGAAATAGAAGTTAAAAAAGAAGAGAAAGAAAAACTTGAGAAGGAAGTCATTGTTTTAGAACAACAAAGAAAATATGAAAATGGAGAACGTAATATAAATAATGAAGAAAAGAAACAAGAATTAAATCAAGAAATTTTTAAGAAAAAAGCTAAGATAGGAAGATTGGCTGCTAAAATGGTTAAATTGGAAGAAAAATTAAAAGGATTGAAGTAATTATGTCTTTTTGTAATACTGCTGTCTTTTATAAATTATAAAAATCCTTTTAAATTAAGGATTTTTTAAAGGAAACTGTGGATAACTATGTTGAATATGTTCATAAAAGACACAAATTATTGGGGATTTCAAGTCAATTTTTGTCTTAAAATTTTTTCTGTGTTGTAACTAATATCCTTATTTTATAATGGTATTTTAAGAGACAAGTATTTTAAAACAGATTAATTGTCTAATAAATAGTAAAATCGTTTCACGTGAAACACATTTAAGTAAGTTTTTATTGTTTCATATGAAACAAATCGTTTATGCCAAAAGTTTTTACCTCAGAAAATCAAAAAATAGGGGAAATTGGCGAGAAATTGGCCTGTAAATATCTAATAAAACAAGGATTTAAAATAATAGACAGGAATTATACGAAGAAATGTGGGGAAATTGATATTATTGGAGAAAAGAAAAATAAGCTATATTTCTTTGAGGTTAAGACAAACTCGGCTAATTTAAGTGTTACACATGAAACAAATGATGGTTATAGACCTGAAGAAAATGTTCATCCATGGAAGATTAAAAGACTTTCAACTACCATTCAAGTTTATTTGCTGGAGAAAAATATCCCCGACGATAGGGAATGGGAATTCGGAGTGATTGCTGTATACCTTGACCTTAAAAATAATTTAGCCAAAATAAAAATTTTAGATAATGTGATTTTGTAAACAAAAAGCCGGTTTTAGCCGGCTTTTCTAAATGAATTTTTATTTTTCTGGAATACAAAAATCTGTTTCACTTCTGAAATAAACATATTTTATTCGTTCAATAAAATATCCTGGATTTTCATTGTGTTTTGCGACTCCAATCTTATAGATATTTAAATATTGTCCAGGTTGTGGATCAAAATTAACTTTAAAATGTCCTTTATATAAACCCAAATCACCTATGTAAGGTTGGAGTTTAGTGCTTTCCATAGGACTAGATTTGGCAAAACCGATAAAAGAATTTGTATCACTACTTTTTACTTCAATAGAAAATTCATATTTGTTTATTTGATTTACTTGGATTTGAATTTTTGACCCATCTTCAAGTGTAAAAGAATTTTCTTTAAAATCATTCTCCAAAAAAGTTTCTTTATTGGAACAACCTATCAACACAATAAGAACTAATAAATAAAACACTTTTTTCATCTTTTCAAATTTTATTTTTTCTGATTACTATACTATCACATTTATTTATTTTGTCAAATAGTTAAATTTATCCATAAAATAAAAATTGTTTTTGTGAAAAAATATGATAATATATATAAAGTTTTTTAATTAAAAACAAATACCGGGGTGTAGTATAGCGGTAGTATCCATGATTTGGGATCATGTGGCCCGAGTTCGATTCTCGGCACCCCGACACGCAAGTGAGGGGTGAAGCAGGTGAACTGCTTCACCTGCGTCGAGAATTGAAAGGATTTTCCATATAGTAGATGGGAAAATCACCAGCCCCAGTAAGGGGAGATTCTCGGCACCCCCGACAATAAAATGGTTAAAAATAACATTACTCTAAAAATAGGAAATCCAGAAAGCGAGAAGTCAAAGATTGTAACTAATAATCTTGAGCTTTTTATTAATAAATTTGAAGTTATTGGTGATGGTGGAAATGCCACCGTAAATGCACTGGAAAATACTCAATTATCTGGAATTTGTTTTAAAAAAATACGAGAAGTGCCTTTTATGAAAGGTAATGATTTAGAAGAAGAGTTTAATACACAATTGGAGCTTTTTAATAAAGGAGTTTCTGTCCCAGAACCCATTCTTATTTTAAAAGATGAAAAAGGAGCATTGTATTATTTTATGGAAAGATCAGGTATTTCTATTGAGGATGTATCAAGTGGTAAAAAAGAACTTCCAGAAGGGTTTGAATTAGATATCTTTTTTAAAGATTTAGAAAATGAAGTAAAAAAAATGCACAAAGCCGGGTTTATTCACCGTGATTTAAGAAGCGGAAATGTTTTAATAAATGATAAATGTAAACCTGTTATTATTGATTTCGGTACAACTATTAGGACAACTGACCCTGATGGCGCTGGTATGTTTGCTTATCAAGAATCTATTTTTACTTATGATCCTATTAAAAAAACCTATGTTAATAAAGAAGGTTATTATCTCGATGATTTAAAAGAATCCATTCCCTCACTAAAGGCGACCATAAAATCAGTCTATTGGAGACAAAAAGGACTAAAACAGACAGATGAATTTGGAAATGAGAGATAGTATTGACATTTTTATATAATTTGATATTATAAAAAAGGAAATAAGTTATTAATTTAAAATTTTATGCCAGAAACAAAAAAGAAAGGATTGAGTATTGTGAAGATAAACAAAGCTTTTGAAACAAAGGTAATTGAAGTTGCAAAAACTCTTATAAAAGCATCAAAAACTGAAGGGATTTTGCAAAAACCCGGCGAATTGACTGTTTTTGTTGATAAAAAACCAAAGATTGTTTTTCACACAATTACCTCTGATGAACCGGAGTTGGTTGGCAAAACTATTTTTGTCGGCTCGAACTAAAAATCTGCAAATTTCAGCTGAAATTTAAAGCCCCCAATTGGGGGCTTTTAAATTGGAAATTTGAAAAAAACTCTTTTTTTTGTTATATTAAAATTACTTTTTATTAAAAATTAAATAATGCGGGTATGGTTTAGTGGTAGAACACGTCCTTGCCAAGGATGAGACGGGAGTCCGATTCTCCCTACCCGCACACTTACTTTGCCATTGCTTTTATTCTGCCGATAGATATAGTCTCAACACAAATTATGTTCAGTTAAGTTATTTAAAATAAATTTTTTATATTTAAAAAGCAGAATAATGGCAAAGTCAGTGTGCGGGCGTACCCGCTAATTTTAACCATGAATCCATCATTTTTATTTTTTATTTTTCTTACATTCATATCCACTATTTTAGGGGGTTTTTTTGGTCTTAAATTTAAAAAAAATTTACGAATAATTCTTGGTTTTACCGCTGGGGTTATTTTGGCGGTTATTGCTTTTGATGTTTTTCCTGAAATTATAAATTTAATAGGGGAGACGGGAATGAATCCACTTTATCCAATGATTGCTCTTGTTGTTGCGTTTTTACTTTTTCATACACTTGAAAAAACAATTTTAATTCACCACAGTCATGAAGATGATTATGGTCCACACAAACATCCTACGGTTGGTGTAGCGCAAGCCATGGCCTTAATAGGGCATTCATTTTTAGATGGTGTTGCGATTGGTCTTGGTTTTCAGGTTTCAGGAGCCACAGGAATATTGATTGCGCTTGCTGTGATTGCTCATGATTTTTCTGATGGGCTAAACACGGTTTCATTAATGTTGAATCATAAAAATAGTGAGAGTAGGGCAAAAAAGTTTTTATTTTTTAGCGCACTTGCGCCTGTGCTTGGAGGAATTTCAACTTTATTTTTTACTCTTCCAAAGGGAGCGCTAATTATTTATCTAGGATTTTTTGCTGGTTTTCTTTTGTATATTGGGGTCTCTGATATTTTACCGGAAGCTCACAGAGAAAATTCATCTTTTAAAACTTTATTGGCTACAATTTTTGGGGTGATATTTATTTTTTTGGTAACGACACTTATCTAATGAATTATTTCCATTTTCTATAAATTTATTGTATCCTTATTTAAGGGGGTATTTATAGTTAAAACACCTTTTTAATGTATTATTTTAATAATTAATAATAGACCCACTTTTTGTGGAGTAAAAATATGTTTAATTTAGAAAAGATAGGGGAAAATAAAAAAAAGATACAAGAACTCGAAGCTCAAAAAACAGAGAAAAGAGAAGAGCATAGGGATGCAACAATAGGACTTAAGGAACTAGGGGTAAAAAAGAATGTATCTGGTATTCTTGAAAAAAGTGAACCATCCGATGACATGAAAAAAGCTTTAGAAGAAAGAGGAACTTCTGTTATGGCTGGGGAAAGATATGAAAATCCAAAGCGGTCTGAAACTTTTTCTGGAGTACTTGGTCCAATAGAAAAAGAGATTGATGATATCTCAGATCAAATTTCAGAAATCAAAAAAGACAGTGATTTCCATGAAACAAATAAAGAAATTTGGGCAAAAAGATCAGAGCGTTTAGAATATATAAAACATTCTGCTGTAAAAGAGTTTCTTTTGACAACAGATTCTGGAAAACAAATTAATGACATGATTAAAGCTAATAATTCTACCGAGTTAACTGCTCCAGAGGTATATGAAAAATTGAAAACCATCTTAAACACTAATCAAAATTATAACGGAAAGAAGGATGTTAAAAATTTTTGGGACACAATAAAGAGAATTGATGGATTAAAAACAAGAATCAGTGAAAATATGAGAAATGATAATTATGGGGAATCTAAGAAAATAGTTTAAATAAAATTACAAACAAAAAAATCCACATAGTGTGGATTTTTTTGTTTAAGTTTCTTTTCGCGCGCGAGAACCTGCCTGCCGGTAGGCAGGGAAGTTATTTTTAAAAGAAAAAATTCCACAAATTTGTGGAATTTTTTCTTTTTCTCTAGAGAAAAATTTTATTTTACTGCATCTTTCAATGCCTTTGCTGCTCTGAACTTTGGAACCGTTGTTGCTGGAACTTGTACAGCTGCTCCAGTTTTTGGGTTTCTTGCTGTTCTTGCTGCTCTTGCTTTTACGGAGAAGATTCCAAGACCTGCGATTGAAACTTCATCGCCTTTCTTCAAAGTCTTTATAATAGAATCAATTATTGAGTCTACGATTTCCTCAGCTTGAACTTTTGTTCCACCGATTTTTTCGTGAACCATTTCTACAATTGCTTGTTTATTCATTTAATTAGGTTATAGGTTATAGGTTGTAGTGAATAGTATTAAAACTAAAGACTAAAAACTATCAACTAATAATTTATTATTTAAAAATTTTTCGACCTAATATCTTCTCACATTTATTATGAAAAGACTTTATTCTATAAACACCTTTTTACCAATGTGCTTCGTATACTATTATATAACAAGGGTTTTTTAAGGCAAGCAAAAAAAGTAGAAAGTTCATAAAGTTGTAAAGTTATAAAGTCTTATAAAACAAGGGGATTTGGGTGAAATTTTGTGAACAAAATTTCACCCTTTGTTCATAAGGCTTTTTTATAATTACCCTATATACTATATAGAAATAGTCTTATGTTGACAAAACAATTTTAATTTAGTACAATTATAGGCAGAAATTTTAAAGTACATATTATGAAAATAGATTTTATGCAAATGACAGCAAGTCATAAAAGAATAATCATTGTAGGGTGTAATGAATTTAATAAATTATTACCTGATCAAAATGATTATGTTCTTATTGTTCCAATAGGCTTTTCTAAAGAAAGCCTTCAATTGAGAAAAGTAACAAATAGAGGAATGCACGACCTGATGCCTCAACAGCAATTAACTTGTCCAATAAAGCCCTATCTTGATACTGATGTCTATTATGATGATCATTACGTAAACGATGTACCATTCAAAACAAAAGAATTACAAAGCAAAGCTATTGAATTGGAACAATTAAACATAGGTAATATCGGATTTATAACATTGTTTTCAAGAAATGGGAGAGTAATTATGGGTAATTGTAGTGAGATAAACAATCTAATTCCTAATAAGAACGATTATTTTGGAATATTGCCAATTTATTTTAATGCTGAAGATGCCCAAATTCGTATGTTCAGAAAAAATGGGGATTTGGAGAATTTACTTCCTAATGCATTACTTACTTCACCTTATTATGCCTACATTAAAGGAATGAAGGAAAAGAAGAAAATATATTGCCAGCCGGGTTTATCTTATAGGCTGAATGAAGAACCATTTTATCCCGATTTACTAGAGGGGGCTGCAAAAAAATTGATGTTACATTAATTGTTATTTTCGTAACTGATAGTTTTATTGAATGATTTTTTTTAAAAAAGCCGGCAAATGCCGGCTTTTTCTGTATTTACTACAACCTATCCCCTAAAACATACAACCTATTTATTATCGGGCGTATTCTATAACTCGATTCTCTCGTATGACCGTCACCTTAATTTCACCTGAATATTTAAGTTCGTTTTCTATTTTAACTGCCATTTCGCGTGCCATATTTTTTGCTTCGATATCTGAAATTTTATCTGGGATAACAAATACTCTTATTTCACGTCCTGCTTGCAGAGCATAAGATTTTTCAACACCCTGAAAACCATTTGCAACAGCTTCTAAATCAGCTAGTCTCTTTAAATAATTTTCAATAGTATCTCTTCTTGCTCCTGGTCTTCCTCCTGAGATCGAGTCAGCTGTTTGAACAATGATTGATTCAATTGTTTCATAAGGATAATCTTCGTGGTGCGACTTCATTGCAGTAACAATTTTTGGATCAGCGCCAAATTTTTGCAAAATTCTGATTCCAATATCAATGTGTGTTCCCTGAACTTCATGATCAAGCGCTTTTCCGATGTCGTGCACCAATGCTCCTGCTTTTGCAATTGAAACGTCAGCTCCTAATTCTTCTGCTAGCATTCCTGCAATGTGAGCCATTTCAATAGAATGTTGTAAAACATTTTGTCCATAACTTGTTCTGAAATAAAGTCTTCCTAAAATTGCGGTGATTCTTGGATCTAAATTAAATATTCCACATTCATAAACCGCTTGTTCGCCTTTTTCTTTTATAATTTTATTTATTTCTTCTTTCGCTTTTTCAACCATCTCTTCAATTTTTGCTGGTTGTACTCTTCCATCTAAAATAAGATTTTCAAGGGCAAGTCTTGCCACTTGTCTTCTTACTGGATCAAAAGATGAAATAATAATTGAGCCTGGTGTGTCATCAACAATAAGTTCAACACCTGATGCTCTTTCAAATGCGCGAATGTTTCTTCCTTCTTTTCCAATAATTTTTCCTTTAATGTCATCAGATGGAATATTTACAACAGTTGTCATAAGTTCTGATGCTGTGGATGATGAAAGTCTTTGAATTGTTGTTGCAAGGATATCTTTTGCTTTTCTGTCCAATTTTTCTTCACTCATATTTTCTAGCTTTTGCATTCTAATCAAGAAATCTTCTTCGTATCTTTTTTCAATGGTGTTGAGAAGTTCGTCTCTTGCTTCTTCTTTTGTTAATCTAGCAATTTTTTCTAATTCACCTTCCTTTTCTTCTTCCATTTTGTCGGTTCTTTCTCTAATTTTCTTTATTTCTTCAACTTTCACCTTTATTCCCTCGACTTCTCTGTCGATTTCGACTTGTCTACCATCCAAAAGCTCCTCCTTTTTAATAAGGCGGTCTTCTGTTTTTTTGAACTCTTGTTCTTTTGTTTTTTCTACTTCCTTTAGCTCACTAGTCTTTTCTTCGGCCTTTTTATTTGCCTCATCTAAGATTTTTTGGGCTTCTTCTTTTGCCCCAAGAAGCATTTGCTTGATTTCAAGCTCAACGCCACCCCTTTTTCCAAGGGAAATGACAAATCGAAGATAGTATCCGATTGCACCGCCAACGATTAATGTTGCGATGCCAAGTAATATTAATTGTAAACTCATAATGTTCTATGCCAGCCCATTTTTTGTGGGTTTGCTTTAGGAACATCAAAATTGTCTTAGATTTCTAAGCCTGCCTACCGGCAGGTAGGTTTTAGATATGTATTTTTTTCTCTATTTTTACTTCGTTTTTTGGAAAAAGTTTTGAATACATAAGATAAATAAAGGTTTTTTCGATTTGTTTAACTCTTCTTTCGGTTCTGGAACCTGCCCGCCTTTGGCTGGGCTAAGACAATAATTATTCTTTAAGCTAAGCATTTTTTGACTAAAATTTATAAAATTTCGATAACTACATATTATCACCTTTAATTTTTGTTGTCTAATAGAAATACAAGCAGGGCGTCTTTTTCAAAAAAGACGCTCTGCTCTAATTAAACTTTACTGCTTGTTGACAAACAACTCAATATTTTGTAGAATTTGGGCAGATATTTTAAATAGTTATTTAAAAGGAGGTGAATATGACTACTGTTAATATGAGTGTTATTTTGATTTTGATTTTTGTAGTTGGTGCGATTATTATCCTTTGGGGTGGTATTACACTTATTTCTCTTAAAAGAAAATTAAATGTATGTAAAAAGTACAATTATTTCTCTGAAAAAAAAGTCGTGTTATTACAAAAATTATTTATGGGGGATACCAATAATAATGATTTTTGTTTATTTGAAATAAAAAAGTTATCCATAGATAGTTTATTTGGAATGAGAACTTTTGTTGAATTTGGTATGAGGCGATTTTTTGATGAATGCACTTATACTGTGTTTGGTTTTTTTCTTAGGAATGTCAATAAGCCCGAAGAAGAAAAAAGAGAATTTCTTTTAGGTATCTTTAATGAATTGATTAAAGAAGGGCTAAATATTCAGCGAGTTGTATCTATTTTTGTTGGAGCTCTTAATCAAAATAGGGTTTTTCCTAATTCAGAATGGGCTAAAGAAGTAGAATCTTTTATCATTACCATAGTTTCTGGAAATGATAAAGAATATCTAAATGTTTTTCGTGATAAATTGATTGAGGAAAAAACAATCCTTATTGAAATAGAAGAAGGACAAAAAGAATGTTTTCAAAAAAATCACCTATATTTTAATACCTCAAAGTATGTTTTGATAACCGCACAATTTATTTCTATTTTTGAAAAAATTGGGTTGTCACCTTTTATGGAAGATGAAATAAGTAAAAAAACAGAATGACAGTATTTAAAAAGCCGTTCCGGGATTACCGGAACGGCTTTTGTATTTCTATTTTGGTTTTAGTTTTCTTTGGGTGATTAAGATTTTCTCGATTTAGTCTCATCTATTATTTCATCTATAATTCCGTAAGCTTTTGCTTCCTCTGCTGACATATAATTGTCTCTATCAGAATCTTTTTCTATTTGAGCTGGAGTTTTGCCAGTACTTTTAGCTAAAATTTTATTTAATTTTTCTTTAGTTTTCAAAATATGTTTTGCCGCTATTTCAATATCAGAAGCTTGTCCTTCTGTTCCACCCATAACTTGGTGAATCATTACTTCTGCATTTGGAAGTGCAAATCTTTTTCCTTTTTTACCAGAAGCAAGTAAAACAGCAGCTGCTGAAGCAGCAACACCAACACAAATTGTTTGAACTTCTGGTTTTATATAATTCATTGTGTCAAAAATTGCCATAGCTGAAGTGACAGATCCGCCAGGGGAGTTTATATAAAGTTTAATATCTTGTTTCGGATCTTCGTGTTCAAGAAAAATAAGTTGAGCAATAATAATATTTGCGACATCGTCATCAATAACACCACCTAAAAAGATAATGCGTTCTTTAAGTAATCGAGAATAGATATCATAAGCTCTTTCGCCAAATTGTGATTTTTCTATAACGGTAGGTATTAACATGTTGGTTAGCAACTAGCGACTAGGTTCTAGTGACTAGTTAATTAAAATCAATAATAAATTAATAATATAAAAAATTTTTATTAAGCAGCGATTTGATGTGATTTTTCTTTATTTTTTTCTTTTATCTCCTCAACTTCTTGTTCTAACCTAATGATTGTAACTGTATATCCCGCAAGTTCATCTTCTGTTTCATCTACCCATTTCAAAAAATTTTTATCTGTTTTTTCTGGTTTTTTAGGATTTATTCTTTCTTCTTTTTCCTTATCGAGATTATTTTTTGTGTTTGCTCTTAGTTTTTCAAGACGCTTTATTTCAGTTTCTTTCTTTGATATAAGCTCTTCAGGGGATAAGTTTATTGTTTTTTCTATTTCATTTCCTAAAAACATAGATTTTTTCAATCCACGCCGATGGCGGGACAAGTTACTTATAAATTTCTTTTTAATTGTACAGCAATTTTAAAAAATAATAAACATGTTCATAAATATGTTTTTGGGTACCATTTTCAACCCCATAGGCAAGACCTATGTGGTGGAAATCTCCAGAGGCACAAAAAATCTTTTGAAAATAAAGGGTTTTATAGGGAACTAAGTGTGGGGATTGACATTCAAACTTGAAAATGCTATAATTGTGTTAGATAAATATATTCATGAACCTTTAAATTTTATGCTATGAAAAAGACATTAAAGTATTCAGTTCTTGCAACGATCCTTCTCGGATTAATCTGGTTGTTTGTTATGCCACATATTTTACCGGCAGAATACGCAAGGCAATCACCGTTAATTGAATTCAATTTGTTTAACCTGTGGATTTTTGACGCAGGAAGCCCTATTTCCAGATTTTGGGATTTACTGGTAATTATTCCATTCTGTCTGTTGATTTTTGTATTATCAGACAAAGATGATGGTTTTAATCCCGGAATTATAGTTGTGGCTGCAATATCTGTATTATGTTTTCTTTGCAGTTTTGCATCAATAGATACTGGTGTTTTCTACGGATACCTTGTCGTGACTGGCTTTACTATGTTAATGGCATGTCAGGACCTCCCTTATGATGGTTCAAGTAAAGTTAAAGCAATCATAAATAGGGCAATTGTCTCTTTATTTGGGATTTTCCTTTGCACTACCATAATTTGGGGAATTCCAAATGCTGTCATAGTAGTAACATTTTGTCTTATTGTTTATACTGCCATATTTATGATTTCGGCTCTCGGGTATAATCTTTTCAAATTTATTGTAAAAGTACCTGCAGGATGGAAATCATTCTGGGCATGGATGGACAAAGCATAGTATTTTAGCTCTTTATAAAAAGCCCCCCAACCAGGGGCTTTTGTGTAACTATTTTATTGATTTTCCCCAACTTGGACATCCGATGTCCAAGTTGGGATTGACAATATTTTGATATTTGGTAATGTTGGGGCAGAAATGTTCTAAAATAAATTATATGGAAAGTAAAAAAGGTTCTCTCAGAAAAGAGAGATTAGAAAAATTTTATGCAATTTTATTTCTTCTGTTTATTATAGCTATTCCCAGTGTTATGGGACCTTTGACATCTTGTTCGTCAGGAAATAAAACTGACAACAATGTCATTGCTTCCATCAAACAAGTTGCCGGTTCTAGTGACACTATTGCAAAAATAATAAAAGAAGAAAACGGTATTACTAATTTTGGGAATAATGTCTATACTTTTGAGACATATCACCAGAGCGAATTTGGTCAAAAAATAAGTCATTTTCTTGATTCCCATAAAGATTTAAAAGTTAGTGCTGCCACATTTTCTGTTACTGGGTCTGCTAGTTTAGTTATCTTTGAGTTAAAGACCTCGGTTGATACGGCAAAAATCCTTCAAATGTATTTGGATGGGAAAATAAAAAGTTCAGCACCCAAGAAAACGTTTAATACTGGTTATGTTTTTCCTTATAACAGAGATTAATATTAAAACAGCCGTTTGCGACAAAATTGCAAACGGCTGTTATTTTTATTGTATTTTATTGATTCTCTAGAAATTCGAACACCCCAGCACTAAAAAAATTCAACTAATGCTCAAATTTTTTAGTGCGGGGCGAGAAGTAATAAATTTAGATTATCTTTGTTTAAATTAATTCCAGTTTTAATTAGAGGTTCTCGAGAAATTGAAATACTTTTTCATTAGTCAGTACTGATTCAACATAAATTCTCGCTCTTTCTGGATCGGCGTCTTTATATTGTTCCAAAATTACATCTAATTCTTTTTGAACAGCATCTTTTTCAGCTTCAATTTTTTCGTCTAGTGGGATTTTATTGATTATAAGTTGGAGTTTTGCTCTCTTTTCTGCTTCTTTTTCCCAATCTTTTTTAATATCGTCTTCTGTTTTTTGTAAATGTTTTAAATAATCTTCAAATGGAAGCCCCATAGCTAAAATGTCACCTTTCATTTGATGCATCATTTTATCTAGTTCGACATCGATCAAGATTCTAGGTAATTCAATAACAGACTCTTCTATTATTTTCTCTACTATTTTTAGCCTTTTCTTTTGTTTTTCTGTAACTTCTTTTTCTTTTTGAATGTTTTCTTTTAATTTATTTTTAAAATCTTCTACGTTTTCGAATTTTCCAAGTGTTTTTACAAAGTCATCGTCTAGGGTAGGGAGGTCTTCTTCTCTAAACTCTTCTTTAGAAGAGTCGGGCGATCCGACTGCGTCGGATTTAGCTTTAATTTCAGCTGGTTTATGTTCACAATTCTCGTTTTCGCACTTATGTTCTTCTTCTTGTCCTTCGAATTTTGGAGCCCTCATTTTTCTTATTTCTAAGATTGTTTTTTCAAATTCTTCATCAGTGACTTCAACCTTTATTTTGTCTTTGTTTTCAGCACTAGCGATTTTTTTATAATCAGTAAGTTTAACTTCAGGCATTACGGCAGTTTTGATTTTGAAACCAAGAGCCTCACCTTTTGCAATTTTTGTAATAGAAATTTCTGGTCGGCTTATAGCGTCGATCTTATTGTCGATAATTATTTTTGGGTAGTTTTCAGCCAGGGCCATTTCCGCCATTTCTTCAAGTATGCTCATTTCAGGAATTTTACCCTCTAAAATATTTCTTGGAACTTTTCCTTTCCTAAAACCGTCTACTTCTATATTTTCTCCTAGTTTTTCAAATGCTTTTTCTTCGTATTTTTTAAAGTCCTCAGCACTAATTTCGCCAATTATTTCAACTTCAGAATTTTTTAATTTGTTTATTTCCATCTCAATATATGTAAGTTATTTTTAATAAAATACCTTGATTAATTTCTAATGTTTTTCTAATTTATCATTTTGCAAAATAAAAAGCCACCCCGACCTTTATGTCGGGGTGGCTTTTTAAAATAGGGGACTAAATATTTTGATCTAAATTATCTAGTTGAGTGTCATTTAAATCTTTTTCAATATCAGCTAGTTCATCTGAAGTTCCTTGTGTATTTAATTGTTGTACTAATTGTTCATCTTGTTGATTGAGTTGTTTTTCTTGTAATGCTTGCTTCACATCTGTGTTCCAAAAATAAATTCCACCAATGATAAGAATTACTACAACTATGATTGAACCAATCAAGGCTCCATGTGATTTACTTTCTCCGTTTTTTATATTTTCGTTTTCCATATTTTTTATTTGAGATTAAATCCACCAAAGGCGGACAAGTTTAATAAATTGTTAATTAGTTTTTGGAGTAGATGCTTTTAATGATTCAATCGCGTTAGTTAAAAATTCTTTTGAAAGTTTTAACATATCTTCAAGACTTTTTGCACCAGTTTTTAATTGTTCTATGGTTGGTGGTACTGTTCCATTTTTTAGACTTTCAAATAAAACTTTTGCTTCAGCTAATTTTGTTTTTGATTGTTCTAAAAACTTTTTAGCTTCAACTGTGTTTATTTTTGATCCATCAAGTTTTGTAATTCTTGATTGTAATCTATCTTGTAATTTTTGTAATCTTTCTATTGCTGCAGAAATTTTCTTCACAGCTCTTTCTTTTGTCTCAGTTAACTTTTTTGCTTCTTTCAATTCTTTTCTTTGTTCATTTCTTAATTGTTTTGAAGCAGAATTTTCTTGTCCATAATTTTCATTATTTTTATTTCTGTCATCATTGTCTTCATTATTTTCCTCATTTTTATTTCCATTTTTACTGTCATCATTTTCGTCATCATCTGATGATGTACTTGTGTTAAGAATTGTCATTACATTTCCTTTTGGAAAAAATGTTAACCACTCAGTCATTGGAGTTTGTGTATTTAGAGTTGTATCCCAAATTGATGCGTCTTTAAACCCAACAGCAAGAGTTCCTGAGGCATTTGTTTTTATGTCTCCAGTAACAGTTAATGTAACTGATTGTCTTTGTGTTAAAAATATTGGGGTTGTGAAGTTTCCAATGCCAACTGCTTGTCCTTCATCTGGATCTAAATTTGTTCCAGAAGCAAGTAATGTTCCACCGTTATAAATTTTTAAAACACTAAGAGTATTTTTCAAAGTATTTTTATTTGGTGATGAATAGAGAGATATTCCTTTCACTGTGATATCACAATTTACAGCCGTAATTTTTAATTTAGCTAACCCAATGTTTTGTGATCCAGCTGTTACTAATTGTGAGATTGGGGTGTTGGGATCAAGAGATAGAGATGCAGCTGGGAATGTTGTACAAGATGCTGCCTTGGTTGCAAATGGGATGACCATTAAACCAAGAACGGATAATATGAATGCGAGTTTTAATTTTTTCATAAGATATTTTATCACGTGAGAGCAAAACTCTTTTTCGTGATTTTTTATTTAATAATTAATAATAAATTTTTAACTAATAATTTTTACTTCATTTTTCGGGTGAAGTTTTTTACATTATATCATTTATGCCGAATGAGGGACAAAATCGTTACATTTTATTGGGTTGACCCATACACTTACTTTGTTGCATAGATAAATGAAGGCTGATTTTAAAGATATATCCCGAAAAACAAAGTAAGTATGTTGGGTTGACAAAACAATCTAAATATGATACAATTGTACTAGAATTTAAAAGATCTTAAATATGGCAGCTAAGAAATCAGGCATTAAAAAGTTAAGAGATCAATTCATAGATATGGTTTCTAGTCTTTGGAAAGAGGTTTGTAAAAATATTTCAACAAAAAAATTTTTGATATCACTCTTTTCTGGCTTAGGAATTTTGTGTATTTTATGGGTGTGGCTTATTGTTGAGATACTAAACATCGGCTATGTGATTGGCTCTGGTGCACTAAAAGCGGTGTTAAAAAAATAATAATGCCAGTAGTATCAAAAAAACCGTTTCGACATTTAGGTGTCGAAACGGTTTTTCTTTTTCTATTTTTTCTTCTTTTTCTCTTTCACAATTTCTATGGCAGGAGAGTCATCAACTTTTATTTTTTCATCATTTATTATTTGAATAGCTGGTTCATCCCCCACTTTGTTTTCATTTTCATCACTATCTTCTTCATCAGTTTCATCAGTAATATTCTCTATTCCTTCCTTGCTTTCATCTGTTTCATCAACTACTTGTTCGCTTCCAAATTTTTCTTCAAGTGTTTCACTATCAATTTCCTCATTATCATTATCAGTTTCAATTTTATCTTCATCGCTTGCAACTTCTTCATTTTGTACTCCATTGATATCAATTTTCCATCCAGTTAATTTTGCAGCGAGACGAACATTTTGTCCTCCTTTACCGATTGCAAGAGATAGATGATCTTCTGCAACTTCGACATTTGCACGATGTAAATTTTCATCAATTTCAATATCTAAAACTTTTGCTGGTGACAGAGAACTTGAGACGAATTTTTTTGGATCATCTGACCATTCTATAAGATCAATTTTTTCTCCACCCAATTCATTCATTACTGTCGAAACTCTGACACCGCGTTGGCCGACACATGATCCCACTGGATCAATATGTTCATCATTTGATTTAACCGCGATCTTAGATCTTGATCCTGGTTCGCGAGCAACACTTTTTATTTCAACAACGCCACTTGCGATTTCTGGTGCTTCCATTTCAAAAAGTTTTTCTAAAAATTTTGGATGAGTTCGAGATAATCTCAAATTTACTCCGCGTGGAGTTTCTTCAACCATGTACAAGTATGCGCGAATTCTTTCACCTCTTCTGTAGTGTTCATTTGGAATTTGTTCACTGAAAGGAATTACTCCGACTGTTCTATTGAAATCTACGAAGACATCACCGTGTTCAATTTTTTGAACTATTCCACTAACGATTTCTCCTTCCTTTTCTCCATACTCTCCGACAATTGATTCTCTTTCTGCTTCTCGAATTCTTTGGATAATAACTTGCTTTGCGGTTTGTGCTGCGATTCTTCCGAAGTCATCACGCATTTCAAGTGGAAAAATAATTTCTTCTTCGAGCTTAACATTACTTTTTATTTTTTTTGCATCTTCAAGCCAGATGTGATGTTCAGGATTAAAATAAGCTCTCTCATCTCCATCATCAACAATTTCTTCAGTTTGTTTTTCTTCACCTTCCTCATCTTCGTCTTTTGGCATTTTTACAAGAGTGTCATCAACAACAATTTTTACTTGAGAAAATTCAAGTGCACCTGTATCCATATCAAGATGAGTTCTAACTATCTGGCCTTTCTTGCCGTAATCTTTTTTGTAAGCAGCGGCAACAGCCTGCTCGATAGCTTCGATTATTTTTTCTTTTGGAATTTTTCGCTCTTCTTCTAATTGTTCAAGAGCGGATTTCATTACTTTTATATCTAACATAAATTAGGTGATAGGTTCTAGGTTCTAGGTTCTAGTAAAATACTAAAACAAAACTTTCGATACCTTTTTTATTTTTTTAATATTAAATTTTTTAAAATAAAAGCCCGTTTCGTGACGGACTTACATTTACTATAATAGACATATTAAAGGAAATGTCAAATGCTAAAATTGGTAAATATTCAAAATCTTGACTTTTTATAGATATATGCTAATCTATTTCAAGTTTGTTCATTATAAAAAATTATACAATGATTAAAGAAAGAAAAATTTTAGACGGATTGAAAGTTGATTACAGTTTGTCTGCAGACGAATTGCTTACACTTTTAAAAAAATTTGTAAAAATAAGTCTTGAAACAGAGAATTATTTACGCCATTTAATTTTGGCAGAAGAAGAAAAAGGTCACAAAAGAAACTCACACAGAAATTTACATCTCTTGTCTCTAAAAAATAATGTTGGTTTTTACCAACTGGATAATTTGGGAAAAGGACAAAGTCTCGGACAAGTGAGTATTCATGAAGCAATTTTTGCTGGTATTAATCATGGAAAATCTGGAATAAGAATTTTTCCATTCATTAATACTATTCATTTAGTTGGAAAACCAATTTTCTTCTATTTTAGTTTTTGTCCCAGAAATGGAACAGAGCTTAAAACATCATTTTCTTACGGATCAAATCAGGAACTTACTAAGTTTCTATTTGCCGGGAATTAATATTTTTTATGACTTTCAAAAGCCCCCAATCACGGTTGGGGGCTTTTACTTTTCCCCCACACCTTTTGTTTTATAGAAGACTTTCGGATATTCTCTTTTTTAGTTGCCCTAATGCCTTTCCATCTTTTTTTAATGAATATTCTCTTTTTCTAGCATCATACTCACTTTTATAAGCTTCGTAATACCTAATTTCAAATGGCAGTCGTGCTTTTGTTGAACGATTAAGGCCATTATTATGTTCCGAAAGTCTTCGTCTTAGGTCATTAGTTGAACCAATATACAATTTTTCATCTTTTAAACTTTTTAGAATATATAAATAATACATATAAAAAATTATACCTCCACACCTTTCTTCTTGAAAGGTTGTGCAGGTATATGACCTAAGACAATAAAATAAAAGGTGTGGGGGTTTTTCCCACAAGGTTTCTTGTTGCTCGATTTCTTAAATGTTATGATTAAGGTAACCCTTCGATAAACTCAGGGTAAATAAATAATTTTTCTGTCTTAGATGACAGACACAATCTTATGAAAAGTATAAATATTTTTCCTCAAAAAAATAGTGGAGCAATGGATTTAAAAAATCCAAAAAATAAATTAAGAATAATTTTATTAATAGTGGCACTTACAGCACTTCTTGTTGTTGGTTATTTATTACTTAGAAAGCCTGTTGATATGAATAACTTAAATGAGCAACAAAAATTGGATATTTTAAAAGACCTGTCTGATTCTTCAAAAGACATGAATCTAACAACCGATCAAAAAGCAAAAATTTTAAATAATTTATCATCCGGTACTGTAAAAAATACTAGTGGTACAACATCGGGAACAACTGGCTCTACTTCTGGAGCAAATTCAGGAACTACAAAAAATAGTGACGGACTAACAGATCAACAAAAATTAGACTTATTGAACTCTCTCAAAAATCTATAATAAATAGAGAAAATAAAAATTCCCCGATTGATATCGGGGGATTTTTTGTAAAACTAAATCTCAAAAAGAGCGGTCCTTTTCGGAAGTGAGAATGCACGGGTTATCCCCCACACCTGTCCCGCCCTTGCTTTTATTCTGTAGATAGACTGTTCTTTAAATATTAAACCTAGATAAGTTGTTGAGATTATAATAGGAGTGGTTATTGAAAAGCAGAATAAGGGCGGGATAGGTGTGGGGGTTATCCACATTTCTTTGACTTGCGTTGAAAAATATGGTAAAGTTGGGGCAGAAAAGGCTAAAACACTTACTGTGTAAATGTTCGCCTAACACTTTCTTAAGAAGTGTTAAAAGTTCTTAAACAATAAAAAATAAGTCTCAAGGAGGGGCTATTGAAACTATGAAAACAAACAAATTTTTCACAATTATTATTCTTTTGTTTGGCTTCGTATTGATAGCTCAAACAGGGAAAACTCAAACTCAAATGCCTATTTTCCAAAGATTATTTGGATCAGCTGGGCTGGGAAACGATGTAAAACAAACACCCGATGGTGGATATGTCATCACTGGGTATGTAAACGATGAAGTCTGTCTCATTAAAACTGATGCAGATGGTATTAAATTATGGAGTAAAACTTATGGTGGAACTGGTATTGATGTTGGTTACTCTATTGAATTAACATCTGACGGTGGCTATATTATCGCAGGGGAAACTTCTTCGTTTCCAACCCTAATATACTTTGAAGACGTTTACGTGATTAAAACTGATGCAAGCGGAAACTTAGAATGGTCAAGAACATTTTCGTCAGACAGAGATGATTACTCCTATTCCGTAAAACAAACATCTGATGGAGGCTACGTTATTTTGGGATACACCGAAGGTTTTGGCTCAATTTTTGCTGATATTTGGATTATTAAACTTAATTCAAATGGAAACTTACAATGGTCTAAGATGTATGATGGTGGTGATACTGATTACGGACTTTCAATCCAACAGACAAATGATCATGGTTTTATTATTACTGGTTGGCACGGAGGATATATTGGTGCTGGTAATTATGATCTTTGTCTAATTAAGACTGATAGTCTTGGTAATCTAGTGTGGTCAAAACTTTATGGCGGACCCCTTGCTGATGGTGGTTATTCAGTACTTCAAACTCAAGATGGGGGTTTTATTGCTTGTGGGTACACTGAAAGTTTTGTTAACACTCAATATGATGACAACTTTTATGTTGTAAAAACTGATGCAAATGGAAATCTTGAATGGTCTAAGACTATTGGTAATGGAAATTGGGAAAGAAGTTATTCAATGTCTCAAACATCTGATGGCGGGTATGCAATTTTTGGAATGTCTGGCGATTCTACAGATTGGGATGATGATGCTTGCTTGGTAAAAATTGATGCTAACGGCTCAATTTTATGGAATAAATTAATTGGTTTATCGACTACAAATGGTGACTATTTTTATTCTGGGATGCAAACATCTGATGGAGGTTTTATTGCAACTGGTTTTTCACAAAGCAAACTTTATTTAGTAAAAGCTGAATGGTCAGGAACATCTGGATGTGATGAAGAAAATGCAGGAATGATATCTTCTACACCAGCGACTGTTGTTAATAATGTTGTTTTACAGACAGTTGATGTTACAGATTCTGTTGTAGTTAATACTCCAGCAACTATTGTTGGTTCAGCTACACCCACACAACAAATCTGCTATTCAATAATAACTTCGGTAACGGAGGAAAATATTGGAGAAAATCAGATTTCTTTGTTTCCAAATCCTACTATTGGTAATTTAATTATTACAAATGCACAAGGTTTTACTTTCAATCTCTACGATCTTTCCTCGAGGCTTATTTTTTCGAAAAAGATAGACAAACAAGAAGAAATCATTAATTTAAATGTTTCTTCTGGAATTTACCTTTATGATTTGAATATCAAAAAAGGTAAAATTGTTGTTTCTAACTAATTTAAAATCCCCCACGGTGTAACCGGCGGGGGATTTGTTTTTTATATTATTTATTTATCTAAATTTTTATATTCAATACAACATTTTCTGTATTCAGATTTAATATCTTCTATTGTTGTCACATCTCTATCATCAAAAAATAGAAATAACTCATAAGCTAGATTATATAAATATGGATTGACTCTATTTTTAGAATCTTTTAATTTTAGAAAATTTAGTTTTTCAAATAATTCTTTTGCTAAAATATTTTCTCCTAATAAAATAAAGCCCATCACAATAGAAGTTTTTAAAAATAGTTCTTTATTTTCTTCTGATGTTATTTTGTTCATACCCTTCTATTATAAAATAAAAAACGCTGAATGTATAACATACCCCAGCGTTTTTTTTGTATACCAAAAATGAATTTGATAACTCATTTTTGGTAGTTGGACCCATGTGCACCTTCACTTGTTTTTGAATCACCAGTCCTTGTATCAACTTCTGTTTTTGACCAAGCAGTTTCGTGTTTTCCTGAATTGTGATCAAAAACAACATCACTATTTCTTACGGTTATTTTTTCTCCGTTATCTGAAACCCTGGTCTTTGGGTCAGAGCCTGTACTCGAACCAAAAATAAAATCAAATAAACCCATATTTAACACCTCCTTTCATAGTATTTTATTATTTTTTTGTACAATAAAAAGTCTATTCAAATTATACAGATAAGTAACAATAAAGTCCTAATTTTTTTAGGACTAAAACTAAAAATTATAACCTTTTTTGATTTGGGAAGATGGTTTGTTTTTCCACAGTGTGTTTAAATTAAAATGTATTTGTGTTATTATTTTAGATATGATAAAAGGTAAAATTTTTAAATTCTCATTATTTATTTTTATTTTTATAATCTCCTTATTTTTTACAAATCAAAAAACTTTTGCTAGTCCAATGCAAAATGTTTATGGTGAAGCATGGTCTCAAAACATTGGTTGGATAAGTTTCAATAATTGTAATAACCCAATGGGTTCTAATCCTGATTGCTCTAATGGGAATGTACCATATGGAGTAGAAATAAATTCTCAAAACGAACTTTCTGGTTACGCATGGTCTTCGAACATTGGCTGGGTTAAATTTGGTGGATTAAGTAGTTTCCCTACTGATGGTGTCCCTAATAGCTGGAGAACTGGGGCATATTTTGATCCTGATACAAATACTGTTGTTGGTTTTGCAAAGGCAATAAACGGGTCAAACGATGGTTGGGATGGGTGGATTTTATTTGGTAATCCAGACTCTACAGAACCAATTGCTTTTGGGCCAGACACGCCACCTTTAACAGACCCAGATTTAGAAGTTATGAAAGCAACAGGCACTCACATGGGCTGGGGTTCTTATGTTGTTGGTTGGGTAGATTTTAGTAATATGAAAATTGCAACAGGGGGTGCGGCCGACCTTCAGATTTCAGCTTCTCCTTCATCTATCACATTTTCTAATAATACGACTACATTAACTTGGCAGTCTCCAACATCAACAAACTTTAATAATTGTGAAGCATTCTCTTGCTCAGGCTCAAGTCCATGTACTGCTACCGTAGATGGATCAAATGATTGGGATGGTTTATTTGGTACTACATCGTCAGGCGATACTATTCAGGTTCCTAATAATGGTAATGGTTTTGGGCCATTTACAAAATTAGTGGATGTTCCATTAACTAATTCAACAACAACTTTCACTATTAGTTGTATAGAAGTTCCAAGTATGGCAACTCAAACAGCTTCTACAACAGTTAGTTATGTTCCGTTAAATCCATCATGGTATTTATACTCACCTACCACTTGTGTCTCTAGTGCAGATGAGTGGTATGAAATTGTATATAATGTTTTTGATGTTGGTTATTGTGAGACATCTTGGGGTTATAATTTTACCCCTCCTGTAACAGGGGGACATCCTCAACAAGCTGATAATATTTTAATACCATATAATTTAAATTCGAGTAGTGCTTCTATAGATTGTGTTGACCTTGAAGATCCATCTATTATTTATCATCAAGAAATATCAGCTCCAGTGATTGACCTTCTTTGTAATGACCAACCTCTTGATCTTTGCCCAAATGATGAGGGTATTCAAGGGCCAGACGATTTGCCATGTCCTTCATCAACTTCAAATAAAAAAGCTAAATGGATAGAAATTTAAAATTATAAATAATTGTTAATTTGTCCCGCAGAAGGCGGGGCGTCCCGCCTTCTGCGGGAAAGCAAAAACTATGAAAAAAGATTTTATACAAGCAGGAAAAATAATTTTTTTAGGACTAATAATAAGTCTTAGTGTTGGGATGTTGAATGCGCAGACATTTCTTACCCCATCAAACACTCCCCCGACAGATCTAACTAATAATGGAAATACCTATCCATATATTCACGAAGGAATAGTTGCTCAAGTAAAAAAGGGAGATTTATCAGTCATGTCGTTTTTAGCAACTCAAAATTCAAGTGTTAACAGAAAAGTTGTAGTTGGGAATGACATACCAGTATTTTATCAACTTGGGCAACCAATTCCGGACACACTAACAGTTTTTGGAAATAAAAAAATCGCTGGTGATGTAAAAATCACAGGGTTAATAAATTCAACTCAGAAAAGAGTTTGTGCTAATAGTATTGGGCAGTTAATTAAATGTCCAGATCTTGTTATGCCTGGTTGTGGAACTTCATATGGTCAGGTATTTATGAATGCACCAACAACAAATCTTTGTGCTACAGGAGGGTCACCATCTGCTGTTACTGGTGTTTTAGGTGGTCCATTTAATTGGACATGTACAACTCCACCCCCACTCGGATCAACGGTTTCTTGTGCTACAATCCCCGCCTGTATTTCTGGATCTCAAATATTTAATACTGTCGGATCTTCTAGTTGGACAGTTCCACTTGGTTGTTCTCATATAGTAGTAACAGCTCGTGGTGGAGGAGGAGGTGGTGCTGGTGGTAGTAATGAAAGTGCCTTTGGTTCCCAGATGGGAGGTGGCGGAGGCGGACGTGGCGGACTTGGTTCATTAGATAATACTTATTTACAATTAGGAATAACATCAGGGCAAGTTATACCGATTACCATTGGTGCTGGTGGTGCTGGTGGTGCTGGTGGTGCAAATAGTGGAAGCACAGAAGACAAAACAGGAATTCCTGGAGGAGATGCCGGGAGTACTTCATTCGGTTCATACTTGGTTGCTCCTGGGGGTAAAGGAGGTGGTGATTATGGTAACAATATAAATTGGGGTGGATTCCAAGGAACTAGCGGTTATTTCGGAGATTGTCCAGCTGATTATTATGCTGATGGAAAACCTTCTACTTATGGAAATGGTGGAAATGGGGGTGGTACTGGTTGCAGTGGTGTAACTGTTCTTGGTGGTCCTGCTGGGTTTAATGGTGATCCTGCAGAAAAAGCAGGGGATCCTGGAGCTTCAGGCCCTGGAGGAAACCAAACTGGTGGTTATGGAGGAGGTGGAGGAGGTGGAGGATATGGTTCTCTACACTCTGGCGGAAGTGGTGGAAATGGTGGAAGTGGTTGGCTAAAGGTTGTCTGGAATTAAAATTATTAATCCTAAAAACAAAACAAATATAAAAAATATGAAAAAAGAAATATTACAAGGATTAAAAATAACTATACTAGGATTAATTGTCTGTCTTTCAATTGGCTTTGCTTTTGCCACAAACACTACTTGGAATTTCCCTACATCACAAGCAGGAACACCGACTTCAGGCCCTGTAAATAATAGTACTTCTGCTCAAGTAAAAAATGGTAATTTAGCAGTTGATCCATTTTTTGCAACAGAAAATGCCTGGTTCTATACTAAACTAATTGTTGGTACTTATACTCCTCCTGTTATTCCAGGGGAAGAAGGAAATGGAGGATCTCAACAAGTGTTTAACTATAAAGGAATAAATAATTCACTCAGTTTTTTAAATAAAACTTTTAATATAAAAAAAGTGTTAGCTGATCTTGTTGATCCTATTTCTCCTGAAGGAATAGGGTGTAATCCTGCTTGTACTACTGGTTTTTATTGTTATTTTACAACTTGTATTCCAAATCCAAGCGGATGTGATCTTTTGAATTGTCCTTCGGATACACATTGTGAAATTGTTCCCAATTTAGGGGCGCAATGTATTCCTAATTTGGCTCAAGGTGGAATATTTGGTGAAATATTTGGTGGTACTGATACAGACGAATATGTTTTGGATGTTGCTGGGACTGAAAGAGCTCAAAATATGAAACTTTCGTCTTTGGTAAATAATAGTAATAAAGAGGTGTGTGTTGATGTTTTGGGAAAATTAATTTTATGTCCTGCAATTCCTGGAGCTTGCGGTCCAGCAGATTCTGTTCCAGCTTCTTCGGCGCCAGATGATATGTATGGCAGTCTTTGTTCACAAGGTAATGCTTCTCTCGTTACTAGTGATGGTTCATCATGGCATTGGACATGTTTTGGAATAAACGGAGGTATAGATGCACCATGTGAGGCACCTGTTCCTGTTAATTGTGACCAACCAAATTTCAATTTTACAACTCCAGGTTCTTCGTCTTATACCATTCATGCTGGTTGTGGTGGTAATTATAAAATTGAAGCTCGTGGAGGTGGAGGACAAGGAGGTGGGGGAGCTTTAGATAGTCTTACTAATACTGGTGGACAAGGAGGTGGTGGAGGAGGTATGGGTGGGTATTCTTATCTTGAAACAAATTTAACTGCTGGCCAAACGATTTCATTTCATGTTGGTGCTGGCGGTAATCGTGGTTTTGATAATGGTGCTGCTTGTGGCGATGGTGTCACTTCTGGGGATTATGGAGGAAGTGGAGAAGCTACTACTGTCTTAACTTTGTCTGCACCTGGTGGTCAGGGCGGGTTTGGTGGTACTGATGGATCATATTATCTCTACGGACAAGGTGGTTCAGGTGGTGCTGGAAGTTGTAATCCAAACTCTTGTCAAAATTCTGGTTGTGGAAATGGATACAATGGAGATACAAGAGCAGATGGTCATGGAGGTAATGGTGGAAATGGAGGAGGATCTTCTTGTTACGATGGGGTTCTTATAAACGGAGGAGCTTATGGTGAGGAAAGTAACGGAACAGGTGGAGATAATGGAAATCTTGGTACTGGTGGACAAGGAGGTGGAGGTGGAGGTGGAGGAGATCGTGGTAGTGGAGGTGGTTGTAACTCTGGAGCTGGTGGAGGAGTTGGAGGAAATGGTTATATTAAATTCACTAAACTTTAATAACTAATTGGCATAAAAGCAAAAATATGAATCCCGTAGCAGATTTTCAAATTATTACGGGGTAATAAAATAAAAAATAATATTAAAGTCGTAAAAAATATTAAACATTAATTAAAAATTCAAACCTGTTTTAAAAAACAATTTGAAAATTCACTACAGGATGAAAAAAGAAATATTACAATCAATAAAAATAATATCACTGGCGCTTGTTTTTGGGATTGCTGTTAGTTATCTAAGTTTTGGAAATTCTAAAATTGTTTCATCAGATAGTCATACTTGTATAACACCAGAATCATCTTCTCTAAATAATCCAGGATCTTTTCCAGACTCAAATCCATGTCGCCCCATAGATAAAGGTAATTCTGTTTTTGAAAAAAGTGCAGGGTTATCTGTGGCTGGATTTTTAGCATCACAAGATTCTCAATTTGCACAAAAACTTTCAGTTTTAAACACTCAACTTATACAAACAGATCCAGAAACAGCCATCCATATTGAAGCCCTAACAGTTAAAGGAGTTGATAATACTTTAGGAAAAATGAGAGTCAGCTCTCTGACTGGAAATGAAGGAAAACAGCTTTGTGCTGATAGTGAAGGAAAACTATTTATTTGTGATTTCTCAATCGATGGTGCTTGTGGTGCGTCAGATGGTCAATTTGTGACATCTCCTCCTACAAATCTTTGTAACTCTGGTATAGCATCAACCCCACTACCAATTCAGCATATTTATTCTTGGAATTGTTCTGGTATTAATGGTGGTAATCCGGATTATTGCAGTGCTAATATAGCAGTAACTGCATCTTTTACTCAAAATAAAACTGGGACTGAGTGTACTGATAAAACTTATCAACTTACGGGGACATCACAAGGTGGAATTGGGTCACTAACTTATTCATATACAAAGAGTGGTGGTGGTTATCCTAGTCAAACATTTGCTGGTAATCCAAGAACTTTTCTTTTTGATAGACCTGGGCCAACAGCGACAGACCCTCTAGTTTATAATATTAATTTAACTGTAACTGACAGTAACGGTAATTCAGGAAATTCTGTTACTCATACAGTTTCTGCTGGACCATGTAAGCCAGGTGGAAATTATAATGATTCTGATTGTCCCGCTGGTTGTCAGTAATAATAATTAATTTTAATTACAAAAATCCCCCAACTAGGGGATTTTTGTAATTCCCTTTTACCTTTTACTTTTTAACATAAGAGGGTATAATTAAAACATTGAAAAATATTATTATTAATTAACCCTTCGGCTTTGTTCTAATTCTAAACAGGCTATGAAGGACAATCATAAATTATGAAAAAAATATTAGGTCTATTTATTTTATTGTCGGTGTTGCTTGTGTCAATGCCAATAATAACAAAAGCATCAACAATAGATGATGTAATGAATCAAATTTCAGAACTTAACCAAAAAGTTCTAGATTTACAATCTCAGCTGTCAGCAGCTGTAACAAGTGCTGTTACATCTGGTCCTACTGCGAGAGTTTGTTTACCAACAACACCTGCTTGGATAGAAGTAACAAATCCAAATGGTGGGCAAATTTTCAATCTTAATGATAATATACGTCCAACTTGGTCAGGTTGTAACATTGCTATTGGACAAGGAGCACAAGTTTGGATAATTGATATGGCAATTCCTTCAATGGCATATTCATTAGGGTCAGGTGAAAGTTCATTTGGTAGTAATATTTCTCATACTCCAAGTATCGTCAATGCTCCTTCTTTGGGAACAAATAATTTCAAACTGAAAATAATTTCAACTGGGCAAATAAGTGGTCTTACAGATTATTCAAATAATACTTTTACTATAAATGCTTCTCAGATTGCTAATAATACTACTACTGAAACTAAAACTACAACTACTTCTACTACTACAACGACTGCCACAAAAAATCCAACTACAACTTATTCAAATTTAAAACAACAACGAGGTGATTTCATTTGGAATAAAAAAACATGTATTGTAAATTGCTGGCTAAATGGTCAAATAATGACATGGAGTTCTTGTGAAGGTCAAAATATGCCTGCAACTCCTAAAGAATGTACTGGCGGACCTACCAATAGAGGTGGTTCGGGTGGTTTAATAGCTCAAAATCCAACTAACCCATTTACTCTTGCTCTTGGTATGCAAGGTGATGAAATAAAAGCTTTTCAATATATTCTAAAAAATGCAGGATATATTCCATTATCTACAAAAATAACTGGTTCTTTTGGTAGTGCAACAAGGTCAGCGATACTTAAATTGCAACAAGAAAAAAGCTTAATTAAAACAGGAGTAGTTGATTCTACAACAAGGACTGCTCTTTATGAATTACTAAAAGCTCAAGAAACTAAAACAAAAAATAATGTTTATCTACCGAAATCAATGGGAATTTTTTCAAGTGGTGGTTCTGGTTCTAATGCCGGTTCTCGCCTAATCCCATTCTCTGTTGACACTGGTGTTGCTGTAGCAGGTGGTAATACTCTTTGTAATCTTTGGGCTTACAATACGGATACTGGTAACGTTATCTATGGTGGAACTGGTTATTCTGGTTATGGTACTGGAGCAAATGGTGTATTTGGATACCAGGGTTGCTTGATTGGTGGTGTTCTACAGCCTTAGTTGAGTAAATAATTATATTAAATTTAAAAACCCCTGCTGATAAAAATCGGAGGGGTTTTTGATTATTTGTGGTAAAATAAATCCAGCACTAAATTATGTTCATTTTAATCTCCTTTTTGAGTAATTGATATAGCAATATGGAGGTTTTTGTCTCTATTTTTTAATAAACACATACCAATAACACAATTTAGTGTTGGATAAAATAATGTCAACAGGTAGGAAAATTATCATAGGAAATTGGAAAATGAACCCTTTGACAACGCGCGAGGCGAAAAAAGAGTTCTTTGCTATTAAAAAAATAGCTTCCGGAATCAATAAGGCTAAGGTGGTTATTTGTCCTCCTTTTATTTTTCTTGAAAATTTGGCTAAAAATTCAAAAAGTGAGAATTTTTCTATTGGGGCACAAGATTTATACTGGGAAGAATCAGGCTCTTTTACTGGAGAAATTTCTCCAAGGATGCTTTATTACTTAGGGATAAAATATTCGATTGTTGGTCATTCGGAAAAACGGGCATTTGGTGAGACAAATGAAATGACTAATTTAAAAATAAAAGCTTGTTTGAAAAATAAAATAATCCCAATTTTGTGTGTTGGCGAAAGAGAAAGAGATGAAAATCATGAATATTTGACTTTTATTAAGAAAGAAATTGAAGAAGGATTAAAGGGTTTCTCTAAAAATATGTTTTCCAAATTAATAATTGCTTATGAACCCATTTGGGCGATTGGGAAAAATGCAAAAAGACAAGCAATACCAGAAGAATTTTTAGAAATGAGTATTTTTATTAGAAGGGTTTTATCGGATATGTTTGGGGTAAAGAATATTTCTTCCCTAAGAATAGTTTATGGTGGATCAGTAAATCATAAAAATGCAAAAGATTTTTTGGAAAATGGTGGAGCAGATGGGCTTTTAGTTGGTAGAGATAGTTTAGATTCAAAAAAGTTTGGAGAAATATTAAAGAGTGTAAAGTAAAAAAATGAATTCAATAAAAAAGGCTAATAATTTAAAAGGAAAAAAAATAATTGTTCGAGTTGATTTTAATGTTCCATTAAAAAATGGTAAGGTTTTTGATGATTTTCGTATTAGAAAATCATTACCAACAATAGAATTTTTAAAATCAAAAGGAGCAAAAATTATTTTGATAAGCCATATCGGAGATGATGGGAGTCAAAGTTTAAAACCTGTGGCAGATTATTTAAATAAAATTATTCCGACAGTTTTTATCCCGACTTCTTTGGGAGATAATGTTAATGATGAGGTTGCTAAAATGAAAAATAATTCAGTTTTTCTGCTAGAGAATTTAAGGAAACATGAAGGAGAAAAGAAAGATGACGTGTCTTTTGCTCGTGGAATCTCACGACTAGGAGATATTTATGTAAACGAAGCTTTTTCTTCTTCACATAGAAACCATGCATCTATTGATTCAATAACTAAATTTTTACCGAGCTATATGGGGCTTAATTTTGAAGAGGAAATTCATCATCTGGAAGCCTTGTTTAAAAAACCAGAACATCCTTTTTTGTTTATCTTGGGTGGTGCAAAATTTGAAACAAAAATGCCTTTGATAAAAAAATATGTAAAAATTGCTGACTATATTTTTATCGGTGGGGCAATTGCGAATAATTTTTTTAAAGAACAAGGTTTTGAAATAGGGACATCTTCTTTTGATAATAAAAATTTTGGGTTAAGAAGTTTAATAAAAAATAGTAAAATTATTTTACCAGTTGATGTTCTTGTAACTGACGGTAAAAAAGTTTCTACAAGGAAGGTTGATAAGGTTTTCCACGATGAAAAAATAGTTGATGTTGGAGAAGAAACAATAAAAATACTTGAAAGTTATATCACAAAATCAAAGCTTGTTTTATGGAATGGGCCACTTGGAGTTTACGAAGAAGGCTTCGATAAAGCAACATCGGAGTTAATTAAATTTTTAGTAAAAACTGATGCTAAAACAATAATAGGTGGAGGGGATACTGTCACCACCATTTCAAAACTGAAGATTGAAAATAAAATAAATTTTGTTTCAACTGGTGGAGGAGCAATGATAGATTATCTTTCAAAAGGAACACTTCCTGGGATCAGGGCTCTTGAGAAAGGAAAGAATTAAATAAATTTAAAAATTGAGGTTTATTTAATATAAAAATCTTAAGTTACATATTTACGCCATGGCGTAAATATGTAAATTGGGGGATAAAAATCAAAAGCGCCTATTTTAAGGCGCTTTTGATTTTTATTATTATTTCTTGTTCTTCGTCTTCTCCAGAGTATCCTCGTACTGATTTCCATTGGACTATTCCATCATCTTTATATCTTGGAATTACATGAAAGTGTGTGTGCATAATAGCTTGTCCACCTGCTTCTTCGTTATTCATGTGAATATTAATTCCATCGGCATCTACTGCTTTTTTTATAGCTAAAGATAATTTTTTCAATATTGGTGCAGCTTCACTTAGTGTTTCTTCTTTGATATCAAAAATGTTTACAGAATGTTCTTTTGGGATTAACAATGAATGACCAATATTTATTGGGCTTATGTCTAAAATAGCTATAAATTTATCATCTTCATATATAATCGAGCTATCAATTTCTTTTTTTATAATTTTACAAAATAAACAGTTTTCCATTTGATTTATTATATTTTTTTGCTTTATAACTTTATAAACTTTATAACTTTCAACTTTACTTGTTATAATCATATCATGAAAGTTGAAAGTATGGATGTTTCTTCTGATTCGTTGCGAAATGATAATAAAAAACTTTCTTTAGGTGATAAATATGCTTTTTATCCTCTGGGCCATGAAAATATAACAGATTTTGATGGTTATCCGGAATTGGTAAAAAGGTTACTTTTTAATAGAGGAATTATCACTAAAGAAGAATCAGAGAAATTTTTAAATCCATCTTACGAAAATGATTTACATGACCCATTTTTAATGCTTGGAATGGAAAGGGCTGTGCAAAGAATAATGCTTGCCATAAAACAAAATGAAAAAATTGTGGTTTTTGGTGATTATGACTCTGATGGAATTCCCGGTTGTGTAATTTTCAACGACTTTTTTAAAAAAATTAAATATGAAAATTATGAAATTTATATTCCGCACCGACACGATGAGGGTTATGGCTTAAACAAAGAATCTATTTTGAAAATTTCCAATAAAAAAGCATCACTTCTAATTACTGTTGATCTTGGAATAACAGATGTAGATGAAATAAAATATGCGAACGATTTAGGAATTGACGTAATAGTTACAGACCATCATATTCCTGGGACTATTTTACCTCCGGCCTATGCAATTTTAAATTCTAAACAAGAAGATGATGAATATCCTTTTAAAATGCTTTGTGGAGCAGGAGTGGCTTTTAAATTAATTCAAGCACTGATACGAAAATATAATGAAGAAGTTGGAAAGAGTAAGGATTCATCCCTCACTAATTTTTTCTCGGAAAAAATTAGTGAGGGATGGGAAAAATGGCTTTTAGATATGGTTGGACTTGCAACGGTTGCTGATTCAGTTCCTTTGGTTGGAGAAAATAGAGTTTTTGCTTATTTCGGTTTGAAAGTTTTAAGAAAAAATCGCCGGCTTGGACTTCAAAAACTCTTAGCTCTTATGTATATTGATCCAAGATATTTAACAGAAGATGATATTTCTTTTTCTATTGTGCCTAAAATAAATGCCGCTTCAAGAATGGATAATCCATGGCGTGCTTTTGAATTACTTGCAACAGATGATGAAAAGGAAGCAGGGGCACTAGCACTTCACTTGAGTAAAATAAATGATGATAGAAAAATTATTGTGGCAGGTATTGTGAAAGAAGCAAAAGCAACTTTAGAAAAAAGAATAGAGTCTGGTGAAGAAAAAGAAATTATTGTTATAGGAAATCCAAAATGGCGAATTGGAGTTTTGGGAATTGTGGCTTCAAAAATTTCTGAAGAATACGGAAAATCAGTTTTTGTTTGGGGAATGGAGGGAGGAGAAGATATAAAAGGATCATGTAGATCATGCGGTGATTTAGACCTCTCACTTTTAATGAAGTTAGCTGGAGAGAAAACTTTTACCAATTTCGGTGGACATGAAATGGCTGGTGGTTTTTCGGTCTCACATGAAGAAATTTATTTTCTAGAAGAAAGAATTTTGTCTTGCTACGCCGAGGCTTCGCAGGATAAAAAAAATTATAATAAAAAAACTTTGGTTGATAAAAAAATGGAAGTTGAAGATGTGAATGAAAAAAATTATAAAATTATTGAAATGCTTTCTCCGTTTGGTATTTCAAACCCTAAACCACTTTTTTATTTTCAAGATTTAAAAATTGAAGAATTTAGATATTTTGGAAAAGGACAACTACATTTGGAAGTTATTTTTAAGAAAGAAAATAGTGAGAGTGTTAAGGCAATTAGTTTTTTTGCCAAAGATAAAAAAGACAAACATAACCTAGGGATAGGTAGTAAAATTAGTTTTGTGGGGTGTATTGAAAAGAATATTTTTCGTGGAAGATCAGAAATAAGATTAAGAATTGTGGAAATTTTATAGATTATGGTTGTAATTAATATTACTAATTTAATTATCAATAAGTTTCGCGATAGCGTAGTTTATTGATAATTATTAATAAACTTAAACCATTTTTAAATATAATTTAAGATTTAGAATTATAGGGTTTTGCTAATTTGAAAGTTTTAACTGATTTTTCAAGTTTTATTTTTTCTAAATAATCTAGAAAATCTTTTGGTAATGGAGATGGACCAACCCAAACACTTTTTTGAATCATAATATAACCAAATTTTTTTAAATTCCAACGAAACCAATCCCTTTCCGCTTTTTGTGGCTCAGGAATATCGAACATAACAATAAGATTTTTAGGTTCATTTTTTGCAAAAGTAGATTCAAAATTTAATAATGATTCTGCTTTTCTTTTAATATATTTTTTCCCTAAATTAGTAACTTGCCAATTATTATCATTTTGTTTAATAAACCCATCTTTTTTCATTTTAGACAATGTTGTTTTTATTGAATTTGGAGAATATTTCTTAAATTGAGGTATACCTAAAAGATTAACCCTAACACCTTTATAATTTAAAGAAGTTTTTTCTATTTCATTTAATATTTTTTCTATAATAGTCATGTTTATATTTTATTTTATAAATTTACTATTGTCAATAAATTTCGCTATCGCAAAGTTTGTTGACAATACATTTATTAAAAATATGATACAATAATTAAGTGCAAAAGTTTACAATATTCACTGATGGAAGTTCACTTGGAAATCCAGGGCCGGGAGGTTTTGGGGCGATTATCTGTGATTCAGAAAAAAATAAAATAAATGAACTTGGTGGAATGGAAAAACATACTACTAATAATCGAATGGAGATACGGGCTGTTGTAGAAGCACTTTTATATTTAGGAAATAAAAAAGGAGATGTTTTAATATATATAGATTCAGCCTATGTTTTAAACGGAATAACTAGTTGGATTTATGGTTGGGAAAAAAATAATTGGATCACAAAAGACAAAAATGAAGTTTTGAATAAAGATTTATGGCAAGAACTTTCTTTAGTTAATAAAAAGAGATTAAAGTTAGGCAAGATAAAATGGGAGAAAATAAAAGGGCACAGTGGAGTAGATGGAAATGAAAGGGCTGATGTTATCGCTACGAGTTTCGCTATGATGAAACCAGTTGAATTATATGAAGGAAAACTAAAAGACTATGAAGAAAAATTTGAAATTTATTTTCATGATATTGTAAGCAAAAAAAAACCACCGACAAAAAATAAGAAAAATATTGGGCCAGCCTACTCATATCTCAGTTTAATTAAAGGGAAAATTTATAAATGGAAAACTTGGGCAGAGTGTGAGAAAAAAGTTAAAGGAGTTTCTGGAGTAAAATATAAAAAAGCAAAAAGTGCTGAAGAAGAAAAAGAAATTTTAAAGGAATGGGGTTTTTAGAGTATAAAGTTATAAAGTAAAAAGTTTATAAAGTTAGATGAATCCTAATAAACTTTACATTTTTGTGATAGGTTTTGCCCTGGGCATTTTGTTTCGGTCATTTTTTAATTTAGGATGGTCAGTTATTATTTTTCTAGCTCTGATTTCAGTGATAGTTTTTCTGCTCCATTTTTTGTTTAAAGAAACACAAAAGCCAGCTTTTTTTATAGCTATTTTTCTAATAGCTTTAAGTTTAGGAATTTTAAGGTTTCATATTTCTGATTTAAATAATGGAGATCAGGTTTTAAACAATTCTATAAATTCAAAAGTTTCTTTAATTGGAACAATAAATGATGAGCCAGATCAAAGAGATAAAAATATAAAACTAGAAGTTAAATTAGAAAATGTCGTTGTTGAGAATAAAGAAATTCTCGTAAACTCAAAAGCCTTAATTACAACTGAAATGTTTCCGACTTTTTATTATGGGGACCGAATACAAATAAACGGAACCTTAAAAATTCCATCAAACTTTGAAAATGAAAATGGCCAGACTTTTGATTATGTTTCATATTTAAGAAAAGATGGAATTTTTTATCAAATCAATTATCCAAAAATTGAAATTATTTCTCGTGGAAATGGAAATTTTATAATGCGTGGACTTTTAGGATTAAAAAATGGATTTTTAAATATTATTTCAAGAACAATTCCTGACCCAGAAGCATCTTTTATGGGAGGAATTTTACTTGGAACAAAGCAATCGCTGGGTGATGATTTGAAACAAGATTTTGTGAAAACTGGAACAATTCATGTGATTGCTTTATCTGGTTATAACGTGACAATTGTTGCAGAAAATATAATGAAGTTTTTTGGCTTTTTGCCAATCACCCTTTCTATTTATTTTGGGATTGGGGCAATAATTTTATTTGCCTTAATGACTGGTGCTGGTGCGACAGTAATTCGTGCATCACTTATGGCGATACTAGTATTAGTTGCTCGTTTACTTGGTAGAAGTTCAAATATTACCAGAGCAATTTTTATTGTTGGATTTTTGATGCTTTTGCAAAATCCGTGGATTTTGGCTTTTGATGTATCTTTTCAACTTTCATTTTTAGCGACAATTGGAATTATTTATTTAACACCAAGGGTTGAAAAACACTTAATGTTTTTACCAAAAAAATTTGGTTTACGAGAATTAGTCTCAGCAACCCTAGCCACTCAATTTTTCGTTTTACCTTTCATTTTATATAAGATGGGAATTCTTTCCATTGTTTCATTACCAGCAAACTTACTTATCCTTCCATTTATTCCAGCCACTATGCTTTTTGGACTTTTGACCGGGGTTTTTGGTTTTGTTTCGACAATTTTAGCTTTTCCATTTTCATCAATTTCATATTTATTACTTCACTATGAACTTTTTGTAGTTAAATTTTTAGCCTCACTTGGTTTTTCTTCGATTACAATTAATAAATTCCCATTGATTTTAGTTTTAATAATTTATCTAGCTTTGGGATTTTATTTATTAAAACCATATTTAAAAAGTTATAAAGTAGAAAGCATGCCCCGTAGTTAAAAATTTATACATTCGATAAATTTTTATACTACCAGGGTTTATAAAGTCATATGGAAAAATTTAGAAAATTTTTATTGCCGATTTTAATTTTAACACTGGTTATTGGTGGAATTTTTATTTGGCGAGAAATCTATGTTACAGAAAACAATACTAATTTAAAAGTTTATTATTTGGATGTGGGACAAGGAGATAGTATTTTTATTGAAGCACCAAATGGTTATCAAATTTTAATTGATGGTGGTCCTGATAAAAAAGTTTTAAGAAAATTAAGTGAAGTAATGCCATTTTATGATAGAACCATTGATGCAATAATTGTTTCTCATTCAGACAAAGATCATATCGGCGGACTTCCTTTTGTTTTAAAGAATTATAAAGTTGGGAAGATTTTAGAATCTGGAAATACCTCTACTTCTAAAGTTTATGCTGAATTAGAAAATCTAATAAATACTCAAAAGATTTCACTTTTTGGTTTTAAAAAACAAAAAACAGAAAAAATTTTAGCAAGGACAGGGCAAAAAATTATTTTGGATCAAAAAAATAGTATTCATTTAGATATTTTATTTCCTGATAGAGATGTTTCTGATCTAGACAGCAATGAATCTTCTGTTGTTGCCAAGCTTATTTATGGAAATGAATCATTCTTGTTTACTGGCGATTCGCCCAAAATTACAGAGGCTTATATGTTTAATCATTATAAAAATTCTTTACAAGCTAGTGTTTTAAAATTGGCTCACCACGGATCAAAAACCTCAAGCAGTGAATTATTTCTAGAATCTGTAAATCCGCAATATGCAGTTATTTCTTCAGGTAAAAATAATTCTTATGGGCATCCACATAAAGAAACATTAGATAGACTTCAGAAACGAGGAATTAATTATTTTAACACCGCTGATGTCGGAACAATTGAGTTTGAAACAGACGGGGAGATTCTAAAAATAAAATAATAAAAAACTCTATATAAATAGAGTTTTTTATTATAAAGTGAATTTTATTTTATTAAACCAGCTTTTTTTAGAGTAACATAAGCACCGTTTTTGTTTATTGTCCTGATTCCTGTTGTTGAGATATTTACAGTTACGGTTTTATTTAATTCTGGAACAAAGATTCTTTTCTTTTGCATATTAGGATATTTTCTAACTTTTCCTGTCGGGTTAAATTTTGTAGCACGAACACGATTACTGTATCCTCCAGTAACTTTTGATCCTTTTTTAGATATTGCACAAGTTTTTGCCATAAAATAATGAGCGTAGCGAATATATTTTATGAGCACCCCGCCCTAATTTTGATGCTCAATCTATCTATCTTTAAAATTTATAATTTACTTAATTCATTTCGTTTACCACCTTAATCTAAATGTCAAAATTAGGGCGGGGTCGCCATACGAATTTTTATTATTTTGTTAAATTATGTTAACATAAGAGACAATCATATGCAAGTAATAGATATTATATTTAAAGTAGTGATACTTATTATGTCTGTGGTAATTCATGAAATATCTCATGGATATGCAGCAAAATATTGTGGCGATGAAACAGCAGAAAGAGCTGGAAGATTAACTTTGAACCCACTAAAACATATAGATCCTATTGGCTCAGTTGCAGTGCCTTTCATTTTTGCCTTAACAACGAACGGTGGGATTTTCGGTTGGGCTCGTCCAGTTCCTTATAATCCTGCTAATCTAAGAGATAGAAAATGGGGTACAGTAATTGTTGCTTCTGCTGGGGTAATATCCAATTTTATATTAGCTATAGTTTTAGGCCTCATAATAAGATTTTTCCCTGTTACAGATTCATTTAAAGGTATTTTAGAAATGATTGTTTTTATAAACATCTTACTTGGATTTTTTAATCTTATTCCTATTCCTCCACTTGATGGTTCAAAAATTCTTTTTTCTTTTCTCTCTTATAAATATAGAAAAGTTGAAATATTTTTAGAGCAGTATTCTATATTTGTCTTACTTTTCTTTATTTTTTTCCTTTGGCAATATTTTGCCCCTCTAATTTATGTTATTTTTCACTTTATAACAGGCGTCTAAAAATAAAAAACAACCCCCACTATGCTTTAGTGGGGGTTGTTTTTTATTTTTAGATTTTATATCTACTAATCTTTTTTCCAAAGTTCTTTCCATGCACTAGTTTTTCTTAACCAAGGGCAAGCCATCATTGCAAAATATGTTGAAATAACCAATATGAAAGACGCTTCAATTAAATTTATTTCATAAAGATTTTGCAACATATAAAAGAAGTAATAAGTAACCCATACCCAAAGAGCAAATTCGACAATAGACCAAAAACAATCTTTAGTTTTCATATTTTTAATTTTTACCTGTCCCAGCCAAAGGCGGGTAAATATTACAGGTGATTTCTCGTAGACTTAAGAAATCAATTTTTAAAGTTTGTAAACTCGATCTTTGTCCTAATTCTACTCTTTTTAGTGTTTTTGGGGAAGATTTCAAGGGTTATTATCCACAAAAACTTACCCACACACTTATTTATTGTTGTTTTTAATAGAATTAGAAAAAATTTGAGCTTAAAAAAGCCACCCAACAGTAAAATAAGTGTGCGGGCTTGCTTTTTTTTACTTAAAATAGTAAAGTAATTCTTACTAGTCTTTCGAGACTGATTGTTTAATTATGCCAACAGTAAATCAATTAATTAAAAAAGGAAGAAAGAAAGTTTCAAAGAAATCTAAAGCGGTTGCACTTGCAAGCGGTTTTAATAGTATTAAAAATAGACCAGTAAAATACAATGCTCCATTCAAAAGAGGTGTGTGTATTAAAGTTACAACAACAACTCCTAAAAAGCCTAACTCAGCTCTTCGAAAGATTGCCAGAGTTCGTCTTACAAATGGACAAGAGGTTACCGCGTATATTCCAGGAATTGGTCACAATCTACAAGAACACTCAGTTGTAATGTTAAGAGGCGGAAGGGTTAAAGACCTAATCGGGGTAAGATATCACATTGTGAGAGGAGTTTTGGACACTACAGGAGTTGAAAATAGAAGACAAAGCAGAAGTTCTTATGGTGCAAAAAGACCAAAGAAAGGAGATAAAAAATAATTAATCCTAACGCTTATAGCTGGCGTGACGGACAATAAAAAATGAGAAGAAAAGTAAAAAATAGAAATATCGCCCAGCCAGACTTAGTTTATAATTCACAAAAATTATCTAAGTTTATAAATTGCTTAATGTGGTCAGGAAAAAAGAATGCCGCTAGAAAAGCAGTTTATCAAGCATTTGAAATAATAAAAGAAAAAACAGGAAATCCAAATCCTCTTGAGGTTTTTGATTTAGCCATAAAAAATGTTGGTCCTTTACTTGAAGTAAGAACAAAAAGAGTTGGAGGTGCTAACTATCAAATTCCAAAAGAAGTAAGACCAGAAAGAAGACTTACTCTTTCAATGAGATGGATTATTGCCGCAGCTAGAGCAAAAAAGGGTTTATCAATGGATAAAAGAATTGCAGATGAATTAATCCTAGCAAGTAAAAACGAAGGAGCAGCTATTAAGAAAAGAGACGATACTCATAAAATGGCTGAAGCCAACAAAGCATTCGCTCACTTTGCTTGGTAATCTTAATTTAAATAATTTAAAAATCCCCCGCAAAGGCCGACACGCCTCTGGTGGGGGATTTTTTAAAATATTGACAAAATATATCTATGATGTAATGTGTAGATAGATTTGAAATTTGATAAATATTAATTAAATGGCTACTGAAACTACCGACAAATTGTTTGATATTTTTGAAAACAATAAAGTAAAAGTTTTGTCTCATGGCAAGAAAAAAGCAGGAGAATGTCTTAAAAGTTACACTTCTTACATAAACAGTGTTTACCGCAAAAAACTGTCTTTAGTAAAAAGGGAATTATTGGCTCAAGGGTTATTTATTGGTTCTTATGATCCGGGCCCAGAAGAACACCATCTTAAAGTTTTCAATCTTAACTATAATGTTGATTTTAATGCTCTTCATCTTTCTTTAAAAAAAGTAGAAGAATCAGCCGTGATTTTAATATTGGCCGAAAGTTACCGCATGGCCTGTAAGAGTTTTGAAAACGATCCGGCCCGTAGTAATCGTTCTAAGGCAAATATTACTTCATTTTTGCTTTGTACTTTGTACGGAGTAAAAAAAGAATACATAGCTTTTGACCGTGGGCTCTGTGGTTATTATGCACGATTTTTAAAAAATTATTGGATTCCAGCCTTTGAAAAATTATATGATTAATTTCTCTCAATTTTGTTCTTTAAAAACCGTTCCAACTCAGGTTGGAACGGTTTTTAATTTGCCCCGAGCTCATTTACGGGTTTTGACAAATATCTCTAGAAATATAAGATAAAGGAAGAAAAATTTAATAGTTAATAATATGAACTATGATGACCAAATAAAATTAGCTCAAGCTATCTTTTCTGGTGCCATACTAGATAAAAATGGTTATCGTGGTTGCCCTAGGTGTGGTTCAAGAAATTTAACACATGATGGATGTGCCCCTGATGAGGGATATATATCTTGCGATATATGCGGTTATTCGATTAGTGGTAATGATCCATACGAAATGGTTAATAGATGGAATCTACTTTCTCGAGACTCGTTTCAATTAAAGATTGTTTTTGATTAACTTCAAAGCCGGATAATTCCGGCTTTTGTCTTACCCTGAGCCTGTCGAATGGTTTTGACAAAATACCAATAAAATATTAATCTTAGGGCAGAAAAGTAAATTGAGTAAGACATTATGGAAATAGCACAAATAGATAAAACCATTAAAAGACTAGACAAAGAAGATGGGGATGAAGCAAGAAACCGGAAATTAGATCTTTGTTTTGATCTTATGAGAAAATATTCAAACATTGCTAAAGATTTTAGGTCGGAAGAAGACCATAGGGCACTAAGCTTTGCTGTAAAAGTTTTGGATAAAAATGTCTTTAAGTGCAAAGACAGAATAAAAGATTTCATAAAAAATGAACAAATGAGTATTCCAAACTCTTTACGCCTTGTTCTTGGACAAATTATTTTGTCTTAAATAATGTAGTAGATCTTTTTTAAAAGCCGGGAATAGCCCGGCTTTTGCTTTGCAAAAAAAACGTCTTTGTTGTATATTATTTCTAGCGCATTAGCGCTTTTTAAAATTAATTTACACTAGAAACTAGAACCTAGCTACTAGAACCTAATTTATCATGGAAAGAGATTACCCTTTAGAAAAAGTTAGAAATATAGGAATTATTGCTCACATTGATGCTGGAAAAACCACCACCACAGAGCGTGTTTTATTCTATACCGGAGTATCACACAAGATAGGTGAAGTTCATGACGGAGAAACTACAACCGACTGGATGGAACAAGAGCGCGAAAGGGGTATTACAATTACCTCAGCTGCTGTTACTTGCTTCTGGACTCCGACTTATGCTGATCTAAAAGATAAAAGTAAAAAACATCGTTTTAATATTATAGATACCCCAGGACACATTGATTTTACTGTAGAGGTGAAGCGATCTTTAAGAGTACTCGATGGAGCTGTTGTTGTTTTTGATGGAGTTGCGGGTGTTGAACCTCAATCAGAGACCAACTGGCGTTACGCTGACGAAGCTAAGGTTCCCAGAATTTGTTTCATAAATAAACTTGATCGTACAGGTGCATCTTTTGAATATTCCTACAAAACTATTTTAGACAGACTTACAAAAAAGGCAGTAAGAGTTCAAATTCCTATTGGTCTTGAAGAAAAGCACGAAGGAGTTGTAGATCTTTTGAAAATGAAAGCTTATTATTTTGAAGGTGATATGGGAAATCAAGTTATTGAAAAAGAAATTCCAGAAAACATGCTTGAAGAGGCGAAAAAATATCACAATGAACTTATGGAAAAAATTGTTGAACAAGATGACCAAACAATGAATGATTATTTGGAAGGAAAAATTCCAGATATGGAAATTTTGAAAAAATTATTAAGAAAAGGGGTAATTACAAATGAAATTTTTCCAGTTTATGCAGGCTCAGCTTTAAAAAACAAAGGTGTGCAATTGGTACTCGATGGTGTTGTTGATTATTTACCATCACCACTTGATATTCCTCCAATAGAAGGGACAGATCCAGACCACGATGATGCACCGGTGATAAGAAATGCTTCTGATTCAGAACCTTTTTCTGCGCTAGCTTTCAAAGTGGCTACTGACCCATTCGTAGGGCAAATTATTTTCTTTAGAGTTTATTCAGGAACACTTGAATCTGGTTCTTATGTTTACAATCCAAGAACAAAAAACAAAGAAAGAATTGGTAGAATTTTAAGAATGCATGCAAACGATAGAGAAGAAGTGAAAAAAGTTTTTGCAGGGGAAATTGCAGCTGCTGTTGGTCTTAAAGATACAATTACTTCAGATACTCTTTGTGATGAAGATCATCCAGTTGAATTAAATAGAATTGTTTTCCCTGAACCAGTTATTAACCTTCGTATTGAACCAAAAACAAAAGCTGACCAAGAAAAAATGGGAATGGCTTTGAACAGACTTGCTCAAGAAGACCCAACTTTCAAAGTTACAACTGATCAAGAAACTGGCGAAACTATTATTGCTGGAATGGGAGAATTACACTTGGAAATTATTGTTGATCGAATGAAAAGAGAATTTACTGTTGATGCAAATGTTGGTAAACCGCAGGTTGCTTACCGAGAAACAATTTTAGGAGAATCTGAAGCAGAAGGCAAGTATATTAAACAGTCAGGTGGACGCGGAAACTACGGTCACGTTAGAATTAGAATTAAGCCGATGAAAATTCTTACTAAGGAAGAAATTGAAAAACTTCCTAAGAATACAAAAAGATCTGGTGCATTTGAATTCATTAATTCTATTAAGGGAGGAGTTGTTCCACAAGAATATATTCCTGCTGTTGAAAAAGGTTTGAAAGAAGGATTAGATAGAGGTGTTATGGCAGGATTTAGAATGGTTAATGTTTCTTGTGAACTTTATGATGGAAGTTATCACGAAGTTGACTCAAATGAAATGGCTTTCAAAATTGCATCTTCAATGGCGGTGCAAGATGCTTGTAGACGAGCAAGACCTGTTATTTTGGAGCCAATGATGAAAGTAGAAGTTGTTACACCAGAAAAATTCATGGGAGATATTACTGGAAACTTATCATCAAAACGAGGACTCATTGAAGGAATGGAAGATCGTGGAATGAGTAAAGTTTTAAATGCTGTTGTTCCTCTTTCAGAAATGTTTGGTTATATGACAGGACTTCGTTCAATGACTGAAGGAAGAGCCAGTTTTACTATGGAATTTTTAAGATACGATGTTGTGCCTACAAACGTTGCGGACACAATTATTGCTTCAAGAAAATAGGGCAAGTTGTAAAGTAGAAAGTTCATAAAGCATGTCCCGTAGTAAATTTTAAGTACATTCGATTTAAAATTTTACTTCTGGGATTATAAAGTAGAAAATAAAATCATAAATAGAAAAAATCCTCCGACCCATGTCGGAGGATTTTTTCTTTATCAGATACTAAAATTCCCGCTTTGTGCGGGAATTTTTTAGAAATCCATATTTGCGTCAACATTTAAGTTGAGCAATTTATCCATAATTTGGTTAAAAGAAAAAAAAGTTTTAAATACTTTAAAAGTATCTTCTTTTTTGTTTCTTATAATTTCATTTACTCCGCGGATTTTTTTTACCTTTTTTTCACTAATAAGATCATTTTCGCGGATATAAATATATGTTGTGTCAGGGTCGCCTCCTGTATTACATAAGACAAGATCAACTTTCATTTCAGTCAAATCTTTTTTGAAATCAAGGTAATAAACCATAGCATATTTTCTTTTTGATGGCATGAGGATAAATTTAAAAACTTTTCTATTTTTACATTATATCTTTCAAAAATGATTGTCAATTTTTTCTTCCCATGCTAGTTTTAAATCAGAAAAGTAAAAAATATTGAAAAAATGAAAATTCACACAACTAAAAAGAATTTACTTTATGCAAACACTTTGTGTGGATTAAACCCAAATAAAAAATATTTTTTAAAGGGTCATTCTAATGACAAGGTTTTACCTGTTAATTGCAAAAGCTGTCTAAAAATTTTAAAAAAAAGAAAAAGCGTTAATTAAACCCCCATTCGGGGGTTTTTAAATTTTGTATTGCAATTTAGAATCTCTATGGTAATGTTAAAGCAGAAAAGTAAATTAAATTGATTTTATATGGCAGACAATAAAGAAGAACAGAAAATCCATGTTCAATCCTATGGGTATCCAGGTATTTCAATAAAAGGATTCACAACGGAAGAGTATGAAAAAATTATGGGGTCACTTTGGACCGGCAACTATTTCATCAGGGTTGTGAACGGCAGACTGGATGCAGTCCCGGTTTGGGAAAAATTACCAGACCCAAAAACGGACGATAAAATGCTCCTTTTTTGGAGAGAAGCAACTGATGGGCAAATGTCTCAAGTCCGTCTTCCATTTAATGAGATTATTTTTGATAATAATGCGTCATTATATTCTCCAATCATTGATATTCAACATCTTTGTGGACATTACTACACAAAAGAAGGGTACAGAGAGAATGTTGAAAAGCTTGAGTCCTATGGATTTGAGTGCTTGCGATCAAAAAGAGATAATAATGGGACATTTTATGAAATATGGCACCTAAGTCTTTGTTTGGCAAAAGGTGAATTAAAAATAAAAATTTTAGAATCAATTATTAATTTACAAGATACAGGAGATCAAATAGCTGATTTTAAAATAAAAAATGAAAAAAAACTTAATGCTGCTCTCAGTTTTTTAAGAGAAGCAGTAAGTTTTGGAACACTAGATGTTTCTGTTCAAAGATTAGCTATGCCTAATCCTGATTGATTAATGCTCTTTAATGAAAACCCCTCCGACCTTGCGTCGGAGGGGTTTTTGAATTTTAGGTCTAAAAATAAGGGTTTATTAAAGAAATTTATCTATTGACATTTAAAACTCAAAATGCTATAATTGTGGAAGATAACTAAATAAGAACCTTAAATTTTTAACTCATGAAAAGATTACTTAAATCAGGCATTGTTGGTACCATTTTTGCTGGGGGTATTATTCTTGGTTGTATTGCCACAACCTTTATTCTAAATTTGAATTTAAAACCCGGTATTTACATTTTTTCTAATGGCGAGTACACCAAAGTGGAAAGTCACAGTATCCCGCAACTTTGTTCACTGGATAGCTTTGCAAAAGAATCCGACTCAATGAAAATTGAATTTTGTGGCCTCATAAGCATTAATCAATGTTATGATGACATAAGAATTTTGGGCAAGGATACCTTTCATCTTTTAATTTCAAAAGATGATTCAGGGGATATTTTTACTACAAATATTCTTGTTAAAGATCGGGAAGATTATGTTACCGCATCAGGGAAGGCAGAAGTTTTAACTGATGGTAGTAAAACAATTTTCAAAAAAGGGGCGGAATTGTCTATGAAAAAAGCTCTCGCTAGTTTCATTGATTATTAATCAATCCGGCTACAATGTTCTTTCTAAAAACCCCCAACCCGGGGGTTTTTGAATTTTATATTGCAATTTAAAATTTATATGGTAATGTTAAATCAGAAAAGTAAATTAAATAATTGAAATATGACCGAATTCCTAATTATAGGGTCATTTTATGATCCTAAAGATGTTTATTCCGAGACATTTAACAAGATAAAAAAAGGACTTTTTGTCGGGACTATAAATGTCGATTTCGTAACAAAACAAAAAGATGGAAATCCTTTCAGTGGGCAAATCGAAGATTCTTATGGTTCTGCTATGATCAAAGGAACTATATCTGATACAGGAATGTCTTTTTCTAAAAAATACCTTGACGGTATTTTTGGGAAGACGGATCATGAAGTAAAATATGATTTTCTTTCAAAGAATTTTGGTCGTTTTCCTTGTGGTTATACAGGGAAATGGATTACTAATGACGAAATCCCAATGAAGGGAGAAGCTAAGTGTTCTTTGCATGAAATAATATAATGCTATTTTTATTAAAAACCCTCCGGCTCAGGTCGGGGGGTTTTCTGTTTTTAATTTTACTCCGTAGTGAATTTTAGTAATGTCCCGATCAAAATTGGGACGCATTTTTAATGCACTACTAAAATCTACTACAGGGTGTTATAATTTAAGTATTAATAATTTATTTAAACCATAGGCTTATTAGTCTTGGTCTGAAAGTAAAATATATGAATAAAAATAAAGGTTTTGCGCCAATTTTAATAGTTTTAGTAGTTGTAGCATTGTTAGTTGTCGGTGGAGTAATGTATTTTTCAGGTAAAAATTCTGATAAATTAGCACAAGACAAGGATAATGTTCTCAATACAGATAATAATTTAGATAATAAAGACCAAGGGGGTATTCAAACTCTTAGTAATTGTGGTTTTACAATAAATTCTCCTGTTCCAAATTCTACAATTTCCTCAAACGTACCAGTAGTTTTTAATGGAGTTGTAGATAATACAAATTATCAAACAACAGGATGTAGGTGGACCATGTTTGAAGGAGAAGCGGGAACAGCTCAACTTTATTATCAAAATGGGAATAATTGGGGGCCAATAGGAATTATTAATCTAATTCCTGTTTCAAACTGGATGACACTTGGGCCAGTACCTTTTACCGCGTCAGTCATCTTTAATAACGGCGGTATTGGACTTCAATCTGGAACACTAATGAAAGTAGTATTTACTGAAAATGATCCTTCAGGGGCAACTCCTGATACTTTGGAATTTCCTCTTGTGCTTCAATAGATAAACTATATTTACTGATTAAACTAAGGATCATCCCGAGGTAGGTTTTAAGGTTTTTGGTTTAAAAAATACCCGAGATTTTTGTAAAAATCTCGGGTATTTACTTGTCCACAAGATATTCAGTAAAAAGAGCCCTAAAAATTTGACTATTTTATTTATTTCAGCTATTATCTAATCCATATTGTGTTTTTGTATTTATTAGTTAATCAATATTAGCTAGTAGTTATTATTTAGTATTCAGTTCTCGATTATTAAATTGTAGTTATTAGCTCAAAAATTTTATGGCAGAAGAATATAAAAGAGATAAACCACACGTAAATGTGGGAACCATTGGTCACGTTGACCACGGTAAGACAACATTAACAGCAGCGATCACTCATACCTTAGATATGGCAAAGGCTCAAGGTTATGGCGCTAGAGTAGAAGCTGTCGATAAAATCGATAATGCTCCAGAAGAAAAGGCAAGAGGAATTACAATTGCTCTTCACCACTCTGAGTATGAAACTCCAACTAGACACTATGCTCACATAGATGCTCCAGGGCACGCTGACTATATTAAAAATATGATCACTGGTGCTGCTCAAATGGACGGTGCTATTTTGGTTATTGCAGCAACTGATGGAGTTATGCCTCAAACAAGAGAGCACGTTTTACTTGCAAAACAAGTTGGTGTGCCAAAAATGATTGTTTTTCTAAATAAGTGCGATATGGTTGAAGATAAAGAACTTATTGATCTAGTTGAAGAAGAAGTTAGAGAACTTCTTACAAAACAAGGATTTGACGGGGCAAGTGCGCCTATTATAAAAGGTTCAGCACTTAAAGCTTTGGAATCAAACGATTTGACAAATGAATGGTCACAAAAGATTATGGAACTTGTTAATGCTCTCGATACTTGGATTCCACTTCCAGTAAGAGAAACCGACAAACCCTTCCTTATGCCTATTGAAGATATATTCTCAATTGAAGGTAGAGGAACAGTTACTACTGGTAAAATAGCAAGGGGTATTGTAAAGGTTGGAGAAGAAGTTGAAATTGTTGGTATTAAACCAACAGTAAAAACAACTGTTACTGGTATTGAAATGTTCAATAAGTCTCTAAAAGAAGGTATGGCAGGAGATAACGCTGGAATACTTCTAAGAGGAACAAAGAAAGAAGACCTAACTAGAGGACAAGTTTTAGCAGCAGTTGGTTCTGTTACTCCACATACAGACTTTGAAGCAGAAGTTTATATTTTGAAAAAAGAAGAAGGAGGTCGTCACACACCGTTTTTCACAGGTTACAAGCCTCAATTCTATATCAGAACAACAGACGTTACTGGAGAAGTTACTCTTGCAGCAGGAACCGAAATGGTTATGCCAGGAGATACAGCAACTTTCACTGTAAAATTAGTTGTACCGATTGCACTTGAAGCTCAAATGAATTTTGCTATTCGTGAAGGAGGTAAGACAGTTGGAGCAGGAGTTGTAACAAAAATTATTGCTTAATTTAAAAAAGCGAAATTTATAGTTCTTTAATATAAAGTCATGCCTACAACAAAAACAAAAACAACAAAACCTAAAGTAGTGAAGGAACATAAAGAAAAAGAAGTGAAAGAAAAAAAAATAAAAGTTTCAAAAGTAGCTACTGCAACAAAGAAAGAAGAAGGTGCAATATTACGCATTAGAGTTAGAGCATATGAGAGTAAAATTCTCGATGCTTCAGTAAAGCAGATTATGGATACAGCAATGCGTTATGATGCAAAAATTATTGGTCCAACACCTCTTCCTACTGAAATAAAAAAATATACAGTTAATAGATCAACTTTTATTTATAAGAACTCACGAGAACAATTTGAGATTCGTATACATAAAAGGTTAATCGATATTATGAGTCCGTCTCAGAAAACAATTGAAGCATTAACAAACTTAAGTTTGCCTTCAGGGGTTGATATTGACGTAAAAATGATTTAAGAGAAAATTAATGACTGAAAGGAATGTAATTTTCCTTACCCAGCACTAATTTTAATTTAGTGTACGTGGGTTTCCGTTTGTTATCATTTGCCTTTTTTCAGAAAAATAGTAAGATAAGACAATTATAAAATTAGTGCTGGGTCATTATTTTTATAGTCATTGCATTCCTTAAAAATATATGAAATTTATCCTTGGAAAAAAACAGAATATGAGCCAGTATTTTGATGAAGATGGAAAAGTTACTCCAGTAACGGTTATTGAAGCTGGTCCAATCACAATTACTCAACTAAAAAACAAAGAAAAAGATGGCTATGTGGCTGTTCAAGTTGGATATGATGATCAAAAAGAAAGTAGACTAACGAAAGCAAAAATTGGTCATTTAAAAGGAACTGGATCGTTTAAAACATTACGAGAGTTTCTTGTTGATGAGGAAATGTTAGGAAATATGAAAACTGGGGATAAAATTGAACTTTCTGTTTTTTCAAAAGGAGATAAAGTTGAAGTTTCAGGAATTTCAAAAGGAAAGGGTTTCCAAGGTGTTATAAAAAGACACGGTTTTCATGGAGGACCAAGAAGTCACGGTCAAAAACACTCAGAACATGAAGCAGGGTCAATTGGTGGTGGACTTCGAAATCGTGTTCCAAAAGGAATGCGAATGGGAGGAAGAATGGGAAGTGATACGGTAACAGTGAAAAATCTTAAAGTAATTGATATTGATTTAGAAAATAATTTAATTTTAATTAAAGGAGCAATTCCCGGAAGAAGAGGAACTCTTGTAAAAATATTAGGATAGTTACAGAAATAAAATGAAAAAAGAATCAATCAAAAAAGAAAAGAAAGCTCAAAAAGAGACAGTTGTAAAAGAAGGAAAAGTTTCTAGTCTTTCTGCTTCTATATATAATCAAACAGGAAAAGAAACAGGTAAAATAAGTTTGCCTGCTAATATTTTTGGATTAAAATGGAATGCTGATTTGGTCCATCAAATAGTTACAAGTATTCTTTCAAATAAAAGAGCAGGAACAGCTGACACAAAAGGGCGCGGAGAAGTTCGTGGTGGAGGTAAAAAACCATGGAAACAAAAAGGAACAGGACGAGCAAGACACGGATCATCCAGATCTCCTATTTGGAAAGGTGGAGGTGTTACTCATGGTCCTCTTGCAGAAAAAAATTATAAAAAGAAAATAAATAAAAAGATGATGGTCAAGGCTCTTTATGTTGTTCTATCAGAAAAAATGAAGAAAAATGAAATTCTTTTTATTGATCAAATTTCAATTAAAGAAATAAAAACAAAAAGTGCAAAAGAAATTATAGAAACACTCGCAAAAGTTTCTGGTTTTGAAAAACTATCTACTAAAAGAAAAAATGCTGCTATTATTACAATTTTTGGTAAGGATAAAACCATAGATAAAAGTTTTAACAATCTGCCTTCTGTCAGTTTGATTGATTTTAAAAACATAAACCCGCTTGATATTATGAATAGTAAATATCTTATAGTTGCAAACCCAGAAGAAAGCATAGCCTTTTTAAAAGGCAAGTTATAAAGTAGAAAGTTCATAAAGTTATAAAGTAAAACAATGCCAACAGAAAAAAAAGTAAAAAATAATACAGACAAAAAAGAAGTGAAAGAAAAGTCACCGGTTGTTTTTAGTAAAAAGGATTATTCTCTTATTTTAAAAGAACCAAGAATTACCGAAAAGGCAACAATGTTAAGTGAAAATGGAGCCTATACTTTTAATGTTCCAAAAGATACAACAAAAAACGAAATTAAAAAAGCGATTTTTTCCATATATAAAGTTTCACCTGAAAAAGTAAGAGTTGTTACTATTAAAGCTAAAAATATTATTTTTAGAGGGAAAAAAGGAACAAAGAAGGGTGGAAAGAAAGCTTATGTTTATCTTAAAAAAGGTGACAAAATTGATTTTGTATAAAAATATTTAAATAATTATGAAAAAGTATAATCCAAAAACACCATCACGAAGACAAATGACAACCGTTTCTTACGGAGAATCTTTAACAGTATCAAAACCAGAAAAATCTCTAGTAAAAGGTTTTAAAAGAAGTGTAGGAAGAAATAATCAAGGAAGAATAACAACTCAACACAAAGGTGGTGGGCATAAAAGACTTTTTAGAGATATAGATTTTAGACAGGAAAAAATTGATATTCCAGCAACAATAAAGACTATTGAATATGATCCAAACAGATCAGGTTTTATAGCTTTAGTTTTTTATAAGGATGGAGAAAAAAGATATATTTTAGCTTCAAAAGGGATGAAAGTTGGTGATGTAATAGTTTCTTCGGAAAAGGCTCCACTTACAGAAGGAAATAGGCTACCGCTCAAAGTTATTCCAGTTGGTACATTTGTATATAATATTGAATTAAAACCAAAGGGAGGGGCAAAAATCGCACGAGGAGCAGGTATATTTGCTCAAGTAATTGCAAACAACGAAGGATATACACACATTAAAATGCCATCTTCTGAAGTAAGAAGAGTAACAGAGAATTGTTGGGCATCTATTGGAAGAGTTTCAAACGAAGAATCAAAACTTGTTAACTTTGGAAAAGCAGGAAGATCAAGATGGAAAGGAATCAGGCCAACAGTTAGAGGTTCTGCTATGAACCCAGTTGATCACCCATATGGTGGAGGTGAAGGAAGACAAGGAAGGGGAACAAAACGACCAAAAACAAGACATGGTAAAATTACAGGAGGTAGAAAATCAAGAAAACCAAAGAAATACTCAAATGTTTTCATTGTATCAAGAAGAAAGACTGGAAAATCTAGAAAATCTCAATAAATTAAATAAAAAACCGCCATTTGGCGGTTTTTTACAATAAGAACTTTATTATTTTATCACTAGTATATGGAATTTATCTATTAAAAATAGACAAACTGCTAATGTTCCAGCGATGAAAAAAAAGATCCAAGATATGTTCTTAAAAAAAGAGTATTCTCTTTTGTAAGAATTAATAATTTCTTCTCCCAATTTCTTCTTTTCTGCGTCATGTAACAGTGTTAAATAGTACAAAGTTGTTAGTGTAGAAACTATCAAAAGTGCTGCGCAGATAAGAAAGGCACCAATAATTACAACCATTTTATGTAATTTAAAGAATTTCTACCCCAAGATTACCTTTTGGGAGTTTATGTCAACCCGGCAGTGAGACTTGGAGATGTGCAAAGCACGGCTCTAAAAGAGCATCACCAAGCTCTACTGCCGGGTCAACCCCCCAAGATATTAATAGGTTTTTATATAAATAAAGTTGACACTATCTTTAAATTTGTTAAGATAACTAACAGGCTCAAAATAACCTAATCGTATTAGGTGGGCTTATTTTATTTTAATTTACAAATGACAAGATCACTTAAAAAAGGACCATACGTAGACGAAAGACTTCTAAAGAAAATAGAAGGCAAAAAACCGCTTGAAACCGGCGCTATTAAGACATGGTCAAGAGCCTGTCAGATATCACCAGAAATGGTTGGTTTTACTTTTGCTGTTCATAATGGGAAGCTTTTTATTGATGTTTTAGCCACTGAAGATATGGTAGGTCACAGACTTGGAGAATTTTCTGCAACAAAGAAATTCCTAAGACACGGAGGTAAAATGCAGAAAGAATTAGAACAAAAGAAAAAAGAAGCTGAAATAACTGCTGCTAAGGCTGCAAAGTCAACAACTGACACTAAGAAAAAATAATTTTAAATCATGAAAGCAATACTTAAAAACTACAGACAATCACCTAGAAAAGTTCGTTTAGTTGCGAATTTAATAAAAGGTAAAAACGTAAAAGTTGCAGAAACAGAACTTGATTTCTTAGTTAAAAGAGCAGCTCTTCCATTTAAACAACTTTTAAAATCAGCAATAGCTAACGCAAAGAATAATTTTGGAGCAAATGAAGATGAGCTTTATGTAAAAGAAGTCACAGTAGATAAAGGTGTTGTTTATAAAAGGTTTATGCCAAGAGCAAGAGGTTCAGCATCAAGAATTAATAAAAGAACAAGTCATCTTGTGATTACTCTTGGGGTAAGACAAGTAGGTACTAAAGAAACAAAGAAAGAAAAGAAGGTTGCAAAGAAAGCATTGAAAAAAGCTGAAAAAATTTTAAAACCTAAAAAAGATATAGAAAAGACCCACGCCAAGGCGGGGCAAGTTACCAAAAAATCAGTTAAGAAGCCGATTAAAAAGGCCAAATAATATTTATGTCAAAAGTTGTTCACCCATACGCACATAGGTTAGTAATTTTAAGAGGCTGGAAATCAGCTTGGTTTGCTGATAACAAAAAATATAAAGAATATTTAAAAGAAGATGTTTTAATAAGAAGATTTTTTGAAAAAAGATTGAGAACTTTTTATGTTTCAGTAGTGGAAATTGAAAGAAATCAAAAAACAACAAGAATAGTTATCAAAACTTCAAGACCTGGAATGATAATTGGTAGAAGTGGAGAAGGTGCTATTAAGTTGAAAGAAGATTTATTGAAAATGTTAAGAAAGGAAAAAATTACTTTAGGGGAAGATTTAAAAATTGATATTGTTGAAGTTACTGCTCCAGATTCTGATGCGCACATAGTTGCTTATTCAGTTGCAGAAGGATTAGAAAAAAGAATGCCTTATAGAAGAGTTTTGAAACAAACAATTGAAAAAGTAATGTCTTCAAGGGGAGTACAAGGAGTAAGGATATTACTTGCAGGAAGATTGGGAGGAGCTGAAATTGCTCGTTCAGAAGAATTAAAAAAAGGAAGTATTCCACTTCAAACTTTTAGAGCTGATGTTGATTTTGCAAGAGAAAAAGGACACTTACCTTATGGAGATATTGGAATTAAAGTTTGGATTTATAGAGGAGAAATTTTCGAAGATAAAAATAAGAAATAAAAATTATGTTATTCCCAAAGAAAGTAAAATTTAGAAAATGGCAAAGTGCTAGAAAGAATCCAAAAAAGATTTCTTCCACTACTTCAGCGAGAGGATCAAAAGTAAGCTTTGGTTCTTTTGGGCTTAAAGCTACAACTCCAGCAAGAATCAAGTCAAACCAAATTGAATCAGCTAGAAAGGCAATGACAAGAAAACTTACAAAAGCCGGAAAAGTTTGGATTAGAATTTTTCCTGATAGACCTTTTACACAAAAAGCAGCAGGGGTAAGAATGGGAAAGGGTAAAGGTGATCCACAGGGATACTGTGTTGAAGTAAGTGCTGGAAGAGTTATTTTTGAAGTTGATGGAGTTCCTGCAGAAATTGCAAAAGAAGCTTTACGAAAAGCTGGAACAAAATTACCAGTTAAGACGAAAGTTATAGCAAGAGAATAATTTTATGGCAAAAAATAAAATAGAACTTAAAAATACTGATTTACAAAAACTCTTAGAAGAAGAGAGACACAAGCTGAAAGCATTTAGATTTGGAGTTTCTGGAAGTAAGAGTAAAAATGTTAAAGAAGGAAAGACAATAAAAAGAAATATCGCTAGAATTTTAACTGAGATAACAAAACAAAAGAATAATAATCCTAAATCTGCATAGCAGATCGGACAAGAATAATTATGGCAAAAGAAATCAAAACAACAGAAAAAGAACAAAAAGGAAAAATTTTACAAGGTAAGATTGTTTCCGATAAAATGCAGAAAACTGTAGTTGTTTCTGTTGCTCGTTTTGTTAAACATCCAAAATATAAGAAATATTTAAAGATTAATAAACGTTACAAGGCACATGATGAAGAGAACATTCACAAAGTCGGTGAAGTTGTAAGAATAATAGAAACAAGACCAATTTCTAAAGATAAGAAATTTAAGGTCTTATAAAAATATGATACAACCAGAAACAGTAGTAAAAATAACAGACAATGCTGGAGGAAAAATTGGAAAAGTTTTCAAGATTCTTGGTAGTTCGAAAAAAAGATATGCACAAATCGGCGATCTTGTTGTTATTTCTGTTAAAGTTGCAGAGCCAAGAAAACTTGTTAAGAAAAAAGATATTCACCATGCCGTAGTTGTAAGACAAAGAAAAGCTTTCAGAAGAAAAGACGGATCATATATAAGATTTGATGATAATGCAGTTGTTATTCTGGAAAAAGGAAAGAAAGATCCAAAAGCAGGAAGAATATTCGGGCCGATTCCAAGAGAGCTTGCTGAATTAGGTTATCAAAAAATTATTTCATTAGCACCAGAAGTACTTTAGTAAGTTATAAAGTAGAAAGTTCATAAAGTTATAAAGTAAAAATCAATCATGAATATAAAAAAAGGAGACAACATAATAGTGATTACTGGTGGAGACAAAGGCAAAAAGGGAAAAGTTGTTAAGGCTTTCCCTGCACTTGGAAAAATTGTTGTTGAAGGAATAAATGTAAGAAAGAAACACCAAAAGCCAAGAAAGAGTGGAGAAAAAGGACAAATTTTAAGTATTGCTATGCCTATAAAAGTTGCAAATGTAATGATTGTTGATCCAAAAGATAACACCAGATCAAGAGTTGGTAGTAAAATAGTTGCTGGTAAAAAAGTAAGAATCAGTAAAAAAAGCGGTCAAGAAATTTAATTTCAAATAAAATTATGGAAACAGTAAAACAAAGAGAAATAAAAGCATTTGAATCAATGAAAAAAGATTTTGGATACAAAAATAAAATGGCATCACCTAAAATGGTTAAGGTTGTTTTAAATTCCGGAACTGGTTCAGGTGTGAAAAAAGACAAAAATAGAAATGATTTTATTTTAGGTAGATTAGCAAAGATGACTGGCCAGAAAGGATCAATTAGGGGAGCCAAGAAATCAATTGCTTCTTTTAAGACAAGAGAAGGAGATCCTGTTGGAGTTGTAGTAACACTGAGAGGGGGAAGAATGTATTCTTTCTTAGATAAGCTTTTTAATATTGTTATTCCTAGAACAAAAGACTTTAGAGGACTAACCAGAAAATCAGTAGACAATATTGGTAATATGACTTTTTCAATTAAAGAACATACAATTTTTCCTGAAACTGCCGATGAAGAATTAAAAGATGTTTTTGGAATGGGGGTTACATTGGTTACAACAGCTAAGAGTAAAGAAGAAGCAATAAAATTCTTTGAAGCTATTGGAGTTCCATTTAAGAAAGAAGACTAGAAAAGTAGAAAGTTATAAAGTTTGTAAAGTAAAAAACGGCCATAAGGGCTGTTTTTTAATTGGCTTGACTAATATATTTTTAATGATATTATGTTTACTAGATAAAACAAACAGAACATTAAATCAGTAAAAATGAAAAAACTAGTAATTTTAGCGATTTTATCAATTGTTGTCAGTGTTAACATCTTTGGTCAAGCCAAAAAAAGTCAGTACCAGAATACTAATGAAGAAATTAGGTCTTTAAAGGAGGATATTAAGGCATTAAAATTATGCTTGGACACAACGGCTAATTCCTGTAAGAAATTAGTTGTTGCTTGCAAAGATTACAGTGAATTAATATCTGATTCAGATATAGAGAAAAAAGAAGCGGTTAATCAAATGATTGACTTTGCTAATAGTTTAAGTGAAAAAGTAAAAGGAATGAAGAAGGATGTAAAGAAAATTAATAAATATCTTTCTAAAGCAACCGAATCTTCTTCTTTAAGAAAGAAAAATAAATTATTAGCGAAATCAGAAGAAAGAGCTTTAATACTTGAACAATCAGCAGAAAGCGTTGTTGCTGATATTGATAAAACGCTCAATCAACTTCTCCAAAATATGCATTAATGTTAAAAAGCGGCCAATAATGGCCGCTTTTCTTTTTCATTGACTAATTATTTGGTTGTGGTAAGGTTGGGGTAGAAAAGTAAATTAAATATATTGAAATGGAAAATAGAATATTTGCCCAGACGTTAATGAATTCATACATAGATGAAATAAGGAAAACACTCTTTATTTATAGGCATTATCCAAGTGGTCCGGAATTTTTCCCAAATCTTGATAAAAGTTTTAAAGCTCATATAGAGCGTCAAAAAAATTCTTTCTTTAAGATTAAAAGTCTTTATGGGTATGCAAAAGAAAGAAAATATCTTTTGAATGCCTATCATTTTGCCCGATTTATTACAATCACAGCAAATGATGTAGAAAACAATTCTGAAAGAAAAGAAATTGAGAAAATAAAAGAAATAGCACAAGAGGGACGGGAATTTTGCTTAACTCTTTATGGAAGTGAAAGAAATAAAATAAAAACTGGTCGCTTGTTTAAACATCAAAAATTCGGTATTTTTGCTTGCTCCCTTAAAGATAATTGGGTGTATCATGGTGGATTTCAAGTAAAAAATAATATTTGTTCTAATTGTTTGGAACCACTTTATTATGAGACTACCATTTGCCCTAATTGCTCATATGAATTGATTAATGGGAGTTATTTTGGTACAAAACCAAACAATAAAGGTGAATGGTGGGGACGTCATAATGAAAATTTTGAAGAAATGTCACCAAAAGAAAGAAAAATACATCTTTTACTTGCTTTTAATAGAATGGAAGAACAAATTATCAAGATTGGATACGATCAAAGAAATAAAGATAATAGTCCATTTAATCGTTTAATTGAAAATAAAAAAGAAGAACAAATTGAAAAAGTTGGTCCGATTGTTTTTAAGAGAGGAATAGTAACTGATCCTGAAACCAAGGAACGTAAGTTCGAGAATAAATAAAAGTTTTTTAATAAAACCCCCTATTTAGGGGGTTTTAAAATGGGTTGATTCTGCGAAAGCAAGACTTTCGCAGAATCCGGGAAGAACGGTCCTTCCCGAAGGGTTTTAAAATTGACTTGCTCTCAAACTTGCTTTTTAATCAGAAAAGGACCGTCCTTTTCTGATGGTTTTAAAATGGGTTTGACAACATTTTTAAATTTGCTAATATAGTTTGGTAGGTTAAAGATCCGTTCTTCTCCTTAAGTACTCGTATTTATTGAAGTATTTAAGAAAAAGAATGAGATATCTTGATTTACTAGAACCTAGCCCCTAGAAGCTAGAACCTAATTTTTATGGCAAAAACTTCAGTTATCGCAAGATCAAAAAAAACACCCAAATTTAGTACGCGAAAAGTAAATCGTTGTTTTAAGTGTGGCAGAAAGCATGGTTTTATGCGTGATTTTGGTCTTTGTCGAATTTGTTTTAGAGAACTTTCTAATGAAGGAATGGTTCCTGGTGTTAGAAAATCTTCATGGTAAAAATATAAAAAAATGACTGATCCAATTTCATCAATGTTAATAATGATAAAAAATGCAGGAAATGCTTCCCGAGATTCTATTACTGTACCTTATTCAAAAATCAAACACGCAATTGCAAATTGTCTTTTAAAAGAAGGTTATGTTAAATCAGTAACAAAAAAGACAACAAAGGATTTTCCAGTTTTGGAAATAGGTGTTGCCTTCAGAGATGATAAACCAAGAATTAATGATGTAAAAAGAATTTCTAAACCATCAAGAAGAATGTATGCAGGAGTAAAGGAAATCAAACCATTTAAAAATGGTTTTGGAATTTTTGTACTATCAACCCCAAAAGGAATTTTAACAGACAAAGAAGCTAAAAAGGAAATGGTCGGAGGAGAATTATTGTTTAAGATTTGGTAGTTCGACAGAGCTCACTATAAATAATAAAAATTATGTCTAGAGTAGGAAAACAAATAATTCAAATACCGGAAAAAACAGAAGTCAAAAAAGATGGCAGTTTTATTATTGTAAAAGGACCAAAGGGAGAATTGAAAAGAGAATTCAAATTTGATGTTATTGAAGTTAAAATTGAAAACAATGAAATAACCCTTAATCCAGTTAAAAGTGATATTTTTGCAAGAGCATTATGGGGAACTTATGGATCACATTTAAAGAATATGATTTTAGGAGTAAATACTCCATTTGAAAAGAAGTTAATTTTAGAAGGAATCGGTTTTAAATCAGAAGTAGTTGGAAAAAATTTAAACTTTGCACTCGGTTTTTCTCATCCAGTTATTGTTCCTATTCCAGACGGCCTTGAAGTTAAGGCTGAAAAAAACAATATTACAATTTCTGGAATTGATAAAGAAAGCGTTGGACAATTTGCAGCAAAAGTTAGATCACTTAAAAAACCAGAACCATATAAGGGTAAAGGATTTAGATATTTTGATGAAGTTATTAGAAGAAAACAAGGAAAGAAATCTGCTTAATAAGTAGAAAGTTATAAAGTATTATGGCAAATAAAAAAACAGAAAAAAGAATAAGATTGAAGAAAAAAATCAGATCAAAAATTTCTGGGACTGCAAAAAGACCTAGACTTTCTATTTTCCGTTCAAATAGTTATATTTATGCTCAACTTATTGATGATGTAAAAGGAAATACTTTAGTTTCAGTTTCTGATATTACTGTTAAAAAAGGCACAAAGACAGAAAGAGCAAAGCAAGTTGGAAAATTAATTGCCGAAAGCGCTAAAGAAAAGAAGGTTTCAGATGTTGTTTTTGATAGAAACGGTTTCAAGTATACAGGAAGAATTAAAATTCTTGCTGATGAAGCTAGAAGTAATGGTCTTAAATTTTAAATAATATGGATAAAGTTCAAAATACAAAACCAAACACAGGAAGTACAAATGGAAGTAAGCCAGGATTTCTACCTAGAAAGCCAGGTTTTTCTCCTAGAAAACCAGGAGAAAGTAATGGCAGAAAATCAAACGATAGAAGGGGTGGAAGACCGTCTTTTGAAAAAGCTAAGCCTGAATTTGATCAAAAAATCATAAGCATAAGAAGAGTGACTCGTGTCGTTTCAGGAGGAAGAAGATTTAGTTTTAGCGTTGCTATGGTTATAGGAGACAGAAAGGGTTCTGTTGGTCTTGGAACTGGAAAAGCCGGGGATACAGCACTTGCTATTGGAAAGGCCCTAAGAAGCGCAAAAAAGAGCATGATAAAGATTAGAACAACAAAAGAGATGTCTATTCCTCATGATGTTGAAGCAAAATTCTGTGCTTCAGTTGTCATGATTATGCCAAACAGAGGAAAGGGAATGGTAGCTGGAAGTTCTGTAAGAGATATTTTGAATTTAGCAGGTGTTAAAAATGTTACTTCAAAAGTTCTTTCTGGAAGTAAAAATAAATATAATACTGCCAGAGCAACAATGAAAGCACTTTCATATCTAACAGAAAAAGTTTATACAGCACCAATTATAGATGAAGAAATTAATTTAGATGATATTATTCCAGAAAATTTAAAAGAAAAAGAAGAATAAAACCATGCAATTACACGAAATAAAAAGAAAAACTAAAAATAGAAAGAAAAAGTATATCGGTAGAGGAGGAAGCCGTGGTAAAACTTCTGGCAAGGGACACAAAGGACAGAACTCAAGAGCTGGAAGAAAAAAGAGACCAGAACTAAGAGACATAATAAAAAAGATTCCTAAAAAAAGAGGATACAGATTTACTACTACTCAACAAAAACCAGTTGCAATTAATCTCTCAACCATCGACAAACTTTTTAAAGATGGAGAAAAAGTTACGCCTAATTCATTGTTTAGTAAAAATATTATAAAAAAACTCGGAGGAAGAATAAGTTTGATAAAAATTTTAGCAACAGGAGAATTAACAAAAAAAATAATTATTTCAGATTGCCTAGTGTCTGAATCAGCAAGAAAAAAGATCGAAGCTTTGGGAGGTGAAATAAAATAGGTTTAAAGATATAATAAAAATATGATTACAAATTTTTGGAATAAAGTTAAAGTTGTTTTCCAAGATAAAGTTCTGCGAAAGAAAATACTTTTTGCGTTAGGGGCTCTTATTGTCTTTAGACTTTTGGCTGCGATTCCAATTCCTGGCGTTAATGCTATTAAGCTTGAGAATTTTTTAAACAATAATCAATTCTTTGGAATATTAAACATATTCTCAGGAGGTGGTCTTTCTCATTTGTCTATTCTTATGATGGGGGTTGGACCATATATTACTGCTTCGATTATTATGCAACTTTTAACTATTATGATCCCTGCTCTAAAGAGGCTTTATCACGAAGAAGGTGAAGCTGGGAAGAAAAAATTTGCTCAATATTCAAGATTACTTACTGTTCCCCTTGCTCTAATTCAAGGATTTTCAATGATAGCACTACTTCAAAAACAGGGCATATTAGCTGATTTAACTATGTTTGATCAAGCCACTAGTTTAATTGTTATTGTTGCTGGGTCAATACTTATAATGTGGATTGGTGAGCTTATCTCTGAATACGGAATTAGTAATGGTACTTCACTTATAATTTTTGCGGGTATTGTGGCTTCTATTCCAAGCCAAGTCGGTCAGACAATCTTTTCTTTTGATGTATCTCAAATTCCATTATTTATTCTCTTTACTGTGGTAGGACTCTTTATTATTGCTGGTGTGGTTGTTGTAACCGAAGCAGAGAGACCGATTCCTGTCACTTATGCTAAGAGAGTCAGAGGAATGAAAATGTATGGTGGGGTTTCAACTTATATACCACTTAGAATAAACCAAGCTGGGGTTATTCCGATCATTTTTGCTTTATCTATTTTATTATTTCCTCAAATGCTAGGAACATTTCTTTCAACTTCATCACATGTTATTTTGCAAAAAATAGGATCATTTTTCACTTATTTTGTTCAAACGGGATGGATCTATGCAACACTTTATTTCGTTTTGGTTTTCTTATTTACATATTTCTATACGGCTGTAACTTTCGATCCAGATGCTCTTGCCACCAATCTTCAAAAAAATGGAGCCTTCATTCCAGGGATTAGGCCAGGAAAATCAACTTCTGATTATATTTCAAAAATTTTAAACAGAGTCACTTTAGTTGGTGCTCTTTTCCTCGGGTTGATTGCAGTTTTACCTCTTATCCTAAAATCTGCAACAGGAGTAGCCTCCTTTGCTATTGGGGGAACTGCACTCCTAATCGTTGTTTCTGTGGTTCTTGATTTAATCAAAAAAATTGACGCTCAAATCTCAATGAGAGAATATTAGGAATAGCTTCTAGCTTCTAGCTTCTAGCTTCTAGCTTCTAGGGGCTAGGTTTGTAGCAGGAAACAAAAGAATAAAGATAATTAGCAGGGGGGTAGATTTTTTTTAAGAAAAATCTACCCCCCTGCTAATTGACTTTCTATTTGATTTTTAATGAAAAATCTTATATTATTCAATTATTATAAATTTTACATTTTAATCACTAGAACCTAGAAACTAGTCACTAGCACCTAATTTTAATGAAACCAAAAACATTTATCTTTATAGGTAGATCAGGTTGCGGAAAAGGTACTCAAATAGAATTATTAGAAGAATATATTAGGAATAACGACGAAGAAGAACGTAATATTCTTCGTGTTGAAACTGGGAAAAGATTTAGAGAATTTACAAAAGGAGAAAAATATTCTAACAAACTTGCAGCAGATATAGCAAAAGATGCTGGATTACAACCAGATTTTTTAGCGGTTAATTTTTGGTCTAATTTTTTAATAAATGAATATAATGGGGAACAACATCTTTTTATAGATGGAACTCCACGATCTGTTCTTGAAGCAAAGACATGGACTACGGCTATTAAATTTTATAAAATAGAAAATCCAGTCGTTATTTATTTAGATGTGTCTCATGGTTGGGCAGAGGACAGACTTGAGGGGAGAGGAAGAACAGATGATATTAAAAAAGAACACATTGAAAGAAGATTAAACTGGTTTGATACAGATGTATTACCTACAATCGAATATTTTATGATTAATCCGCTTTATAAGTTTTTTAGAATAAACGGACAACAACCAGTAGAGGAAGTTCACCAGGCGATAATTGAAAAAATTTCTCTCTAGGGAGAGATTTTTTATATAAATGATAAAGATAAAAAATAAAAATGAAATAAAAATAATGAGAGAGGCTGGAAAAAATCTAGCCTATGTTTTGGAAAGTGTTTCAAAAAAAGTAAGACCAGGTATTTCAACAAAAGAACTTGATAATATAGCAAAAAATTTAATAATTTCACTGGGGGATGAACCAGCTTTTTTAAACTATAAACCTAAAGGAGGGCGACTAGTTTACCCAGCTTCACTTTGTGTATCTATAAACAATGAGGTTGTTCATGGTATACCTTCTCCTAATAGGATTTTAAAAGAAGGTGATATTGTTTCTTTAGATCTTGGTTTAAAACACAACGGTTTTTTTTCAGACATGGCAGTAACTCTACCAGTTGGAAAAATTAATAAAAAATATGAAAAATTACTAAGAGTTACAGAAGAATCTTTGGTTGTTGGCATAAATTCAATAAAAAAAGGAAGTCATGTTGGAGATATTGGCTACTCTATAGAAAAATTTGTTAAACCTTTTAAATTTGGGATTGTTCGAGTTTTGAGCGGTCATGGTATTGGTAAGGAATTACACGAAGATCCCTTTGTTCCAAATTTTGGTAAAAAGGGTTCTGGGGAGATTCTTTTACCAGGAATGGTTATAGCTATAGAACCCATGTTGAATGAGGGAAGTCATAAAGTTTTTGTTGATAAGGATGGTTGGACTTTTAAAACAGAAGATGGCGGAAGAAGTGCTCATTTTGAACATACTATTTTAATTAAAGAAGATAGTGCTGAGATTTTAACAAAAATCTAAAACAAAAAAATCCCCCAACTGGGGGATTTTTTTGTTTTAGATTAGTTGAATTGTCTGTTTGGAAGTTTAACTTTACTTGAAGCCATAGCACCACCTATTAATGTAGCAAAGCCACCCAATAGAGTTCTAATTGATTCTTTTGTAGTATAAACATCCATATTTTGTAATTCCCAACGATGATTTATAAAACCATCAATTACTGCTATTCCCCCAGCAAGAGCAAGGGTAACCCCAATAAAAATTTCTTTTCGCTCTTTGATATAGTCTATTGATTTTAATAAATTTGAAGGTTTAGTTTCTTTATCATCTAAAAGATTATTTATGTCTGTTAAAAGCTCTTGCCCTGTTTGGGTTGCTTCTAATATTTCTCCATCAATCCCTTCTTTTATTTCAGGATTTTTAGGAGTCGAGTCTATATTTTGATTAAGAGTTTTGTTTTCTTTTTTCCCAAACATGTTTTTAATGTTTAAATTCATATAATTATATTTTTATTATTCTTCTAATATGTTTTTAATTTCCAACAAAAGTCTATTAAGTTCTTTTTGAAAAGCAAGAACTTCCTCTTTTGTTGCTGTCCCAGATTTGACCTTTTCTGCCAAGGCAGTTATTTCTTTTTCATCCATAAATTTTTTATAAGTTAATTAAAATTAATAATCGATATTCGATAACATTATACCTAATTTACAAAGATAATAAAAGAAATCTTTCAATATTGTATTCTATCATCTTTATTTTTAAATGTCAATAGTATAAAATCTCTTTTAAAATAACAATTTGGGGTATAATAAAAAATAACAATGGAAAACTTTGCACAAGAAATTCCAAAATTTCAAAATCCTAATGAGGAAATAGCTTTTTTGCGTGAGCAAATAGCCAAAAAAGGACGAGAACTAAAAGAAAACAATCAAGAAGTTAACCAAGAAAAAATCGTCAAAGAAACTATAAACGAATATTCGGCAATTGCTCCAGAAAAAGTTTTACCCAAAGAACAAATTATTCAACCAAAAGAAGTTGAGGGTATCGTTCTTAAATTAAAACCAGAAACACATGATAATATGATAGAAGAATTATTTTCTATAATGCTTGAAAAAGGTGTAAAAAATGTTCTGACTGTTTTAGAAAATATGAGAAATCCTCACCTAGATGATGATTTTCACAGGTTTTTAGTGCAATATTTAGACTATTCTAAACAAATTTCTGGATTAAAAGAAAACTCAGAATTATTTAAAGCTCTCCATATGAAACTTTTTGAAATAACTCTTCCTGAAAAAGAAATAAATGATAATAGGGGGTTTAAAGAAATGATTTCTGTAATGGAACAATTTTATTCTGGGATGCAGTCTGTTGCTGACGGAAGAGATAATTATGGAAAAAACTATTTTACATTAGAAATAGCACTTTCTAATGTGTCTGATGAGGTAATATTCTATGCTTCTGTGCCAGAATCAAAAGTTGATTTATTTGAAAAACAGCTTCTCGGGGCTTTCAGTAAAGCTAAATTAAAAGAAATAACTGATGACTATAATATTTTTACAAATAAAGGTGGTGATGCTGGGGCATATGCAAAACTATCCGCAATAGAAGCTTTTCCTTTAAAAACTTATGAAAAAATGGAACACGACCCGATGAACTCTATTTTAAATGTTTTTTCTAAAATGAAAAAAGAAGGAGAAGGGGCGGCTATTCAAATTATTTTCTGTCCAGCCGGGGATACTTTTATCAAAAGATTCAACCAGGTTTTAAGTGAGGTGAGAGATGGTAAATCAGCTAAAAAAGCACTAGAGCTTTTAAGTTCTTTTGATAAACAATTTTTTGATACAGCTAAAAAACTTTTCATTGGTTCATCTTCAAAAGATGAAAAGAAAGAGAAAAAAGTTGATGATGTTGCTGTGACAAATATTACAGAAAAAGTTAGAAGTACTATCGTTAGTGCAAACTTAAGAATAATTGCTTCAGCTGAAACAAAAGCTCGGGCCGATGAGATTTTAAGTGATATGGAGTCAGCTTTCAATCAATTTTCTGATCCAAATAGTAATAGTATTGTTTTTGAAAAAACGAAAGACAAAAAATTACTAGAGCTTTTTCATGATTTTTCTTTTAGACTATACTCTGAAAAAGAAAGCATTCCACTTAATTACAAAGAATTAACAACCATATATCATTTTCCAGTTGGAGTTTCTAATTCACCTCAACTTAAACAATCAAAGTCTGGTATTGCTCCTGCACCACTTGATTTACCAGAAGAGGGTGTTATTTTAGGAATAAATAAATATAGAGGAGTTGATAAGATTATTCGAACAGCAAAAGATGATAGAGTGAGACATTTCTATGCAATTGGTCAAACAGGAACCGGTAAAACTAGTTTATTTAAAAATATGATAATTCAAGACATAGAAAATGGTGAAGGATGTTGTTTTATTGATCCACACGGTTCAGACATTCAAGATATTTTAGGAAAAATTCCAGCTAATCGCATAGATGATGTTATATATTTTGATCCATCTTATACACCAAGACCAATGGGTCTTAATATGCTTGAATTTGACCCTAGATACCCTGAACAGAAGAGCCTTATAGTAGATGAACTTATGGGAATATTTACCAAACTTTTTGGTGGTGGGGCTGATGCTGGCATGGGTGCAATGTTTGAACAATATTTTAGAAACAGTGCTCTTTTGGTTATGGAGGATCCAGAATCCGGGTGTACATTACTTGAAATAAGTAGGGTGCTAGGAGACAAAGAATTTAGAGATTTAAAATTATCAAAATGTAAGAATCCTATAATTACTCAGTTTTGGCAAAATGCAGAACAAACCTCAGGGGATCAATCACTAGCTAATTTTGTGCCGTATATTTCCAGTAAATTTGATGTCTTTATTTCTAATGAAATAATGCGTCCTGTTGTATTACAAGAACATTCCACATTTAATTTTAGAAAAATAATGGATGAAAAAAAGATTTTACTAGTCAATCTTTCAAAAGGGCGACTTGGTGAAATAAATGCTAATTTAATTGGTCTTGTTCTAGTGGGAAAGATACAAATGGCGGCACTTTCTAGAGCTGATATGTATGGAAAACCTATGAATGATTTTTACTTATATATAGATGAATTTCAAAATTTCTCTACTCCATCAATTGCTTCTATTTTAGCAGAGGCAAGAAAATATAGATTAAGTCTAAATATGGCCCATCAATATATTTCTCAATTAACAGATGATATCAAGGGTGCTGTTTTTGGAAACGTTGGGTCTATGGCAATTTTTAGAGTAAGTTCTGACGATGCGAAATATTTAGAAAGTAGAATTACTCCAACTTTCACAGCAGATGATATTACTAAATTAGATAACTTCAATGCTTACATGAGTCTTCTTGTGAGAGGTCAACCAACCAAACCTTTTAATATGGAATTAATTCCACCACAAAAAGGTAATTTAGAAATGACAGATAAAATTAAAGAACTTTCCTATTATAAATATGGAAGAGATAGGGGTGAAGTAGAAGAAGAAATAAGAGCAAGATATAACTATTAAAATCAATAAAAACCCACTAAAAAGATTTTTGGTGGGTTTTTGGTTTTATGCTACCCCGTAGTGAATTTTAGCAATGTCCCGATCAAAATCGGGACGCATTTTTTAATGCGTTGCCAAAATCTACTACAGGGTGCTATAATCTTTTTATCCCCGCCGAAAGCGGGTAAAATTTATTAATTTCAGCCCAAGGCTGATAAAAATTTAAAAATTATTACCACATAGGCAAGACCTATGTGGTAAGATAAAAATTTAAAAATTATATGTCAAAACCAAAAGAAGAAAAAACATACGTAATGGTAAAACCGGACGGCGTTAAAAAAGGTCTTATAGGTGAAGTTATAAAACGCTTTGAACAGAGAGATTTAAAAATTGTTGCATTAGAAATGTATCAAGCAAGTCGCGATCAAGTTGATAATCATTATCCTAAAAAAGAAGAATGGATAACAAGACTAGGAAATAAAACACTATCAACATACGAGAAATATGGTCTAGATGCTATGGCTGATTTTGGAACAATAGAAGCAGAAAAGATTGGTCCTGAAGTTAGAAAATGGCTACTAGACTATTTAACAATGGGTCCAGTTGTGAAGATTGTTGTTCAGGGAATTCATGCTGTTGATACTGTTAGAAAAATTGCTGGGGATACTCTTCCTTATAGAGCAGAAATGGGGACCATTCGAGGGGATTTTTCGATTGATTCTCCCGCACTTGCTAATGCTGAAAAGAGGGCAGTTATGAATATTTTACATTGTTCAGAAACTCCGGAAGAAGCAGAACATGAAATTAAATATTGGTTTGGAGATACAGATGTGCATAACTATAAAAGATTTGGTGTTGATGAGTAATAATCTTATTAAAATAAGTACTTTTGCGTTATTTTTTATACTCCTTGTCTAGGTTGAAATATTTTTTAGTAGGGTCTATACTTTTTATGAGGGTTGTTCAGTGCTATTACCTAGAACAATTGGTTCTTTTAGGGGAGCAAAAAAATTATTGTGTTCTGTGGAATATGATATATTGCACCCACCTAGTTTCATACTAGAGTAATAGAATCTGGATAACCCTCAAGCAAGAACCCTTCTTTTTTGGAAGGATTTTTGTTTTTTATACCAAAAAAGTTAAAATTTATCCAGCACTAAATTGTGCTATTAAATTATTTCTTATATTATTGAAGTATTAACACAAAATTTTAATTGTTTTAAAATAAAGCACAATTTAGTGCTGGATGAAATCAATATGGCCAAAGACAAAAATAAAAAATCATTAATTAAGAAAATTTGTGTTCTTATTTTTTTTATTTTTTTTGTTAATTTACTTGCAATGAAATTTTATTGGTACTTCAGCATTTGGTGGTTTGATATGTTTGTTCATCTCTTGGGTGGGCTATTTATATCCTTACTTATTTTTTGGATTTATTACTATTCTGGTCTTATAAAAAATAAAAAAAACTACAATAAAAAATTTATAATTTTACTTTCAGCTCTGGGGGTACTTGTAATAGGTATTTTTTGGGAAATTTTTGAATTTAATATAAGTGTTTTTATAACTCATACTCCTCAAGTCATATTAGATATTGCGAGTGATTTATTTTTTGGGGTTTGCGGTAGTTTTGTAGGGTCATTATATTTTTTTATAAGATTGTATCCACAAAAAAATCAAGAATTAGGAGAATTTAAGGTATAATGTATCCAGCACTAAATTTCTTCTATTTATATTTATACACAAAAATGACAATTCTTATATCAATAAAATTATATAAATATAAAATTTAGTGCTGGAGGAAAATATGTCAGAAACTAAAAAGAAATTTAAAATAACTTTTTGCAGTGGTGCCGGTCTTGTAACTGGGGCTAATTTTTTAATTGAAGTTGAAGATAAAAAAATATTAGTTGATTGTGG
>JBAYKO010000001.1:0-148749 GCA_041664605.1 Minisyncoccota bacterium | reverse complement strand
GCCAACTTGAGCCACCAAAAGATCATAATAAATAGCTTCATGGGGAATAAACATAAAAGCAAACTCCATAGTGCCTTTTGATGGTTGTATATATTTTGCAGTTTCAGAAATTCTATTTTTTAAATCATTCACAAAACTTTTTTCTAATCGCCCTTTTTCAACAGGATCTTTTTCCTCAATAAGTTTATTGTAATTCTCCAGTGAGAATTTTGAATCAATTGGGATTATTTTATCTTTTACTTTTACAATTGCGTCAACGATTAAATCTTTTCCATCTTCATCTTTTCCCAATTTATATTGCATTTCGTAGCTTCCAGGCGGTAAAACATTTTTCAAAAGGGTTTCTAAATAATATTCTCCCAAAACCCCACGTTGTTTTGGATTTTTTAAAATATCTTGAAGTGATTGTAATTGATCAGTAAAAGAAATAACTTGTTTATTTGTCTCATCAAGTCGAGTAAGTCGCTCGGTAATATCTCTTATTATTTCAGAAGATTTATCAGATTGATAGCGAAGTGATTCATTAACTTGTTTATTTGATTCACCGATTTTTTTGTCTACTGTTCTTGAGAGTTCATTTAGTTGTTCAAGAATAAGTTTTAAACCAACCCCATCTTCTTTTGGGTTTTCCTTTTTTCTATTAAAAAAAAGATAAGTGAAAAGTCCACCAATAAAAAGTGCCAAAATTATCCAAAAGATTGTATCCATTTCTTTATTTTAGCAAGATTTTTTTTAATAATATAGACATTGACAATAATGAGTAATTTTCGTATAGTTAAACCAGAAAAATTTTTTAATTTATATGAAGATGGATATGGAAAGATTTTTAAGGAAATGGAAAAACACCCTTACATATTGTTATAGGATGGCAGTGGAAAATGAAAAAATGGAGCTTGCCCATGAAATAAACAAATTAAGGGCAGGGCAATATACTGAACAAAATGAGGATCAATTCAGGGACATAATTTGGTGTTGCACAGCACTTCTTTCAAAATAAGAAATTTTAATGTTTTAAAACCCCGAATTTCGGGGTTTTTTTATTGTTTATTTATTCAAGTAGTGTTTCAGTGTATATATCCAATCTTCATCTATTTGATCGCTTTCTAATTTTGATTTTAAAAGCCACTCTAAGTAACCAGGATCAATTCTGGTAATCTCTTCAACCTCTTTTCCATTATGTTTGCCGAAATTTATAAATTTAAGTAACGATGGGTGAGAAGAAATTTCTATCATTTTATCCAGCGCTTCATCTTTGTCCATACTCTCATTTTCTAGAAACTTTTTCTTCAGTCTTTCAAAAAGTTTTTCTAGTACTAAAACATCACCCATTGCATCATGAGCTTGAGCTTCCACATCAAGATCAAGTAAGTATCGTAAATATTGTAAATTATACTTTTCAATTTTTCCTTCGGGATCTAAATATCTTGCAAGTCGTAATGTACAAATAAATTTCTTTGGTTCAATTCCTTCTTTTTTAAACATCATCAAATCAAACGGGGCATTATGAGCTATTGCGATAGAATCATCGCTTTCAAAAAGATTTTTTATTTTTTCAAAATCTAGGCTTTCTTTAAAGGCATTTTTTTCAGTAATCATTTTATTTGTAATATGGTGCACAGCTGAAGCTTCAGGTGGAATCTTAATAAGAGGTTTATACAATTCATTAAAAGACTCATTTTCTAATTTATAAGCCAATTGGCACAAGAAATCTTTATCTGTATTTCCTGTTGTTTCTGTATCAAAAAAAATTAATTTATACATTTTTCTATTTTATCACATCTTGATTAAAAACTAAGAGTTTGCGAAAGTCTTGCTTTCGCAAACTGGTTTTTATATAATATTCATATGTCTATACGCAAAATTCCACTTATAGATGGGGAGTATTATCATATTTACAATAGGGGAAATAGCAAACAAGAAATTTTTTTAGATAACGAAGATCGTGATCGTTTTTTAAAACTTTTATACATTTGTAATTCTAAAGAAAGAATTGATTTCAGAGAACAAATTGTAAGAGCAAAAATTAATGCATGGGATTTTGATAAAGGAGAATCAATAGTTTTTATTGGTGCTTGGGTTTTAATGCCAAATCATTTTCATATATATCTTACACCAAATGCGAAAGCAAGACTTTCGCAGAATTCGAGTGCTATTGCTATGTTTATGCAAAAAGTTTTAACTGCTTACTCAAAATATTTTAATGCCAAATATGAACGTAATGGTGGACTTTTTGAAGGAAAGTATAAGTCTGTTCACATAGAAAAGGACAATCAAGCAAAATATCTTTTTTCATATATTCATTTGAATCCAATAAAACTTATTGACTTAAAATGGAAAGAAGAAGGAATCAGGGATGTAAAAAAATCATTAGAATTTTTAAATAAATACAAATGGAGTAGTTATGTTGATTTTCAAAATTACAATAGACAAGAAAATAAAATCATTGATTTAAAAAATTTTCCAAAATATTTTTTTGATATGAAAGATTTTAATAAAGAAATATTAGATTGGTTAAATACTAAAGAATAATGGTTTTGCGAAAGCAAGACTTTCGCACTTTTATAAAAAGGGAAAAATTATAAATAAATAATTCATGCTATAATAAAATTATGTTACACCAACAAATAAGAGACGAAATAAAAGATGCAATGATAAAAAAGGAATCTTTGCGATTAGAGGTTTTAAGAAATATCTTATCATCATTTACAAACGAGCTCGTAGCCAAAAAAAGAAAGCCAAGCGAGGAGCTTTCTGATGAAGAAGCGATTCCCGTTATTTCAAGATTAGTAAAACAAAGAAAAGATTCAATAGAACAATTCACAAAAGGGAACCGTGAAGATTTGGCAGAGAAAGAGAGAGATGAACTTCCATATCTTGAAAAATATTTACCAGAAATGATGAATCGTGATGAAGTTGAAAAAATTATAAAAGCCAAAAAAGAAGAGCTTGGTATTACAGATAAAAGTAAAGCCGGGATGTTAATGGCGGGGGTTATGAAAGATTTAAAAGGGAAGGCAGATGGGCAAATTATTAAAGAAATTGTCGATGCTTTATTAAATTAAAATTTATAAATAATAAAAAATTATGAAAATCGTTCTACATTGGCTTTTGCTATCTTTGGCTATTTTTATTTTACCTTTTATTATTCATGGAATCGGGATAAATCCTTTTTATATAATTTTTGTGATTGGGGCATGTTTGATGTTTATAGATCTTATAATTAAACCAATAATTAAAATTTTAACTTTACCGATAAATATTTTAACCCTAGGATTGTTTTCTCTAGTTTTAAATGGGTTAATATTTTATTTTTTAGCTTACGTAATTCCAGGGTTTACTATTAATGGTTTTGCGTCAGCTTTCTTTGGAGCATTGTTAATTTCAATATTTAACTGGATTTTAAAAAGAATTGTCGGATAAAATATGCATAATACAATTTTATTTTTTAGACATTTCTTTGAACTTCATGCCGCTTGGGCATATATTGTTCTCTTTTTAGGGGTTATTATTGAGGGAGAGGTTGTTATTATAAGTTTCGGGGTGATGTCTCATTTGGGAGTCTTTCAAGCATTTCCTGTTTTACTTGTCGCTTTTTTAGGGGCAATGGTAAAGACAATGTTGGGTTACTACATAGGTGATTTACTTGGAAGGAAATTTCCCAATAGTAAGTTTTTGATTTATTTACAAAAAAGAATAATCTTCTTTTTCCCGAGACTTGTGGAAAAACCGTTTTGGTCAATATTTTTCTCAAAATTTATTGTTGGAATAAATCATGTTACTTTGGTATTTGCGGGTTTTTCAAAAATAAATTTTAAAACTTATTTTAAAGCAGAGCTTTTTTCAACAATAATTTGGATGTCGTACATTTTTGGTTTAGGTTATTTTTTTAGTGCAGTTGCGCTTTCTATAAGTAAAAATGTTAATAAATTCTTATTAATAATTTTATTGCTTATTTTTGCCTTTATGTCATTTGAAAAAATTGCCACCGTCTTTGTTGAATTTTTTAGAGGACTTAAAAATGGAAATGGAAATGGAAATGGCCAAAAAGAAATAGAAAAATAAAAATCATTAAAATTTACAACGGCTAATTCGCACGAATATGCGAATAGATTAAAACAAATATGGAAATTAAAAATAAAATTAAAATAATTACACATAATGGATCATTTCATGCGGATGAAATTTTTACCTGTGCAACTCTATCTATTTTTTTTGAACAAGAAGGTAAAGAATTTGATATTTTGAGAACAAGAGATGAAACGGCAATAAAGAGTGGATTTAATAATCAAGATATATTTTTAGTTGATGTGGGTTGGATTAATAATCCTGATAAAAATTTATTTGATCATCACCAAATAGAAGGAGCGGGGGAAAGACAAAATGGAATACCTTTTGCCTCATTTGGTTTAGTTTGGAAAAAATTTGGGGAAAGAGTTTGTGGTTCAAAGGAAATTTCAGATGAATTAGATAAAAAATTAGTCCAATCAATTGACGCATTCGATAGTGGAATAAAACTTTCAGAAGATATAAAAAAAGATGTACATTCTTACGATCTAGGGAATTTAATAGATGCTTTTTTGCCAAGTTGGAAAGAAGATAGAAATATTCAAGACGGAACTTTTTTAAAAATTGTAGAAGTTGCAAAAATTTTGATACAAAGAGAAATTTCTAAAACTAAAGATAATTTTGAAGGTGAAAAATTTGTTGAAGAAATTTATAAAAATACAGAAGACAAAAGAATAATAGTTTTAGACAAAGGTTATCCAAGAGACCCTGTTTTAAGTAAACACAAAGAACCACTTTTTGTTGTTTTTCCAAAAGATGCAGATAATAAATGGCAAATTCTTACAATAAGAGACGATTCTAATTCTTTTGTAAATAGAAAAGATTTACCAAAAAGCTGGGGCGGTTTAACAGGTGAAGAATTGGCACAAGTTTCAGGTGTTCCTGATGCACTTTTTTGTCATAAAAATCTTTTTATTGCAACAGCTAATTCTAAAGAAGGGGCTATCAAATTAGCTCAAATTGCGCTAGAATCATAGACAATGGCTTTTACAGATGAAATTAAAATATATGCAAAGGCAGGCGACGGTGGAAACGGCGTTGTTAGATGGCGCCATGAGAAGGGAAAGCCTTTAATGGGTCCAGGTGGTGGAAATGCAGGTAGAGGTGGGAACGTTTATGTAGAAGCAATAAGAGATGTTTATATTCTTGCTAAGTATAAAAACCAGAAAGAATTTATAGCCGAAAGAGGAGAAGATGGGGGAAGTAATAATATTCACGGAGCAAATGGAGAGGACTGTATTATAGAACTTCCAATTGGATCAATAGTAACGAATTTAAAAACTGATAAAGTAATTTCTTTAGTCAAAGAAGGACAAAGAGAACTACTTCTCGAGGGTGGAAATGGTGGACTAGGGAATGAGCATTTTAAAAGTTCTACTAATACAACACCAAAAGAGTGCACATTTGGGAAACCTGGGGATGATGCTGAATTTTTTATAGAACTCCAACTTTTCGCTGATATTGGTTTGATCGGGCTTCCTAATGCTGGAAAATCAAGTTTACTTAATTCTTTAACCAATGCGAAGGCAAAAATTGGAAGTTATCAATTTACAACACTTGATCCAAATTTAGGGAGTTTTTATGGTTTTGTAATTGCTGATATTCCAGGACTTATTGAAGGAGCATCCGAAGGAAAAGGACTTGGAACAAAATTTTTAAAACACATAAAAAGAACAAAAATGTTAATTCATCTAATTTCTTTTGAAAAAGAGGATATGGTTGCAATCTATAAACAAATTAGAAAAGAGTTAGAAAAATACGGGGAGGATCTTGTAGAAAAAGAAGAAATAATTTTACTGACAAAAACTGATTTGGTTGATGAAAAGACAATAAAAGCAAATATAAAGAAATTTTCCGCTTTAGGCGGATCCGCCTCGGGTGGAGAAAAATCCAAAAAGAAAGTATTTACAATTACTCTATACGACGATAATTCTATAAAACAATTTTCAGATAGCCTTGTAAAAATTTTAGAAGAAAAATAAAAACCACCCGATCGGGTGGTTTTTTAAAAGAACTTTTTATTTTTTCATCACGGCAAAAGACCATTCTTTTGGGTGGAATATAATGCTAAATCTCACCTTGCCAATTGTAATTCCTGGCCCACTATGACCCGTTAAATAGATAAAACTATTTTCACTCATAGTTTTGCTGAAACAAATATTATTGGTGTCCAGAGAAATAATATCTGGCCACCCTAAATGATTTTTAGAATCACAAAACATTTTTGAATATGAATATTTCATTCCCAATCCAAGAAGATATGGAGTTGGAACAGGTTTAAAACCAAGACTGTCAATTTGTTTTAAAATTCCTGTGACATTACTGCCACGCAATTTTACCAACTTAATGATTATGGTTCTTCCTCCGGTATCATATTTAAGACAGCAAGAAGATAATTCATCCCCAAAATCACCTGGAAAATATTTTTCAATATCCTTCAAATCTGTGATAGGGGTATCGACTATAAATGAATCTAGTCTGATCTGACTTTTTACTGTTACTGTGCTTAATAAAATAAAACTCAAAAATAATAAGAACTTTTTCATTTTTTTGTCTTTACTAAATGTCTGTTGATAGGATACTATTTTAAGATATAACTGTCAAGTAAATAAAAAACCACCCAATTGGGTGGTTTTTTAAAATATGAAATTTCAGGCATCAAACAGAGGGAAACGTAGGAAATTTTTTGGAAAAGTCGCAATGAAACACAAATTGATATTCAGTCAGTTGATTACTTTTTGATGGCATAAGAAAAATGAAAGAATTCGTGTGTTGCCCTATTTTTACACAAGTTTCTTCCATTTCCTTAAAATTGTCTCCCTTGTTAATACTATAGTAATTATGAAACTTACACTCAGAAATAAGAGATTCTTTCGAAACTGAAAGAAAGTGAGCACGTATTGGTCCTTCTGAACCCTTTTCTTGTGATTGTTTGATAGCTGTTAAAAAAATTACATCTAGTAATGTTATTTTTTCATCCACCCAATCAATTAAGTCGATTCCTGTAGTCAATGTTACAGGGAGTTCTAAGAGTTTTAAAACTAACTCTTCGTGTGTTGGGAAATTAGCAATGATTTTTTGCGCCATTCGCCTAGCGGTCACCAAAATAATAGTGTCTGCTTCCTGTTGTAAGTGTGCAACTCTTACAAATTCACTATAATAATCTTTTAAACCAGGGACATTTGTTGGTTTTATTTTCATATTAATCAGTTAATGTTCTTTTCTGTTCTTAGATTATCATTATAAAAAACATTGTCAATGGTTTAGTTTAATTAAAATTTTTGGTAAAATACTTAGATATTATGAGTGAATATAAACCCACAATAGGATTAGAAATTCATGCGGAACTAAAGACTAACACAAAAATGTTTTGTGATTCTAAAAATGATCCTGACGAAATAAATCCAAATGTAAATATTTGTCCTGTCTGTACAGCTCAGCCAGGAACTCTTCCTGTTATAAACAAAAAGGCAGTAGAACATGTGATTAAGGTTGGTTTGGCAGTGGATGGGAATATTGCAGATTTTACTGAATTTGATAGGAAAAATTATTTTTATCCAGACATTCCAAAAGGTTATCAGATTTCTCAATATAAATACCCGATAGTTTCAGGTGGAAAATTAAACGGAATAGATATTACTCGAGTGCATTTAGAAGAGGACACTGCTACTTCAAAACATGATAGAGGAGATTATTCTTTAATTGATTTTAATCGTGCCGGGGTGCCATTAATGGAGCTTGTAACAGAACCAGTAATTCATTCAGCAGAAGATGCAAGTAAGTTTGCACGCGAACTTCAATTACTTTTAAAATATTTAGGAGTATCAGAAGCAAATATGGAAAAAGGTGAAATGAGGGTGGAAGCGAATATTTCAGTGAGTGATACAGAAAAATTTGGAACAAAAGTTGAGGTAAAAAACTTAAACTCATTTAGAACTGTTGAGAGAGCTATAAAATTTGAAATAGAAAGAATGACTGCGCTTTTAGAAAACGGAAAGGGAAGTGAAATAGTCCAAGAAACTCGTGGTTGGGATGAAAATAAACAAGAAACATTTTCACAGCGTAAAAAAGAATCTAGTCATGACTATCGATATTTTCCTGATCCAGATTTACCAAAATTAAAACTTCATGAAGCTTTTGATTTAGATGAAATCAAGAACTCTCTTCCAGAACTTCCATGGCAGAAGAGAGATAGATATAAAAAAGATTTTGAAATTAAAGATGAAGATATTGAGAGTTATGTGAATAATCAAGAATTAGGGAAATATTTTGAAGCGGTTTTAAAACATTTTAAACAAGATAAAGAATTAATAAGGATTACTTCAAATTTTATTTCAAACGACCTTGTTGGCTCAGGAAAAATAGTGGGGGAGTTTATAAGTCCAGAATTATTAGCCGAGGTAGTTTTGATGGTTTCAAAAAGTGAATTAAACTCTCGTTCTGCGAAAGATATTATTTTAATGGGAAAGAATTTTGAAGTCGGGAAAAATATTCGCGAATATGCCAAAGAAAATAATTTACTTCAGAAAAATGATGAAGGGGAATTAAAAATAATTGCGCAAAAAATTCTAGATGCAAATGAAAAAGTTGTAGCTGATTATAAAAGTGGCAAAGAAAATGCGATTATGTCTTTAGTTGGGCAGGTGATTAAAGAAACAAAAGGAAGCGCAAATCCCAAGGTGGTAATTGAAATAATAAAAGAATTACTTAAATAGTTAAGCAAAAAACACGAAGTGACACAATTTCTGCACCTGCAGAAATTGTGTCACTTAATGAATAATAGTTGACAATAAAATTGAATATGCTATCCTATTAAACAAGCGGCCCAATCGTTCTTATCCATCCTTGAAGGTTTACTCCACGAGTACACTATTTCAAAGAACGTTATAAAACCCCAGTTAGGTCGCAACTGGGGTTTTATTTATTTCAAAAATAGCTTGAAAAATAAGGGTATTTTAAATATTTAAATAGTACTTGACAAATCTAATAGATTTGCTATACTTTAGTTACAAAATTGTTCTTCAAAGGTTATTAGTCACCGGGTAGCCCCATTGCAGCGGAGTTTTATCTCCATCGGGAACCCCCGGGTGTTTTATAAAAAGCCCCGCCATACAACGCCACAGGTACGCGATATATCGCCCCTCGGCAAGGCAGATCAGCTGAAACGTACGTATAAAGGTACAATTAAGCATAGGCGGAAAGAAGGTGCCCCCAAACCATTAGTTAAGCTTTCAAAGAGTAAATAATGCCGGCACCTAGGCGAAAAAGTAGCAAGTTTTGCGTTTAAACCTCGAAGACAATTTTCGAAACACAGTTAGGATTTATTGATGGAGTATTGACTTTGGACCAAACCCATAAAGTCACCAGCAATTTTTCCTAGTAAACTGGAAAGTATCTAAAGAGTGGGTCTTTGGATATTACAGCCCCGGCAGCAGCCGGGGCTTTTTTTATTTAATTTTAAGGCTTGACTTATATTATTGATTTGATATAGTAATTTTGCAGTAGTTAAAATTTTTTAAAAAACAACACGAAAGCAAGTCAGTTACGATTGACCCCTGTAGATTCACCGGTAGGCCATGGAAATGGTGGAGATCTTGATTTATCAAGGCACTCTCGGGCTATTATCCCAGACCTATACGCTGATGCGGTAAAAAAATAAAAGAGCTATTGCACCCTAAACCCCGCTACGGCGGGGTTTTTTTTATTTAAATTTAGTACCCCGTAGTAGATTTTGGAAATAATCTGATTTTAATCAGATTTTATACTTTGTATTTTTCCAAAATTCACTACAGGGTGATATAATACAAGTAAGTTAAAAGTTATTCCGCCCAAGGCGGATCAGCCTATGGCTGAAAAGTAAAAAATTAATCATCCTGCTTCGCCAAGGCTTCGCAGGACAAGAAATTATGGCAAATAAAACAACACGTGTAGCAATAAATGGTTTTGGAAGAGTTGGGAGAGCTTTTTTGAAAATCGCCTGGGAGCGTCCCGAGATTGAAATAGTGGCAGCAAATGATTTGGGTGACATATCAAATATGGCTTACTTACTTCATCACGATACTGTTTATGGAAAATGGGATAAAAAAATTGAAGTAGTTGGGACAGATTTAATTATTGAAGGAAAAACTATAAAATTTTTATCAGAAAAAGACACTACAAAATTACCGTGGAAAGATTTAAATATCGATGTAGTGGTTGAAAGCACAGGACTTTTCACTTCTTTCGAAAAATCAAAATTTCATTTAGATTGTGGAGCTAAAAAAGTTGTTGTTACTGGTCCGATGAAAGATGAACCTTCCAGTGATATTCCTGGGGCTACAGTTTTAATGGGAATTAATGAAAAAGAATTAGAAAGATGTATTATTACTTCAAATGCTTCTTGTACAACAAATGCTGGGAGTCCACTCATTGCTATTTTAGATGAAGCATTAGGTATTGAAAAAGCATTATTAAATACAACTCATGCAAACACTATCAATCAGCCAACAGTAGATGCACCAAATAAAAACAATTGGAGAGAAGGAAGATCAGCTGGACATAATATTGTTCCCACTTCAACAGGAGCAGCGATATCAATAACCAAAGCTATTCCGCAACTAGAAGGTCTTTTTGATGGAATTTCAATTAGGGTGCCGATTGTTTCTGGATCTATTGTTGATGTTACTTTTATTTCAAAAAGAAATACTACCAAAGAAGAAGTGAATGAGATTTTAAAAAAGGCAGCAAGCGATCCTCGTTGGCAAGGTATTTTTGATGTGACCGAAGAAGAACTCGTTTCAAGTGATATTTTAGGAAACCCACATGGTTCCATTGCTGATTTGGGATTAACAAGAGTAGTTGGTGGAAATTTAGTAAAAGTTTTAGCTTGGTATGATAACGAAATGGGGTATACTCACACACTAGTTGATCATGTGGTAAGGGCGGGGAAATTTATTAATTAAACAAGTGTGCGGGCAGGCTTATACATTAGTTGATCATGTAATTAAAGTAGGGAAGATGATAAGGTAGAAAGTTATAAAGTTATAAAGTTATAAATAATATGAAAAAAGTTTTAAAAGAATTAAATAATTGGAGGTTTATTATTTTAATTATTATTATTTTGGGTGGGGGTTTTTACTGGTTTCAATTAAGACCTGCACATATAAGGAAGAATTGTAATAATGAAACATTTTTATATAATTTTTCTCATAATCAAGAGTTTATTAATAGCCAGGCATGGCTAGATAATCAAGAAAGATTATTTAAAGATTGTTTAAGATATAAAGGATTAAAAAATTAATATGAAAGTATACATCGGAACAGATCATGCTGGGTTTGAATTAAAGGAAAAATTAATTCCTTTTTTAAAAGAGCTTGGTTATCAAGTTGAAGATAAGGGTGCATATGAGTTTAATCCAAATGATGATTATCCTGATTTTATAACTCCTGTTGCAAAAGCGGTGGCTGAAGATAAGGGAAGTTTTGGAATTATTATGGGTGGATCAGGAGAAGGGGAAGCAATGGATGCAAATAGAGTAGAGGGAGTTAGGGCCATAGAATATTATGGAAAAAATATGGATATAATTAAATTAGGAAGAGAACACAACGACGCGAATATTCTTTCACTGGGGGTAAGATTTATGGATGAAGATGAGGCAATACAATCTGTGAAAAAATTTCTTGAGACTAAGTTTTCTGGAGATGCACGGCATTTAAGAAGAATCGACAAGATAGATTCACTATAACCTACAACCTATAACCTATAAACCTATGCAAGTCATTCCTGCAATTATTCCAAAAAATTTTAACGAAATAAAAGAGAAAGTCTCTCGGGTGGTTTCTTTTGTGCCTTATGTACAACTTGATCTTATGAATGGAAATCTTTGCGATAATGTCACATGGCCATTTCAAGAAAAAGATGAAACTAGTTTAAACTCGATTTTAAATGAAAAAGACGGAATGCCTTATTGGGAAGATATAAGTTATGAGTTTCATTTAATGATAAAAGATGCAATAAAGGATTTAGAATTTTTTCTTAAGTTGGGTGCGAGTAGAATAATATTTCATATTACAAAAGATGATGATTTTGAAGAATTTAATGAGCTTGTAAAAAATATTGATATCTATGTTAGGGAAAGTGTGGAAATAGGAATTTCTATAAATTTAGATGTTCAAATTGAATCTATTAAAAAAATAATTCCCAATGTTGATTTTGTGCAATGTATGGCAATAGAAGAAGTAGGTTTTCAGGGTAAATCTTTTGATAATAAAGTTCTTGAAAAAATTTCTGATTTAAGAAAAGAATATCCTGAACTTACAATAAGTGTAGATGGGGGAGTAAATTTAGAAAATGCAGAAGATTTAAAAAATGCTGGCGCAGATAGACTTGTCGTGGGTTCAGCGATTTTTAAGAGTTTGGATATTGAGGAGACAATAGAAGAGTTAAAAAATATGTAACTACTTGATTTTTATTTTAAATGAGGTATAACATTATTTAGATAAAAGTTTTTATTCAAATAATCCATGACAGAAGGAGAAATTGTAGAAGAGGAAAAAATTGTTCAAATCAAACCTCGATACATGATGGCTACAAAGGCATCAATAATAAATATTTTGAAAAATCCCGTTGATGTGAGTAGGAAAAAACCCAATATTGTTGAAATCACAGGAAAAACAAAAAATTACTGGGTTGGAAATTGGGTTTTTGATCCTGAATCCACTAATGTTTATTTCCCCAAAAGTTCTGCAAGGACACTTAGGAAAGAAGATATTTTAAAATACAACAATTTCGTTTTTGATAATGGAACTGTTATTAAAAAAATAAAAATAATCTTCTGATTATGTTTTTAAAACCCCCGACCTAGGTCGGGGGTTTTTGTAGTTTTTGTAGTTTTATTTTGGTATACTTAGCTTAATTATGTTGTCTCAAGAAAAAATAAAAGATTTGGAAATCAAAGCAAATAGCATAAGAAAATCTATTATAGAAATGCTTGTGGAAGTAGGTTCTGGGCACCCAGGTGGAGCACTTGGAATGGCTGATATTTTTACAGCTCTTTATTTTGGAATTTTAAAACATGATCCTAAAAACCCGCTTTCAGAAAAAAGGGACAGGTTAGTGCTTTCAAATGGTCATATTTGTCCTGTTTTATACGCTACAATGGCTCACTCCGGGTATTTTCCATTAGAAGAGTTAATGACCTTAAGAAAGCTGAATTCTCGTCTTCAAGGGCATCCACATCGTGATTTCTTACCACTTGTTGAGACTTCATCGGGACCACTTGGAGAAGGGCTTTCTCAGGCTGTTGGTATGGCTCTCGGACTTAGATTAGATGATAAAAAAAATAAAGTTTATTGCTTGATGAGTGATGGGGAATTTGATGAAGGGCAAACATGGGAGGCACTTCTTTTGGCAGGAAAAAACCTGCCCGCCCTCCCAAATGGTCGGGAGCAGGCGGGTAAATTAGAAAATTTAATAATTATTATTGATAGAAATAAAATTCAACTTGACGGAAATACGGAAGATATTTTACCTCTTGAACCATTAAAAGAAAAATTGGAAGCATTTAATTTAAATGTTTTAGAAATTGATGGAAATAATTTTGAAGAAATATTTAATGGAATAGAAAAAGCTCAAAATTCTGGCAAGGCTTCAATTGTTATTGCGCATACGATTCCTGGAAAAGGTGTAAAAGAATTTGAAAATGATTATAAATGGCATGGAAAAACTATTGATAAAGAAACGGGTGAAAAAGCACTGAATGAATTATCAAGTTCATAAAGTTTGTAAAGTCATAAAGTATAATGTTAAATAAAAATCAAAAACTAAATAAAAAATTATTTGATAAAGATGTCGAAAAAGAATTAATTCGCAATGGTTTTGGCGATGGACTTTTAGAGGCGGGAGAAAAAAATAAAAATGTAGTTGTCTTAACTGCGGATTTAAGAGAATCAGTAAAAATAGATAAATTTGTAGAAAAGTTTCCAGAAAGATTTTTTGAAGTTGGAATAGCTGAACAAAATTTAGTAAGTGTAGCTTCAGGGATGGCTTCGGTTGGTAAAATTCCATTTGCGACATCGTATGCGATTTTTTCACCGGGAAGAAATTGGGAACAAATTAGAACAAATATTTGTTATAACAATACAAATGTAAAAATAATAGGATCTCATGCTGGACTTTCTGTTGGTCCCGATGGAGGATCACATCAAGCATTAGAAGATATTGCTTTAATGAGAGTTCTTCCCCGAATGCAGATAGTTGTTCCGTGTGATTCAATTGAAGCTAAGAAGGCAACAATAGCTATGGTAAAGACTGATGGGCCACAATATCTAAGATTGATTCGTGAAAAAAGTCCACTAATCACCACAGAAGATTCTCCCTTTGAAATAGGTAAAGCAAATATTTTATTTGAATCAGAGAATCCACAAGTTTTAATAATAAGTTGTGGACCAATAATTTATAATGCTTTAATTTCTGCAAAAAAATTAGAAGAAGAGGGGATTGGAAGTATCGTTTTGAATTTGCATACAATAAAACCAATCGATAGAGAAAAAATAATTGAATTAGCTAAAAAAACTAATGCTGTTGTCACTATTGAAGATCATCAAATTGCTGGGGGATTAGGGAGTGCTGTGGCTGAAGTTTTGGCAGAAAATTTTCCAATCCCAATAAGATTTATTGGGATTAAAGATGAATTTGGGCAATCTGGAAATCCAGAAGAATTATACAAACATTACGGATTAGATTCAGAATCTATAACAGAAACTATTAAAAAATTTTTAGGGAAATAAAATTAATTAAGTTTAGCATTAGGGAATTCAACCATCTCCTTTCCTTCTTTATCTTCACCAATTATTGATTTTTTGAGATCGTTAAATGCGGTTTCAAAGTAGTCTAATTTTTCTTCAATTTTTAACTGGTTAGTTTTTATGAGTGAAATTGTGTTTGTTAATTCTTCTAGTTTTAGAGTTAATTCTCCTAAATTTCCAATTAATATTTCTATATCTTTAAAATCTCCCTTAAGTTCTGGCATAGCTATAAATTTTTCATGATATTGTTCTTCAATAGCATCTATTTTATTACTAATGTAATCTTTTTGTTTTTCTAACTCATCATAAATTTTTTCATTTTCTTTAAATTCTGTTTTCAATGCCTCTACTTTTGTTCCAAGATTGTCTATTTTTATTAATATTCTTTCATATATCTCATCAAAAATATAATCAGGGAGTTCTACTGATTCTTTTTTAATTAAATCATGGGTCTTTTTTTCTTCAGTCATATCTTCACCCTTGTTTCTTTTTTCTGTAATGATTCTTTCTATTTTTTTATTACTTTTTAAAAACATATTTTCTATCACGAGAGAGTAATCTCTTTTTCGTGATTAATTAATTTTTTTAACTTTATAATCTTCGGGTGCATTTTTAAGATACTCTTCTATTTCTTTGATAGTAAGTAAACCTTTTTGGGCACCAACATATTGAACAACATGCATTGAGTTAACTGGTCCCATCATTAGTGCTTCAGGTAAAGTTTTTCCCAGTGCAAGCATTGATGTAATAGTTGAAGCAAAAGCGTCTCCAGCACCAGTTCTGTTTAAAGGAGGCTTTATATCAGGGTAACAAGGAATAAATAAAGCATCTGCGCCGTTATACGCGTAAGCTCCTTTTGGTCCATCTGTTATAAAAACAATTCTTGGTCCAAGCTCGTGCATTTTTTTTAATAATTCTAAAATATCTTCCTTGCCCGACACTTTTTCTGAAGTGTTTAGGGAGTTTCCAATATTTAAAATTCTTCTAGCTTCATCTGTGTTACAAAAAAATAATTCAGAAAGTTTATAAAGGTCTTTTAATTTATCTGTCCCTAGTTTCATTTGGAAAGTTCCTGGCTGAAAAGATAATTTTACATCAGGATGTTTTTTGAGATATTCAGCAATTTCTAAATGAAATTTTTCTGTATTTTCTGCAAGAGAACTTAAATAAATCCAACTCGGTTCTTCAAGGTCTTGTGGAAATTTATAATCATATTCTGTATGTTTTACTAAAATCGTTCTATCAGCACCATACCAAAGAACATAATGATAATTTGTTGGTAGGCCTTTATTTATTTTTATATAATTTGTTAAAACATTTGATTTTTTTAGAACATCAACGCATTCTCTCCCGTTTTCATCATCTCCAATGTTTACAAATAAAGCTGATGTGAGTCCAAATTTAGCAGCCGAAACTGCAGCATTAGCACTATTTCCAACAGCTCTGACAACTTCCACTGATTCATAAGGAACCTTGTCTCCAAAGCGAACACAAAGTTCTAGTGTGCCATTATTCATTAAAGCTTCAGCATCTTTTAATCTTATAAAGGCATCTGTGGTCATATCACCAACAGCTAAAAAATCTATTTTCTTAGGTTTTTTATTAAACATGCCCATATTTTATCATATTTAAATAAATTAAAGAACTTCAATATGTTATAATTAGATGTATGAAAACTTTAAAAGAGTATATATTGGAAGCTGATAAAAACCATAAAGCCATTGGACATTTTAATATTTCAAACTTAGAAGCCTTGCATGGAATCTATCAAGTGGCGAAAAAATTAAATTTACCAGTGATTATTGGACTTTCAGAAGGAGAGGAAGAATTTTTTGGAAAAAATGAAGCAGTAGCTTTAATTAAAGAAATTCGGGAGAAAGATAATTATCCAATATTTTTAAATGCCGACCATCACTATAGTTTTGAATCTGTAAAAGCAGTAATCGATGCTGGTTATGATGCAGTTATTTTTGATGGAGCAAAATTACCAATTGAAGAAAATATCAAAATTACAAAACAATGTGTTCTGTATGCAAAAAGTATCAACCCAAACATATTAGTTGAAGGAGAACTTGGTTATATTGGGACTTCATCAAAAATGTTAGATAAAATTCCAGAAGGTATTTCTCCTGAGACTTTTACTACACCCGAAGATGCAAAAAAATATGTGGAAGAAACTGGTGTGGATTTGTTTTCCCCGTCAGTGGGTAATATTCATGGAATGTTTAAAGATATGCCAAATCCGAGCTTGAATATTGAAAGAATAAAACAAATCAGGGTTGAGTGTGGAGTACCACTTGTTTTACATGGTGGATCTGGAATAACAGATGAAGATTTTATAAAAGCAATTGAGGCCGGAATTTCAATAATCCATATCAACACAGAAATAAGAGTGGCTTTTAGAAAAGGACTTGAAGAATCACTAAAAGAGAACCCTGAAGAAATTGCGCCATATAAATTAGAAAAAAAATCAGTTGAAGAGATAGAAAAAGTTGTCGAAGCCAGATTAAAATTGTTTAATGGAATCAAATAAAATGTTTTGGATAATTCCTTTAATTTTTTTAATAATATTTGAAAGTATTGCTGATATTTTAGCTAAAGAGTATTCACTTAAAGGTCATTGGTATTTTTGGGTCTTGGCAATTTCAGGCTATATTATTGCTAATATTTTTTGGCTTTGGAGTATTAAAACTGGCTCAGGTCTTGCCCGTGGAGCGATTATTTTTTCCATCGCTTCCGCTATCTTAGCTTTGATTATTGGTCTTTATTTTTACAGTGAGACGACAAATAAAATTCAAATAATTGGAATGATACTAGGAGTATTTTCTTTAGTCTTAATTTTCTGGGAGTAAAAATATGAAAAATTTAAACAACTTTAACAAAATAGAAAAAGCCCAAAACAAAAGTTATATATTTAAAAAAATATTAGAGGGATCACCGGAACAGATAAAAAAAATTTTAAAGATTATTATTGTGTCTACAATGATTGGTTTTGGGCAAGCTCATGCACAAGATAATGACAATCAGCGATTTAATAAAAGTGGTGTTTTAGAAGATAAACATAAAATAGAATGGCAAGTAAATATTGATAGTTCAAAAAAAGAAAATATTGAAAAAATGATTGAAGAACAAAGATCGTGGTTTAAAGATTATATTCAATCTCCAAAGTTTAAAGAAAGACTTACAAAAGAATATTTAAGAAGTCATAATTACCCAGAAATTTATAATAATTATTTAGCTAATTCAAAACCAAGTGAAAATAAAGATTATAAAGACGATGATACTTTAAGAATTGAAACAAACCCTGATGATACAGAAAGGTTAGCAGAATTATTACCAGATCCAGATACTTCTAATATTCCAATAAGTGAAATAGAAGATATTGAAAAAGAAATTAACTATCGTCTTTACTCATTAAGTAATGGGAAAATTTATGTAGTCGACAGTATAGAAGACATAAGTTTATTAGAAGGTGGAACAGTTTTAGGTTCTTATGATATTGATGGTGATACTACAAAAATAAGAGCAGATTTCTTAAATTATGGTACTAATTCAGTTTCAACACATGAATTTTCTCATGATGCGGACCAGTCTGGTGAAAATCTAAAATCATTTACCGTATTTATTTTTAACGAAATGGCTAATAGTGGCAGTGAATATTTGAATGACCCAACTGAAATTCAAGCAAGAATGAATGAATTAAAATATTTACTTAAGGAACATGGGATATATGATGCTTCAACAGAAGATTTTACTGAAGAAACTTTTTGGAAAATGATTGAAGATGAAGTGATTATAGGGAATTATGCGATACAACAACTTCTGCAAACTCTTAGCAAAGAAGAATTGATATGGTTAATGAACAATGTAGCAGGTTTAAATGTTTCAAGTGTGAACAAAGATATGGTTTAATTATGATCAATAATTCGCTAATGATATGGTAAATAAAGAAAACATTAAATTGAAAATTGGTCAGTCTAATTTAGAGAGTGAGAATAATATAGCAAACACTGTTAAGAAAATTCAGGATCTATATTTTGGTTTTGCAAAAAAATATTTAGATGAAAAAAGTTTGTTAAAAAAATATATTCTTGCTTACTATTCTGATTTAGAAGTACTTAATAAAGAATTATCAGTCGTGTTTAGTGGATTAAATGAAAATGAAATCAATAAAAAAATAGAAAAAAGATCAAAATTGTTTGAAAATAAAACATATTTTATTGAACATAATCAAAAGATTTTTGAAAGAATGGAAACCTCTAGAAGAGAAGAGAGGAGAGAAATCAATAATCCTCTTGCAACTAATGAAGAATATGAACTAGGAGTATATAAGGATGGATTAGAGATACAAGTAAGAGATGCGGTTTTTCTTTTAGCTCAAAAAGGATATAAAACATTCCAATCTGGTTTTAGGGAGAAAAGTGATCGTGATCAATTTATTGATGTTTATAATAAAAATATAAATTTACCATACCAGTTACTAGAATATTTTAAAGAAAAAGGTTTTAAAATATCTGTTTTTAATCAAGATGACAGAACTTCAGTTGATATTCATCCTTCCACTAGCAACCCTGTTACTTTAGAAAAATGGAAAATTATATGGGATGATTTTGCTCGAAAATTACCAGTAGCTCAACCAGAAAATTTTGATAATATAAGTATTTATTCTGCACATTCAGATTTTAGAAGAAAACAAGATTCTTTAAGAAAAAATAAATTTTAATAATCATATTGTATTTGATTTAATAATTTGTAAACATATTTTATGGTGATTTTTAGGTGTTGACAAAAAAGTTATAATTTGGTATCTTTTGAGCAGAAATAATTAGTTATTTTACAAATATGGAAGAAGAAATTATTAAAGTAAAAATGTTTGATTATTTTGGAATTCAAACTATTAAGGTTTCTTACACAAGTGCTATTGATAAAGAATTTGCAATAAACGGCAATTTTACCTGTGCGCCAATATCAAGGCAAAAAAATAGGATAGTAAATGCTTATGATAACGTTGGAAGTCTTGTTGTAAGTATTTGGGAACAATCTGAAGACGGTGTTTACAGATTCAAAGCTGATATTGATACATCTAAAAATTGGGATTATTTAGTCAGCAACAGTATGAAGTTTGCTGACTCAGAAAGAAAAAAATGGTTTCAACTTTACGTTCGTACTGGTGAAAATCATTACAAAGAAAATACCATATTTACTTCTGATAAATTAATAGAAAACGACAGCCTTGTATTATCAATGTTGTTGTTGCTTTCAGTTAAAGATATTGATGGTAATGTCCTTAAGAACCCAATAATCTTACATGAATTAAAATCTAATGGAGGAAAGAAAGATAGACCAGATTTGGTTGAAAAACTTTTAATTATATCTGGAAAAAAGTAATTTAGTTTCAAGCCCCAGCAATGGGGCTTTTGCTATACCTAATGGGGTAAATTTGACTTTGACTTTTAAGGCTTTTTATATATAATTAACTCATATGTTTAAATTACAAGCAAAAAAGAGAGATACTAAAGAAAATTTAGAATTCTTAAGAAAAAGCGGTCAAATACCGGCTGTTTTTTACGGGTCAGACAAAAAAACAACCTCTATATCAATTAATAAAATAGAATTTGATAAAATATGGAAAGAAGCAGGGGAATCTTCAACAATAACCCTAGAGTCAGAAAGTGGAAAAATTGAAACACTAATTCATGATGTTCAAGTTGATCCTATTTCTAATTTGCCAATTCATATAGACTTTTTAGTTATAGATATTAATAAACCTGTCGAAGTTGAGGTTTCCCTAGATTTTACTGGAATTTCACCTGCTATTAAGAATGGTTTAGGAATATTAGTTAAGGTTTTACACGAAGTTCAGGTTGAAGCTCTTCCAAAAGATCTTCCTCATGAAATTAAAGTTGATATTTCTACATTAGAAAACCTGGATGATCAAATTTTAGCAAAAGATGTTATTTTACCTTCTGGTGTTACAATGATTACAGACAAGGACGATGTTGTGGTTATGATAGGACAAATGAAAGAAGAAAAAGAGGAAGAAATTGTTCCTGTTGATATATCTGCCATTGAAGTAGAAAAGAAAGGCAAGAAAGAAGATGAGGGAACAACACCTGAAGCTTAATAATTTTACTTTTTGCGATACTAAATTTATCTCTAATGAAAAATTCTTTTAAAAATATCCTTTTGTTAATAATAGTTTTAAGTGTCTTCACTTTTACTTTCGCTTTTTCTCCTGTAAAGATTTTTGCTCAAAGTTCTGATTTGACCAACGCTCAATCAGAGAGACAAAAACTCGAACAAGAATTAGCTCAACTTGAACAAGAAATAGCACAAAAACAAGCAGAACTTGCTAATCAAAAAGGCCAATCAAAAACTATTCAAGAAGAAATAAGTAAACTAACTTCAAAAATAAATACTACAAAGCTGAATATTAAAGCAAAAAATCTGACAATTAAAAAATTAGGTGGAGAAATAACAGAGAAGGTTCAAACTATAAATACTCTTGTGGAAAAAATTGGAAGAGAAAAAGATTCTCTTTCTCAATTAATAAGAAAAACGAATGAAATAGACAATCAAAACATTCTTCACTTGGTTCTAAGTAGTGAGAGTGTTTCTGCTTTTTATTCAGATTTAGATTCTTTTGCTTCAATAAATGAATCAATAAAATATTCAGTTGATCAAATAAGGGAAAATAAAACGGTAGCTGAAAAAGAAAAAGATGCACTAAAACAAAAACAAGAAAAAGAAATTGATGTAAAAAATGATTTAGAAAATCAACAAAAGCAAATCCAAATTCAAGAAAAAGAAAAAAATTCATTACTCGGAATAAGTAAAAACAAAGAAAAAGAATTCCAAACAATATTAAGTGAAAGAGCAAAAAGGGCAGAACAAATAAAAAATGCTTTATTTTCTTTAAATAATAGTTCTACTCAAATTTCTTTTGGAACAGCACTTGATTATGCAAATTTTATATACAAACAAACAAATGTTAGGCCTGCTTTTCTTTTGGCAATTTTAACTCAAGAAACTAATCTTGGAAAAAATGTTGGGACATGTTTGTTGAAAAATAGTACTACAGGTTCAGGAATTAGAACTACAACTGGAGCGACTCTTTCAAAGGTTATGAAACCAGATAGAGATGTAAGACCATTTCTTGCAATTACAAAAGTTTTGAACTTAGATCCTTATGGTACAAAGATCTCTTGCCCTCAAAGTATTGGGTATGGTGGTGCTATGGGACCAGCTCAATTTATTCCATCAACATGGGAACTTTATGAGTCTAAGATACAAAAAGCTTTAGGAATTTCTACTACGCCAAATCCATGGAGTCCAAAAGATGCTTTTATGGCATCAGCTATCTATTTAGCTGAATTAGGGGCTGACGAGGGTGGTTATACAGCAGAATCAAGGGCTGCAGCGAAATATTACGCTGGAGGTAACTGGAAATCAAAAAGTGGTCAGACTTATGCAAGAAGCGTTTTAAGTATTGCAAATAATACAATTCAGCCTAAGATTGACCAATTATAAAATATTTGATAGATTAGAAGGACTATGAAAAAAGACACACACCCAACATATCATTCAAAAGCAAAAGCTAAATGTTCATGCGGAAAAGAGTATGAAGTTGGTTCTACTATGCCTGTTATAGAAGTAGAAATCTGTAGTAATTGTCATCCGTTTTATACTGGTGGAGAAAAACTATTAGATACTGCAGGAAGAGTTGAGAGATTTAAAAAAAGAAAAGAAGGTGCAGTTGTAGTTAAGAAAACAAAGAAAGTAAAAAAATAGATAAAGTAAGCGGGCCTTCGCCCGGTAAAAAAGAAACCAATTTTTGGTTTCTTTTTTATTTACTTAGTTATAAAATTAAACCATGAGTCCCGTTAGAAATCTTTCAATTTCTATATGGGAATTAAAGTAAAATTAAAAACAGCATTAATAAGTTTATTAAACAATAATTTAAATACGGGAATCTTTAGATTTCCTATTTCTAACGGGATGAGTATAAATATAGACGAATTAAAAAAGAATCATAAAACAAGCTATTTAGCTGAGAATTATGAAAATTTGGAAAAGGAAGAAACTAACATAAAAGAAATGGTAGAAAAAGACCCGACTCTAAATGATCTTGCAGAAGAAGAAATAGGAAATATAAGAACACAAAAAGAATCTATTGAGAGACAAATTGAAGAAATTTTAAAGGGAGATAAGGAGGAAGAAGAATTTCCAAATGAAATAATCCTTGAAGTTAGGGCTGGTGCTGGTGGAGACGAAGCATCTCTTTTTGCTTTTGAATTAGCTGAAATGTATAAAAGATTTGCCGAAAAATTAGGTTGGTCTTGGGCACTAATTTATGAATCAAAAAGTCCTGTTGGGGGATATAAAGAAGGGGTGTTTGAAATTCATGGTAAAGACGCATACAAAAATTTTAGATTTGAAACTGGTGTTCATAGAATTCAAAGAATTCCAGCGACAGAAAAAAATGGAAGAATTCATACCTCAACTGCATCTATTGCTGTTCTTCCGATTAAAAAAAGAACAACAATTGAAATCAATCCCGTGGATATTGAATTGGAATATTCTAGATCGGGTGGAGCAGGTGGTCAAAATGTTAATAAAGTTGAAACAGCGGTCAGAATTATTCATAAACCTACAGGGATAGATGTTAGATCTACATCAGAGCGAAGCCAGTTAAAAAATAGAGAAAAGGCTATGTCTATTTTGACTTCTAAACTTCAAATGATGAAAGACGAGGAAGAAGCAAAAAAATATGCAGGTGAGAGAAAAAATCAAATTGGGACAGCTGATAGGTCAGAAAAAATCCGTACTTATAACTTTCCTCAAGATAGGGTAACAGACCATAGAATTAAACAATCTTGGTCAAATATATACAGTATTATGGAAGGAAATATAGAAAAAATAATTGAATCATTGAATTCTGGAGTAGTGGGAGAATCTAATGACGAAGAATAAGAATTGACAACTCACAATAAGTATAATATTCTTACTACAGAAATTATATTTAGAAAGAGTTCTGATGAAAAAATCAAAAAGGAGAATCTTTAAACACGGAGACAAGGTTAAGTGTTTTTTATTGCTAAAACCTGATTTCAAGGGAAGATGGTATTCTGGAGTAATTGATAAAATTATTCCCTCAGAGTGGGTATACCCTAAATGGTTTTGGGATGAATTTAAGAATCCACCCTTTTTAGAATTTGTTGGATATGAAGACCATCATCTTTGGGGGAAAGAGGCAGTTCGTTATAAAAATCATGATCACATGTTAATTTTTATAAAACTTGACCATATAGATTACCACACAGAAGAGCATTTTGGTAAATTTCAAGCCACTGTTTCTTTAAAAGAGAGGGGACAAGGTAATGAAGGTGCCTATGACGGAAGGTCTATTATCTTTAATAATGAAAAAGAGGTGGATCTTTTAAAACTTAAAAAATCTAAAAAATTATCTGACAAACATGATGATTTGCCATTTTAAAACCCCACTTATCTTTATAATAGGTGGGTTTTTGTTTGGCTTGTTTACTTTATTCTTCTACTATGGTAGACTTTACACAGTAGTTTTCTTGTGTTTTGTTTTCCATCGGTTCCGCTTAGCGGATAAGTTTGAAGAGCCAAAGCCTCGGTAATTACAATTATTAGTTCTCCGACCAAAAGTCGGAGGTTCTCGACAGTCAGTCGAGATTAGTTAGAAATTTGCAATTCTATATTTAGTTAAAGTTTTGCAAAGTGTAAATTGTCATTATGGCAAAAAAATTGTATGTAGGGAATTTACCTTACACCATCAGAGAAGATGATTTAAAAAATCTTTTCGCTGAAGCTGGTTCAGTAGAATCAGCAATCATTATTATGGACAAGATGTCAGGTCGCAGTAAAGGTTTCGGTTTCGTTGAAATGGCAGATGAGGATGCTGAAAAGGCAATCTCAACTTTCAATGGAAAGGAATACGAGGGGAGAAATCTTGTCGTAAATGAGGCTCGTCCAATGGAAAGCAGAGAGAACAGACCACAAAGATCATATCGATCATAATAATCTCTAAAACAAAAACCCTCCCGACTTAGGTCGGGGGGATTTTTGTTGCTATATGAGGTTTTTTTTGATATATTTTAAAGGTTATTATTTGCGTGTGTAGTTCAGTGGTAGAACGCTGTCCTGATAAGACAGAGGTCGTAGGTCCGATTCCTACCACACGCACAATTAAAAAATCACCGTTGTGGTGATTTTTCCTTATCTATTATTACAGTTTGTAGATTTTTTTTATCTATTACAAAACTGTATTTTTTTCGTAAGTTATCAGGAATCCAAGCTTTTCTAAAAGCTTCTACTCTTGCTAAAAATAAAGCATATTGTAGAGGATTTTCAGGTTCAATTAAAATTTCTTCTGGCATAATGTCTGTAATAAAGATCTTTTTCTAATTTCAGAATATATTTTATTTAATATATTGTCAATAAAAAAATTTTAAATTAAAACCCTAGAATTTCTGTTTTTTATCTTTTTATTTCTTCTATATCTTTCTTGATTTTCTTAATATCTATTTTTATTTCTTTCAATACGTCCATTTCTGTATCAATTTCTTCCTCTGTTTCTTTTAATATATCCATTTCTGTTTCGATTTCCCCTTCTGTTTTTTCAGCTATTTTTTTTTCTTTTTTAAGCCCAGAAATTAAAATTACGTCTCCAATAAAAAAGGAAACAAAAAGCCCTGTAGCAAGAAGAATAATGACGCTGATTATTATAGAAACAGGGCCATTCATAAAAGAGAACATGTCGGCTGTCATCCAAATACCTCTCCAGAATAAAACTATACAAGCTCCACCAATTAGGGAGTAAAGAATTGGTTTCTTACTTAATTTTGCTCTTATTTTATCTTCTAATTTATCGAAAAAATTTAAAATCTTTTTCATCACAATATTTTGATTATAGCAGAAAATATGGATTTAATATATAATTTATTATATAAAATTAATAATAAAATAATGTCAAAATTTTATGTAGTAGCCACACCAATAGGGAATTTAGAAGATATGAGTCTTCGAGCTATTCGAACTTTAAAGGAAGTTAGTTTGATTTTATGTGAAGATACTCGAACGACAAAAAAGCTTTTAAATCATTACCAAATAAATACTCCAACCTTAAGTTATCACCAACACAGTAAAACAGAAAAGGTTTCCTACATTCTTAAACTTTTAGAGAAACAGGACTTAGCTCTGGTTTCAGATGCAGGTACACCGTGCATATCCGATCCAGGTGTATTAATCATTCAACAAGTAAGAGAAAAATTTGGTGAACCTGCCCGCAATGCTTCTGGCATAGCTGGTGCAGGCGGGGAAGTTGAAATAATTCCAATTCCTGGGCCGAGCGCATTAATAACGGCACTTTCAGCTAGTGGAATTTTATCTTCAGAATTTCTGTTTTTGGGATTTTTACCAAATAAAAAAGGGAGGGAAACAGCATTTAAAGAAATAACAGAATCAAAAAGAACAGTAGTTTTTTATGAATCAACACATAGAATAATGAAGGCACTCGAATCTTTAAGAAAACATTTAGATGAAAATAGAAAAATTGTTATTGGTAGGGAACTAACAAAAATGTTTGAGCAGGTTAAATACGGAACAGTTTCTGAGGTAGAAAATTACTTTAAAAACAATAAAGACAAAATAAAGGGAGAATTTGTAGTAATTGTGAGTGGAAAATAAATATGCTTATTAAACAAAAAATGCCTATTGCCATAATTAAAAATCTTTTAAAAGATTTTGATTTAGAGCAAATAAAAAAGATAAAACCATTAGCGACCAGTGGTAATATTTCTTATATTATTGAAACTGATTTGAAAAAATATTTCTTTCGTCTTTCTCCGTTGGGAATAAGGTGGCGTTCTAAAGAAGAAATTTTTTCGGAATTAGAATTATTAAATTATTTAATAAAAAATAGTTTTCCTGTAAAGACTGCAATCTATAACAAAAAGGGCGAGCAGATAATCTCATGGAATGGACATTTTGGTTATATAAGAGAGTTTATTGAAGCCAAAGAAAAATTAAACCCTACTATAAAAGAAGTAGAAAAATTCGGTGAATTATTAGGCAGATTTCATAAATTAACGGAAAATTATAAAACCAATTATAAAAGAAAACACAGATGGGATTTAGAGGAAAGTAAGAAAAATTTTAAAGAAGATAAAAAACTTATATTAAAAGGGAGCTTTCTTGAAAAAAAGAAATTTGTAGATAATTTTCAAAAAGAAATTTCTTTAATAAATTTTCCATCTAATTTACCAAAGGGAATGATTCATGAAGACTTAGGGAAAAGACATGTTCTTTGGAAAGGAGAGAAAATCGTTTGCATTGTAGATTTTGATAGAAGTTATTATGGGGATTTAATTTTAGATTTGGGACAAGCCTGTCGTGGTTGGTGTTTTGTTAATAATTGGAAAAAATGGAATAATAAAAATTTTGAAGCCTTAATAAATGGTTATCAAAAACATAGAAAATTAAATCAGGTAGAAAAACAATATTTAATCAATGCTATTAAATTTGCAATACTAGAGAGAAGCATATCTTTTTGTCTTAGGTATGTATTAGTTACAAAAGATAAAGAAGATCTAAAATATAGTCAATTTTCTCTTTCTCAAGACGGTCTTTTGGGAATGATAAAAAAAATAAGTTGTTAATAGGAAAATTATTAAATAAAAAATAATTTATTAATATGCGAGAAAATATAGAAAATAAAGTACAAATAAATAAAACAGAAGAGTTTTTTGAAGGTCTAAACCCCGATCTTTGGAAGGAACTATCTTCTTTGTCTCAAGAAGAACAAGATGATGTATGGTTTAATTTAACTCAAAAACATTTAAAAGATTTTAAAAACAAAAAAGAGAATACTAAGGATTTTAGATTAGAAGAAATGAAACTAATGTTTTTAAATCAGTTGTCAAAAAATAATGTAGTCCTTGATAAAAATATGCCTCAGAAAGGTTTTTATATAGAAAATAAAAACCAAGAACTTAAGAGTCAAAAAATAGAGAGGTTTGGTAATTTTGGAAACCTAATTAATACTATTTCTGAAGAAGTAGATGATTTTTTTAAAAAAGACAATAAGCCATTCCAACTATTGGTTGGAGGAATTGGTATTTCAGGAAAAGCTACAACACGAAGAGTTTTAACAAAAGAATTAAGTGATAAGTATAAAGATAAAAAAATAATTTCATGGGATAGAGATTATGAAAAGATTTTTCCAATTCCAGAAGATTGGCAAGGAGATATTAATGTAATAGAAGATGTTCACGGATTAGATGAAGAAATTGAAGAAGAAAATAAATTTAAAAGATTTAATGGATCAGATGGACTTCCTAATGGATATAACATGATAATTTATGTCTTGCCTTCAGCAAAAACATTTAAACAATCCATGATAAACAGGGGAATGGGTTGGTTAGAAGTGGGAAAACTAGATTTGACTGCTCCAGACAAAGAATATGCAAAAAATAAAAAAGAACAAATCAAAGAAACAGCTGAAGAATTAGATAGATTTTCAATAATTGCAAAAGAGTGGTTTAAAGAACAATTGCGTGTTTTAAGAATACTTAAAGACAAGGGAGTAAAAATAGCCGTTGTGGATCCTTCAGAAATTTTCAAAAAGCTTTATGGATTCGAATATAATTCTGAACTTTTAGATAAATCATATTTAGAAGCTCTAGAAATTCTCACTGAAAAAAGAAACAATTAAGGGGTTGTTTACAGGCTTATTTTGTGGTAAAATGAGCTAATGCAGAAAAAACCTATTGAAAATATAGTCTTTGTGGATGGGGCTTTAATTCGTCAAACACTAGATGACGATTTTTCTGTTTTTTACGAATATACAAATTCTCCAGCTGATTTTTATGATCCAAAATTTTATATTCCTCAAAATAAATTTTGGTTTGATTATTGTTTTAAAGAAGAATTAGATTTTTTCATAAAACTAAAAAATACTAAAGTTCCCAAGAGTTGTAAAAATGTAAAAGATGTCCGTAAATTTTTAAAAAAAGTTTTATGTAAAAAAGGACTAATACCAAATTTTTATATAAGAACAAAAAATATAGAAGGTTTAAAAGTTTGTTATGTTGAAGGTTCAATTATTAGACAATATATAGACCCACAATTTGTTATGGGTGGCCATCATTATGTTTATAAATATATTCCCCAAAATGAGATTTGGTTGGACAACTGCTTAGGAGAGAAAGATAAATTTTTTACATTAGTTCATGAACAACATGAAAGAGATTTAATGAAAAAGGGGATGATTTATGATTCAGCGCATGATTTTGCTTCGGCTAAAGAAAGACAGACAAGAAGAGAACATGGCGGGGCTTATCCTGGAGACGCGAAATATTCTTGGGTAAACTTGAGGGGTGATCAAATAATTAAAAAATATTTATCCCGTACTAAATTTTTAAATAATCTGAGTAGAGATAAAAAGTAGATATATAGATGAATAAGAATAAAAAATTATTAGAACAATTAAAATTTTAGTGCTGGGATTATAAAAAATAAATTTACTTGTCCCGTTAGAAATTAGCGGAATAAAATTTTAAAAATAAAGGCGATTAAATTATCAGAGTAAAAATATAGTTTGTTTTAAATAAACTATTTCTAATGGGATGATGTGGAAGAAAAAGAAAAAATTAAATACAGTAAACAGAGATGAGCAGAAAATTAAAGTGGAACCTTTTCAACAATCAATGGGACTTTGTGGTCCAGCCTCTTTAAAAATTTTACTTTCATATTTTGGTAAAAATCACACAGAAGAACAGTTAGCTAATGTTGCTTGTAGTATTTCAGGAATGGGAAGAGGTGAGGGGACAGAGCATGAAGGAATGATCCAGGCCATAAAAGAAATTGGTGGCTTTGTTTATGTAAAAGAAAACGGATCAATAGAAGAATTGGAATATTTTATTCGTGAAGAAAAATTACCGGTTATTATTGGTTGGTTTGATGAAAATGATGATCATTATAGTGTTGTTGTAAATGTAACTGATAAAAATATAATTATTGTCGATCCTGCGTCAGAAGAACCAGAAAGGTGGATTAATAAAGAAATATTTCCAAGAATATGGTTTGATTTCGTGGGAAAAGATGATAAGACCGTATCCTGGAACTGGTATATGGTAGTAACTTTTGATAAAAAGAAATTTAAAGTAAAGGGAGGATATTATTACTAAGTTATAGTTTTTAAGTGATAGGGAATAGTAAAAAATCATTATTTTATAAGGATTTTTTAAAAATAGATATTTATTATAAAAATGCTTGACAAATATTTTCAATATGCTAAGATATACACATTAATAAATAAGTTCATTCACGGATTGTTTAACAAAAAAATGCTACATTATGAAACGAGCGACAATGACAAAAAATGCATCTTTGATTTAAAAAACCCGGCAGCCGCGTCAGAAGAGCCCAATAAGCCAGTGGCTCAAGAACCGGCAAAAACAAAAACCCCTCATTTGAGGGGTTTTTAAATTTCTTAAATAATATAAATCTTTAATCAATTAACTTTTTGCTTTGATATTAATTTATTGTTATAATCTACGCATGTCAAAACAAAAAATTATTCTAATACTCGGCTTTTGGATTTTAATCCTACCATTTTTAGGCCTTACAACCTCTTGGAAAAAATTTTTCTTAATGATAACGGGGATTTCTTTAATGTATCTAGCTTACCTTATTCATAAAGAAAAATTAACTTTAATGCCCAAAAAAGAAGAAAAGTATAACACTTTTACAGACAATAGACATGAAATAAAAAAGAAAGCAGTAGAGGGGATATATCAAAATAATTTAAATGACACCAAAGAATAACAGTCAACCAAAAATTAGAAAACATATGACCTTGAAATATATTTTAATTTCGGGGTTTTTTATATTAATTTTTGGAGTATTTATCTTTTTAAATTTATCAAAATTATATCCAGTAAATTATGAAGTAAAAGATGTAAGTCAGACAATTGATGAACAGGAGGTAAAGATAGACGAAGTTGTAATAGATGAAAAACCACCAATGACCCATATTAAAACTCCAGAAGCAGTAAAAGCTATATATATGAGTAGTTGGGTTGCAAGTGATAGAACTTTTAGAAATAAATTAATAAAAATAGCAGACGAGACAGAAATAAACTCTCTTGTTATCGACATAAAAGATTACACCGGTATGATATCTTTTAATGTCACTGATCCCTATTTAAAAGAAATTGGATCTTCAAAAGATAGAATAAAAAATATTTGGGAATTTATTTCAGAACTTCACCAAAAAAATATTTATGTAATAGGGAGAATTGCTGTCTTTCAAGATCCATATTTTATTAAAAAAAGACCAGATTTAGCTGTAAAGAAAAAAACAGATAAAACTTTGGTATGGAAAGATAGAAAAGGAATAAGTTGGATTGATGCCGGGTCAGAAGATATGTGGGATTATACTGTAGCTATTGCAAAGGAGGCATATGCTGTTGGTTTTGACGAGATAAATTTTGACTATATAAGATTTCCAACAGACGGGGATATGCAAAATATTTATTTTCCGGTAAGTAATGGGTTATCAAAGTCAGAAGTAATGAAAAACTTCTTTTCATATTTAAGAGAAAAATTAAAAGATACAGGTATTCCAATGTCCGCTGATGTTTTTGGATTGGTGGCAACTAGCCAAGATGATTTAAATATTGGACAAGTTTTAGAAAATACACTTCCGTATTTTGATTATGTGTCACCTATGGTTTATCCGTCACACTATCCCAGAGGGTGGAATGGTTATAAAAATCCAGCAAGTAAACCTTATGAAATAATTAAATTTGCAATGGACAAAGCTGTTGAAAGAGCAAAAGTTATGGGAGAGAACCCTCTAAAGATGAGACCCTGGATACAAGATTTTAATTTGGGAGCAACTTATACACCAGAAATGATACGGCTCGAAAAAAAGGCAATTTATGATTCAGGTCTTAATTCGTTCATGATTTGGGATCCAGGAAATACATATACGATTGGAGCATTAGATTCTCAATAGTTTTTATAATAGGTAATTTTTTAACTAAGATATGGTAAGAAATAAAAAAAATATAATTTCTATAATATTAATAGTGCTAATTGTGGCCGGAATATTTTTTTTCGGTGTTTATTTAGGTTTTAATAATAGGCCATCTGTTCAAAAAATTACAAATATTTTAAATAAAGAAACACCGTTTAAATCTGAAGCGGATTTTGAACCATTTTGGAAAGTCTGGAATCTTATAAACGAGAAATCTCCTTGGGCAAAAGATATATCTGATCAAGATAGAGTCTGGGGAGCAACATCAGGTCTTACTTCATCATTAAATGATCCTTACACAACATTTTTTACACCCGAAGAAAATAAAGCTTTTGAAGAAACAATAAGCGGGGAATTTGGCGGAGTTGGAATAGAAATTGGAATGAAAGATAAAATTTTAACTGTAATTGCGCCACTTAAAGATACTCCTGCGTATAAAGCGGGAATTAAAACTGGAGATAAAATAATAAAAATAGACGATAAATCAACTGCTGATTTTTCTATAGACGAAGCAATAAAAACAATAAGAGGGGAAGTGGGAACTAAGGTCAAATTAACAATATATAGAATTGGTCTTAAGGAACCAAAAGAAATAACTCTAACTAGGGAGAAAATAAATATTCCCACAATAGATATAGAACAAAAGGATGATATTTTTGTGATAAGACTTTATAATTTTTCTGCAAATTCTCCAGAATTATTTAGACAAGCATTATTAAAATTTACTGAAACTAAAACATCAAAATTAATTTTAGATTTAAGAGGTAACCCCGGTGGATATTTAGAAGCTTCAATCGATATGGCTAGTTGGTTTTTACCTGAGGGGAAAACCGTAGTGATTGAAGATTTTGGTAATAGACAAGAACAAGAAATTTATAGAAGTAAGGGGTATGATATTTTTAATGAAAACTTACAAATGATTATACTTGTAGATGGGGGATCTGCATCAGCCTCTGAAATTTTAGCAGGTGCATTACAAGAACATAAAATAGCTAGGTTGGTGGGGGATAAGACTTTTGGAAAAGGTTCTGTTCAAGAATTAATAAAAGTAACTCCAGATACTTCACTGAAAATAACTATTGCTAAATGGCTTACTCCAAACGGAATATCAATTTCAGAAAATGGACTTACCCCAGATTTTAGTGTACCTTTTAAAATAGAGGACGCAGAAAAAGGTAAAGATCCTCAATTTGATAAAGCCATTGAATTATTAAAATAAATTTTTAATATGAATCCCGTTAGAAGTCGCGATCGCAATTTAAACAATAAACAATAATTATGAAATCAAATATAATAAATATTAATAACCTAATTAACCAGATGCGTGAATTGATCGCGATCTACTTCTAATGGGATGAAAGTTGTATTACTTAGTAATGTTCCTAGAATAGGAAATAAATATGATATCAAAGATGTAAATGATGGATTTGCAATGAATTTTCTAATACCCAAGAAATTAGCAAAAATTGCAACCACGGAAGTTGCAAAGGAAATAGAAAAAATGAAAAAGAATGTTCAAATAGAAAGACAAATTCAAGATGATCTTCTTATAAAAAATCTAGACGAAATTAAAGGAAAAGTTGTAATAATAAAAGAAAGAGCAAGTGAATCAGGAAGCTTATTCTCGGGTGTAAACAAAAAAGAAATTATTTCTCAAATGCAAAAACTTCACAATATAACAATTTCAGAAGAAGCTCTTGTTTTAAACAAACCAATAAAGGAACTTGGGGAATACGAAATCCAGATTGATATAAAAAATAAAAAATCATCTTTTAAATTAATTATAGAAAGAGAAGAATAAAATAAACCCCCGATCTAGATCGGGGGTTTATTTTATTAAAGATTAGATAATATTAGCTACCTTCTTAATAGTTGTTTTTCCATTAAAACCTTTTTTTCTTTTTGAACCAAATTTTACTTTTCCCTCCTTTAATGCAAAAAGTGTATGGTCTTTACCAGTCCCAACATTTGTTCCAGCTAAAATTTTTGTACCTCTTTGTCTTATAATAACTGAGCCAGCTTTTGCTTTTTGGCCATCGTATAATTTTGTTCCGAGGTATTTAGGATTTGAGTCTTTTAAGTTTTTTGCTGATCCTCCAGCTTTCGTATGTGCCATAATAAATTAAATTTTAAAAAGCCTAAATTAGCTTTTTAAAAGAAATGCAATATAATTAATATACATATGAGTATAAAAGATTTATATGAAAAAATCAAGGTCTTTTCAGACACTGAAAAAGGACGTAATTTATATACTATTTTTATTATAATTTTAGTGGCCTTTAGCTCTTTTGGACTAGGGAGGCTTTCAAAAATTAAAGATTCTACTCAAAATTGGGAAAATCAGGCTAATTTAATAAATACTACAAAAGAAGAGGGAATGGGTCTTAAAACGCAAAATATAGCTCTAGAAAGCACTTTAAATGGCCAAAATACAAGTAATAAACCGTTTGTAGCTTCAAGTAGGGGGAATAAATACTACCCAACCTCTTGTTCACAAGCCAAACAATTAAGTTCAAAAAATAAGATATATTTTGGATCAGAAGAGGAGGCTCAAAAACTAGGATATACCAGATCAACAAGTTGTAATTAATATGAATTCTAAGACAAGTTCGCACGTTTGACATAATAATAAATATTATCTATTATAGGAGAAGAAGTTTTTATAATTCTATATTAGATGAGATATTTAGAACTAATAGAAAAAGGGTGGGAAGATCTAGGTGTAACATTTGCTAATTGTCCTATCTTAAAAAATAATAATAGAAGAATAGTATTTGATTTAAAAACTGATTCTGTTGTTATAGAATATATTCTTGATAAATAGTTTACTTAAAACTATTAAAAAACCCTGGAAACAGGGTTTTTATTTTTTATAAGCAAAAGATTGTCTAAAAGTTATCCACAGGTATACTTGCGTAATAATTTGTTTTATATAGAATGTTATACGAGGTTAAAAAGTTTGAAGGTCGTACCGCAAGGGAATTCCATTCAATCCTTAAAAAATTGATAGAATTTTTTGGCCTCATTCAAAAAATCACATGCAAATGTGGTTTTTTGATTTTTGGGTATAAAATTTAGGTTGATTTTTTATTCTAATGTTTTATCATCATATATATGAATAGACGGGAACATCTGAAAAGTTTTTTTAAAACAGCAATTATTATTGTTGTTGTATTATTGGTAATAATATTTCAGGATACTTTTATTAAGCACGATTCTAGTGCTCCAAAGAAAGAGAATGAAGTTTTAAATTATTCTGAAAAGGTTAATACTCCAGGACCACTTAAAATATTAGAAAAATATTCAAAACCGAATGAAGATACAAATAGTGAAATAAACATCTCAAATATAATTAAACTAACTAATGCGGAAAGAGTTAAGAATGGTAACTTACCAATGCTTATAGAGAATATTGACTTAGACCAATCGGCTAAAGAAAAAACTGAGGATATGTTTAAAAAACAATACTTCGAACATATTTCTCCAGACAACAAAGGAGTGGGAGACCTAGCAAAAGAAAATGGTTATGATTATATAACCATAGGAGAAAATCTTGCATTAGGAGATTTTGGAAACGAAGTTGGAGTAATAGAAGCGTGGATGAATAGTGCTGGGCATAGAGCAAATATTTTAAATGAAAAATATTCTGAAATAGGTGTGTATTCTAAAAAGGGAATTTTTAAAGATAAAGAAGTTTGGATAATTGTGCAACACTTTGGATTACCGCTGTCTTCTTGTCCTCAAATAAATGAGGATTTAAAATCAATTATTGAGAGTAGTCAGAACAAATCTGATGATATGTATAATACATTAAAAATAATGAAAGAAGATTTAGATAAAAATTATATCTTTACATATATCAATGGATCAAAATATCAAGAAAAAGCAAAAGAATATAACGCGCTTGTTGAAGAATATAATATGTTAATTATTGAAATAAAATCTAATATAGTAGAGTATAATAAACAAGTTGAGTTATTTAATCAATGTGTGCAAAATAGATAACAAATAGGGGACTGATGTCAATAGATAGTTAGTCAATAGATAGTTATTTGTTATTCTCCGCATTAAAATTCTCTTTTTTGTTTACGGTGTATCTTCTCATGTTTAAATAAGAATATATTTACAATAATTGTAATATCTATATAAAATTCCTATTATTTGATTTTTGATTCATATTCATGGGGGAGGATTAAAAAAACACTATATTTGAAAATTAATATAGTGTCGCACAATATATCTTTTGGTACATACTTATTTTAATAAAAACATTAATCTTAAACATATTTATATAAAATACTATGTTTTTAACCAAGAACGGGTTATCAGAGGCTTAAAATAGCCTTCTGTTCATTTTCAATTGATACATATGCATCTATCCTCTACCTTTTGAGCCCTAACTTTAAAATCCTAATTCAATCAAGTCCTCCAGGTGGGTTTTTCGGATCAATTTTAGGTGGATGTAAAACTAATTTTTCTTTCTTTTTCTTTTTCGTAACCTTTTTCTTAATAGTTTTCTTTACAACTTTTTTTGTAATCTTTTTTTTGCTAACAGATGAACTTTGTTTACTTTGTTTTTTAATAACCGTGGTCTTAGTACTTTTAGTACTCTTTGAATTTTTAGTTGCAGCCTGGGTCAAATTTAAGCCACCAAAAAGGAAACATATTATTAATAGTAGAGGAATTATTTTTTTCATTTTTTTTAATTAAACTTGCGGAGCCATAAGCTGGAAATCAACTGGCTCTCCATTTTTAAGTTTTTTTATTCCGTCGACAAAAGAATTTACTAGAGTTGTTATAAAAACACTATTCCATAAATACGATAATGGCTCAGATAAATATTTATCCCAAACAATAATTGAATTTTCTTTTATATAAACAAGATCATTTTTGATTTGAGGTGATTCTATTTTTGATTGAACGTCCACATTTAAAAAACTTAAGATAAAAACTGCGATAATAATAAGTATAATAAGTTTTAAAAATCCTGATTGTTTTTTTATATATTGCATGTTTATTAATTATATAATTTTTAAATCCTGTTTTAAGTATTGACACAATACTTTATTGTGTGTCATTATATAAAATATTATTTTAGTAAATACAAAGCAGGATCAAGATAAGCATTAATAGCAGAAATTGGCATAGTGTAAATTCTCCCACCACAAGTTTTACTTGGCATAGTTTTTACAGTTACAGCCTCCCCTGCATAAACAGAAACATGAAGATGTGGGCCTGTTGAGTATCCTGTATTTCCACTATAACCAACAACTTGTCCTCTTGTAACCTTTTCTCCAGAAGAAACCTTTATCATCGATAGGTGGCCATAAGTTGAAGCTAACCCATTATTATATTTGATTAAAACCCACTTACCAAAAGATGCTCCTTTGCAGGTAACATCTGTATCCCCTGTTCCTAAAATAATTCCATCAGCCATAGATTTTACTGGAGTCCCCACTGGTATTCCGAAGTCCATTCCATTATGCCACCCAGAAGCATAAAGTCTTTTTGCTGCAGCTGTATTTCCAAATCTCTGGGTAATTATAATTTTATCAAGAGGCCAACTTAAAATACCAATTCCTGTTTTAGGTAGTTTACTTGGATCTAAAACGAATTTCAATTGAGCTTCATAATTTTGAAGTTCTTTCTCAAAAGCTTCCTGCAGAACAAGTTTTTGCTTAAGAAGTTTTTGATAATTTGATTCTTTATTTTTAGTTTCAGTTAATAACTGATTTTTTTGTTTAGTATTTTGTTCTACAATTTTTTTCTCATCTGATAAATCAATTTTTAGGCCTACTAAACTTTTTCTAACTCTTTCTGTGTCAGTTTTATTTTCTTGAAGCCCTTGCTTTAATTGATTCAAATCATTAATAACAAAACTAATCTCTTTTTGTAAACTATTCATATTGTCTATATCATTCCATGTATCAGAAATTTTTTCATTAGATAAAAGTTGCTCTATAATACTTTGGGAATCAAATTCGTTTATTTTTCTTAGACTTTCAGCAATAGCTTTTTTATTATCTCCTATTTTTTCTTCTTTTTCATCTATTTGCATCTCTAATTTTTTTATATCTAAATTAGCAGAAGTTATCTTATTTTCAGTTACTTTTATATCAGCCATTAATTTCTTTTTTGTTAAATCAAGTTCTTTTATAGATTTTTTTAAAGATCCTGTTTGGGTACCAAGACTTGTCAGTTGTTTTCTATATTCTTCAATTTCTTTTTCCAATTTTACAATCTCATCGTTTTTTTGTTGAATTTGATCACGAAGTTCATCTGCTGTTTTAGCAAAAATTTTAGGAGAAAACAATAGCATAAAAACAAAAACCACTAAAAGAAAAATTTGCCGTTTTTCTTTTTTAGGTAATTTTATATTTAAAATTTTACTTTTCATGTTTTATAGCTATTTTAACGATTTCTAGAGCTATTTTATCAGCAGCGTCTGCCTTGTAAAAATTTGAAGCTGCACTTTTCATTTTTGCTATTTTTTCTTTATCATTTATTAATTTTTCTATCTCAGCAACCAAAACTGATGGTGTAAGATTTGATTCTTCTATAACCACACAAGCACCAGCTCTTGCATAATTAAAAGCATTTTTTCTCTGGTGATCTCCATTTGAATTTGTTATTGGGATTATAATCGATGGAATTCCCCATGAAGCAATCTCAAAAATAGTAGAACCCGCTCTTGAAATAACTAGATCAGAAACTCCGGCTGACATTTTTATAGCTAAATCATTTAAAAAACCGAATGGTTTGTACCTATCTTTATAGTCACTATTGTTTAAAATTCCTTCAGATAATTCTTTTACAATAGGAAGGTTTTTTTCTCCAACTTGATGAATAATCTGATATTTGGAAATTAAATCCGAAAGAGTATCTGTTATTGTATTGTTTATTCTTTCCGCTCCTTGAGATCCTCCTAAAACAAGAATTACAGGAATATTTTCTTCCAATTTTAAATATTCATAAGCCCCTTCTTTTACTGGTCTTTCAATTTCTTTTCTAACTGGTTGACCTGTAAAAGCTGTTTTATCAACAGGAAAATATTTTATAGCTTCCTCATAAGATATCGCTATTTTCTCAGCAAATTTTGAAGCCCAAACATTTACTCTTCCTGGAGCAGAATCTGATTCATGAATAATTACTGGAATTTTAAAAATTCTAGCAGCGACTAAAACAGGAAAACTTGCATACCCACCTTTTGCAAATATAACATCGGGGTATATTGAATAAACTTTAAAAATTGACCCTATTATTCCAAAAAAAATTTTAAATAAATCAAAAAAATTTTTCACAGAAAAATAAGTTCTCATTTTACCAGCATAAATTTTTTCAAAAATTATTCCATTTTCAAATAAAGCCTTCTTGTCATAAGGAGAATCAGACATAAAATAAAGTTTAGAATTTATAATTTTTTCTTTGTCTAAAATTTTATTTACTTTTTCTGCAACCGCAATAATCGGATAAAAATGCCCTCCCGTTCCACCTCCTGTAAAAAGAATTTTCATATATTTCATACCCTGCTAATAGAAGGGTTATTTTTAAAAAATTATTAATGTCAGTCCCCTATTTATCTCTTTTGAAATTTAGAAATATTTAAAATAATTCCTATTGCAGCGAGAGATAATAAAAGTGATGTTCCTCCTTGGCTAACAAAAACTAAAGGTAAACCAGTTAAAGGAAAAACTCCAATTGCACAGGCTATGTGAATAAAAGACTGAGCTGTTATAAGTATAACAATTCCAGCAACAAAAAGTCTACTGAAGGTGTCAGGAGACTTATTAGCTATTTTTAAACCTCGTAAGGCAAAAACTAGTAGTAATATAATAAATAAAACTGAACCAACAAAGCCAAATTCTTCCCCTATAACAGCGAAAATTGAGTCACCTTGAGGTTCTGGGAGATAACTGTACTTTTGGATACTTTGTCCAAAACCTCTACCAAACATCCCACCTGAACCGACAGCAATCAAAGATTGTTGGAGTTGATAAGAAGAACCGGACGGATCCCTACTAGGATCAACAAAAGTTTTCATTCTTTCCGCTAAATATGGCCTAAATAATATTAATCCCCCTAGTGCCATTACAGCTATAATAAAAGTTAAAATTAAATATCTGATTTTTGCTCCAGAAATTAAAAGCATTCCACAAGAAACTAAAACAAGTAAAATAACACTTTTTGTGTCTGGTTGTTTTAATAAAACTAAAGCAACAACACCGAGTAAAATTGTTGTTGGTAAAATACTAAACTTAAAATCCTGAACTTTATTTTTAACCCAAGAAAGCCAAGCCGCAAAATACATAATAAAACCTATCTTTAAAAATTCTACAGGTTGAAAAGTTGTAAAACCAAGCGATATCCATCTTTTTGCTCCACCGTGACTAAAACCAATACCAGGAACAAAGACAAGTAAAGTAAAAGCAATTGATACTAAAAAAATATAAAAAGAATATTTTCTCCAAAATTTATAATCAATTTTAGAAAATAAAATTAATGCTAATGTTCCCCCGCAAAGCCCTAATACCAATTGACTAAATAATATTGAATAAAATTTTGTTTGGTTTTTTGCAAGCACTCCAAGAGATGCAGATATAAAAATAAATACCCCTAAAATAACAAGGGTAATTACTGTAAAGAAAAAAACTTTATCTATTTTTTTTGTCATTTCAATTTGTAAAATTTTTTGAAAGGTGCGACCTTAAAAGTTTTACACTCAAGATCGTTCCTTGTAAAAAATTATACCAAAAATCGCTTTATTTGAAAGGATATTTTTATTTTTAAAGTTGTTGACAAAATATTATATATGTGATAGACTCTACAATAGAAAATTAAATTAAGTTCTTATATATATGTTTAATAAAATAATACTTATTTTAGGTACAATTTCAGATTTTGTTTCTTTTGTTTTATTAATGTATGTAATCATATCTCATGATTATAAAGGAGAGTTTAAATACACAGGTCTCTTTTTCCTTGCAATTGCAATTTATTGTTTTTTATCATTTATTTATTTCCTTTGTGAATATTTGAGAAGCAGAAAATTACATTCGTAAACAAAAATCCGCTCAGTCGAGCGGGTTTTTTTATTTCTCATACTTAATTCATAATACTTTATTTCTTTATCTTAGCTTATCAATGCAATAACCACACCAAAGAGTGCACAGAAGGTAGATATAATCCAAAAACGCATTGTTACTTTATATGAGGGCCAGCCAAGGGCTTCAAAATGATGATGAAGTGGAGCAATTCTAAAAACTTTTTTATGAAAATATTTTTTAGAAATCATTTGAATAATTACAGAAAGAGATGTTAGAACAAGTGGTAACGCAATCAAGGGTAAAATTAAAACTGTATCAGTTAAAAATGCAATAACTGTAATTGTCACAGTCAAACCAATCATACCAGTTTCTCCCATATAAAATCGGGCTGGTGGAATATTAAACCATAGAAATGCCAAAATTCCGGCTGTTATAACAGAACAAAGCACAGCTATGTCTATTTGCAAATGCATAAAAGCAATTGTTCCCAAGGCAACAAAAACGGGAGCCAAAACTCCACCAGATAATCCATCAATCCCATCAATGACACTACTAGAAAAAAATGCGAGCATTACTAAAATAAAAAATGGAATAAATAACCACCCAATATAAAGTTCGTGAGCAAATGGAATTGCAATTGAATTCATTCCTAATTTATAAAAAAACCAAAGACCAACAACTAATCCAATTCCAACAATAAGCGCAATTTTGATTCTTCTGTAAAAAATTGGATCGCGAGCATACTTACCCTTGCCGTAAATTTGAAAAAGATCATCCACTAATCCAATTAAAGATGCAAAAATTAAAGTAAACAAAGGTAAGAGAGTTTGATTTCTACTTAGAAAATTCAGTTTTTGGGTAGCCCCAGTTGGAAAAATTTTTGAAACTAGAAATATCAAAAGAATAGTAATTAAAATACTAAGCCAGATTATTATTCCTCCAACTCTAGGTGTTCTCAACTCCTCTTTTTCATTATGAATCTTTTTAAAGTTTACAGACATTTCTTCGGAATTTTCAGCACTTCTAGAAGCCTTTTTCCACATCTTATATTTATAAAAAAAATGAGTTAAAAGCGGAGTTATTGATATTCCGATTATAAAGCAAGCTATGGCTGGAAAAAAGACTTTTACCATATTTATGGTCATATTATTTGTCTATTATAGTATAAAAAATCATTATTTGCATTAGTCTAAGACAAAAAACAGCGGTTAAATAACCGCTGTTTCATTTTGTCGAATTTTGAATTATTCAATGTTCATCCGCCATGGATATGGCTTTAAAATTGGCACAATTCTTTTTTGAAAATCAGGAGCCAAAATTTTAAAGAAAACATATCTCTCTGGAAGCTCAAATGGAATCAAAATAAATTCTCCATTAGAAAATGGTGATTCTTTGCTTGTTAAAAATCTCCCTTCCTCTGCCTCACAAGAAATTCTAAATTTTGCTTCATTACGTAATTCATCAATTGAAACTTGTTTGTCAGGATATCTACTTAAGATTTGAATAAAATTATTTAATTCAATTGAAATAGCTTCTTTTGAAACAATTTGATCAAAATTAGTAAGAACATTAATGTTTGGCTTAGGAAGTTCCCCAAGAACATCTTCTTCCCAATCTAAAAAAACTATTCTTGAAGAAGTTTGCTTATCCATATCAATATTTTTAATCATAGTCATATATTCTTCAAAAGTTTCATTTGAAAGACGCCGTTGTGTTACATATGATCTATTAAAAGTGAAGAATATACTTACCTCTACATTATTGGAAAGAAAAAGATCAATAGCGCTAGGTATTTCTTCTTTAATAAGTTTAATCTCTGCTTTTAATGGAATAAATTTTCCTCCTTGTTGTTGCTTTCTCTTTTCAAGCCCAAGAGCTGTACAACATTGAACTAAAATTTCGACCGGTTTACCATTTAAAATACATTCATTAATGTATTCATCTACCCAATCATTAATCCGAAGATTGTTGGGGCGAATAATTCTAGCTCTTTCGCGAAGCTTTTGCATAATTGATCTTGTTTGTTGTAATTGCATATTCCCTCCTTTTTTAAGTGTTTTCTGGAAAAATCTTTTATACATTTTTAAAAGAACAATTTTAATCAACCCAAAACGGTAATTGAGTTGATTAATAATATTCTTTTTCCTTTTTTTCTTTTTATAACTCATAAGTTAGCTTCTAGTTCCTAGTGACTAGCTATTAGCCAGAAGATTAATTATTAAATTTTACTTAGTGACCTAATCACTAAGTATGGGGTCCTGGAAGGGACTTGCACCCTCAACCACTCCGACCACAACGGAGCGCTCTTCTAATTGAGCTACCAAGACCATAAGTTGAGAGAAATTTAACAGGTCTTGCCCGTTAAATTTCTCTCATTTTTTTCTCTAGATATGCACACCTGCACCACCCAGAGATCCACCAAATGAACAATTAATCTTTGGGAATTTCACTTTTACCTCCTTTCCTTAATTTAAATAATTATTTATTACTAAATACAAATAAAAAAACTCCTAAAGAAATTAAAAAACCTCCGGAAAGAGGTATTTACTTTAAGAGTTTATTTAAAACAAAAACGTAAAATACCCCTTATGGGAGATGATTTACGCTATGATGTTTTGCAAATATATAATTCATTTGTGAGTATATGATAGCAAATTGAAATATTTTGTCAACCCAACACACTGTGTATGGGTCAAGCAATTTTCGTAATATATTTTAATTATTTGACAAAGTATATTGAACATGCTATACTTTAATCTGAATTGTTAGATCGCGTTTTGCTAGCCCATTACACATTTATTCATGGCTTACGGGAAAACCTATTTGGTGTACAGCTGGATCTTATGATCTGAATAAAGAGAAATAACAGTACAAGATGACACGACCGAGATATTGAGAGGTCCACACACGGCTAGATGTGCTTTTGATATCCCAAGGGTTAAGTAATCCAACCCCACGAAAGAAGAACGGATTATACCCTTGACTCTGCTACTTGCGTAAAACCAAAACAGTAGAGTATGAAAGTAGAAGTTCATTTTTATCGACCCATTATTAATGGAGAACAGGAATCACTTCAAAAAATTATTGAAGACGCTTTCGCAAAATGTTTTATCTTAATTTCAAAATTTCAAATAAAAGAATTTGGAAATGGATGTGATATTTTGTTTGAACATGATCATCGGGACATTGATTATGTAGTAAGGTGTCTTACAAGTATTTTTGAAGGATTAGGTGTGACAGTTAAAATTGAAACACCTTTTATTGATCCTCGTTCTATTGAATTTACCATTGGGTAAGAAAAAACCCCGCGAGAAATTGCGGGGTTTTATTATTTTAAATTTCTTCTTGTTCTAATTCACTTATTTCTTCAGCACTTTTAGTTAAAATATTTTGAAAATCTTGATAATTTGGAAGCTCGTCTATTTTTGATAATCCAAGATAAGAAAGTAAATCAAAGGTTGGTTTGTAAATAAACTTTCTTTGATCGGTTGGGTGAGTTTCTCTTTCAATTAAACCCCTGATTAATAGGTTTCTTAAAATAAAACTAGAATTAACTCCCCTGATATAGTCTATATCACTTCTTGTTGGATGTTCTTTATAAAGAATAATGGTTAAAGTCTCTAAACTTGCTTTACTTAATTCTCTATTTAATTCATCTTTTTTAATTAATTCCAAAAGAGAACTTAAGTCTTTTCTTGTTCCTAACATTACCTCATCTTCTTTAATAATGAGTTGTAATCCCCTACTTTCTAAATTTTTTTCCAAAATTTCTAAACTTTCTTTTATTTCTGAAATATTAACTTCCAAAAGATCAGCCAGTTTTTTGAAAGAAACCGGTTCACCCTTGATAAAAAGTATTGCTTCAATTTTACTGCTTATATCCATAGTTTTTTATTTAATATTTTGTCATTTTGCAAAATGACAAAATATTATTCATAATTTTTACTTTATAAACTTATAAATTCTCAGTTATTAATATTTCACTTTTTTCGATCTGAATATCATCAAAATTATTATCTTGCATTACTGCCACCACTCCTTGTCTCACTAATTCAAGAATGGCTAGGAAACTTACAATAACATAAATTTTGTTTTCTTTAACCATTTCCGGCGACCCATTATTATTTTTTGATAATTCTTTAAAACTTGTTTTTAGATTTGATTGTATTCTATCAGTCAGGCTATTTATCATCTCTTCTATACTTATAACTTTTTTAACTGATACTTTTTGTAAAATTTCTTTTTTAGGTAAATTATCTATTACGCTTCTTATAAGACCAGATAAATTTTCAATCGTTATTTTTTCATCGGGCATAAAAACTGGCTCCATTATTTCTCTATCTGACTTATTAAAAATAATATTTTTACCAAAATTATTTTTAATATTTACGCTTAAATCTTTTATCGTTTTATAAATTTTTAATCTATCTTCAAGATTACTAATTTGCACTTCTTCGTCATCAGTCAAAGAAACGTTTGGTAAAAGAGATTTTGATTTAATTAAAATTAAAGTTGCAGCCACAATAATAAAACCGGAAATTTCTGCCATATCGGTTTTGGGAAAATTTTTAATGTATTCAATATAATCATCTGTTACCTGAGACAAAGATATTTCATTCACAAAAAGCTTTCTGTTTTCGATAAGATTTAAAAGCAGGTCCAGCGGACCCTCAAAAATAGGTGTTTTAATTTGATAACTATCTGTCTTATCCATTTATGTATATATTTTATAATATTTTACAGATATTTACATGTTTGACAAAGAATAAATAATATGATAAGCTATTTATAGAAATGTAATTAAAAAATAATTTTAGTAATGGCAAAAAAAAGTAAAAAGTGTACTGATCAGAAATGTATTGGACACATTGATGTAAAAAAACATGCAGTATTAAGTAGGAATGTAAAAGGGCGTGAACAAATAGTATCAGCATTTCCTTGTAATGTCTGCAATAAATTACATTGGTGGGAAAATGACAATAGTTTTACAGAAGTAAAAACTCCTGGAGGAACAAATTTATTTCTTATTGATGGAAAAGTGAGTTAATTTATAAAAGCCGGATTAATCCGGCTTTTAACTTTACAAATTTTCTACTTATTTATATCTAATTTAATTCCTAATTCCTTAAGATTTTTTTCAGAAATTTCATTTGGTGAATCCATCATCAAGTCTTTTCCTTCTCCATTTTTTGGGAAAGCCATCACCTCGCGAATGTTTGGTTCATTTTCAAGTAACATTACAAATCGATCAAAACCCCATGCAATTCCGCCATGTGGTGGAGTTCCTGACCTGAATGCTTCTAACATATAGAAAAGATTTTTTTCAACTTCTTCTCTTTTTACTCCCATGATGTCATAAACTGCCAAAAGAGCTTCGGGTTTATGATTTCGAATTGAACCACCGCCTAATTCATTACCATTCATTATAATATCATATTGGTCAGTAAGAATTTCCGGAATATTTTTCTTATTTAATAAATCATCATGAAATTGCGGTTGAGCTGCAGAAAACGGATTATGGGTAAATGTCCATTCCCCTTCTGCTTGTGGATTATTATCTTTGTTTGCTTTTTCAAAAAATGGAAAATCAATCACCCAACAAAAAGCCAAAAGATTTTTATTATTTTTACCTGTCCCGTCAGCTTGTCCGTCGGGATCTTTTCTTAAATCTGGTCTATCAGATCCATATTTTTCAATCGCATCTTTATATGTAATTCTTGGAAATGGAATCTCTTGAATTTCTTTTTCAGGATAAAGATTTTTTACAATTTCAATTAAAAGTTTCTCATTCAAGCTCATTACATCTTCACGGTCAACAAAGCTCATTTCTAAATCGAGTTGAGTAAATTCTGGCTGTCTGTCGCCACGCAAATCTTCGTCACGCATACATTTTGCAAACTGAAAATATTTTTCCATTCCAGAAGCCATTAGAAGTTGTTTATATTGTTGTGGAGCCTGTGGAAGCGCATAGAATTTTCCTTGATCAAGACGAGATGGAACAATGAAATCTCTCGCACCCTCAGCAGTAGATTTTGAGAGTATTGGAGTTTCAATTTCAATAAAACCTTCTTTGTCTAAATAACCACGAATAAATTTTGCAATCTTATGTCTGTTACGAATATTTTTTTGTAGACGATCTCGGCGTAAATCTAAATATCGATATTTCAATCTATGCTCTTCACCAATTTCTAATCCGTCAGTAGATAAATCAACTTGTGATGCTTCGGCCTTATTTAATACTTCAATATTTGTAACTTCAAGTTCAATATCACCATTTAAAATTTCAGGATTAACATTTTTATCTGGACGCTTATTTACTAAACCAGTAATTTTCAAAACCCATTCAGGACGAATTTCCTTGGCCTGCCCAATTACTTCTTCGCGATTCGGCAACGCCACGCACTGAACTTTGCCTGTCATATCTCGCATATCAAAGAAAACCATTTTACCTTGATCGCGTCTAACATCAACCCAACCAGCCAAAATTACTTCTTTTTCTATTTCCTTTTTTAAATCTTTGATATAAATTCTATTTTGCATTTTATTATTATATAAAATTTAGGCCTGATTTAAAAGGATTTTGAGATTATTTTTTACTTGACAAACTATATTAAATATGCTAAACTCCCCTCAGAAGTTTGTTAAATATTAATTATATGAAAATCTGTAATTTTGATCTTTTAACTTTTGAAGACTATGCTCTTTTTGTTCTTTTGGTTATCTTGGGCATTGTTTCTTTATTTTTCGCTTTTGTTTACGCAAAAAGGAGCTTACAAGACAATGAACCTTTTAATTTTATTGTTTTTGTTTTTCAATTTTGTTCCTTGGTTTGTGTAATTCTCTTTGTTCAAATTTTACCTATTGTTTGGCCTTATATTTTAGGATCAGGCTTTGTAATCTTTACATCAACCAGATTTTATCGAATTTATCTGAAAGGAAGATGGAAGAAAAAAGGTATTTCATGGGAATGGGATTTCACTAAAGAGGATTATCGTAAAGTTATTCAAAATGAAACCGCTTAACAGCGGTTTTTGTTTGACAAAATTAATATTTTTTGTTATTATTTGTGCAGATAGTTTAAATGTTTTTTATATGGGAAAAATGAAAACAGTATTTATCGCTCACACAATATCGGGAGATATTGAAGCAAATATTAAAAAAGTGATACAGATATGTAAACAACTACATTTATCTGGAAAAATCATTCCAATTTTTCCAAGTTTTGTTTGGAGACAATATTTGGGAAAAGATGAGATATCTAAAAACCTAGCTAAAAAAGTAGCTATTGAATATTTCAGACGAGGTATGGTTGATGAATTATGGCTTTATGGGAGAATCCTCAGTGATGGAATGAAAGAAGAAATAATTCTTGCTTTAAAATATGGTATTAAGGTGGTTGTAAAAAATAATGCGATAAGAAAGGATTTTACTGATTTTCTTGCTACACAGTCACCAGTTTAATAATTGCTTAGACAAAAATTAAAGTTAATTTTTTAACTCTAAAAACCGCCAACCGGCGGTTTTTTACTTTATAAACTTTACGAACTTTATAACTTTATGAACTTACTTGAAATATTCCGGAGCATTTATACTCATCCAATCAAGAACTTGTCTCATTACATATTGAGCTCCCGATGCTCCTTGAGATGGCCCACTTTCCATTAAAACTGCAAAAGCATATCTTGGTTTTTCATAAGGGAAAAATCCTATAACCCAGGCGTGCATATTTTTTTTTGAAATTCCAACTTGGGCACTACCAGTTTTAGCTGCCACTTTAACATAAGGAACATCAAGCATTGTAGCTGTTCCTCCTGGCATTACGACTCCTCTCATCCCCTCTTTTACAATATCAAAATAACTTGTATTTAATTCAATTTTTTCAGTTTTATTTTCAAAATTTTTATCTCCCAAAACAACATGAGGAGAAACAAGGGTGCCGTCATTTGCTATAGCAGAAATAGCACGCACCATTTGAATTGGGGAAACCTGAAATCCATATTGCCCAATTGAGGTATGATAAGTATCTCCAACCCTCCATGGGTCACCATTAAAATTCAATTCTTTCCATTCTGGGGTTGGTATTACTCCTTCATTTTCTCCATATAAATCAACTCCAGTTTTTTCTCCCACCATAAACATTTTCATATACTTATCTATGTTTACAATTCCTAAACCTTTTTGATCTTTGTATCCCCCTCCAACTTCATAAAAATAAACGTCAGAAGATACTGCAAGTGCACGACGCATATCTACCCAACCATGAGCCTTCCAGTCTTTAAAAATAGATGGCTTATCTGGAAAATATGGATTAGGAATTGAAATAGATCCAGTGCTTAATATTTTTTTTAATGGATCAATGACCTGCTCATTTAATGCCCCCATAGCAATAAAGGGTTTTACAATAGATCCAGGAGCATAGACATTTAAAGCTCTGTTTAAAAATGGTTTTCTACTACTTTTTTGATAATCTCCAATTGTATTTGAATCACTGCCTAGTGACATAATTTCGGAATCATATTCTGGGTAACTCGTAATAGCTAAAATTTCTCCATTATTTATGTCCATTAAAACCCCACCTCCACCAACATAAGAAGAAGATCCTGCTAGACTTTTTATAGCTTCAAAAAGTTTTGTTTGAACTCCTGAGTCAATACTTAAAACAACATTATCACCATTTTTAGATGGATTAACAACGCTCTCAGACTGAATAGTATTAAGGGCATCTTTTTCTAAAAGTTTTTCACCATTTTCTCCTTTTAAAATATTGTCGTATTTTTTTTCAACGCCATCTTTTCCAGTAAATACTTCTCTCCAGTAATTTCCCGATTTATCTTTTTTAGGGTAGCTAACATATCCTAGTACATGAGATAACCCTGGAGATTTTATATATGATCTAAGTAAAAATTTCTCACTAATATCTCCAGTGTCACCCATTATTTCACTATTCCATGCAAGTCTTACATTATTCCTGTCATAAATTATTCCCCTATCAGCAAAGATAATTTTTCTATTTAAACTGTTATCTTGGCTTTTTTTAAAATAATACTCACCTTTTACAAGCTGAAGTGCTGAAATTTTCCAAGTAAAAATACTTATAACTATGAGAAAAAATAACCACAGGAAAGCAGTTGTTTTTTTAGAGATTGGTTTTTCAATTTTACCCTCCATCTGTTGGGTATTAAATTGGGGTATATTTTTTGAATCTAAAAATATTTCATCTGGAGCAATCTCAAAGATTTTTCTTTTTTTCTTGAATATTCTCATCCCGTTAGAAATAGGAAATGCCTAAACAAGTAGCTGTTTTGGCATTTCCGTAATTTATTGATTGTTTTCCAAAATTTATTGATTTCATTGTAATTTTAATTTTTATTTAAATATATTAACTGATTGATTTCGGGCGGGACTCATAATGTTTTATCTGTAAAATTTTATCTTCTTTTTCAGTATTTTTACCACAAAAAACAAAATTAAAGAAATTAAAAATGTTACAAATTTTATAGTGAAAAATCTTGGTTCTTCCACACCATATAGCAAGTCATTAAACAAAGAAAGTATTATAAATTCATAAAAATTATTAAAAACAAAAAGAAAAATAATCCCAAGTGGGATTGTCATCCAGATAGGAAAAAATAACACACTTATGAATAAAAATATTACAGCAAGAATCCTAAATAGTGTATTATTCTTATTTACCATTTTTCTTTTTGAAAATTTTCTTAAAAATAAATCTGAAAATTAAAAAAATAATAGTAAGAGCTAATAGATAAAAAATTACTTTTGTTTTAAAAATAAACGCAAACAAACTAATTAAAAAAAGTTTTATATATTTGAGTGGTTTTTCTATTTTGGTACTAGTATCAACTTGTCCATTACTCTTTAACTGTTCAGCTCTTTTTTCATCGACAGCTTCTATTTCTTTTTGGGTTGATTCTTTTTGAGTAGCTAATTTTTCTGCAGTATCTGTTCTAAAAGCTTCAATACTTTTTGTAGTTGAAATAACAGGTTCTTTTATAGACGCAGGGGTATTTTCAGAAACAAAATTTGTAACTTTTTCTATTTGTTTATTAGTTTGGTCTGTAATTTTTTCGCTCGCAGGAATAATTTTTGGAACAAATCTCTCATCTTCGTCTGTTTGACTATATTTTAAAACGATAGATTCAGTTGTATTATTTACAACCATCTTAGAATCAATTATTTTTGCGGACATAGTATGATCTCCCGCAGTAACCTTCCAGTCAACATAAATTGGCAAAATTTCTCCGGCTTTAAGTGTAAATTTTTTATCTCCTAAAATTACATTTTTATCATAGAATTCAACTGTGCCTGAAATAGAGTTCTTACCATTATTAAAAACCAGTGTGTAAATTTTAATTAAATCACCCTCCATAAAAGGATCTTGTGAATACCAAATATTACCAGGGACAAACCCAATATTGACCGGGGTTGTGTTTTCTGTTTGAGCAAAAATGTTCGGAGTATACAATCCAAATAGAATGACAAAAAATATTACAAAAAAAATAATTTTATTTTTTATAGACATAGATTTACTAAAAAAGAAAAATTAAAAATAATTTAACTTCATTGCTTGTTTTACTTCCTTGAGCGTATCTTGAACAACCTTCCTAGCTTTCTTTGTTCCTTCTTCTAAAATATCCATTACATACTTTGGATCTTTTTCTAAATATTCTCTTTTTTCGCGAATCGGATTTAAAATTTCAAGCAGTACCCCAATTAATCTTTTTTTGATTAGAACGTCCCCTACTCCACCCTTCTGATATTTTTCTTTTAACTCTTCCAATCCCTTTTTATCTGTATCAAATGCATCTAGGTAAGTGAAAACAACATTACCTTCGATCTTACCAGGGTCTTCTACTTTTATATGGTCTGGGTCTGTGTACATAGACATAACTTTTTCTTCAATCACTTCAGATGAATCAGCTAGATAAATTGCATTGTCTAATGATTTACTCATCTTTCCTTTTCCATCTATGCCAACAAGTCGGGAGGTTTTTGTTAAAAGAGGTTCTGCTTTTTGAAAAACTTCTCCATAAAAACTATTAAACTTTTCTGCAATTTCATTTGTTTGCTCAATAACAGGAACTTGATCTTCTCCAACCGGCACTAAATTTCCTTTGAAAGACAAAATGTCCGATGCCTGGCTAATTGGATAACACAAAAAACCAACTGGCACATCTTCACCGAAACCTTTCTGCTTCATTTCATCTTTAACTGTTGGATTTCTTTTTAATCGAGCTAGTGTTACTAAATTTAGAAAATAAACAGTAAGTTCTGCGAGTTCGGGAATTTGAGATTGAATAAAAAAAGTAGTCTTTGATGGATCAACTCCAACAGCTAGATTGTCTAATGTAACTTCAAAAGTATTAGTTCTAACTTTTTCTGGGTTATCAGCATTGTCGGTCAAGGCTTGAACATCAGCCACCATAACAAATTGCTTATATTTCTTTTGTAATTCAACTCTTTGAATAAGGGCGCCAATATAATGACCCAAATGAAGCTTTCCTGTTGGCCTATCCCCTGTTAAAACGATTTTTTCTTTGTTTTCCATCCTTTTATAATACCAAAATTGAGTTAAATTCCCAAAATTAAAACCCCCGATTTCTCGAGGGTTTCTATGTGTATAGCCAAGGTATCAAGATGAGCTAATTTCAATCATGTTTCCACCAGCATAAGGATTAATTAGGATGCAAGAAATTTTTTGTTCTTCCTGATGTATATAAAAGATTGAATCTATTGATCCTTTTTTAATTTTATACCCCCATTGTCCGTAAAACAGACCGGCAAGAGTAAGAATATCCTGTTTAGACTTATTAGAGATAAATTTTTCAGCCCTGGGAAATTTTGGTTTTCCTCCTTCATTTATTCCTTGAGGTAAAACGCTATCAATAAAAAATTCTTCTAATTTTTTATCAGCTAAACCTATATCAGCTATATTCATACTAATAATATTTAAATTACTTTCTGATTATAATATATCAGACTACTTTATTTTGTCAATATTTCTTTCCCCATCTTAGTCACAGGTTTTTGAGCATTTTGAATTTTACTCCCCTTCTCTTTATGTTAAACTTTTGACATGGTTCAGCAAAAATCAAATCTAAGAATTCCTCCTCAAAGTATTGAATCTGAAAAAGCCGTTCTTGGTTCTATTATGCTTCGACCAGGATCAATAAATGAAATCAGTGATATTATTTTCCCTGATTCTTTTTATGCGGAAAAACATAAAAATATTTATAAAATTATGCTCGATCTTTCAGCTAAAGGAGACCCGATTGATCTTCTTTCTGTTTCGACTAGATTAAAAGAAAAAAAACAGCTTGAACAAATCGGTGGGAGTTCATATTTAACAGAACTTACAAATACAGTTCCTGCATCTACAAATATAAAATATTATGCTGATACAGTTTATAAAAAATTTATAATGAGAAGTTTAATAGAGGCTGCTGATTATGTTTCTGAACTTGGTTTTAAAGAAGGAGAAGACGATATTGATGAGATTTTAGATTTAGCTGAGAAAAAAATATTTTCTGTTATTTCATCTCCAAAAAGTCAAAAATTTATAAATATAAAAGAAACTTTAACTGAAGCATGGGAGCGTCTCGAAATGCTTCATGAGTCAAAAGGAAAACTTCGCGGAGTTCCGACTGGCTTCCCTGATCTTGATAATATCCTTTCCGGTTTCCAAAATTCTGATTTAATAATTTTAGCTGCTAGACCATCTGTTGGTAAAACTACTCTTGCTCTAGACATTGCTCGTATTGCTGCAACAAAATATAATATTCCAGTTGGAATTTTTTCTCTTGAAATGAGTGCTCAGCAATTAGTAGACAGAATGCTCGCAGCCGAAGCTCATGTTAACGCATGGAATTTAAGAACGGGAAGACTTTCCACTGATCATGAATTTCAAAAATTAAGAGATTCCTTAGATAGACTTTCTAAGGCGCCAATTTTTATCGATGACTTCCCTTCAAACTCAATAACAAGAATGCGTTCGATTGCCAGAAAACTTAAACTAGAACATAAGCTTGGATTAATTGTCGTTGATTACCTACAACTTATGAATACGAGTAAAAACTATGATTCTATGGTTAACCAAATTACTGAAATTTCAAGATCCCTAAAAGGTCTTGCTCGTGAACTTGATGTCCCTGTTCTTGCCCTATCCCAGCTTTCCCGTGCCATAGAAACCCGCGGAGGACGCCCAAAACTCTCTGATTTGAGAGATTCTGGATCTATTGAACAAGATGCCGATGTTGTTATGTTTATTCACAGAGAGGATAGATTTAAAGAAGATTCTGACAGACAAAATATCGCAGAAATTCTAGTAGAAAAACACAGAAACGGCCCTATTGGAAAAATTGAACTTTATTTTGATGAAAAAACTACAAGTTTCCTTTCAGTTGAAAAAAATACCAATGTAAGCAATCCAGCAATGAATGGGAGTAGTAGTATGAGTTTAGAAGACTTCTAGAAGAAAATAAATTCATTCATTCTAAAGTTCTATAGAACTTTAGAATGAATTTTACAAAATCAGCCATGAGTCCCGTTAGAAATCTATCAGTTAAGATATTAAAATAAAAATTATATAAAAAATGAAATCGATAAATTTATCAAAACAATTAATAAGCTATGGAAACAATCAAACAAACAGTCGTTTGATTGTTTCCTATTTCTAATGGGGTGAATCCAATCGATAAACTATCTCAATATTTTGCAAAATTCCCCGGAATTGGCGAAAGGCAAGCCAAGCGTTTTGTTTATTTTCTTTTATCCTCAAATAAAGATTATGTGAGTGAACTCACGCATCTAATTTCTGAATTAAAAAAACAAACTTCTCAATGTAAAATGTGTTTTAAGCACTTCGAATATCCTGATAGAGAATTTTGTGAAATATGTATTGGAAAAAATACAGACAAATCACTACTTATGGTTATTGAAAAAGACGCTGATTATGAAAGTATGAAAAAAAGTGGAACTTATGGTGGAAATTATTTTATATTAGGAGGACTTGTTCCAATCACAGAAAAAGATACAGAGAAAAGAATTCGCATTAGAGAATTGTTACAAAGAGTAGAGAAGGATTTGAAAGAAAATGGATTAAAAGAAATAATAATTGCAATGTCTTTAAATCCTCACGGCGAACATACAGATATCTATATAAGAAAAATGTTATCACCACTTCAAGAAAAATATTCTTTTAAAATTTCAAGTTTAGGACGTGGACTTTCTACTGGCACAGAACTTGAATATTCTGATAGTGATACAATAAAAAATGCATTAAAAAATCGTCAATAATGAAATTAATCATTATTAATTTTAATACTCAAACTTTGCGGTAGCTAAGTTTGAGTATTAAATGATTTGGCTAGTTTGAATGTTTTTATACATTCTTCAAGTTTAATTTCTTTTAAATAATCTAAAAAATCTTTCGGTAAAGGTGAAGGACCAATCCAAACGCTTTTTTGAATCATATAATAATCGAACTTCCGTAAGTGAAAACGAAACCATTCCCTTTCGGCTTTTTTGATCTCTGGAATATCAAACATAATTAATAGGTTCTTGGGTGCTCCTTTTTTATACAATGAATTAAAAATTAAAAGCCGGCTTTTTTTATTCTCAATATATTTTACCCCCCTAGGAAGTATTCGAATACACTTATCTTCTTTTAAGATATAATTTTCTTTCTTTAGTCGATAAATAGCATTAGTAATAGATTGTTTTTTGTTTTTAAAAACGGCTGGTAAACCGAGTGTACTGACAAACATACCCTTATATCGATATTTTGGCTCAAATAAAAGTTTTAAAATTTTGTCTTCTATACTCAAATTCCGCGATAGCATAATTTGAGTATAGCATATTTTAATAAAAATTATTTCAAAAATGCTTTAAAAAACTGTCAATAAAAAATCACCCCTGAGGGGTGATTTTTTGGAATGATTCCCTGTAATTTTTCTCAATTGGATTTATATATCCACCTTGATATTCAAAAATAATAAAATCTTTATTTTCAAAAATAACCTTTGGCGGGATGTCTTCTTTTAAAAGAACAACCATAATACCAATAAATAACATTCCTGAAACAAACCCAAATAAATAAAATATAATACTGTTTAATATTTTCAAAAATGAATCCATCTAAATAACATTTAAAATATTTCTGACTAAAGATTAGCACAAGAAATTACATTCTGTCAATACAAAACAAAACCCCACAATTGCGGGGTTTTTGAAATCATATTTTTATTACCAAAGGATTGCCGCGGTTATACCGCAGACTATTACAATAAGACATATTTGGCCAAAAATGATTAATGTAATCCAGAATAATTTTGGACCCATTTTAAAAACAATCTCACGACTATTTGAACCAGAATTATAACAAATTTTATCAACTGTATAATTCCACGGCGCCTCATATGAATAGTATGAGTATAAAAACACCCCAGAAGTTAAGGGGTCTGGTTTCCAAACCTGAATCGATCCATCATTAAAACCATTTGCCCCATAAGAGAGAATTGCATTTTCTTTCCATTTCAATGATGATTCGAATGGAACATCCAATTTAAAGGTTCCAGGTGAGATAGAGTCTGCTTTTACTACTCTTCCTTTAAAAGAAGAGATATTGATCTTTTCTATTCTTTTCGAAGAAAAATATGGGTAATCCCAAAAGTAACATCCGACTACACTCCCACCAAAAACAATAATAAAAATTATAAATTTACTGAATTTCCAAACTTTTTTCATGGTACTTATTTTATCAATTTCTAACCTAAGACTAACATAAACATTACTTGCGTGTCAAGGTAATAAAAAACCACTCTTTTGGAGTGGTTTTTTATTTTATTGATGAAATTTTTACTTCATTAAAAGTCTGTCTGTGACCATTTCTTTTTAGATATCGGCTTTTTGCTTTGTATTTTACAACTAAAACCTTTTGACCTCTTCCTTCTTTTTGAAAAATAGCTTCCACTTTTACTTTCTCTAAGTAAGGAGCACCAACTTCTATATCCTTTCCATTACTTGTAAGCAAAACCTTATCAAAAGTAACCTTGTCACCCACCTTAAAATCACCAGTTAATTTCTCAACTTTTAAAATATCCCCAACGGAGACTTTATATTGTTTTCCACCTGTTTCTATAACTGCAAATTCCATAATGATTATATATTACAGAAAACTACAAAAAATGCAATACCCCCTTTATTAGAGACTTTTTACCTTGGTTGAGCTAATAAAATAAGATATAATTAAGGATAATATTACAAATAAAAAACCCTAGAAACTACCTGTCCCGTCCAAAGGTGGGAGACACTAGTTACTAGAAACTAATTTTTATGATTTCAAGACACAAGTACAAGAAGTTGGTATGGATAGATATTGAATCTCCTACAAAAGACGAGATTGATGAAATATCCAGAGAGTTTAAAATTCCACAAATTATTGAAGAAGAAGTTATAAATAAAACAATAAGATCAAAGGTTGATCTTTATGATAATCTTATCTATCTCATTCTCCATTTTCCTTGCTCTCACACAAAAGAAGATTCGGGTGATCAAGAAATTGATTTTATAATAGGAAAAGATTTTTTAATTACAGTTCATTATGAATTTGTAAATACACTACATGAATTTGAAAAGAAATTCGAAATTAATTCTATGTTAAATAAAGATAATATAGGAAGTCATGCTGGATTTTTATTTTTCCATATTATAAAAGATCTTTACAGGCATTTGTCTTATAAATTAGATGATATAAATAATTCATTAAGAGAAATAGAAGTTAAAATTTTTGAAGAAAAAGAAAGAGAAATGGTTCAAGCTATTTCTAATGTAAATAGAAAACTTCTTGATTTTAAACAAGCTATACGATTCCACTTCGAAATATTAAAATCTTTTGAGGCTACCGCTAAGAGGTTTTTTGGAGAAGAATTTTCTTATTATTTAGTAATAATGATTGGAGAATTTAATAAAGTTCACAACGCAGTAGAAAGTCATAAAGAAATTCTAAATGATCTTCGTGACACAAACGACTCCCTTCTAACAAGTAAGACTAACAGAATAATTAGAACTCTTACAATGTTGACCTTTATTCCAATTACAATTTCTCTGATTCCTCTTGTGTTTGGAATGGATGTTAGTGTACCTTTTACCCAAAACCCGAATGCTTTTGAAATTATTCTAGCAATAATGATAATTTCTGTGCTGATAATAATGCTTATTTTCAAAAGTAAAAAATGGTTAAGATAAAATAAGTTTTTACTGAAATGTCTCTAAAACTCTATAACACTCTCACAAAAAAAGAAGAAGAATTTAAACCCATAAAAGAAGGTGCTGTTAGAATGTATGTTTGTGGACCAACAGTAAACGATGTCCCCCACTTAGGCCATGCAAGACAGAAAATTACTTTTGATATTTTAAGAAAATATTTAAGATTTCTAGGCTATGATGTAATGTTTGCTTCAAATATTACTGATATTGACGACAAAATAATTGATAAAGCACGCGAATTACATGAGACTACAAAAGATTTAACAGAAAAAAATACAAAAGCTCATATTGAAGATTATGAGAAAATTGGAGTAGAAAAACCTGATGTAGAACCAAAAGCTACAGAATATATCAAACAAATGATAAATCTTGTAACTTTACTTATTGAAAAAGAATACGCTTATACAATAAAAGACGATGGAATTTACTTTGATATTTCAAAATACAAAGAATATGGAAAACTGTCCCACCAAAAAATTGAAAATTTAAAATCTGGTGCGCGGGTTCTAGAAAATAGAGAAAAAAAGAATAAGGAAGATTTTGTACTTTGGAAATTTTCAAAACCAAATGAACCAGAATGGGATACCCCATTTGGCAAAGGTAGACCAGGTTGGCATATAGAATGTTCTGCTATGTCTGAAAGTATTCTGGGAATTCCTTTTGACATTCACGGAGGTGGACAAGATTTGATCTTTCCCCACCATGAAGATGAGATTGCCCAAAGTGAATCTGCTTGGGGTGCAAAAATGGCAAATTTCTGGATTCACAATGGAATGGTAAATGTCGATGGAATAAAAATGAGTAAAAGCCTTGGAAACTTTAAAACAATAAGAGACATACTTCTAAGTTATTCTGGTGAAATTATAAGATATTTTGTTACATCGGCACACTACAGGAAACCAACAGATTTTTCAAAAAATTCATTAGACGATGCTCAAAACTCCTACAACAGACTAAAAAATATTTCTAAAGATTTAAAAAATGATGGAAAAATAAATGAAAAATATTTAGACAAATTTAAAGAAGCTATGAATTCAGATTTAAACACCCCCAAAGCATTGGCTTCACTATGGGAACTTTTACGAGATGAGAATGCTGAGGGAAAATATAAAACAATCGAAATAATTGATCAAATTTTTGGTTTTAAATTGTTGGAAAAAGAAACTTTAGAAATTCCAGAAGATATTTTAAAATTAGTAGAAGCAAGAGAAATAGTTCGTAAAGAAAAAAACTGGGAAGAAGCTGATAGATTTCGCCAAATTAGTGCTACTGCTGGTTACAATATAGAAGATACTCCATCTGGACCTAGAATTACTAAAATTTAAAAACCCCGCGATTGCGGGGATTTTAAGAAGAACAAAAAGATTATTCTGATTCCAAAAATGAAAGGTAATCTTTATAATAACTCCTAAATTTTTTTATCAGTCTGTTAGCTTGTTTTAAATCGTTGTTTTTTAGTTCAACTAATATTTTTCCTGCCACATACCATTCAGTCTTAATGGCGGTACACAATACCATTCCCATAGTGTTGTTTCTAGTTGCCTCCATGGGGTTTTTGTTTTGGAGTTTTTAGAAGTTTGTCCTCTTCTATTTGAGTTGCAACATTTTTTAGATGTATTGCAAATGTATCCAAATTTGACAACAATTGTATTGACAAAAAAGCTGGTAACTTCATTTGACTCATAATAATTTTTTAAAAACTTTTCTAATTTAAGATTATCAGACCTCTTTGTTTTGTCAATTAAACACATTAAATAATAAACATAAGACCTAAACAAAATAAAAAACCCCGCAATTGCGGGGTTTTTTAAAATCAAAGAGAACCAGCTTCTAAAAAAAGAACATACTCTTTATAGTGTTCACGAAATTTTTTAATTACTTTCTCTATTTCTGAAGAATCTGGTCCTAAAAAAACTTCATAGGCAGAATCTTTCCATTCTACATAAGATTTGCGCAATTTTTCCAAAAAACCGATTTCCAATTTTTCTGAAGCTTCCAGTGGTTTTTGATTCTGTGTTTTAATTACCATATCTTGCTCAAAAATAAGAGCAAAATTTATTAATTCTTTGATCAAGGGATCTTTATTGTTTAACAAAATCCATTTATCGTAAAACCATCTCGGTAACTGTAAATTAAGTTCTGCCATAAAATCTATATTAAAAAAAACTTTTTTCTAATTTCCAATATATCAATAATTTAATATTTTGTCAACATTAATAACATCCTTACTCCGACCATGGTCGGAGTAAGGATGTTATTAATTTAATTTACACCAAAAGACAGGCAAAGTTTTTCTTTCCTTTTTTTATCAAAATTATTCCGTTTTTTGAATCTTTGGAAGTTATAATGTATTCTTCGTCTACTTTTTCATTATTTACAGAAACTCCGCCTTCTTTCAAGAGTCTCCCTGCTTCCCCTTTTGATTGAGTAAGTTCTGCCATAACTAAAGCGTCAGCAATTTTAATTCCATCTCCAATTTTAGCTGAAACGCTTTTGATTTCAGAAGTCAAAAGTTTCTTTTCTTCTTGAGATAAATTTTCTATTTCCTTGTTTTCAAATAATATTTCTGAGACTTTTTTTGAAGCAATTGCTGATTGTTCTCCATGAATAAGCTTAGTCATTTCATAAGCCAAAGATTTCTGAGCTAATCTATTTTCAGGATTTTTTATAAAATCATTTTCTATGCCATTTATTTTTTCGATAGAAAGCGGACTATAAATTTTTAGATATTTTACTGCGCTCTTGTCATCAACGTTTAGCCAGAATTGAAAGAAAGCAAAAGACGAAGTTCTCTCAGCCGACAACCAAACATTTCCACCTTCTGATTTTCCAAATTTCTCCCCCGTGGCTTCATTAATTATTAAAGGACAAGTTATTCCATAAACCTTTTTATCTTCAACTTTTCTAATTAAATCTATCCCCGAAACAATATTCCCCCATTGATCAGATCCACCAATCTGAAGATTGCACCCATATTTTTTAAATAAATGTAAGAAGTCGTAAGATTGCAAAAGCACATAACTAAATTCTGTATAAGAAATCCCCTCATCCCCTGTCATTCTTTTTTCAATAGAATCTCTCTTAATTAAAGCGTTGATTGTAAAGTGTTTTCCTGTATCTCGAAGAAAATCTAAAACCTTGATCTTTTTAAACCAATCATTGTTATTTGTAATTGTAAAATTTGAATTTCCAAGAATACTCTTTACTTGAGCTTTTATTCCTTTTACATTTTTCTTAAGAGTTTTATTATCAAGTAAATTTCTTTCTTTGCTTTTCCCTGATGGGTCACCAATCATTCCAGTTGCACCACCAACAATAATAATAATTTTATGTCCGTAGCTTTGAAAATGTCGCAACATTAAAAGTGCAACAAGATGACCAACGTGCAGAGAATCAGCAGTAGGATCAATACCCACATACAGAGTTCTTTTTTCTTTATCTGTTATATCTTCTAATTTTTCCTCTGAAAACTGATAAATAAAACCTCTTTTTTGCAATTCTTCTGATAATAATTTCATCCCGTAGTGAATTTTCAAATTGTTTTAAAAAACGAATTTAAAACTTTAAATTATGATTAATATTTTTTACGACTTATTGTTCCTAAAATCTCATCATTACCCTGTAATAATTTGAAAATCTACTACAGGATTCACATGTCCATATTTTAACAAATTTGATAATTTTAAAGAAATTTTTCTAAGGAACGACCTTGGGTGTAAAACTTTTAAGGTCGCACCTTTTAAAAATTCCTAGATGCCTTCTTCTTTCATTTTTTCAACTAATTCTTTTGCTTTTTTAGAAAGTTTATTTGGTATTTTTATATGAAGCCTAATAAACAAATCCCCTCTTTTGTTTTTTGAAACAGGCACTCCTTTTTCTTTAACTCTCAAAACTTCTCCAATTCCAACTCCTTCAGGGATTCTTACTTTTATATCGCCGTCCAAAGTATTTATTTTATATTCTGTTCCAAGTAAAGCGTCAGATAATTTTAAATTTAAATCCATTATCAAATTTGACCCTTCTCTTTTGAAAGTTGGATGTGGCGCAACATTTATTTTTATATAAAGATCACCAGATGCACCTTTTGAAATAGCTTCACCTTCACCAGTAATTCTAATCATTTCTCCATCTCTCATTCCAGCCGGAATTGTGATTTTTATATCTTCTTGTTTTTTTACAATTCCACTGCCTTTACAATCAGAACATTTTTCAACTGGTACTGTGCCTGTACCTCCACACTCTTCACAAATTTTTACAGTTGAAAAAGAACCAAGAAAAGATCTTTTTGTCTCGTGAATTTTTCCTTGTCCGTTGCAAGTAGAACATTTTTTTAAATCAGTACCTGTTTTAGCTCCACTTCCTTTGCAAGTCTCACATTTTGAAACCTTAGTTAATAAAATATTTCTCTCTATTCCAAAAATTGAATCATAGAAAGAAATATTAAGTTCGGTAGAAATATCCCTACCTCGTCTTTCTTGTGCCCTACCTCTACCCATTCCACCAGTAAAGAATTCTGAAAAAATGTCGTTTAAATTACCAAAATCAAAGTCCTGAAAACCACCTTGGTCAAAACCTCCTTGAAAGCCACCAAAACCACCACCTTGAAAGCCTGAAGCCCCTCCAGTTGTCCCAAATCTGTCATATTCGGCACGTTTTTTGTCATCTGAAAGGATTTGATAAGCCTCGTTAATTTCCTTAAATTTGGCCTCATTTCCACCCTTTTTATCAGGGTGATACTTGTGAGCCAACTTATGAAAAGCCTTTTTAATTTCTTCTTTATTAGCGCCTTTTTCTATTTCTAATAATTTGTAGTAGTCTTTTGCCATAAATTAATGAATGAAATGAATATAATTTATGAGCAGTCCGATTTTGGTCGGACTGAACATAAACATCAATATATCATTTTTAAAGGTTTTTTGGAATATCTAAAACCATACTCACACACTTGGTATTTAGTGCGCTGAGTTGACATTTAAATTTAATTATACTAGAATGTGCGCAGAAACTTTAAAAAACAAATGGATGAGAATACGCAGGAAACCTTGGCAAGATTTGAATTTAAGAGAAGATTTAAAACCTCTATTTGAGGCGATGTCTTCTGGAAAAGTTATAAAAAAAGTTACTGTTGGAACAAAAGAAAGAGTAATTGATAATTTTATAGCAGTAGAATATAATGTTGGAATATCACTTGGAGAAAAAGGGCTTCGTGACCTTGTTGACACTAATACTGACGAAGCCTTTTATATGGACAGTGTAAAATCTTTCGAACTTTAATCTTTGGTTCATTCGCTCTTTAAAAAATCCGCTCAGTTGAGCGGATTTTTACTTATTGACATATCTTATTATATATGATAAACTCTACCCAGAAATTCTTTAAATACATATTTATGAAATATTTATTAGCTTTTATTATGGCTATTGTTATTGTAATATTTTTTGGTTGTACTGGTGGTTCAACAAAAGAAAAAGCCAGTAGCAAGTCAAATTATCGTTGTTCTTTTAATGGAGTAAAAAACCCAAAAGATTATGATACAAAATTGGGTGTTGGAATCTATGGAACTGTTGCTGATAAATTTCAGAATAGTGTTTCTACAGTGCTTTGGATACCCCAAAGTATTTATGACCAACTTTCTGATAAAGCAGAAACTGATTCAGTGGTATTTAATGGATGGTGTATATGGATGGATGGATATTATTTCATTTATTCTGTTGACCAACTTTCACCAACATTAGATTTGTCTGACACAACAAAAACAAAAAAATAAGTTTTTTATGTTCTTTAAAAAATCCGCTCGGTTGAGCGGGTTTTTTATTTTTAAATTTTTCCAAGGAACGACCTTGGGTGTAAAACTTTTAAGGTCGCACCTTTTAAAAATTATTCTTTTTTTTCTTCTTCTACTTCTGCATCACGGACATTTCCCTCATCGGTTTTTTGTTCAGGATTTGCTTGTGCAGGATTTGCTTGTGCAGGATTTTCTTTTTGTTGTTTTATAATCTCTTCCCCAATTTTACTCATTTCAATTGAAAGTTCATCTGTTGCTTTTTTTATAACTTCTAAATCGCTTCCACCTGCCTGTCCGGTAGGCAGGTCTTTTACATTTTTCAAACTAGAAATTTTTTCTTCAACTCCCTTTGTAATATCATCACTTATTTTATCTGCATTGTCTTTCAACGCTTTTTCGGCAGTATAAATCATAACTTCAGCACCATTTTTTACATCAGCAATTTCTTTTTTCTTTTTATCTTCTTCGGCATTTATTTCCGCATCTTTTTGCATTCTCTTTATATCTTCGTCAGTCAAACCAGAACTTGCTTCAATGCGGATTGATTGAACCTTGCCGGAAGCTTTATCCATAGCTTTAACATTTAAAATTCCATTTGAATCAACATCAAAAGTAACTTCCACTTGTGGCATTCCGCGTGGTGCTGGTGGAATTCCATCTAATATAAATCTGCCGAGACTTTTATTGTCAGTTGCCATTGGCCTTTCTCCTTGCACAATATGAATTTCAACAGAAGTTTGATTATCTACTGCGGTTGAAAAAACTTGAGATTTTGAGGCTGGAATGGTTGTATTTCTCTCAATTAATTTAGTTGCAACAGACCCAAGAGTTTCGATGCCTAAAGAAAGTGGAATAACATCCAAAAGTAAAACATCTCTAACTTCACCTTTCAAAACTCCACCTTGAACAGCAGCGCCGAGTGCTACCACTTCGTCTGGATTGATTGATCTATTTGGTTCTTTTCCAAATAATTCTTTAACTGCATCAACAATAGCTGGCATTCTTGTTTGTCCTCCAACTAAAATTATTTCATCAATTTCTTCCATTTTAAATGGGGAATTTTTTATTGCGTTTTTTGTAATTTCAATTGATCTATCAATAAATTCTTGTGCTATTCCATTTAAAGTAGTGCGAGACATTTTCATCAACAAGTGACGAGGACCAGATGCATCTGATGTGATGAATGGAATATTTATTTCTGATTCTGTTGTAGTTGAAAGTTCGTGTTTGGTCTTTTCTGCCGATTCTTTTAATCTCTGAAGTGCAAGTGAATCTTTTGTAATATCAACACCGGACTCTTTTTTATATTCATCAGCAATCCATTTGATTATTTTTTGATCAATATCTTCTCCTCCCATATGTGAATCCCCCTCAGTAGACTTCACTTCAATACTTTGTTCATCTCCGTCACCAGTAATTTCAAGGACTGAAACATCAAAAGTTCCACCTCCAAAATCATAAACTAAAATTTTCTCATTTTTCTTTTTGTTAAATCCATAAGCAAGGGCTGCGGCAGTTGGTTCATTTATAATTCTTAGAACATCAAGACCAGCGATTTTACCAGCGTCTTTAGTTGCTTTTCTTTGTGCATCATCAAAATATGCTGGAACTGTGATAATAGCCTCGGTAACAGTTTCTCCTAATTTTGCTTCAACATCCTGTCTAATTTTTTGTAATATCATCGCTGAAATTTCTTCTGGTCTATATTGCTTGTCTCCCATTTTTACAAGTGTCCCATTGTCTGGTCCTTTTTCTATATGGAAAGAAACATTCCCTTTATCTTTTTGAACTTCAGAACTATCAAAGTTGTGACCCATGAATCTTTTTATGCCATAAATTGTGTTTTCTGGATTTGTTACAGCTTGTCTTTTCGCAAGAAGACCAACTAATTTGTCGCCATTTTTTGCGATAGCCACAATAGACGGAGTTGTTCTTGCCCCTTCAATATTTTCTATAATTTTTGGCTGTCCTGCTTCAATTATTGCAACAGCCGAATTTGTTGTACCTAAATCTATTCCTATTATTTTTGACATGGTTTAGCTTCTAGTCACTAGGCACCTAGGCACTAGCAACAATTTAATTAATTTAATTTGTTAATAATTTTTTATTTAAATTTTGCCATCCCAGCACTAAAAAATTTTATCGAATGCACTAAATTTTTAGTACGGGACAGGCCTTCACATTAACGGGTCTGATAATTCTTTTAATTTATAGTATATTTATATACCTTTACGTTGGCAGGTCTTAAAACCTTGTTTCCCATTATAAATCCTTTTTGAATAATTTCAACTACTTTATGATCATCACTTTCTTTTTCTGCTTTAATTATTTCTGTTGAGTGATGAATCTTAGGATCAAATTCTATGCCAACTTCATTTATTTGTTTAATTCCATTTTTTTCTAAAACTGAAATTAATTGATTGTAAATATATTCTACTCCCACTCGCCAATTTTGATCTACTTTTTCCCATGCTTCTTTGTTTGAAAATGCCATATCAAAACTATCTAATACTGGAATCAATTCTTCAATAATCTTTTCTTTTGAATATCTCGCCATCTCTTCCAATCTTTTCCCTTCCTCTTGTTTAAAATTTGTAAAATCAGCTCGTGATCTTTGCCAACCATCTAAATATTCTTGTTTTTCTTTTTTACAATCTTTTAAATCATTCCGCAGTTTTTTAAGCGTCTTTTTTAAATCTTCTTCACCATCTTCATTAAATTCAAATTCAAGAACCTCTCCGACGTCTTCTTCTTCAGGAAGAAAAGTCGGAGCCCCGACCCCCTCGGGCGTCGGGGCTGTTTTATCTTGTTTTTGGTTATTTTTATCTTCGTCTTTCATATAATTCTAGTATTGTAGCATAAAATTAAAGCCTTTAAAAGTCAACAGTAATGCCATTCCTTAATTTTAAACAAAACTCTCCTTGCGGAGAGTTTTGTTTTTAAATATTTTAACGCTTTGACCATTGAGGAGCCTTTCTTGCTTTTTTCAAACCGAACTTTCTTCTTTCTTTCATTCTTGGATCTCTCTTTAGAAATTCCATTTTCTTTAATTTAACTCTAAGTTCTTGATCAAATTCTACTAAAGCACGAGAAATTCCATGTCTTACTGCTTCTGCTTGAGAATGAATTCCTCCTCCTTTTACTAATGCAGAAATATCAAATTTTTCAGTAATCTTTGTTTTTGTAACTGGATCATTAACAATTCTTATAAGTTCATCTGTCTTAAAATAATCTTTTACATCTTTGCCGTTTATAATGATATGTCCCCTTCCACCTTCTACAATTCTAATTCGGCAAGTTGAAGTCTTTCTTCTTCCTACAGATTCAATGTATTTTTTCCCGCCTGCAATAGCTTTGCTATTAGCATTGCGGGCAGGTGAAATCTTTTTTTCTGTTGTTTGTCCCGCCTTGGCGGTGATTTTTTTTGTTTCAGCCATTTTATTTTTATTCTACAATTTGTAAATTTTTCATCATTTTACTTTTTAATTTGTTATTAGGTAGCATTCCATAAACAGCTAGGATAAATAATTCTGTATACCCTTTTTTGCTTATAATATCAGCAACTGTTTGAGTCTTTAATCCCCCTGGATAACCTGAATATCTTTCATGTTCTACTGAAATCATTTTTTTAGGTGAAATAACTATCTTTGAAGCATTTATTATTTTTACTTTATTACCAGAAACTTTATTTTTAGCAAAATTTGTATCATTTTTACCCATAAGAAAACTAGCAGCCTGTGTTGCTGTTCTTCCTAGTGTCTTTTCATTTGCATCTATTAAATATTCTTCTATTTTTTTGTTTTCTTTTTCCATACTTTATAACTTTATGAACTTTATAAACTTTCTACTTATACAAATTCTATATAAGCCATCTTACTACCATCTCCTAATCTTCTTTGAACTTTAATAATTCTTATATAACCACCTTTTTGGTCTTTGTATTTTGGTGCAATTACATCAAAAAGTTTTTTAACTTCCGGTTCCCTATTCATAAGTCTTGCAACCACCAATCTTCTTGAAGCTAAATCTCCTTTTTTGGCCTTTGTAACTAATTTTTCAGCAAATGGACGCAATTCTTTGGCTTTTGCTTCTGTAGTTTTAATCTTTCCACTTTTTATTAAAGACAAAGCTAAAGACTTCAAAAGTGCACTCCTTTGATTTCTTGGTCTACTCAATTTTCTTACTGAATTGTGATGTCTCATTTGTCTTTATAAAATAACAGAATTTAATTAAAAATCAAGCTATTTTAGAGTTATGCCATAATTACTTAATAATTTCTTTATTTCTTGTATTCCTTTCTCCCCAATACCTTCAATTTCAAGCAAATCTTCTTTCTTTTTTCTTGCAACACCGCCAACTGTTCTAATATTTGCTTGAGTTAATGCATTCAATGTTCTTGTTGAAAGATTTAAAGTATCGATTCTTGTTTTCATTACATCTGTAAGATCTTCACTTTCTTCTTCTTTCTCATCATCCATCTTTTTTTCTTTATGTTCAGATTTAATTTCTTTTCTCTCTTCAATCTCTGGTTCTTTAAAATCAAAAATTGCCTTTAATTGGAAAATCATTATTTCAATAGATTTTTGAAGAGCTTCTCTTGGAGAGATAGTTCCGTCCGTTTCAATTAAAATTTTCAATCTGTTGTGATTAGTCTTGTCACCAACACGCATGTTTTCAACCTCATAACTTACTCTTCTTATAGGAGTGAAAATTGCATCTAATGCAATTGTTCCAATATCAACTTTTCCTTTTTGAATATCTTCTCTTTGAACAAACCCTAATCCTTTTTCAATTGTCATTTCTATATTTAACTCACCTTTCTTGTCTGTAATTTCAGCTAAATATAAATCTTTATTTAAAATTTCAACTTGTCCTACTGTTTTTATATCACCAGCGGTAATAATATTTGTACCCTTAACTGACAAAGAAACCTTTTGCGGTTCATCTGTTGTCATCTTAAATCTAACCTTTTTTAAATTAAGAAGAATCATAATGACATCTTCTTTTACACCTTCTATTGTTGAAAACTCATGACCAACACCATCAATTTTAATTGATGTCACCGCTGCACCTGGTAATGAGGAGAGGATTATGCGACGCAAAGAATTACCAAGAGTGTGCCCGTATCCCGGGTACAAATTGTCTATCTCAAAAACTCCTTTAGTTTCTTCCTCTAAAACCACGCGAGGTTTTGAGGGTAAAATAATGCTATAGTCAGACATATTTATTTTGATTAATTATTAAAATTAATTAGTAAAATTTTTATTCACCCCGCCATGGCGTGGGTAAACTTATAAAAAATTAACGACTGTAAAATTCAAAGACTGCGCCGAAATTTAATTGTGAATCGACATTCTTTGGTTTACCAGTAATCTCTGCTTCTAGATTATCTAGGTTAAACTTAATCCAATTTGGGATACTTTGATTTTTTAGTTTTTTTGCCATATCGGCGAATAACACTTTCCCTTTACTTCCTTCTCTAACTTTAACAATATCTTTAATTTTCACTTGATATGAAGGAATTGTTAATTTTTTTCCATTAACAGTAAAGTGCCCATGAGAAACCATCTGTCTTGCAAGAGCTTTTGAATTTGCAAATCCTAGAACATAAACAACATTATCAAGTCTTGATTCTAGTAATTCAAATAATTTATCTGAAATACTTATTCCTTTTACTTTTTCTGCCTCTTTTACATAATTTGAAAATTGTTTTTCTGATAAGCCGTAGGTGTATCTGATTTTTTGTTTCTCAATTAATTGCACACCGAAATCAGTAAGCGCCTTAGGTCTTTTATTTTTCTTTCCTCTTTTTGCTTCTGAAAGTATGAATTTTTGAGTCTGGCATTTTTCAAAAACTCCTGATCCTAATCTTCTGCAAATTTTGTATTTTGGTCCGTTTATCATTTTTATCTTTTAAATATTTAAATATTAAACTCTTCTTGGCTTCTTTGGTTTTGGTCCATTATGTGGAACTGGTGTTATATCCTTCACTGAAGTCAATTCAATTCCTCTTGCCATAAAAGCTCTTACTGTTGGTTCACGTCCTGATCCAACTCCTTTAATAAAAACATCAGCATCTTTAATCCCTAATATTTGCGCTTTTTCTCCAACAACATCTCCAACTTTTGAGGCGGCAAATGGTGTACCCTTTTTTGCTCCTTTAAAACCTAATGCCCCAGAAGATGAAGAAAATAAAGAATTTCCTTGTTTATCTGTAAAAACCGCTTTGGTATTATTGAAAGTAGCTTCAACGTGTAAAATTCCTGATGTAATTTTCTTTTTTGGAATTTTAACAGATGTTGCTTTTACTTCTGTATCAGAAACAGTCTGGTCTTTTGGACCTTCTACAATTTCCTCTTCTACTTTTTTTACTATTCTTAATTTTCCCATAATTGATTGTTTTTAAATAAAAATTTTACGCCAAGATTATCTTTTAAGTCTTCTCTGTCTTTCTTCTTCCTGATCCCATAGTCTTTCTAATGTTTCCTCTTATTGTTCTTGAATTTGTTTTTGTTCTTTGTCCCCTTACTGGAAGTTTTTTTGTATGTCTACTACCTCTGTAACATTTAATATCTTTTAATCTTTTTATATTAGCCGATATCTCACGTTTTAAATTTCCTTCTATTTTTAATTCTTCAACGATTTTTCTTATTTTATTTTCTTCTTCTCCAGTCAAATCTTTTGATTTTTTACTATATTCGATTTTTACTTCATCAAGAATTTTTCTCGCACGAGAAATACCCACTCCAAAAAGAGAGGTTAATCCAATTTCTAATCTTTTTTCATTTGGTATGGTTATTCCTAAAATTCTCATATTTTATTGTTTTTGCTTGTGTTTAGGATTTTCACAAATAACCCTTAAATGGCCTTTTCTTTTGACCATTTTACATTTTACACAAATTTTTTTTACTGAAGCTCTTATTTTCATAAATTTATACAAACAGTCTAAAATCAAGAGTTTTGCCCTTAATTTTGGTTAAAAACACATTATCACGATATATTAACTTATTTACAATCTTTTTACAACCCTACCTTTATCCCCATAGTCATCTAGCACCATTTCAACCTTATCTCCTATTAAAACCTTGATTCTATTCATTCTCATTTTTCCTGAAAGATAGACTAGGATTATTCTGTCATCATTTAACTTAACCCGAAACATAGTGTTAGGAAGTGCTTCTTCTACTATTCCTATTGAAGTATTATTTTTTTTATCAATCATCTTTGGTTGGATATATATACTAACAAATTTTAAGATTAGAGTCAATATGACTTGTATTTTTAATGTTTATAAGTTTGAATTATTGATAATTTTTATTTTTTCTAAATCTTTTGGAATAACATTTCTCCAAAATGGCTTTATTATTATTTCTGCAGATTTTATATTTGTGTTTTTAGCCATTATTCCATTAAAGTCTTCTTTTTTCGTACCAGCTAATGATTCTTTAAGAGCTTGTTCATCTACTTTCCAAACAATCTTTGTATCACCAGTTAAAGAAAAGGAGATTTGAGTATCAGTATCTGGGTTTATTTTTTCTTTATCTTTCAAAGAAAATACTAAGGTTTTTAGGGGCAAAGAAACTTCACCACCATCATAACCATCAACAGTATCTTCTGTAATTTTTTTGATTAAATCTTTTTCATTAAAAATAAAAGCATATAAAGTTCCTTTCTTTTTTACTGAAACCTCATTTATATTTTCAGGAACAGCTTCATTCCCAAGATCTTCAGTGTTAATGAAAGTTGCATCTTCATAAAGAATAAATCCTTCTGGAATTTGAGCATAAGCTTGAGTAATTAATTTTTCATGAAGAGATTGGTCAATTTCTGTTAATGATTTTTGACCTGCCTCGTCAGAAGCTACATTCATTAATCCTTTAAAACCACCTTTGATTTCGGTTGAAGATCTGCCATAAAATTTTTCATATTTTGATGTGCCTTTAAATAAAGGGATTTTAAAATCAGTTAACCCTGTATTATATTCAGCCCCAGATAATTCAGCAGTGACAGTAACTTCGATTGATCCTGGAGTGCTTTGCCCTTTTGTGGTTTTAATCCCAGGAATAGTAATTGTCTTATCTATTTTATATATTTTACCACTAATAGCTTCTAATTTTGTTCCAGCCCCTAATTTTTGAGAACTAGGGCTATAATTATTGTAGATGATTACACTACCAGTCGCTTTCTTTTCAACTTCTTTTTGTGTAGTACCAGTTATAATTTTTGATTCTTCTGCATCAAGTTTCATAACCTGAAAGGATAAACTATTTTGAGAATCTTTTGTTGCAGTTAAATTCTCATTTAGATTAGTTTCAAAAGTTTTTGGTTCTAATGTAATAATTGCTTTTGAGAAAAGAAGTGATATAGAAAAAATTAAGGAAATAAAACAAATGATTGCAATTGCCCACCATAAAAATCTTGAACGGGACTCTGTCGGTTCTTGAATTACAAGATTGTCTATAGAAGGAATTCTTCGTCTCATAAAAGCTTCTACTTTGTCTTCTTTATCTTTTACTTCGGTTTCTCTTATTTTTCCTATACTTTCAAAATTCCTAGGTAGTGGTTTTTTTATATCTCTTATTGATTTTCTTAATGGTTTTATATCGTCTGGAATGTGTCTTAGCATGGCTGATTTTCTTATGAGCGAAGCGATTTAGAAAATCGCCACCCCCCACTTATTTTACTGATAATTCGTCTCAAAAATTTGTCTAAAAGACAAATTTTTCTTTTCAATTTTTACTGATAATTTTTTATTTTTCATAATTTTTTATTTGTTCTGTAAAATAAGTGGGGGGTAAGGAAATTTATATTCACTTCGTTCATTAAATTTCACTTATTTATTCGATTAACAAAAATTGATTCCAACATTAGAAATTGATTTCTTTTTACATCTTCTTTAAAATTACAAAATGAGCTAAATATTGATGTTTTTAATACTATAACATTAAATTTATTTTCTGTTAGCATATATTGATTAAATTCTTCATTTTTTATTGCACTTTCAAAATGAGAACAAATATCATTGTCGATTGTTATAAAAATATTTTTCGGAATAGAAAAATTATTTGAAAGCTCCACAAGAGAACCTTGAAAATAGTCTAACCATTCTTTCTTGGCTTTATCTATTTCAATCTGCATTTTATTATTAATAATGTCATCTGCTACATTATCTCTACAAATATTAAGAAGTGACATTGTCTCTTCTTCTCCCTTATTCAAAGCTGTTGCAATTTTTCTTATAAAATTATTTTTTCCAAAAGGAAACGATAGTGATTCGAGTAATGCATCGTCTTTTATTATTGAGATGTCTGTTATTTCACCAGCAACATCAACAAGAAGGAAATCTTTATTGTCAGCAAAAATATCTCTTGTTAAAACAAAAGAAGAGAGAATGAATGAGAAAAATTTTATTGGTGAATTAAATACCGTTTGTATTTTATTTTCTATCGATTTTAATAATATTTCGGGACTTATGGTTACAAATATCTTCATCTCTAATTCTTTGGCCTTCTGATTTACGGGGTTTGTAGTTTGATAACCATTTAAAGAAACCTGCATATTATTACTTTCTATTACTCTCATTTTCTCTCCAAAATCTTTATATTTATTCAATTGTGAACTTTCAAAAATTTTATCTTCTTTTTCTATTAAATCCGATGCAAGTTTATTGGTAAAAGTGAAAGGTAAATTTCTTTCCATTTTTATAATCCTGGTTTGAGAAACACACCATGGAGACGCGAGAAAACAGAAAATCTTTTTAGGATTTCCTAATCTACTTTTTTGCATTGATAAGGCGATATTAGAAAGAGACTTTAACATCTCTAATTCAAAATTTTTTAAATCAAAATTTCTTTTAGTACTAATCCTCTCTTCTTCAAAAAAAATTATATCCGGTTTTGTAGAATTATTTTTAGAAAGTAAAACAAGTGAGCCACTGACACTTCCACTTCCAATATCAAAGATAGCGGCTAATTCACCTGTTGTTTTTGATGATGAAAAAATTCCCATAATTACTAATATTATATCATCCTGGAATAGATTTAAGCAAAGCAAGTTACCTCAATATAGAGATTTCTTTATTTGACAAACATTATTTAAAATAATATAGTTAGTTTAGAAAAAAATAATATTTATATCTATGGGAATTTTATTTGAAGCTCTGAGTTCTTTATTTATTTTTCTTGGGAGTAGTATTTATGTCTTTGGTACAGTTTTTCTTATAGTTAATGCTGTTACTAAAGAAGAAATTTTCTCACTTCACTTGATTTGGGTTGTTATACCAATAATTTTTGCGGTCCTTTTAATACTTGGACTTATTTTTAATTTTTTAGGTTTAAAAAAATTTTAAAAGTTAAACGAAGTCAAAAATGATATTTAAAAAAACTCCTTAATTAAGGAGTTTTTTTATTCTAGTACAGCTTTTATGCGACGAATTCCCTCCCCAACAGCTTCCTCTTTTTTAATTTTAAAATGCTTGAGCGTCCCACTGGGATTAGCCGCTAGTTCTTCCGTGTTTTTTACATGAGGTCCACCACAAATTTCAAGACTAAAAATATCTCCGTTTTCTCCGATTTGATAAACTGTTACATTGTCTCCATATTTAGAATCAAAAACTCCCTGGGCTCCAGTTTTTTTTGCATCTTCCAAACTCATTTCTTTGAAAGTTACTGGTAGTGCCTCTTTTATTTTTTCATTAACTAAATCCTCAACTCTTTTTATTTCCTCGTCAGTTAATTTTTGAGAATTAGAAAAATCGAAACGAAGTCGTTCTCCTGTGATATTACTTCCTTTTTGAGAAACATGATTTCCTAGAACCATCCTAAGTGCACCATTTAATAAATGTGTTGCAGTGTGATATTGTGTTTCCATTTCTCCATGGCCACCAAGTCCTCCTTTAAACATTCCCGCTGAAGCAGTTTGTGAAAGTTTTTGATGTTCTTTTAATTTTTTATGAAAATCTTCTAAATCAATTTTTTGACCTTTTTCTTTTGCCATTTCTTCAGTTAATTCAATTGGAAAACCATAAGTGGTAAAGAGGATAAACGGATCTACTCCCTTTTCAAATTCTTTTAACCCAAGAGTTATTGTCTTTGCAAATTTTTCATCTTCGTCATTTAAAACTTTTTCTATATTTGTTTTATTTTGAATAAGATCTGGGTATATTTCTGAATACTTTTCGGTTATAGTTTCAATTAACCAAGGTAAACTGATTTGAATATTAAAACTATTAATATGAACTATGGCTCTTCTTATTAACCTACGTAAAACATAACCACCTTCTGTATTTGACGGAACTACTCCATCACAAATTAGAAAAATTGAAGCTTTTATGTGATCAAGAATAATTTTTTTCGATTTTTCATTATTATTATCACTTTGATTTACCTTACTCATCACTTCATCGAATAAGTCTGTTCCGTAAAAACTATTTTTATTTTGAATCACAGTAACTAATCTTTCAAAACCCATACCAGTATCAATTCCTAAAACTGGAAGTTTCTCAAGTTTTATTTCACCTTTATCTAATTGACCACGAGAACCATTACAGAAATATTCATTAAAAACAATATTCCAAACTTCAACATCTTTCCTGTTGCGTTTTTACAATAAATTTCTGTAGTTCTCCCGCATGGACCACTATCTCCTGTTGGCCCCCAAAAAACATCATCCCCTTCTTCTTTTATATTTTCAATACCAATTTCTCTCCAAATTTTTTCTGATTCTTCATCTTTTGGAACATTTTCAGACCCTTTGTATATTGTTACATAAGAGATTTCTAAACCCATTTCTTTGGTAATAAATTCATAAGCATATTTAATAGCTTCATCTCTCCCATAACCACCGAAGGAAAAATTTCCTAGCATTTCAAAAAAAGTTAGGTGAGTATTATCTCCAACTTCATCTATATCACTAGTGCGAATACATTTTTGAACCGTTACAACATTTTTTGTTCCAAAATCTTTTTCCGCTAATTCTTCGTTTGAATAATATTTTTTAAATTGTTGCATTCCAGCAGTAGTAAAAAGAACTGATGTATCATTTTCAGGCACAAGAGAAGACGAGGCGATTATTTTATGCCCCCTTTCTTCAAAAAATTTTAGAAATTTATTTCTGATTTCACCTGATAACATATTATATTTAGTCGTGATTGTCTTTTCCTTCATCTTCTGATAAGTCAGATATTTTTTTAAGTTGTTCTTCTACAAACCAAAGAATTATAAAAATAAAAAGCGTCAAGACAGTGGCAATTACAGCAAGGTTGTATAAACCAAAACCACAAGCCATTCCTATTCCAGCTACTACCCAAAGTCCAGTAGCGGTTGTTAATCCTGTAATTTTTCCTTTTTCAAAAATAATTAAACCCGCACCAAGAAAACCGATACCTACTACAATCTGAGAAGCTATACGCAAAGGATCAGAAACCCCAGGAGCAAGTTGATCTGTCATCATTTTGGAGATAATCACAAACAAAGCTGAACCCATACTAACAAGGGCAAAAGTCCTCATGTTGGCACTTTTTCTAGCAAATAAACGTTCTGTTCCAATAACTAGGCCTAAAAGCATGGCAATGACAAGGCTTAAGAAAATGTCACTATTTTGTAAAATAAATAATTGCATAGTGTAAAAATTAAATAATAATATTGACTATATTATACCAAAAAACAAAAATCCCACCTATTGACTTGGTGGAATTTTTTAAGATGTTAGAAGTCTTATAAGATCTGAAAATTTAACATAGATTTTGATTATTTCTCCATAACTCACAATCAGTAGGGTGGAAAAAATAGAAACCATTTTAAATGATATCTGTCTTAAAGAGACTTTCACTAGAATTCTCTTTTTCATATAGAACTATTTAAAAAATCTGTAGATAATTATATCAACAAGATAGAAAGGAAGCAAAAACTTTTTTGGGGAAATTAGATAATTATTCCACCACCCAAACAAATCTCTTTGTCATATAAAACCAAAGATTGCCCCGAAGTAGCTGTGATTTGTGGATTTTCAAATTTTACTATTGCCTTATTTCTGTCCATAAAATTGACAACACAATCTTCTAATTTTTGCCTGTATCTAATTCTAGCTTGATAATTTTTATTCAAAGATGGTAGAGTTCCAGAAATCCAATTTGTTTTTTCTATTTTAATAAATTGTTTTTCTTTTTCAGTTTTTTTAAGTTTAGAAAGATCTTGAGAGACAGTGATAGTATTTTTCTTAAAATCTTTTGCAATCACATAATATGGTTTATCTTTTTCAGTTTTTTTATTTATCACAAAGCCATGTCTCTCTCCTATTGTGTAAAAATTAACCCCACCATGTTTCCCTATCACATTACCTTTTTCATTTAAAACACTACCACTTTTTTCTTTTATATAATTTTTAAGAAAATCTTTTACATCTAATTTACCAACAAAACAAACTCCTTGGCTATCCTTTTTTTCTGCGTTTGGTAAATTAAATTTCTTAGCTAATTTTCTAACCTGATCTTTTTTATATCCACCTATTGGAAATAAAATTTTTGATAATTGTTTTTGATTTAATGTCCAAAGAAAATAACTTTGGTCTTTATTCTTATCTTTTCCAGCTAACATTTGTATTTTTCCAGAAATTTCTTTTCTAATACTATAGTGCCCAGTAGCTACATAATCTGCCCCCATAGAAACCGCTTTATCTAAAAACGCACCGAATTTAACATATTTATTACACATTACATCAGGGTTTGGAGTTCTTCCTTCTCTATATTCTCTTATCATATAGTCAGCCACTTCTTTTTTATATTCTTTTTCAAAATCAAACATTAAAAAAGGAACATCCAAATGCGCACAAACTCTCATTGCATCGCGTCTTTCTTCTCTCCACGAGCAAGTCAAAAATGGTGGTTGCCAAACTTTTATAAAAACCCCGACAACATTAAAACCAGTTTGTTTGAGTAATGCCAAAGAAACAGCGGAATCAACTCCTCCTGAAACTCCAACAAAAACTGTCTTATTTATTTTATTTTTATTTTTATTTTTAGTCATCCCAGTACTAAAATTTTATATTTAATAATGAATTTAACTTTTTATCCCTATCTCGACTTAAATTTTTATTTTTATACATAATAATCAAAAATTTAGTACGGGACAGGTTTTTAATTAGTATACACAAAAAACAGAAGAGCGCCATTATCGGCGCTCTTTTTTAAAATGTTATCTGTAAATGTTTTATCTTCCCATCTATATATCCTGTACAAATGGCAAAAATACTATCTTTCCTTTTCTCAACTTGCTCCTTAGTTTCTTCTGGAACAAATTTTTTCCATACAAGGGAAGGAATTTTAGGAAAAGTTTTAGTATGTTTTTCCTGCTCTCTTGTGGCTGATTTTATCTGAATTGGAATTTTCTTCCCACAAAAAATCAAAAAATAATCAATTCCTTGCAGACAATCCGTTTTGTCATCGGTTTTTTCGATATCTGAAAGAGATTTACCTTTATTCACTATTTTACACAAAACAAACTGGAAAAAATCTTTCTCAATTTCATCTCCGTTTATTCTATGAGTGAGAGCCTTCTTAATTATATGAGCAAGGTCATTAATATTGAGTTTATCACCTATTAAAATTTTTACCTCCTTACTTTTTTCTGAAACTTGATTGCAGTTTTCTTCAATCTTAGTTTTATACAAAGAGATCGTCTGAGATAATCCCTTTTTTAAAATTACCTTAAAAGAAAAAACTTCTGACGAAATATTACTTCCATTTTTTTCAAAAGATTCTATTAACCTTTCTTTTTTGAGGTGGTGGAAAATATTGAAGATACTCCCCTTAAAGCGATCTTTTTCTTTGATATTTTTTCGTTTTCTTTTGCCCATTATCAAAACTTTAAAATTTACATCTAAAAAGATACTACCATATTCTAATATAGTGGTCAATAAAGATTTTTTATTTCAAATAAAGGCTTTTGTTCTTTTTATGCTCCGCAAAAGTTTTAGCATAATGGATGTTCCCATCCTTATCATGAAGGTAATATAAGTACGGAGAAGATTCTGGATAAATAGCAGCCAATATAGATTTTATTCCAGGATTACATATTGGTCCCGGCGGAAGTCCTTTGTATTTATAAGTGTTATAAAGTGAATCAATTTTTAAATCGTCGACAGTAAGATCTGACGAACCCTTTCCGTTTATATATAGAAAAGTAGCATCAACTTGAAGAGGAAGTCCTATTTTAATTCTTTTCCATAAAATACCCGAGACAACTTCCCTATCTCCATCTTTGTTAGCTTCTTTTTCTATAATAGAAGCCATCGTAATTATTTGCTTAAGATTTTTATCAGTTTTTTCTAAATCATCATTAATAGACTTAATTTTTTTATCAAAATTGTCTTCAAAAATTTTTATTATTTCACTAGTTTTTGATTTTGGATAAAGAAAATATGTATCTGGAAATAAATAGCCTTCTTTATCTTTTGCCATATTCATAAATTCTTCTTTGTTAAAATATGGTAATTTTTCTGAAAGAGTTTCAGACATCTCTTTAACACTATAACCTTCGGGAATTGTTATTTTAATTTCGTTAAGATTTCTATAACCTTTTGAAATTCGAAGTGCAATCTCAATGACATTCATTTTTTTATCAAAAAAATAATCCCCAGCAATTATATTTTTATCATCACCAAATAAGATAGAGAAAAATTGAAAAGCATTTTTATTTCTAATAATATTGCTTTCTCTTAAATCATTAGAAGCCTTAGTCAAAGAGCTTCCTTCTTCCACTGTATAAATTTTATCAATAGGAAAATTAGACGGAGCACTTATTAAAAAACGAAAAGATGTTACTAAAAAAATTAATAAAACCAATAAAACCAAAATAATTTTTTTGGTTTTATTGAAAATTTTAAAAATTTTCTCTTTGGTTGAATTTTCTTGAGGAAAAAATTCTGAAGTGTCTTGGTTCTGTTCGTCCATAAAAATTATACAGGCAAATTATAAGGTGGTTCAGATTTTTTAGATTCAAGACGCTTAAATGTTGGTGTTTCAAGAACTCTTCCAGGAAAGTGGTAAATGGTTGCTAATTCTTCACTAGTTAACAAAAACGGTTGTTTTTTGTGGGGATGATAAAAATATGATCTTGCTTTATATTGTTCAAATATTTCTCTTTTTAAATGATCAGTTCTCGATCCACCTGGGTCTTGCCATGGATAATCAAAGCCTGTTACATTTTTAGGTTTAAAACCATTCAAACTAGCTGAATTAAATTGTTTAAACATACCCGTAAGAGCAGTTATATTATTGGCTTTGGCGAAAACATCTTTCTTTCCTAAATAAATAGCCCTCATACCACAATCAAATGCCATCTTATCCATACTTCTTTCAATTGCAGAAATAACTTCATTTTCACCCTTAGTCAGAGGTGTTGGCATTTCTCCTTTTTCTTTTGGTCTACCCTTATCTTTCAATTCCTTAACAAGAGCTTTTGCTTCATCTACCCAACCCTGTTTTTGATTAAATTTTCCATCTTTTTTGGGATAGCGATTTGTAGCAGCACGAATTATAATTTGAAACCAAATTTGTTCATCTTTCCCTATTGAACCTAGATTTTCAATTAAAGGAGTGATTGGATCAATTTTTTGTTCTTCTTCTTGGCCGACTGATCTATCTAATCCATAATCAATATAAGTTCTAATTGGATAAGGATCTGCCTTAGTTAAAGTAAATTCTGTTCCAAACATAAGCCATTCACCAGACTTATCTTCATATGGTGGTATCATGTCAGTGTAATCATCTATTTCATTTATTTCAGCTTGTGGATATTGAGCATAAATTTGTGTCTCAACAATGTTTCTAAACTGGGATGGTATTTTCATTAAAAAATAAACTTTTCCACCAAGAGAAATTATTTCCAAAGAAAACCACATTCTAACTTTTCCTAACCAATATTTGTCGTACCATGTTCCCGTCCCTCCTGTTTGATAAAAAGCATTTGCGAGCATTATTTCCATTGCAAGCGGAGATTTAAAAACATCCTTAGGAACTCGAATTTCTAAGAGTGACCATTTCATCTTTGAAATGAAAAGCATGTTTTTATAACGAAGCCATAATTCCCAACCAACAAAAATCAAAACCGGTGGCGCCCAAAAAATAGCAGAGTCTCCAAGAAATTGGAAAAGGTTAGTAAAAATTAAATTTAAAAATTCACCAATAGAATTATTCATATCACTTACTATTTTACACTAAACAATATAAAAAAACAGCCCCGTAAAACTGGGACTGTTTATTATTAAGTATTTTTTAAAATTTAATCGGCAAAGTTACGACTTTTGGATTAGCCCCAGACGGATCATCATTTCTAAAAATTAGAAAACCTGCTTTACTAATAGGAACATTTTTCAAATTAACAATTGTCTCAAAGGTTACGGGCAATTGCATCCAATTAGTCTCTTTAACCATTATTGGTGTGAGCGCTGTCACACTAATCCCTGAATTATCGACAATTTCAACTGTCCCTATTTGCCCTTCAAACGCCACCCACCCGCAACCATTAGCCACACCTTTTATTATCATAGGAAAAGAAATTTTCGTATTTTCTTTGGGAAAAATTAAATTAAGCCCACAAACCAAAGGGGTATTATTGGGATTCTGATTATTATTATTATTCTGATTTTGATTGATAAAATTATTATCAATTGGAGCCATTGTGTAATTCATAGAAAAATATCCAAAAACAACCAGAATAAGAAATAGGCCTATAAAAATAAGTATTACATGGGCTATCCCCTTTTGTCTATTTATTTTATTCATGTCTATATTTTAGTATGTTTTAAAAGTAAAGCCAAATATTAAAAATCCCCCGACCTGAATCGGGGGATTTTTAATATTTTTTAAGCTACTGAGTATAGTCCGTTTTTATTCTTTTTAAAATATTTAGGATTTTGTAGATTTACTAAAATAGTGTTTGGTTTTAGATATCTTTCTTTTAGAACTTTTTCAATTATGTCATCTTTTGACATTGGGCCTTCTTTCTTTAGGATATCAGCAATAACTTCTTTTGCTACACCACCCTTATATCCCCATTCTGTTAGAGCATACATTCCGCGACCAACAAGAACAAATCTTTTATCTTTTATAAGTTCGTTGTGACAAGTTGCAGTGTGTGTTTTCTTCCCAAAAGTATTCGTTATAGCTTTTGCAACTTCTCTGAAGTGCATAGGTGATCCATGTTTTCTCATCATTAAGAAAGCATAATCCTTAATACCTCTGATATTAACATTTGAAGATTCTGATTTACCCCATTCACCAAGTGGGTTTTTTGTAATTCTTTTTGATAGACCCAACCATCTTTTTGCAATCTCATCATTTTTATAATCTTCAGAAACATTTTTTATATTATTCAAAAATCTTGCAATGATTTCAGCTTCAGGAACTATCTCATCAGCTTCTAGACTTTCGTAAAGATTTTTTAAAGAAGTATGAATTTCATCTGTTACATCAGAGTCAATACTCCATCTTGAATTAAAATGTTCATCTTCTTTGTGTTTTGTAAATTCATCTCCTAGTACTAAATAGAAATGAATGTGATTTTGAGTAGAGGCATCTTTAGAAATATGTGACAATAAGTCATCTTCAACAACAACAGCACCTAGTGAATCAATTATTTCTTTAAGTTCGTCTAGTACAGCTTGCTCTTTTTTGAAAGCTTCTGATTTTTTGATAGCGTTTAGTGCCGCATTCTCAATTTGACGAACACGCTCTCTTGTAATTCCATAAATCTGACCGATAGACTCTAAAGTTTTTCTTTCAGCGTCTTCTCCTAGTCCAAATCTATTTGAAATAATATCATGTGCTCTTTCTTGTAATACTCCGAGCATCTTCTTTGTCACTTGCTTTGGTTTAAATTTAACTGCTGTTGTCATATATTTTTTATTCTGCTTTTCGCAGAATTTTTCCGCCTCAGGCGGGTTATTAATTTAACTTCTAAAGATTATTTAAATGCCTAAAAATTATTCTATCACTATAGTATAAAAAGTCAAATTTTTCTACAAATTAGAGATGTCTAAACTTTTAAACTCTGTCAAACCGGTACTTTTTTGGTCATCTATTACTTTCTATTAAACCATAAATTTAAAATAAATGCAAGAGAATGACCTTTTTTCTTTAGAACAACTTAATTACATCATGGTATGTGACAACAACCATAAGTATTACAAGTAGAATAAAACCAATAGAATTAAGGGTATTTGCGATTTTAGGGTTAATTGGAGAGCCTTTTATCTTCTCTATGAGAAGGAAAAACAATCTACCCCCATCAAGCGCTGGAAATGGTATTAAGTTTATAATCGCCAAGTTAATAGAGATAAATGCCATAAAAGAAATAAGATAAATAAAACCAAAACTATAGGCATTCCCTACTACACCAATAATACCAATAGGCCCAGTAACAGACGAGAAGTCTGCTTTCCCAATAAATGCACCTTTAATCAAATCATATAGTGCCACGACTGTTTCTTTAATAACAAAACCAGTTAATTTTGCTCCTTCGTAAAAAGCTCTCGGAACTGAAAGTTTAACTTTCCCTATCATATCCATAGAAATTCCTATCGCATATTTACCTTTTGCAATTCCTTCTTTTGGTAAAACTGAAATAGTTTTTTCTTCGCCATTTCTTATTAGAGAAATATTAATTTCTTTTCCATTACTTGAAGAAATAAATTCTTGCACACCTTCTGTGTTTACATCTGTTAAAACATTTTCTTTTTGAGAAAGGGAAATAATTTTATCACCTTGTTCTAGTCCCGATATATAAGCTGGAGAATCTTTTAAAACACTTGAGACAATGAGCGCTTTATCTTTTGCTTCATTTTGTAAAGATGGCCCCGCAATAGAAACTGGAAGACCAGAAATAAACCCGACAGAAAACAAAAGCCACGCAAGTAAAATATTTGCAATAATTCCAGCAGATAAAACAATAGCTTGAACACTTTTTGGTTTATGAACAAAACTTCTCTTACTGTCATGACCATGAGTTGATTCTTCGTCGGGATCTTGTCCAAAGATTTTTACAAAACCACCAAAAGGAAGCCAGTTGATAGAATATGTTGTTTCACCTCTTTTAATTCCATAAATTTTAGGCGGATATCCAAAGCCAAATTCTTCCACTTTAATACCAAATTTTTTGGCAGTAAGAAAATGCCCCAATTCATGAGCTAAGATTAATATTGCAAGTACGATTATAAAAATTATTACACTCATATTATTGATTCATTACTTCTTTTTCTTTTTTATCAAAAATTACTTCAAGATTAGCATTCGTTTCATCTATTATTTTTTGAAGTTCGTCTTTCGCCATAAATTTATCATCTTCAGAAATAGACCCGGCCGTCTCTTTATCTTGAATATCATTCCAAACTTTTTCTCTTTCTTTTCTAACAGAAATTCTAGCGTCTTCTAATCTTTCTTTTAAAATTTTAACAATCGATGTTCTATTTTCTGTGGTTAACATTGGAAATATTACTCGAAGGCCAGCTTCATCAGGCACAACAGAAAGTCCTAGATTAGCAGAGATTATAGCTTTTTCAACAGCCTTAATCTGACTTTTATCCCACGGAGAAACTCGAAGTGTCTTTGGATCTTCGATAGAAACTGAGCCAATATTTTTTATAGCCATCAATGTCCCATAAGATTCTACAAAAACGGAATCTAAAAATATTGGAGATGCTCTCCCTGTGTGAATTTGAGAATACTCTTTAGAAAGCCATTCTTCAACTTTCTTTATTTCGTTTTTAAAATTTGAAAGATTGTATGCCATATGAATTAGGTGTTAGGTTCTAGGGGCTAGGTTCTAGTAAAAAGACTAAAATAAATACTTGATTCAAATATAATAATAACATTCAAAATGAAAATAACAAAATCAAAAAGCGGACAGATTTCTCTGTCCGCTTTTACAAAAGGACTATTCTTTATTCTTGACGAAGTGATAATTTTTTTTCCTTCATCAAATTATTAATTTCGATTACGCTCTTTTCTCCCATATTCCGGATTCTCATCAAATCCTCCTTAGAATACTGTTGCAATTCTTCAAGAAAAGTGAATCCTTCTTTCGCAAGAAAATTGCTACTTTTTAGCAGATTAGAGGATCTTACGGTCATATCAATATCTTTTATTTTATGCCAATTTAGGGTTGGATCTTTCTCTATTGGAATAATTCTCCCATCTGGATTTATTTGAAGTTTGTGCTTTCTTAAAAGAGCTATTAGTTCTTGAAAAGATTTTTTTCCAAACAAACTTACTTTTCCCCGCTTGAGACAATTTTCTGCGTCTTCACCAGATTTATTATGTTCCGCAACTAAATAATCTTCAAGCTCTTTTAGATTTGTAATCTTTAAATCAAACCTTAGTGCATTAAATCCCAAAACCGAAAAATCAATTCTTGTAATCAAAATTTCACTCAAATCAACTTTGTCGATAGTTTCTTCCTTCTTTTCGATAATTTCCTCAACTTCAGAGAGAAAAACATTAAATTTATTACTGTCAAAAGTATTTATATCAGCAACAATGCCTTTACTTTTAAGACCATAATAAATTGAATTACGAATTCTTGCTTCGTTATTGCTGTAATTTGCTTTAACTAAATAAGCTAAAACTTTACATCCATCATCCGTAGACATAATAAGTTCTATAACCTCTCTATCCGAAAGAGTAATCATTTTTTTGACTTTCATATTAAATATATTTAGAACATTTTTTCTGCCTAAATCTTATCAGACAATAAACTATTTGTCAAGTAAAAACAGGTGGGCTAATTAGAGCGCCTGCCCGCCTTTGGAGGGAATTAGCCCTTCTGTTTTTATAAATTTCTGTTTTTATTCTTTTATTTAGGTAAAATTAAAACAATATGTTCTAAAAGCATTTTAGCTGATGAACCTTTATCATTTAAATAATTTTTTACCTTAATTAATTCATCAAAAAGAAAAATCTGGTCTTTTGAAAAATTTTTGCCTGCCCCGCCTTGGCGTGGGTCAGATTTTTCGTAATATTCTTTTTCAATCATATTTAAAAGGTTAGTAGAATCACTTCTCATATACGCGTGGATTTCTTCTTCTTCATATTTCTTAATAAATTTTCCTACTAAATCAAGTCTTTCTTTTTGAGAAGATTCAATTATTTTTTTTGCTAAATTTTTTATATCGTCCGAAATAAATTTTTCTTCATCTGATTTTATTAAAACAAATCTAGATTTTAATGTCTCTAAAAGAAAGTCAGTCGTCGGAGTAATTATGAAAAAGTGAACATTTTCTGCTGGTTCCTCAAAAACCTTTAGTAATGCTTGTTCTGCATCTCTGGTAAAAAAATCAATAGCAAAAATAAAAAACTTTTTACCACCCATCAAACCTCTTTCTATTTGTCTTGCTTTTATTTGGTGACTACCTTCTATGTTTAAAGTTTTTATTTCTTGATACCAAATATCTCCATTTCCTTCTGTTTCAATTCCCATACTTTTTATAAAATCAAAAATAAGTGGAATAATAGAATTCTTATCCCCTTCTATAAGATAAGCATGATGAAGATTATTTTCTTCTAAATTTAATTGCATTTAAAATTTCAAATCTATTCTATAATTCTATAGAATTGTAGAATAGATTATTTTTTACTTATTATTGTTTTTTTGTAAACATCTAGGTGATTTAAGGCAATACCTGTTCCCTTTACTACACAATATAACGGGTCTTCAGCAAGATATGCCTTAACCCCCGTTTTTCTATAAACAAGATCACATAGATTCCTTATTTGAGATGAACCACCTGTCATGATTATTCCGTGATCAATAATGTCTGATGCGAGTTCGGGTGGAGTTTCTTGTAACACATCTTTTATGGCTTTTATCATTTGATTAAGTTCTTGATTAATAGCCTTAACAATTTCGTTAGTTGTGATTCTGGCAGACCTTGGAAGACCATGAATAAAATCTCTACCTTTTATAGTTAGTGCAAGTTCTTCTTCAAGTGGAATAGCGGCACCAATTTTTATTTTTACTTCTTCGGCAGTTTTGTCTCCAATTGCTAAGTTGAAATTTTTCTTTATATAATCCGCGATAGCTTGATCAACTTTATTTCCAGCACACTTAACAGAAGTACAAGCTACAATTCCTCCCAATGAAATCACTGCAACATCTGTTGTTCCACCACCAATATCTACCACCATGTGGCCTTTTGATTCATGAATTGGAATACCCGCACCGATTGCTGCCAAAATTGGTTCTTTAACGACATAAGCATTCTTTGCTCCAGCTTTAATTGCTGCCTCCACAACCGCTCTTCTTTCTGTTGAAGTAACTCCAGCTGGAACTGAAATCATTACATCTGGTCTAAAAATGTTAAATGAGCCGAGCGCTTTGTTTATAAAATATCGAAGCATCGCTTCTGTAACTCTATAATCTGCAATCACTCCATCTTTCATTGGACGATAAGCAATAATACTGTCGGGGGTTTTTCCAATCATTTCTTTTGCTTCAACTCCAATAGCCAAAATTTTATTATCTTGTTCTGAAACAGCCACCACGGATGGTTCGTTTAAAATTATCCCCTTTCCCGGAACGAAAACGAGGGTGTTTGCAGTGCCTAAATCTATTCCTAGTTTTTTAACAAAAATTCCCATAAATTTAATAGTTTTATCAAAGCGATTATACCATAAAAAATCCAAAAGAAAACGTACAAACCAAACGGCCTTTTGACTTGTTTTTTATTTTAAAAATGTATAATTGAGGCAGAAAATAAAAAGATCTTAAAAACCATGAATGTACTAATAATACTTATAGCAATTACTTTAACTTGGACTATTACGGCTGGTTATTTTTATTACAAAAGACTTCTAGTAATAAAAACAAAAGAAAGGACAGAAGATTTTATAATGTTTACCACAAAAAAAATGGGGGTTATAGAACTCATTGAAAAAATAAACAATGGACACATTCCTTCAGGTTTTGAAAATGAACAAAAATGGAAAAAACTATCGGCAAAGAAGTTTTTGCTGGTAGAATTAATCCCTTTTAAAGAAGTTGCTAAGTATAGAGAAAAACCACCCCTGATTAATCAAAGAATATTTAAGAAGGGATACAGAAATCTTAATTTGTTAGAATTTCTAATTTTCTGTGATCAAAAAACAACTCCTGATAAAAAAATTATCACAATGAATTATTCTATTAAGAATACATTCAGGGGAGATTCTTTTCCTTGTGTAAATTTCTTCGACAGAAACAGAATGAAAGAGGGTGAAAAAAAGAGTGATCACGCAAAATTTTTGCGGTTTGTATCCATGGATGACTGCTGGGAAGAAAACCCATTCATTGCAGTCTGTTATGAAATGGGAACGGTAGAAAATTTATATTCTATGTTCTTTTGTTGGTTAAAATGTTGGTTAAAAATGATATAACAAAACCCGCCGTATGGCGGGTTTTCTGTAAAAAAGTCTTTCATCTTATATTCGCTCTTTTTGCTTCACATATCGTAGGGATAATCATCCCAAACGTCGAAAATATTAGAAAACCAAATTTCCAAAATGTGAAAATATCTTTAATCTCAAAAAGGTTTATTAAGATAAACCCCAAAAGAAGACTAACAAACATTGACGCAAAGAAAAACAAAATTAGTTTCCCGTATTCTCTACGGAAAGATAAAAGTGTAAAAATTAAAAAAACAGCAACAAGTAAAAATACTCTTGCATTAACATAAATACCCATGTCCATTTCTCCTTTTTCAATAAGTATGAATAGATGATCTAACCCCTCTATAAAAAAAGATAGAGGAGTAAGGATACACACAATGGCTGAAGTAAAAATTAGAGTAATCTTTATCCACTTATCCCATTGCTTGGCAAAAAATTTACCAATTTTAATACTCATAATACCCAACCAGTATCCTGAGATCATAAAGATTTGGGCAATTGAAACCAAAATTTGTTTTGATATTTTCATATACAGACTTTTAAAATAACTCTGACCAGATTCTATCACAATAAACCTAAAAGTCAAGTAAAAAGCTTCTTTTTATTATGCTAATCTATAAATAATGAATCCCGTTAGAAATCAATCAGTTGATATATTTATATAAACATTAAAATTAAAATGAAATCAATAAATTTAACAGAACCATTAATAAACTTTGGAAATGCCAAAACAGCTACTTGTTTAGGCATTTCCTATTTCTAACGGGATGAAAATCGTCACAATCACACCTCTCACAAAGGGAATTCAAAAAGAAACCCTCACATATTTCAGTGCTCTAGAAATAGAGGTGGGTATGATCGTATCTATTAAAATTCGCAATAAATTAGTTAATGCATTGGTTGTTTCTGTTGAAGATGCTAGTAAATCAAAATCTGAAGTTAAAACCGCAACATATAATTTAAAGAAAATTGAAAAAATTATTGGCCCATCTTTTTTCTTACCAGAATTTTTTAAAGCCTGCGAAGAAACAAAAAAATATTTTATTGGACAAACTGGTCAAATAATAAACTCTTTTCTTCCGGCGATTTATTTAAAAAATTATGACAAACTCCAAAAACTCGAATATAAAGAAATACAAAGGGATAGGGCTATTTTAAAGCAAGAAAAATTAATTTTCCAAGCTCCTCTTGAAGATCGTATTTCTTTTTATAAAACTTTTATCCGTGAATCATTCGCTAAAAAAACTTCTGTATTTTTATGTTTACCAACGATTAGTGATATCGAATTTTTTGCCGAAAATATTCAGAAAGGAATAGAAAATTATGTTTATGTATTTCATAGTGATGTTCCAGATAAAAAACTTCTAGAAAAATATAATAAAGTTATCAAAGAAGATCATCCTGTACTCATTATCGCTACTAGTCAATTCTTATTTATTCCAAGAAATGATATCGGGGCTATTGTTCTAGAGCGAGAAAGTTCCCCTTCTCACAAATCACTGACACGACCATTTATAGACACACGAACTTTTGTAGAATTTTTATCTTACAAACTAAAAGTAAAATTAATACTTGCTGATACATTTCTTAGAATGGAAACTATTTGGAGACATGATAATTTTGAATTTAATGAAATTTCTCCTATTTCTTTTAGAGTTCCCCAAAATTCAGATTTAGAAATTATTGATATGAAAAAAGATGAGGATACTAAATTTTCTATTTTAAGCAATGAAGTTATAGACTTAATCTCAAAATCAATAAAAGAAAATAAAAAAATATTCTTATTCACTTTAAGAAAGGGTTTAGCCCCAATAACAGTCTGCCATGATTGCAGTAATCCTCTTTTTTGTGATTTTTGCCAAACTCCACTTGTTCTTAAAAATACAGAAAAAAATGGACGAATATTTTATTGCAATAAATGTAAAAAACAAAAAGCTTCTGATACTAGCTGTGTAAATTGCGGAAGTTGGAATATGACACCACTTGGAATTGGAACTGAGCTCGTCTTTGAGGAAATAAAAAAGAAATTTAAGAGTATAAAAGCCTTTCGCTTGGATAAAGAAAAGGCTAAAACAAGTTTACAGGCGGAAAAAATAATTGATCAGTTTTATAAAACTAAAGGTGGAGTTTTGGTTGGTACAGAAATGGCTTTATTTTATTTAAATGAAATCGATTACACAGCCATCATTTCTTTTGATTCTCTTTTTAGTATTCCTAATTTTAAAATGAATGAAAAAATATTAAATCTTGTCTCATCTTTGATTCTTCATACTGACAAAAAACTATTGATCCAAACCAGAAATGCTGATGAAAAAATATTGAGACACATTATGAGTGGAAATTTAAGCCAAGTTTACAGAGACGAAATCGAAGAAAGACAAAAGTTTGGTTATCCACCATTTAAAACAATTATAAAAGTTAGTTATCGCGGAAAAAAGGAAGCTGTTGAAAAGGAAAAAATTATTTTGAAAGAAATGTTTGAAGAATATAAACCAGACATCTTTCACGCTTTCGTCGCTAAAATTAAAGGACTTCACATTATAAATATGGTTATAAAAATAGACAGAAACCTTTGGACTCTTGAATCATTAAGAAAAGGCAATTTTGATGAAAATTTATGGGAAAAATTAAATTCCCTACCCCCTGCTTTTAGTATTCAAGTGGATCCGGAAGATATTCTTTAGAAGAATACAGAGGGCCGACCTTTGTATAAAGGTCGGTCCTTTTCTTTAATATTGACAAATATATTCTATGTGATACAATGTATTTAGATTTTTTAAATTCATATCTTATGAAAAACAAAGTTCTTTTGTTCTCCATGCCAAACGGCAAAATAATAGTTATTGGTCCATTTTCTCCCCAAGAAGCAGAAAAGGGGCAAAAGAAGGTTAAAAATTTAACAGAAAATCTGGGTTGTGCTACCACAATTGACACACTGATATCACTTAATGATTTTATTAAATCACTTAAAAGATAGCTTTCTGTCGGTTCATTGAAAAAGACTGCATTGCAGTCTTTTTTCTATTTTTATATCAATATATTAAAATTTAAAGTCTGCGAAAGTCTTGCTTTCGCAAACTTCTATTAAGGCCATCCGTGTTTTTATATCACCTACTACCTTTGCGAAAGCAAGACTTTCGCAAAGGTGTAAAAAATCCTTAATAAGATTAAAGGGCTACGATGTAGCCCTTTTTGTTGCCTATTTTCATATTTCATGATAAGATTTCCCTTGTATGAAAAACATAAACATTGAAGTAAAGAAAAACCAAAATGAAAACAATGCGAGTCTTATTAGAAGATTCTCAAAGCGTGTTCAAGAATCCCAAGTTTTACAAAAGGCTAGATCAAAAAGATACAATGAAAGAGCTGAATCAAAACTTACACTCAAAAAGGGCGCATTAAAGAGACTAGCAAAAAGAAAGGTGAATGAAAAATTGAGAAAAATGGGAAAAATCGCTTAAACATAAATGACCAACCCCAAAAATCAAAAAAAGGTTTTTATAAAAAATACGACAAAAGGCAAGCTACCACGCTTGTCTTTTTCTAAATTTAAAGACACTATTTTAGGGAAAGAATATGAATTAAGTGTTGCTTTCGTGTCTCCAAAAGTGATTTGTGAATTAAACAAAACTTATTGTAAAAAAAATGAACCAACAGATATATTAAGCTTCCCTCTTTCAAAAAAAGACGGGGAAATTATTTTTTGTATGCAAGAAGTCAAAAGGCAAGCAAAAGATTTCAACCGCACTTCGACAAATTTTCTTCAATTTTTACTTATCCACGGTTTACTGCATTTGAAAGGATTCAAACATAGTAGTAAAATGGAAAGTGAGGAAGAAAAATTTGGAAAAATTCTTAAAGTTTAGAAAAATAATGAAGCGAAGCGAAATATATTTTTCTTAACCCAGCACATAAATTTATGTACTATATGAAATTTATGTACAAGAGTCTAAATCATTTTAGTGGTATTATAAAATTAAATAACAACAAATAAATTTATGTGCTGGGTGACGATTTTCTAAATCGTTCCACTCATAAGAAAATCAGTCATGATAAGAAAAATATCAGTTGGAATAGATGTTGGAACATACTCAACAAGAGTTGTTGTTTGTGAATATCTAAAAAATGAATCTGTACCGAAAGTAATTGGCACGGGAATAAGCCCATCGAGAGGTCTTCGCCATGGTTATGTTACAAATCATACTGAAGCTTCAAAAGGTATAAAAAAAGCTGTTAACGAAGCGGAGAAAAATTCAGGAATAAAGATTAAGAGGGCTGTTGTTTCCATAGGCGGAATAAGCTTAAGTTCTGAAACAAGTACTGGGGATGCAGTTATATCGAAAGCTAATGACGAAGTTACTACTCTTGATATTATAAAAGCTATAAATCTAAGCGAAGAAAATCTTAAAATTCCAAATAAAAAAATAATCCACAACATTCCTATTGAATATAAATTGGACGGAAAAGAAATTCTCGGAAAGCCTGAAGGAATGAAAGGTTTAAAACTTGAAGTTAAAACACTTTTTGTAACATGTCTTGAACAACACTTAGAAAATCTTATTTTAGCTGTCAGAGAAGCGGGAGTTGAAGTCGGAGACATAATCGCATCCCCTCTTGCCTCTAGTGCTGTTGTTTTAAGTGAAAGACAAAAAACAGCTGGTTGTGCCTTGATAGACATAGGAGCTGAGACTGTCTCCTTGGCTGTTTTTGAAAATAATAATTTAATTTCTCTCTATGTTTTTAATGTAGGATCAACTCAAATAACAAACGACATTGCTCTTGGTTTTAAAATTCCTCTTGAAGAAGCTGAGAGTTTAAAAATTGGAAGTATTATTGGTGATTTCCCTAGAAAAAAACTTACCGAAATAATAGACGCTCGTTTGTCAGATATATTTGAATTAGTAGAAATTCATTTAAAGAAGCTAAAAAGAAATGGGCTCTTGCCAGCTGGAATTATTATCACGGGTGGAGGTTCACATATTTCAACAATTGAAGAACTCTCAAAGAGTATGTTAAAACTTCCTTCAAGAATTGGTGGTGTTGAAGATGGTTATTCAAAAAATAAACTCAAAGACACTTCTTGGTTTGTTGCTTATGGATTATGTGTTGCTGAGGGTGGAGATATTTCTGATAAAGAAATTTCTGGTGGTGGCGCAAATGAAGTTATAAGAAAAACAAAAAAATTCTTCAACTCGATTTTTCAACAATTGATGCCATAAATTAGGTTGTAGTTTCTAGGGGTTAGGTTCTAGTGAAAATACCTTTAAAAGAGGTGTTTTTTATTTATTATTCACACACTTAGTTTACTTGGTGTGTCGGATTGACAAATTTTAATAATCTGATATAACTAAGGCAGAAAATTTTTAATATGAGTTCTATGAAATTAACAAAAGAAAAGAAAGTAGGATTAGTCCTTCTTTTAGTGGCCTTATTGATTATAATTTTTATTTACTGTTATCTTTGCGAATTGATAACAATCAACAGAGATGTAATGTTAGTTATTTGCATATTGGGCATTTTTAGTGCTGCCATTGGGGGATCATTTTGGGAAAGAAAAAAAGAATATTATTTGGTCTCTGACATTAACGATAATATTTTTTTAAGGATCAAGTATCATCTTAAAACAAAAGAAGATCCTAATTCAAAGACCAAAGAGATGTTGTGTGTCGTAAAAATCGGAGAAAAAGATCACGACATATTTATGTGGATTTTGCCCTCAGATTTTTTCAGTGAATTCGGAAGTTCACCTGTCGGAAGATACAGAAAAGTTTCAAATAGTCTGTATAGAATATCTGACTAAATAAGATTAACCACATTTGACAAAAACCCCGCATTCGCGGGGTTTTGATTTTTTTGTCTAAAAACCTAGCTAAAAACTCCCCTATTTAACCCCCTTTTTCGGGGGTTTTCTTTTTTTTTGTTTCTGTTATTATGATTGTGTATTATTTATTATAAAGAAGCTTTAAAGCTCCCAAGCTTTTTAGCTCTAAAGCTAAAACATTATGCCTAAAGTAAATCCAGAAATAGAATCATTTGCACGAATCAAGGTTATTGGTGTTGGAGGTTCAGGAAAGAATGCTACAAACCACATGGTCAGCGCAAAAGTTAAAGGTGTTGAATTCATTGTAATGAATACTGACACTCAAGACTTACATCACTCTCTTGCAGATAAAAAAATTCACATAGGAAAAAACCTAACAAAAGGTCTTGGTACTGGAATGAATCCAGAAACAGGAAAAAAGGCAGCGGAAGAAACCAAAGCTGAAATTCAAGATGCAGTAAAAGGTGCAGATATGGTTTTTATAACTTGTGGTATGGGTGGAGGTACTGGAACTGGTGCTACTCCTGTTGTGGCAAAATTAGCCAAAGAACAAGGAATTCTAACTGTTGCAGTAATCACAAAACCATTCTTTTTTGAGGGATCACAAAGAATGAAACTAGCTGAACAAGGATTAGATGAATTACGAAATGAAGTTGATGCTATTATTGTTATACCAAATGACAGACTTCTTTCTGTTGCAGACAAACAAACAAGTTTCGGTGATGCTTTCGCAATGTGTGATGAAATTTTAAAACAAGCAGTTGAAGGAATTTCTGATTTGATAACTATGCCGGGAATAATCAATGTTGACTTCGCTGATATAAAAGCAATTATGTCTAATGCTGGATCTGCTTTAATGGGAATTGGTTATGGAGCAGGAGAAAATAGAGCTGAAAAGGCTGCCTTACAAGCAATTAATTCTCCCCTGCTTGAAATATCCATAAACGGTGCGAAAGGAGTTTTATTTGCCATTTCTGGTGGTGAAGATTTAACAATTCACGAAATTCAGGATATCGCAAAAATTATTACAGAATCAATCGACAAAGATGCAAAAGTTATTTTTGGAACAATAAAAGATGATAGACTAAAAAAGGGTGAAGTTAAAGTTACAGTTATTGCTACTGGGTTTGGATTTACTCCAGATGAATTACCTAAAAAAACTCTATTCCAACAATATCAATCTCCTACTAGTATTACGAGAGAAGAAAAAAAGGAAATTCATAATTCCCTACCAGAAACACCTGAATTTCCTAAAAAAATCGAAATAAAAATAGAAGATGAGGCAGAAATAGTTGAAGACGACCAAGATGATTGGAACGCTGTCCCCGCTTTTTTAAGAAGAAAAAAGTAAAAACACACAAAAACAAAACACCCAAATCTGGGTGTTTTGTTTTTGTGTGTTTTTTGATAGAATAAAATTTATGTTATACGAACTTGCAATAATCGGTGGCGGTCCAGCTGGAGCTTCTGCTTCGGTTTACGCAGCCAGAAAAAAAATAAAAACTATCCTTATTACTCCTGATTTCGGAGGACAATCTATTGTTTCTCCTAATATTCAAAATTGGACAGGAAATATTTCTATAAGCGGGACTGATTTAGCTGAAAATTTTAAAAAACATGTTGAGGCATACAAAAGTGATGTTTTAGAGATAAAGGAAGGAGAAAAAGTTTTATCTATTAAAAAGAGCGGAGAAAATTTTTCCATTGAAACTGATGGAAAAAATGTTTATGAAGCAAAAGCTATTCTTGTAGTAACCGGCAGTGGACGAAGAAAATTAGAAGTCCCTGGAGCCGACAAATTTGAACACAAAGGACTCACCTATTGTGCTACTTGTGATGGTCCAATGTTTTCAGATCAAGATGTTGTTGTAATTGGTGGAGGTAATGCTGGTTTTGAATCAGCTGCTCAACTCTTAGCTTACTCAAAAAGCGTAACAATTATTCACCATAGCCCAGATTTTAAAGCAGATAAAATTACAGTTGAAAAAGTTTTAAATAATCCAAAAGCTAAAACCATAACAAGTGCAGAGACAGTTGAGGTTAAAGGTGACGATTTCGTAAAAAGTTTGGTTTACAAAGATTTAAAGACGGGAGAAAACCACGAAATAAATACCACAGGAATATTTGTTGAAATCGGACAAATTGCAAATACCGATTTTGTAAAAGATTTAGTAATCCTTGATGCCTATGGAAAAATCATAGTTGACCCTAAAACTCAAACGGCCTCTGTCCCAGGAATTTGGGCAGCTGGAGATTGTTCTGATGGAATATATCACCAAAACATGATTGCTGCTGGAGATGCAATAAAGGCACTAGAAAATATTTATATTTATCTTCATAATAAATAAACTTTAAAAAAATCCCCTTCGGTGTAAACAGAAGGGGATTTTTTAATTTCAAATATTTAATCTATGTGTTCAGAAAGTTGTTCAACCACCCATCCAAGACCAGCATGGAGAAACATCAGCGGAAAAAATAAGATATAGGCGATTATTCTAAACATAATGTAAATAATATCACAGGGTGTAATTTTGTATATATGGGGAAAAATTACTCAATCTCTTATACATGAAAAACTAAAACCCCCAGAAATGGGGGGTTTTAAAACAAAAATTAATTTTCTTTTTAAAAAATTTAATGTACGAAAGCTAGTATCAGCATAGTTATTGCTCCTGCTAATAGATTATAAATATAAAGCTGGAAAAGAACCATTAAATAATCATTTTCTTTTGTCTGTTTATTATTAATTTTTTTTAAAATAATCCAAACAAGAGAAAAGAAAATAAAAGGCACAACCACACATTGAATAAGAATTCTGGGATAATCAATATTGTGAATATAATAAAATCCTTGAAAAAATTTCTCTGTTATTGTTTCAGCTTTTATAACTCCAAGAACTGAATTTAACGCAATAGTTAAAAATAATAAAGAAAATAAAATGACATGCCAAAAAGGTATCTTAAAAAGACCCTCTATTTTATTGATGATCTTTTGCATTTTTACTAATTTTAAACAACTTTTCTGCCTTAAAATTAGCATAATTAAAACTATTTGACAACATCTCTAAGGAAAACCAAAACCCCCATTTCTGGGGGTTGGGAAATAATGATGTTTTTAATTAGTAGGAACAATGGAAGATTCAGATTTAAAAGACTCCGCTTCTTTTTCGGGAGTTTTTACATTTCTTAAGCTTCTAAGATTTGTAAAATATTCATCCCATGTTCTTCCTGTAATTCTTAATCTTCTCCAAGACTTTTTCGTAAGGGGTTCAATTATTATTAAAAAAATACAACTCCAAATAGGAAGGGTTATAAAAATAGCAAAAATAATCACTACGATTTTTTTGTATTCTATAATAAAAGCTCCAAAACCTGAACCAGGTTGAGCTGAAGCAATCCCAATTAAAGTAGTAAAAATCATTAAGCCAAAAACTGTGATAAGCCAGAGACTTAATATTACTTCTGCAATATAATTAGTTGCATCTTTGTTATCACACTTGGATTCCGAAACAAAACTTTTGTGTTTTACTAAATTAAAATGCCAACTTTTTCTTGAAACTACCATACTTTCATCATTTAAAATAACTTTTTCTATTCACAAGATATCAAATTATCCATCTTTTGTCAACAAAAAATACCCCTTACATAATAAGGTTAAAATAAGCTGTGACCCTACCGGGAATCGAACCCGGATTACCGGCTTGAAAAGCCGATGTCCTAACCGTTAGACGATAGGGCCAAATAATATTTTGTTTTTTATATATTTTCTTCCAAAACCACTTTTAAAATATTTTTCTCTTTTTCTTGCTTTTTCTATATTATCTACATTTTCAAAGTAAATCAATTCAAGAGGAACTCTAGGCCTTGTTGCTCTCACTTCTTTATTATTATGTTCTCTAACTCTTCTTTCTAAATCATTAGTAAAACCATAATAAAGTTTATTATCAATTTTGCTTTTTAAAACATACACAAAATACATAATTTTTATATCCTAACCGTTACCAGCCTGCTCCCGAACTATCGTGAGGGCTGGCAGGGACGATAGGGCCAAATAATATTTTATTTTTGATTTTTAAAAACTAGAAAATATAATAACATTTTTAATAAAAATAGCAAAAATGTTATAGTAGAAAAGTTCACGGAGGTGTGGCTGAGTGGTTGAAGGCACCGCACTCGAAACGCGGAATCCGCGCAAGTGGATCGGAGGTTCAAATCCTCCCACCTCCGCAAAGTTAAACCCCGCATTGTGCGGGGTTTTAGGTAACATCTTTATGTCTTTTTATTAATCATTAAAGAGAATCTTTTGATAATAAAGTTTTTTGGAGACAAGCCCTTCTTTAAAGGAAAATTTATATGTTCCATTTATAACCTTATTAAAATCTTGTAAATCAACAGAAATTTTTCTCTTCTTTTCCTTTACTTTCAAGTAAAGGAAAAATGATTTCATATTTTGACAAATAATGGGTAAACCACTGTCGTCATTAATACTCGAGGAAAAAGTTTCCTCTTTTTTGTAATAAACCTCTCCTTCTATGAGGGTTGTTCTCCCAAATATTTCATCAACAATTCTTACAATAAGACTACTTATTATTATAAAAATAAGTAATAAAGAAATTATCGTTGGAGTATCCATAAAAATAACTTTTTAAAACATCTGATTTAATATTACCATAAAATATAAAAATATCAAGAATAAGAAAAATCCGCTTGTGGCGGATTTTTTTAATTTAATGGAATAAATTTTTTTGAAAAAGAATTTGGTATGTCTTCAGTAGAAATTCTATTAATACTGAGTCTTTCTCCTTCAAAATTAAGAGTGCAGAGAATCTTTTTCTTTTTTAAATATTCCCCCAAGTTTAGATTAAGAACATCATCACAAAAAATTATTTCTGTCGTCTGTAATATATATTCTTCTTGTTCTTTTGTCACTTCTTTAAAATAAGACAAATATTTATTATTAAAAAAAAGTATCAAAGTTTTGAATTCAGAAGCAAAAAACTCCTCAATAGCTTGAAAAATATCTTCTTTAATTATTATTAAATCAAAAGAACCATCTTCTAATTCACCAAAAAATTGCCATCTCATTTCTCTTTTTAAATCTCCATTATCATAAAGTCTTGTCAAATCTACAACTATTTCTAAAGGAAAAACTCCACTTGTACAAACCTTGACGAGAGGATTATCAAAAGCAATGAAGTAAACTCTCTTTTTCATAATTATATCCTTTTTAAGATCATCTACTTTGATTATACATCAAATTTGTTTTTTAAAAAAAATAATGTAATCTTATAAAATATGAGCGGTTAGCTCAGCCTGCCCCGCCATGGCGGGGTGAAGTAGAGCGTTTGTGTTTAATTTTGGAGCGGTTAGCTCAGTGGTAGAGCGCTTCGTTGACATCGAAGAGGTCAGAAGTCCGATCCTTCTACCGCTCACAGCGTAAAGAAAAATTCAAACTACTTTGAATTTTTTAGCTGTGAGAGACGGAGTCATGTTTTTTCAGTAGAAAAAACAGACGAGTCAGGGCTGGAAAAATTTTTGAGCGACGGCGACAAAATTATTTCTAGCCACAACAGATATAGTATTTTTATTAAAAATACGTTAGATTTTAATTATGAAAATTTTAAGTATCGAGACATCATGTGATGAAACAGCAATAAGTATAATAGAAGCTTCGGGGACAATTAAACATCCCCGCCGTCGCCAAGGCTTTGGCGGGCAGGCAAAATTTAAAATTCTTGGGAATGAAGTGGCTTCACAAATTAAAATCCATGAAAAGTATGGGGGTGTTTTTCCTATGATGGCAAAAAGAGAACACTCAAAAAATATCATACCTATTTTAGAAAGAGTCTTAAAAGAAGCAAGACTTTTAGTTCTTCGAAAACAACATTCAAACATTTTGCAAAATGACAAAATAAATAAAATATTAGAAAGAGAACCAGAACTATTAGAAAAATTTTTAAATCTTATTCCCAAAATCAAAATTCCAAAAATTGATGCAATTGCTGTTACTTATGGACCAGGACTTGAGCCAGCACTTTGGGTTGGACTGAATTTTGCAAAAGCTTTATCTTTTGTTTGGAAAAAAAAATTAATCCCAGTAAATCATATGGAAGGTCATATGGTTTCTACTTTAATTGATGATAAAAAAATTAATAAAGTTCAATTCCCTGCTATGGCTCTACTTATAAGTGGTGGGCATACAGAAATTGTTTTGATGAAAGACTGGTTAAAATATAAAGTTATTGGAAAAACGAGAGACGACGCAGTTGGTGAAGCTTTTGACAAGGTTGCTAGAATGCTTGGACTTCCTTATCCTGGTGGCCCACAAATTTCAAAATTAGCAAAAAACGGAAAACAAAATGATTTGATTAAGCTCCCCCGACCTATGATAAATTCCAAAGATTTTGATTTTTCTTTTTCCGGATTAAAAACTGCAGTTTTTTATTTAATTCGCAATCTTGAGAAACAACATTCAAACATTTTGCAAAATGACCAAATGAAAAAAGACATTGCAAAAGAGTTTGAAGATTCCGTTGTAGAAGTTTTGATTAAAAAAACTATGGGTGCTGTAGAAAAATACAAAGCAAAAACTTTAATTATTGGGGGTGGAGTTTCAGCTAATCAAAAAATTCGAGAAACATTTACAGAAGTTTGTAAAAATACAAAAAAATTAAAAGTCTACTTCCCTGCCAAAGATCTATCAACCGATAATTCTATAATGATAGCAATCGCCGGATTTTTTAGAAGTAAATCTAAAAATGTAAGTTCAAAAACCTTGAGAGCTCAGGGAAATTTGGAATTGTAAACCCCTCACTATTTTAAAAATTAAAATTGTGAGGAATAAAAACAAAAACACCCATGAAAGGGTGTTTTTAATAATTTAATGTTTAAAAATCACGACAAACGATAATGTTTCATTCTGTGATCTTTTATCCACAACGCAATTCCCCAAATAGTGAGGGGAATCGAAACTACTACGTTCACATACAGATAAGTATCTGTTCTAAACACAAATACATTCATAAAGAGTGATGCAGTCCATATTCCCACAAACAAAAGCCATGGGATAAAATTAATACTTATTTTGGGAGTTTTGAAATTTTCCATACACAGAATATTTAACGTGAATAACTTATTTATCTGTTTGATAATTTATCATATTAAATGTTTTTGTCAATAAAAACAAAAACACGCGATTACTCGCGTGTGTGTCTCTAAAAGCCGTTTCTCCTTCCATTCTGGAGGCTTTTCTTTTTAGTAACAGTGGGTCTTCCCACAAAGTCCTTTCAAGGTAAAACCTTGTCTGGAAAATATATTTAAAAAAGAAAAACAAAGATCCAAATTTAATGACGAGAAGAATTCCATCGTGGATTTCTTTCGGATTCTTAAAAATGAAAGATGAACCTTTGTTTGTCTGAAAGACACTGGATCCCTGATCATCAGATAATCCATGTTGGCAAAGTTATTAAGAATCAAACTAACAATGCCTGAGTTGTCACAGCCTATGGTGACCAACTACTATCTTTATAAATTTATATTATTTAAAAAACTAAAGTGTTTATTAAAATCCATCAGCAATTGGCTAGCTCGTTTTCTATAGGGAGTCTCACCCTAATGTTTCCGCGGGATGGGCCTGCGCTAGCCAACTACTGTTTAAAGAGAGTTTAATAAAACGACCATCAAATCTGCATACAGTATAACAAACCTAGTTTTTTTGTCAACCCCGCACACTTAATTCTAAGTGTGCGGGTGTAGTTTCAAAAATTATTTCAAAAATCCCTTTAAAATGTTATATTATACCCATATATGGCACTAGAAAATAATATAAATGAAAAACTTTTAAAACCTTATGACCCAAAAGAAACTGAGTCTCGTATTTATAAACTTTGGGAAGAAAGTGGGCTTTTTAATCCTGATATTTGTATAGAAAAAGGTTTTACAGAAAAAAACGCCGAATCTTTTTGTATTTCATTTCCCCCAGCTAATGTAACTGGAATTTTACACATGGGTCACGCATTAGGTACTACAATTGAAGATATAATGATCCGTTATAATAGAATGAGGGGTAAAAGAACTTTATGGGTTCCAGGAACTGACCATGCTGCTATTGCAACTCAATCAGTTGTTGAAAAAGAACTGTTAAAAAAAGAAAATAAATCAAGATATGATTTAGGAAGAGAGGAATTTTTAAAAAGAGTTGAAAAATTCGCAGACGAAAGTCATAACACTATAATCGGTCAATTAAAAAAAATGGGCTCTTCTATGGATTGGTCTCGTGAAGCATTTACATTTGATGAAAAAAGAAACTTGGCCGTTCGCACAGCATTTAAACAAATGTATGAAGACGGTTTAATTTATAGAGGACTTAGAATTGTAAACTGGGATCCCAAAGGTCAAACGGTTGTTTCTGATGATGAAGTTGATCATAAACCAAATAAAGCAAAATTTTATACTTTTAAATATTCGAAAGACTTCCCTATTTCAATTTCCACAACAAGGCCTGAAACGAAGGTTGGTGATACCGCTGTTGCTGTTCACCCCGACGATCCTCGTTACAAAGAATTTGTTGGTAAAACTTACACTATAGATAATTTTTGCGGAGTTAAATTAGAAATAAAAATAATTGCAGACTATGAAGTTGATAAAGGTTTTGGAACTGGCGCTCTTGGAGTTACCCCTGCTCACAGTGTAATTGACTGGGAAATGGCGCAAAAAAATAATTTACCGATTATTCAAGTTATTGATGAAAAAGCCCGAATGATGATTGATAACGAAAATTTGAAAGGCAAAAAAACTACTGAGGCTAGAGAAATTATTGTTGAGTGGTTAAAAAAAGAAGGGTTATTAGAAAAAGAAGAAGAAATTGAACAAAACATTTCTGTTGCGGATAGAACTGGTGGGACAATTGAACCATTGCCAAAACTTCAATGGTTTATTGATGTTAATAAAAAAATTAAAAATCGCGGGGACAAAAGTCTTAAAGAATTAATGTTGGAACCAATTCGTGATAAAGAAATCAAATTAATTCCTAATTATTTTGATAAAACTTATTTTCACTGGATTGAAAATCTGCGTGATTGGTGTATTTCAAGACAAATTTGGTATGGTCACAGAATTCCTGTTTGGTACAAGGGTGAAGAAATTTATTGCAATACAGAAGCACCTAAAGAAGATGGCTGGATTCAAGATGAAGATACACTTGATACTTGGTTTTCATCTGGTCTTTGGACATTCTCAACTTTGGGATGGCCGGAAAAAACCGAAGATTTAAAAACTTATCATCCAACAAATGTACTAGAGACAATGTATGACATACTTTTCTTTTGGGTAGCTAGAATGATTTTAATGTCAGAATATATTTTAGGAGAAAAACCTTTTAACACTGTTTATCTCCATGGAATGGTAAAAGATAAACAAGGAAGGAAAATGAGTAAATCACTCGGCAATGGAATAAATCCTATTGAAGTTATAGAAAAATACGGAGCTGATGCTGTTAGAATGTCTCTTATTGTTTCAAAAAGCCCTGGAATAGATATGAGAATAGCAGAAGAAGAAATAAAAGGATATAAACACTTTGCAAATAAAATTTGGAATATAACAAGATTTGTTTTAGATAACACAAAAGAAATAAAATATGACAAAAATTTTGAAAATTATTCGGAAAAAGATTTAGATTTACAAAAAGAAAGACATGATTTAATAGTTGATATAACTAAAGATATGGACGACTATAAATTCTATATTGCTTCTGAAAAAATTTACCATTATACATGGCACCAATTTGCAGATATAATTTTAGAAGATAGTAAAAAAATATTTGAAAATGGAACAGAAGAAGAAAAATTATCAAGGAGACAGTTTTTATTACACACACTTAATAAAATTTTAGTTTGTCTTCATCCCTTTATGCCTTTTATTACGGAAGAAATTTGGGGATTATTACCAGAAAAAAATAAAAATTTATTAATAGTAGAACCCTGGCCCCAAATAAGTAGAAAGTTATAAAGTTTATAAAGCATGCCCCGTAGTGAGCTTTGCTCTACTACTGGGGTTATAAAGTAAAAAATGAAAATTCTTATCTAAAACCTAATCTATGCAAAATCCAAAAATATTAATAATAGCATTGGTTGCAGGAACAATCCCGGCCTTGATTTGGCTTTGGTTTTGGTTAAAACAAGACAAAGAAGAACCTGAACCAAAAGGATTATTATTTCTTACTTTTATTTTGGGGATGGTTGCCGTTGCACTGGTTTTACCTCTTGAAAAATGGGCTAACGCAAATATCACTGACAAAAATTACTTAACAGTAATCTGGGCAATGTTAGAAGAAATAATGAAATATTTAGCTGTAGCTGTAATCGCGTTAAAGAGTAGTTCCCTTGATGAACCAGTGGACTATCCTATATATTTTATAACTGCCGCTCTTGGTTTTGCTGCTCTTGAAAATACAATGTTTTTAATAAAACCAATACTTCTAAATGAAACAACAGTTAGTTTAATTACAGGAAACTTAAGATTTTTGGGTGCAACACTACTTCATTCTTCATCTAGTGCCTTAATTGGAATATCACTGGGACTAGCTTTTTATTATAAAAAGGTTTATGTTAAAAGAATTTATTTATTTTGTGGAATAATTGCTGCGATTTCCTTGCATAGTATTTTTAATTTTTTTATAATGAATAACAACAAGGGGAATCTTATAAATATTTTCTCATTCTTGTGGGTCATTACTATTATTATAATGTTACTTTTTGAAAAACTAAGAAGAATGGATCCAGATTTAAGAATTAGGGTTCGTTAAAAAATTTACGTGTCCCATTAAAAATATACTGATGGGAAAATTTAAAAACATAATCACAATTAATTACTTTTATAAATTTAAGATAATATTAAGTAAAAGTTTTTAATTTCTAATTGGGATGGCAAAAAAAAGATCATTTTTTGAAAGATTAACCGGAGGTGTTAGATTAGACGAAGAAGATGAAAGAGGGATTGAAGAAGAAACCAGCAAAAAGAGAAAACTTTCTGTAAAATCAACTACAGGTGATTTCGACGAGGAGGAATTTAATGAAGAGGAGGAAGACGGACAACTTTCTGTTGATGTATATCAGACGCCAACCGATATTGTAATTCAAACTATGGTAGCAGGAGTAAGACCAGAAGATTTAAGTATAAACATCACAAGAGACATGGTAAACCTCAAAGGAAGGAGAGAGGTAAATAGGACAATAAACGATGACAATTATTTTGTAAAAGAATTATATTGGGGATCATTCTCGCGATCAATCCTACTTCCCCAAGAGATTGAACCAGAAGATGCTGAGGCTATGGAAAAACACGGACTTCTAATAATAAAACTTCCGAAAATAGACAAGAATAAACAAACAAATCTAAAAGTAAAATCAGTATAATAAAAACCCCGCTCCGACCAAAATCGGAGCGGGGTTTTTATTATTTATATTTCTTTAATCTCTTCTGCTCAAATTTCAAAGAAGATGTTTTTTTTATTTGGTGCCCAAGGGCAGATTCGAACTGCCGACCCCTCGCTCTTCAGGCGAATGCTCTAACCAACTGAGCTACTTGGGCATATACATAAGTTAAAAGTTCATAAAGTTATAAAGTTAAAAGATAACCCTTTTATTTTTTTACTTGATTCATTAAATCCTTAATCTTATTCAAATCATATAAATTTCCACTTAAATTTTGAGCACCTTGTATTTGTGTCCCACTACTAAGAATTGAAGTAATTTTCCCAATAAAGGGATTTATAAAATAAAAAGCACCCGCTGTTATACCGATAATTACCAGCCAATAAAAAAGTCTCAAATAATCTGATCTTTTTTGAGACCTTCGCATTTTTTTAAGTATTACATTGTTCTCTTTATTAACCTTAAGGTTCTCTTCAAAAAGAGCTTTTATTTCAGGATCCATATAGCTTATATTATCAAAAATAACAGAAAATACCAATGTGTCCTCGACAGGAATCTCGCCCTACTGTCGCGGGTGATTTTCCCATCTGCGACATGGAAAATCCTTTCGATTCCTGCACAAGAATAAATAAATTTATTCTTTCTCGAACACAAACAACATTTGTGTCCTCGACAGGAATCGAACCTATATCTACTCCTTAGGACGGAGCTGTTCTATCCATTGAACTACGAGGACATACTTTTATTTTTATATAACCGAATTTAATTACAAAAATCATGACATAATCACTTCTCGCCCCGCACTAAATTTTAAGTACATTCGATTTAAAATTTTAGTGCTGGGGTCCATTGAACTACGAGGACAATAGAATTAATATAACACAATGTAAAAACCCCACCAAAGTGGGGAATTTTTATAATCCTAGTAAATTAGCAACTTTATCTTTATTGAATCCAACTACAATGTCATTTTCTATAATAATTACAGGAACACCCATTTGACCGCTTCTTTTTATCATTTCTGTTCTTTTTTCCATATCTTCTGCAACATTAAATTCCTCATATTCGATATGATTTTCTTTAAAGAAATTTTTGGCTGCTACACAATATACACAGGACGGTGTACTAAAAATTTGGACTTTTTTCATATAATTTTTTATCCCGCCAACGGCGTAGATCATCTTTTTTAATTATTAACAAAACTATTATACATGAATTTTTAAAGTAAGGAAAATATCTAAAATTTGTGCGGGATACGAGAATCGAACTCGTGTCTAATCCTTGGGAAGGACTCGTTCTACCACTAAACCAATCCCGCAATTTCACATTCCAACATTCTACAGAATGTTGGAATGTCAATTGAATATATTTTTTATAAATTGCCAAAAACCACCATCTTTTCTACTACTATCTATTTCTTCTTTTTTTGGTTTTTCATCTGTAATAACTACTAACCCTTCACCATCTTTTACCACTCTAAATTTTTCCCTAATACTTTCTTCAACCCCTTCCTCAGTTTTTAATTTAGCTGTTTCATTTTCTAATAATCCTTTTTGATCTTTCAATTCAGCCAATTTTTCTTTTGTAACTTCTTTATTTATATAAGCTTCTCTTGTCTTTCTTATCATACTTATAACGCCAACTAAAAGAAAAAGAGTAAGTAACCCTAAAATAACTATGGAAACTTTAGAATATAAAACATTTTTATATTTGTTTTTTCTTTGAAAATTAGCCATCTTTTGATATAGTTTATCCAGCACTAAATAGTGGTTTTATAAATTATTGAGGTTCAATTTAATAATTTAGTGCTGGATAAATTTGTTACGAAATTAATTATAGCCTAAATATGGCTTATTAAAAAATAATGCTTTTCAATAAAAAACATCAGAAAAAAGTTCAGATTATATGGTCAGTGGTTTGTATTCTAGTTATTATCAGCATGGTAATGCTTTACGCTGTGCAATAAATATCTAGTCTATTTTTTCCCATTTCCACTATTTCTCATCATTTTCAAAAATACATCTTGCGTAATGTTCACTCTTGCGTGCTCTTTCATTTTAGCTTTTCCTCTTTTTTGTTTTTCTAGAAGTTTCTTCTTTCGAGTAACATCTCCACCACCCACAACCTTACTTCCGTGCATCAAAACATCTTTTCTAAAGGCTGAAACTGATTCAGAAGCAATAATTCTGCCTAATGCTTTCCCTTGGATTTTAAAAGCAAATTGCTGGCGCGGAATTATTCCTTTTAGTTTTTCTACTTGGCTTCGAGCTTCTTCTTCAACTCTCCTTCTTGAAACTACTCTACAAAAAGCCAACATTGACTCATCTGCTACTAAGATATCTAGTCTAACAACATCAGCCTCTCTATATTCTCCAATTTCATAAGAAATAGATCCATAACCAGAAGTCAGACTTTTTAAATCATCAAAAAAGTTTCTCATCAATTCACGAAGTGGCATTTCAAAACTTATGGCCGAACGATTATCTCCGAAATTTTCTGTTGTGTGAACTTCTGCTTCATGGTCAAAAAGAAACGGCATTAGTTGTCCTGAATATATTTGAGGAGTAATAATTTTTACTGAAACCCACGGCTCATAAACTTTCACTATTTGTCCATCTTCTGGAAAAAAGTGAGGTGAATAAACAATCTGCTCTTTTCCATTTTTTAAAATTACCTTGTATGTAATAGACGGCGTGGTTACCACCAACTCCAGATTAAATTCCCTTCTTAATCTTTCTGTGATTATTTCCAAATGTAACATTCCCAAAAATCCACAACGAAAACCTTTTCCAAGTGTTCCAGATGATTCTTCCTCATAAGAAAAAGCTGAGTCAGATAAACGAAGTCTTGAAAGTGCGAGTTTTAAATCAGGAAATTGATCTGAGTCTTCAGGATAAACTGATGCCCAAACAACCGGCTTTGGATTCATATAACCCGGCAATGCTTTAAGTGGTTTTTTATTATGAGTAATAGTATCTCCAACAGAAGCGATTCCTGGTCTTTTGATTCCTGTCACAATATATCCAATCTCCCCGACATCAATGGAGTCTTTCGGATTTTCTTCAGGAGAAAATATACCGACTTCAAGAGAAATAAATTTTTCTCTTGAAACACAAAACAAAAGTGAGTCCCCTTTTTTTATTGAACCAGCAAAAACACGCACATAAACAATAACTCCTCTATGGCTATCGTATTTAAAATCAAAAACTAGTGCTTGACTACTATCTTTTATTTCTTGAATTAATTTGGGCTCGGGAATTTTTTCAATAATTGCTTTAAGTAAATTCTCTACTCCCTCGCCTGTTTTTCCTGAAACTTCCAAAATTTCGTCTGGATCAATATCTAAAAGCAAAGCTACTTCCATTTTTATTTCATCAATTCTAGCTAGTGGTGAATCAACTTTAGAAAGTACAGGAATAAGCACAAGACCACTCTCACGAGCCATATTAAGCGTGGTTAATGTTTGGGCTTGAACCCCTTGAGTTGCATCAATTAAAAGAATTGAGCCTTCTACAGCCTTTAGGGCACGCGAAACCTCATAAGAGAAATCTATATGCCCCGGAGTATCAATTAAATTTAAAATATATTTTTTCCCACCTGTCTCATAATCCATTCTGACAGGTTGCATTTTAATAGTTATTCCTCTTTCTCTTTCAAGTTCCATATTGTCTAGCACCTGATCTCGCATTTTTCTTGCTTCAATAGTGTGAGTAATTTCTAACATCCGGTCAGCCAAAGTTGACTTACCGTGATCAATGTGAGCTATAATACTAAAATTTCTTATATTGCTTAAATTCGCCATAGAATCATCTTACCAAAAAATCATTAAAATTCCAGTAAAAAACAAACCCCGTTCCGACTTTGGCCGGAACGGGGTTAATATTATCTATAACAAAAATGATAGAAGTTGATCAATAGCAGTTTTATCATCACCGAATGCATACATAAGAACAGAATTATTAAGAAAGAAAAAATTATCTTTAGAACCATAACGATTCCGCATTTCATCAAGAAGCACTTTGTTTGATGAAAAAATAATCTTTTTGCAATCTTCTTTTCCACACATCGTTGCAACTTCTTCAAGATCAAATGGTTTGTTTTCATCAACTATCTTATGGACATTAACAAAAATTAAATCCCATTTTCCTATTATTTCGGGCAGGTATGATCCCCCAAAGACAATTGCTTTATCTTTATAAACTTTGGTTAATACAATCATTGCGTCAAGGCTATGACGACTAGAGTAGTCTTCAACAAAAACATTCTTCATATATTCAAAATTTAAATAAGAACTATTTTCTAAACAGAGTCTATATCATTAATCATTTTTGTCAATACAACAAAACCCGCCACATCTGGCGGGTTTTTATATTAGGAAAATCCTAGTCGTTATTCTTTGTCTCTCCATATTTTTCAGGCCAAGCCTCAATTTCTGCCATGATATTATCGATTCCATTATAATCTTCATTATCAATACAGATAATCAATTCCTCAACTGTTTTTGTGTCACGACCAATATACATTTTAGTCTTCTTGTTTTTTATTCCACGGAACATCTTTAAAACGTTTTTTTTACCTTTTAAAAAGGTCTTTTCGTCTATACCAAGATGATCTATAAGTTCCTGACGATTTTTACATTGTTTGTAAACTTTTCCCATAATATATTTTTAGGATCTTTTCTGCCCTTAAAATACACCTTTATGGAAATTTTGTCAAACGCTATATATTACCAGAAATTCCTTGTAAATCATCTTGTGGTGAAACTGTAATTTTGGTTTTCCAAAACTTACTTTTGAGTGTTTTGATTATACTTTCTAGTTCTTCATTTTTCAAAAGTTTTAACATTATTACCCCCACAATGATTCCAATAAGTCCAGAACACAGTCCTTGTAATAAAACTCCCCAAAATCTATTTATATCAAAAACATTATCAAAAACAGAAAGAAATTGATAAGCCACTGTACCCATTATAAAAGATGCGGAAAAACTTTGAAAAAATGTTTTAGAAATTGAGAGAGAAAATTCTTTAAAAAAATCATTCTTAAATGAAATCCACATAGCAGTGAGATTTAGAAGTGTCCCAATAGTATAAGCAAGTGGTAATACAAGTAAAGCTGTTCCTTTTATATCTTCAACCCTTAAAATAGATTCCATAAAATATTTAAAATATGGAAAATTATTAAATGCTCTAAGAAGAATATAACAAAGTGCAATAATTAAAAAATAAAAAATAAGATTAATGATAAGTGGTCTTTTTGTTTTTCCTGCCGCATAATACCCTCTTGTGAAAAGTTGCAAAAGATTTTGAGCAATAATAGAAAAAGAAAAAATTGCGAGACACGCTGCAGTCAGTCTTGTATCATCCCAAGTAAAAGATCCTGACCCTAAAATCACTCTGACTATCTGCGCACGCAAAACTACAAATAAAAATACAACTGGTAGTGACCAAAAAATAATTTGTTTAAGTGAAGCTGTAATTTGTTTTACAAATTTTTCCCTATCACCAAGAGAGAAAGTTTTTGCCAGTGTTGGAAAAGCTGCCACAGAATAACTTATCCCGATTATCCCAACCGGCACAGATTCAAGATTGAAAGCAAAATTAAAAATAGAAATTGAACCCTCTTTAATAGTTGAAGCGAAGGCAATAATTGTAATTATAGAAATATTATAAAGTGACAAAGCAATGGTTCTTGGAAAAGAAGTTAGAACAACTTTCTTCATTTGAACCCAGTCTATTTTTCTAGAAAAACTAGGCCGGAAACCATGTTTAAAGGCAATCGGTAATTGAATAAGTAAATGAAGTAATGCACCAAAAACAACCCCCACTATAAGCCCATAAACGCCCCAAATTGGGTAGAAGAAGAAGATTCCGATAATTATACCTAGGTTGTAAAAAACAGGGCTGAGAGAGAAAATTAAGAACTTTTTATTGACTTGGGTAATAGTTCCAAAAAGGTTAGAGAGGCCAAGTAAAATTGGGGACAAAAGCATTATTCTACTGGCTACGACCAAATCATGTAATTCTGACGCGCCAAAACCTGGAGCTATGTAGGGTGCAATATAAGGCATTAAAAGAAAGGCTATAAAACAAATAAAAATCATCCCAAAAAAGAATGCCGTAAAAATATCATTGAAGAATTTTTTTGCTTCTTTTTTTTCTTCACCTTCTCCTTTACTTAATTTATTTATCAAAAAGGGAATTAAAACCGTAATAGAAACTATTGAAGCTATTGAAATAAAAAGAAAATCAGGAACACGAAAAGCTGCATAATAAACATCAAGAGGTTTTGATGGTCCAAGATAATGAGCCAGTGCCCTATCTCTAAATAATCCAAGCAGTTGAGAAACAAAAGCAAAAAGACCAAGTAAAAAAGCTGCCTCATTTATACCACTAGTTTCTTTATTAAATATGTTTAATATTTTTTTTACCATCCCACAAGTAAAATCTTGGTGTAAATTTTTTATTTCATAAAAAATTTACACTCTTAATACTTTATAAACTCTATAACTCTATGAACTTTATGAACTTTATAACTAACCTGTCACTATATTAACTAATCTGTTTTTGATATAAATAAATTTCTTTATTTCTTTATCTTCTGTCCCTAAGCCAGTTTTCTGGCCGGGCGAACCTTCGCCTTGCGAAAGTTTTAGCCAGTTTTTTACAATATCATTTTGTAGAGTTTTATTTTTTATTTCTTCTTCTGTTTCGTCTGCATTTATTTCAATTTCAGTCCTAACTTTTCCGTTTATTTGGATAACAATTATAAATTTATCATCAATAATTATATTTTTATCATGTTCTGGCCAATCACTTAAATGAATATTTTTCTTATTTCCTAATTCAAACCAAATTTCTTCAGTTATATATGGAGCAAAAGGCGCTAAAATCTGTAGTAAATTTTTATAATCATTTTCATTAATTTTTTCTTCTTTTTCCATTGCTCCCGCCAAAATCATCATTGAAGATATTGCTGTGTTATAGCTCATATTCTCAATATCATCAGTTACTTTTTTTATTGTTTTATGTAAAAGTTTTTTTATTTCAGGATTACTTTTTTCTTTAGAAACTTTTTCTTGTAAACGCCAAATTTTTTCTATAAATCTTCTTGCTCCCATAACACTTTCTGTGTTCCATGCAACCATTTGATCAAATGGCCCCATAAACATTTCGTAAACCCGAAGTGTGTCTGCACCATAAGTTTTTACCATTTCATCTGGATTAACCACATTCCCCCAACGCTTACTCATTTTTCTTCCATCAGATGCAATTATTAACCCTTGGTTTTTTAATTTTAAAAATGGCTCTTTGTAATTTACAAAACCTAAATCAAAAAGAACTTTATGCCAAAAACGAACATAGATCAAATGTCTTGTCGCATGCTCAGTCCCCCCAACATAAAAATCAACTGGGGAAAAATATTTTTCTTTATCTTTATCGACAAAAACTTTTTTATTTTCTGGATCAATATAGCGAAGATAATACCATGAAGAACCGGCCCATTGGGGCATAGTATTTGTTTCTCTTTTGGCCTCACCTCCACATTTTGGGCAAGTTGTATTCACAAAACTTTCAATTTTTGCAAGTGGGGACTCTCCTGTTTCTGAAACTTCATATGATTTTACTTTTGGTAATAAAACTGGGAGATCTTTTTCAGGAACAGGAACAATTCCACATTTTTCACAATGTATAAGTGGAATCGGTTCTCCCCAATATCGTTGTCGCGAAAAAGTCCAATCTTGAAGTTTATATTTTGTAGTAATTTTACCTCCGACAAATTCTGTAATTTCTTTTTGAGCTTTAACACTTTCCATCCCATTAAATTTCCCAGAATTAATTAAAACGCCCTCATCTTTAAAAGTTCCAATTTTGCCAGCAATTTTTTCAAGCCAAATATCCATTTCTGCATGAACCATAAAAGTGGTAGTTAAATCTTTTAAGTCTGCCCAGCGAGGTTTATGTTCATCTTTTTCTTTTTTTGAAACTTCCTCTTTTTCTTCATCTATTAAATCGAAGGAAACTAGGGTCGTATAAGATATACGATTTTCATCTTTATGGCTTGCAAAATATTCCGCACGAACTTGCCCTCCTAAAATTTTTCCATTTGTTAAATTTTTATAACCTGTTTCTTCTAAAACTTCTCTTATTCCGGCTTCTAAAACATCTTCACCTTTTTCTATTCCTCCCATGGGAAATGTATTCCAGTTATGTTTATCTGACCTTAGATAAAGAATCTTTCCATCTTTAGGATTCCTAACAACAACCTGAACATTTTGTCTTTCAATTTTATTTTTACCTGTAATAGGTGGGTTTCTTTTGTCAATCCTTTCTGGAACAACAACTTCTTTAATGGGAATGTTATATTTTTGAGCAAAAGAAAAATCTCTTTCATCGTGAGCTGGAACTGCCATAATTGCTCCTGTGCCGTAATGTCCCAACACATAATCAGCCACCCAAACTGGAATTTCTTCTCCGTTTACTGGATTGACCGCCGAAACTCCTTCTAATTTTATTCCCGTCTTTGCTTTGTCTTCTGACATTCTTTCAATCTCTGATTTATTTTCTGATTCATGAATATATTTTTTAACTTCTTTAAAATTTATTATTTCTGATCGTAAGTCTTCAATCAGTTTATGTTCCGGGGCTAAAACCAAATAAGTAGCACCAAATAAAGTATCTGCTCTTGTTGTAAATACTTTTATTTTTAGTTCACTATTTTTTATTTTAAAATCAATTTCTGATCCTTCTGATTTCCCTATCCAATTTCTTTGAGAAATTTTTATTGATTCTGGCCAATTTAAATCATTTAAGTCATCAAGTAATCTTTCTGCATAATCTGTAATCTTTAAAACCCATTGACGCATTGGTCTTTTTTCAACAACAGTCCCGCAACGCTCACAAGTATTTCCCTCTAGGTCTTCATTAGCTAAACCAGTTTTACACACAGAACACCAGTTTATTGGTTCAGAAGATTCATAAGCTAAACCTTTTTCGTAAAACTTTAAAAAACACCATTGTGTCCATTTATAATATTCCGGATCTGTTGTATTAATTTCTCTTGACCAATCATAATCAAAACCGATCATTGATAATTGTTCTTTATATCTTTTTATATTTTTTTTAACAGCAACTTCTGGATGAATCTTATTTTTTATAGCAAATTGTTCTGCTGGTAAACCAAAAGCATCCCATCCCATCGGATGAAGTACATTACAACCTTTCATTCTTTTATAACGAGAATAAATATCTGTTCCTATATAACCACGCGGATGCCCAACATGAAGCCCTTCGCCTGATGGGTAAGGAAACATATCTAAAATATAAAATTTTGATTTTTTTATATCATCAGAAGTTTGGTAAATTTTTTTCTTTTCCCATTCTTTTTGCCACTTCTTTTCTATTTTTTTATGGTCGTAGATTTTCATAATATTCATATTCTATCATAAATTATTCATAAAAATAACCCTGTTTTTATAGATAATTTATGATATTCAAATAAATTCTTTAAGCTTGACAAAATAACTGTAATATATTAAATTTTATTTAGAAAAAATTAGATATTTCAGTATGAGAGTAATAAAAAAAATATTGGACTTCACTCACAAAAATAGGGTTAAATACGCAACCTCAATATTAATACTTTTAATATTAGGGATTGTTCTAAGCTTTTCATTTCCAAAAATTTTAATACCCCATTTTATTTTCTATTATGTAGAAACTATGGGATTATCTTTTTTGATTATTTTAACCTTGGAACTGATTTATGAAAGTATTTTTTAAACCGCCAGAGTTGGCGGTTTTTGTTTTTTAAAATAATTAATTAGTAAAATTTAAACCCCGTAAAGACGGGGTTTGGTTAACACTTGGCATAATCATGCCGTTTTTATTTTTATAATATAATTTGAGCCTCCTCTCTTTTGTGCTTCTGAAAACATTTCCCTTACAATAATATCCCTTGTCTCAGATTTTATCTCTTTCTCACATATAAAGTGCAGAAATTCTCTATCCTTCTTTAATAAGATGGGTAGAATAATATTCATTACACTTTCATAATGACCATTTTTGACAAGAATTGTAGCAAAATCTGTTTTTTGTTTTTTACTTATAGCACGCACAATTGCTTCTTTTGTCCTTGTTTCCAAGTCCATTAAGTAAAAATCAACTAATTCTCCGATAGAGAAATTATTAAAAACATCTTTCCGAAGTCTGCTTTCTAATTTCAAAATAGCAAGACGCACTCCACCATTTTCGGCTTTAATCTGAAACTCATTAAATCCAATAAGTTTCTTATTCGATTTCCTTCTCAAATTTTTTAGTATTAAAAGTTCTTCTAGTTTAATTATACTAAAAATTTAACATCGTATATGTTTATAACTTTTAAAATACCGCTCCGACCTAGACCGGAGTGGTATTTTTTATTTATTGATTTTTCCAAACTTTTGGATAAGGAGGGTATAGATCTTTGTCTATAGTTCTTTCAAAACAAGTTCGTCCAATTTGGTGGTCCCATGAATCATTTGTTCCAGATGGATATGGGATGGGATAAATTTCATTTGTTACAGGATTGGTGGTATCAATTCCAGCTGTTCCAGAAACCGCCATTGGCCTAATTCCTTTGTCGTAATAATTTTGGTATTCTTGCCAACCTTTTGGCATAGGTAGTGAAAAATCAGCACAAACTTCAAATTTAAGTCTTGTTTTGTCGGTTACAATATATTCATAAGTTTTTCCTTTTTCAAACTCTGGATCTACAGGCAAAGAATATCCAGAAAGTGGGTTTTTAAGATCATCAATACTTGCTGGTAATTTTTCTTTCTGTTGCCAATAACTAATTACTTGCCCTTGAATATTTTGTAAATCTTGAACCCTTTTTTCATCAAGTTGTAATTGTCTTTGTTTAAATGGACTACCAATCACACAAAAACTCCAAACAATAAGTGCCAAGACAAGTATCATTGAGAAATAAGTTGAACATATTCTAAAACATTTTCTCCATTTAATTCCCCAGAATTTAAGATCCCAAAGTTCAGAAGTGAAATAAAGAAGAATCATTTTGGCCGTAGCTAAAGCTATCAGCACTTTCAAAATAAATCGAATAGTAATTCCTCCAGAAACAAAATATTGGACTAGAGTAATTAAATCAACCAAAATAATGATTGAGGAAAGAAAAATAACTATATAAGAAAGCCAACGATGAAGAATTTGGTCATATTCTCCTAATCCATTCTTTTCATTTTTCTTCCAAAAGTAAGTAAGAATCAAAAAGGTTGGAAATACTATAATAAGCATTGCCAAGAAGATTCTAATTCCTTCAAATTGAGATGTATTGTAACCATATTGATAGGTCGCATTTAAAACATCAGGAAATTGTTTATTTAAAACTTCAAAAGCAAGATTAAGAAATGAAGTAACTGAAACAATAAGAGAAATTAAAACTCCGGCTGATAAAAAGAAATAACCTACATTTAATTTTTGTTTTTCCATAGTGTTTATATTATATCACCTTAAAAATTTGGATGGAAACAATAATTAATATGTATTGACATTTATGTAAGTATGTTATAGAATTGTTTTAGAGTAATTTTAAAAAACAAGGAAATGTTAAGTAATAATTTAATAAAACATGCTAAATTCCTAAACTTTCAGGGACAACGGCACCCACTAATCAAAGCTGTTCTCATAATTATGGAAATTCTTCATGATTTAGAAAAGAGAAAATTAACCGAGGAAGACCCGGAAAGATTCCTTTCAAAACTCGGTTTTATTGAAAGTGATACAAAGAAGATGTTAAATAAAAATTCATATTCTTCTGTTTACAGTGAGACTGATAAGCAAGAATTTTTATCTATTATTGGATTAACACAAGAAAGTATTGATATGTTTGGAAAATATGGAATTATTGTTGACATCTTAAATTCAAAGAAAAGAAAATCTATGCACTCCTTTTCAGCCGAAGATGTTCTGAAAGATAAAATTTATTTATCTGACAACGGAAATTCCATTGTAAAACAAATGTATCACTTGTTCGAACCAGCTCTTACAAAATTGTATTACCGCTATTTTAATGTCCGGTAAAACAATATTGATATTTTAAAACCCCTTATATTTTTATAGGGGGTTTTATATTTTAAACTCAATTACATCCCCATCTTTTACCACATATTCCTTCCCTTCTGTTCTTACTAATCCTTTAGATCGAGCATTTGTATATGATCCTGAATCAATTAAATCTTTCCAATATACCACTTCAGCTCGAATAAATTTATCTCGAAAATCTGTGTGAATCGCCATACCGGCAATTGGTGCTGTACTTCCCTTTTTGATAGTCCAAGCTCTAGTCTCATCTTCTCCTGTTGTAAAGTAAGTCTCAAGTCCTAAAAGCTCATAACTTTTTTTTATCAAATCATCAAATCCTTTTTCAAAAACTGGGTCAATTTTTACAAAAATTGCTTCTTTTCCATCTGCTTCTTTTGGAATTTCTATTTCAGTATTTTCGGTCGCCTCAGAAACATTCATCACATAAATCATTGGTTTTAAACTCAAAAGATTCAGAGATTTTATCTTAGATTTTTCTTCATCTGTCAAATCAACTTCAGTTGCTAATTTTCCTTCTTCTAGTGCTTTTTCAATTCTCTTTAAAAAGGCTTCTTCTAAAATCGCTTCCTTGTCATTCTTTTTTACATCTTTTTGCAAATTAGCAATTCTTTTAGAAACAACTTCCATATCAGATAAAATCAATTCTAAATTTATGACACCAATATCATTTAATGGATCAATTTTATTTGCAACATGAATAACTAAATCATCTTGAAATGTACGAACCACATGGGCAATTGCATCCACTTCTCTAATATTAGAAAGAAATTTATTTCCAAGTCCCTCTCCTTTTGACGCACCAGCAACTAATCCTGCAATATCAACGAATTCAATAATAGCCGGAATTGTTTTTACTGACTTAGAAAATAGAGATAAGATTTGTAATCTTTCATCAGGCACGGGAACAATGCCCACTGATGGATCAATGGTACAGAATGGATAATTTTCCGCCGGTACAGATTTTTTTGTTAATGCATTAAAGAGTGTGGATTTTCCAACATTAGGTAATCCCACAATCCCGATTGAAAGAGAAGACATTGATATTTGATTCTATTGGAATTCTTCCATAAACTTGTAATTCTTGTTTGTTTCCGACCACTTTATCTATAATACCTCTGATTATGGCTTTTTTGGCGTTAAAATTCAAGTTATTAAGAGCCTCTGAAGCCTTTTTGGCAAAGATCTCTAACTGACTAAACTCTGGAAATGTTTTTTGATCAACCTGTTGGCTTTCTAATTGAGCGTTGGTTATTTGATTATTAAAAGATAATATCTTTTCCTTAACAGGAGTAATGTATTCTTTTAATTGATCGATTGTAATTACGCCGGCACCATAAGCTTTAGTATATCGATCTTCCTGATCTTCAAGTTTAATTATCTCCTTTTTTGTTTCTTCAGTATTTATAGTCGAAGTACAAATCCCTTTATTTTGATTACTGATCCAGCGCTCAACTTGTTTAGATAATAATTGAGGAGAACTCATAATTTCTGTAATCTTTTTCCATACCAACGGATCCACAATTCTAGCATTCCAAGCTTTTTCTTTACATGTAGGTTGTAAAGGAAAACTTTTAATTCGATCAGTGCATCTGTAATAAAGATGTTTGCCTCGTTGTGGGCCTTCTCCAGCTCGTCTCTTTCCACAATTACACCAAATCTTACCAGTAAGAAGATATTCATTCTTAGTATTTCTTTCTGACATTATAAAATTAGATTTTAACTTTTCTCCAACTCTATAAAATAAATCTTCATCAATAATTTTAGGAGTAGTAATTTTAATCCATTCACTTTCTGGTTTCATTCGTCTGCTGGTTTTTTTAATCTTTTTGTAAGTTTCTTTCTTAAGAGGATTAACTGGTACGGTAGCGTACGAGGCTCCATAATGACCCTCACCGATATATGTTTTATTTCTTAATAAAGTACTCAACGTACTTGTATTCCAAACGCCACGCTTACTTTTGCGAGGAGGTACTCCTAATTTTTGAAGCTTTCTAACTATGCCTCTCAATCTCAAACCATCTTCGTCTACCCAAGAAAATATATTCTTAACAATTTGTGATTCTCTTTCATTTATCTCCAAGTATCCTTGCTTAAAATCAACATCCCCTCTCTTCCCTTTTTTTACTATGAAATTATAACCATAAGGTGCTTCCGTTAAAATAATATTATTTTCATTCGCTTTACGAACCTTACCAAGTCTAAATCTTTCTTTTATTTTCATTCTTTCATACTCAGTAAAAACTCCTCTCATTTTATACATGATAATGTCTTCATCGGTTTTGGGTTTTGGAATAGTAACAAAAAGAACATCTATCTCCAGTTCCTTTAACTCTTCTATTACAACTTCTTGCCAAGCTCCACGCCGAGCTAATCTGTCTGGATCATAAATCAAAACTGATTCCCAGTTTTTATTTTTAGCATCCATTCTAAGTTGATCTAAAGCTGGACGAGCCAAAGAATCACCTGACCAGCCATTATCAATATATTGTTTAACAATAATAAAACCATTATCCATAGTAAATTTATTTACAGCAGAAAGTTGTGTTTCGATAGTCCCCTCATTTTCTTGGTTTGAAGTTGATACTCTTCCATAAACTGCAATTAATTTATTTTTTTCCATAACTATTTTTCATTTAGTTTCATTGTCTCCTCAAAAAGAATATCAAAAGCTCGATCGACCTCAAGCTCCGAAGAAACAACGTATTTATAATCTAAAGAGGGACAACGAATTAAGTCTTTACTGCTACGTAAAAGCTTTCGTTGCCCCTCTTTAGGTTCAAAATTTTGATAACTTATTAAACTTTTACGTAGCTCATTCATTATATCATCTTCAAATATTATTAATCAATTTTATTTAAATTTTGTTCTTCTCTTAGTTGTCTAAGAATTTTGGTTGTTTGTTTTTCTAGTTTGTCCTGAAAATTTAATACTTTCTGTATCTCATCATTTATGTAAATCATGCTTATATTCCTAACCCTTCTTTTTTTGGAAGGTGTTTTTTTAGAGATAACGTCTCCAAAATAATCGTATTCTTTTTTCTCTTGGAATATTTGTTGACTATTCAAAATATTTTTTTCCATTTCTCTCATTCTCCTCAATTTCCACGAAGAAAAAATATATTTTTTGAATATTTCTGCTTCAACTGGTGTGTTTATACCCAGCGAGACGCGTAATTGCTCAACAAAATCAACGAATTCTCGCCTTGATTCACCTTTTATTAGAATCTGTTTAGCTAAAATTAAGGGGTTAAGGCTATCATAAGAGCTCTTATTCTTATCTTGCGTGCTTTTAATAGTTTTTATTTTGTTTTTATTTTTGTTTATTTTCATAGTTTTGATTATTAGTTTTCCAAATTTATACTAGATATCATAGTTGTTATTGATTACTTAAATAAATATAAAATCAAAAAATAATTATAATTGTTAAAATTAACTAGCATATCTTACCTACCCCGAAGGTATTTCGTTGTTTTTAGATTTAAAATTCTTAAACTTTAGTCCCAGCCATGAATTTACCTGTTCCATCTTTCCAGTTTCATCGTTTTTAATACTTTTCTTTCCAGTATTAACTGTTATAAATCTATGAAGATTTTTACCAATTGCTTCCTTGGAAGCGACTGGTAGAGAATGTTTTTTGACATAATTTATAAATTCTTGATATATATCATCCTTGGTTATAAAAATGTTAGGGTCTGACACTACCTCTAGTTCATCATTAACAAATTGTGCCAACGATGATGCAGACATCGTCATTTCTAATTTTATTTCTTCCGGTGTTTTCTTGTAGTTAAAATCTTGAGTATCTAATATGCGATAAAGTCCTTCTAAGACAAAGTTTAATAACCCAGACATTTCTATGTCAGTGCTTATTTTTTCAAATAAAAACTTATCGGGATTATCAGATTTATATTCAAACCTTAATAAGATCCACCTGCTAAAATACGCATCATCGTTTGTATCTTTAATGTTTGGGATTTTATTACAGGAAAAAGTTAGTTTTGCGTAATTGTTGAATGGAAACAAGTCTCCGAACTTCCTTTCTCCAGTTACAGAACCTCCACCAGTAAGCATTTTAAATATTCCGTTGTCATTTATGTCTTTAAAAGATAGGTCATCATAAATATTTGCTTGTTTTTGAAACAGGTTTGAAATGGCAAATTTATCTGAACTAAGTTTTTGAAGACTAACACTTGATATATTTTCTATCCCTAAAAATTTTGTCAGTATTTTTAATAAGGTTGTTTTACCAGTATCTCTTTCGCCAAGTAAAATAATTGCTTTTTTAATAAAATAGCTTCTGTATAAGCAATACCCAAACCATTCCTGAATTACTTTTACGGACTCTTCATCAAGTATTTGATTTAAGAATTCTTTTAATTTTGGACAATCTGCACTCGGATTGTAATTTATTGGAAGTTGATGTAAAAATAAATATTCTGGTTTATGTACGATAAGTTCCTTGCTTTTAATATTGTATATTCCATTTTTAAAGTTAATGAGATTTCGATCAATAATAAAACATTCTCTATCTTTGTAAGTTTTTTCTTTTATCATTTTTATAACTTCTTCCCTAAAAGTACTTTTCACTAGGTCTTGAGTTATGTGCACAATTTCTTCCTTTATTAAACCATAATCAATTTTGTATACTCCATTCTTATAGAGGTAAATGTCTTTTGTATTATCTCTATTACCAATTGTTTTTATATTATGACGATTTATCAAATACTCTGATATCTCCCATATACCTTGAGGTTGATTCTTTTTTAAAATTTTTCTTAAATTGTTTTTTATAGAAGATTCAGGGTCAGTTTCTTTTTCATTTTCAATACTTAGCTTACTTATGTTCTCGTTTGCAATTTTTGTTATAGATTCATATATACTGCGGAGTTCATTATTTTGTAATGGCGGTTTATAAGTTAAATTTACTTCTTGAGCCATAACCCAAACCTCCTTATCCCAATTCTCTTTCGGAGTTGCGTTTAATAATTTCCCAATAAATGAAGCCATTGCATTATTTCTACCTTCTCCTTCTTTAAGCCCAACAAGATCTGGTAATGTTTTTCTAGTTTTATATTCATTTTCAGAATCATCTTTAAGTAGTTCTAGTAAATTTTGTGGTATATCCGCCAATGGCGTATCAAAAGGGCTTATAAGCCAAATATATTCTCCATATGGAGTGTTTGATGGTGGAACTATTACCATTCCTCCACTTGCACGAATATCAATACCAGATTCTTTATGTCCAATACAAACATCATTTTTTATAATTAGTCCTTTTGGTAATTTAAAAAAATATTGAGTGCCACCACTGGCTGTTTGTTGCACGGGTGTTATTGGTAATCTAAAAGATCTTAAAAGCTCGGAATCAAAACTTTTTTTATAAGAATCAGCATCGAGAACTAAAACGCCAGACACTTCACCAGTAACGATTCCAAGATTTTTACAATCCCATTTTTTTATTTGTTCTGGTGTAGCTTGTTTGTATTGAAATTCTTTCCATTTAATAGGATATTCAATTGTTTTTTTATTATCAGAATTTTTTGTAATTAGTCCAAGAGGAATTGGAGAAAAACCAATAGAAATATATCTCAAAGCCTCTTCCAATATAGTAGGTAATGAATTTTTTTTAAATTGTTCGTTTTCTGTTTCCATAATTATTTAGAAGTTAAATCTTGACACTTTTGACAAAGACCGGAGATGGTAAATTCTTTTAAACTTAAATTATTTTTAAATTTCTTAAAGTAAATCAACTTTTTACAATAAGTACATGATCCATCATCAAAAAAATTTTTTGATAATAATTGATATATATATTCAACATATTCTCTTTTGTATAAATTTTTGTCTGTCATAAAATAAAATACTCATGATTAAGGATTGAACTGCGCCTGCGATTCAATCCTTAATCATGAGTATTTGCAGGCGCAATTTACCCTTTCTTATAGACTAATGGCGAAATTTCGCCCAAAAAAACCTCCTGAAAAGGAGGTTTTGTATTTTAACTCTATATATCACTCAAATAGATTCAATACATTGATCAAAAAACGATTTTTCTACATCTTCTGTTTCTTTATTATTAACTTGATTTTCACAACATATTTTAAATTTAGTTCTGTAAGAATTACCAACTTTTTCAGGGGAAGTATGATAAGGAAAAAATGGGTCAAAATCTATTGAAAAGAAGTTCTCTAAAGTAGCAATGAGTGCTTGTTTTGCTTTTTTATATGAATCATTTTTATCTTTAGAATTTGGTTTTAGTTCCCCATTGTTTTGAGCAAGAATATGAAAAAATATCCAAGGCAAAGTAGGTTTACCATTTTTTTTACTATCAAGCCCTAATTCTTTAAAATTCAAAATCTCATTTTTATTTCCAATAATAATTTGGACATTTTCTGAATCTACAAAAACAAACAAAAAACTTTCCCACATTGTTCCGGCGGGTAATTTATGTTTAAATTTTAATTTTGATTTTTCTGATTTAATTTCTTTAATATTAATTTCATTTCGTAAAATTAAAGAGAGCGCTTCTATTTTTTTCTTAAGGGATTCATGGGCTAGTTTAAATTGCTTTATTCCTTCAGGGGTTGGTCTTGTAACGTCTTCTTCTCCATATATTACCCCCACGCGAATTATTTTATTATTAAGTAATACTCTACCATCTGTAAGATCTGGATGAATAAGAGGTAAAGATAAATCAGTAACCCCATCATCTTCAGTAAGTGAGGGGTATTTACTTTTAATTTTATTTTGTATTCCAAACTTTGATTTTATTAATGAGTGAACACAACGCAGTTTAAATTTTTCATATGCAAAAAGTAAGTCTTCGTGAATTTCCCAAATTGGGTTTGTTGTATCCCAGCTAGAAAACAAATAATCTAATTGAGAACCGTAATTAATCATTATTTCTAAAAAAGTAGACAGACTATTTTGGTCAGATTTTAAATCAATTGGAATAGCTCTTATTTTTTTTGTGATATTTTCTATTTCTTCTAGACGCATATTGTTAATATTACTGTTTTTTGCCATAATATCAATACAACCAAATAAACAAGTAGCCTAAACCTTTAGTAATAAGGGCATGGTGAATAAGTCGTATGAAGCATAAAAAACCCGTCATGGGGTCGCTTCATACGCCATATTGGGAAACCAATATGAGAGATTTCGGTCTCTACCCGTGATGGGCTTTTTGTTTGTCAATTATTAAATTAACTATAAAAATATGAAAAACGAAAATAATTCAAAATATTTTTCACTTATTAAGTATGGGATAGAAAACATAGGTGAAATTCAAGGATTAGAAAAAATAACTTCTAATTTTAAAGACTCTATAGAAAACATAACGGAGGAAACCCGTAAACAATATGCCAGTATGTCATATGCCATGGGTTGGGATTTATATCCCGGACAAAAAAATTTTGTTTTTAAATTTAATGAAAATAATATTTTTTTTGGAGAACTTGAGTTAGATTATTTACCGGTGAATATTGATAATTTATTAAAAAATGAGTTAGGTGAAATAAAAACCTCGACATGGCTAGCTAATTATAGAGTGCAATTATTTTGTAACGGATTATTTCCAAGAATTCAACTAAAAAGAAGGTTTAAAGAAATATTAGGATATATTATTAAACTATATGGATTACCAAATAGTTCTACAGAGTCCATCAGTCAAGCAAACATCCTTTACCAAAACTTTAATATAGAAACTAATTGTTGGTTTTTAAAAGAAAAAGACGGTAGATATGCTATTTCCTTATATTTTAGTAAAAAACCAAAACCTTTTATTTCATTTTCCATTTCAATCGCTGATCTTAATAATTAAAAAACAATGTTCAATAAACTTGAAGAAAACATAAAAAGATCTGAGAGAAATAAAAAATTATGGAAAGAAATATATCCATTTATTTTATTTTTTCTTGTAGTATTTTTTTTATATATGTATCAGGACAATAAAAAAATTATTACATGTTATGAAGAACAAGCTAATTCTTACATATATCCAGAAAGTTTTTTTGTTCCATCAGATTTTAAAGAATTTTGTTCTAAGAAAGGTATTATTATTGAAGAGCTAGATATAGATTACGAGACTATACCATTAGATTATAAATATGAACAAGAATAATTTATGAAAAAAATTTTAGAAGATAAAGTTCAATCTCTTCGTGAAGAAATAGATGAAAAAGATAAAAAAATTCATCGATGTACTATCGTAATTATTTTATTGATTGGATTTATTTTATTAACATGGATATATAGGGAAAGTGCTAAGGAATCCAGAATAAATGCTCTAGAAAAATGTGGTGAATTTGAGTGTCCCGGAAACACCACAGGATACCCAACGGAATAAATTTATTTATTTTCAAACAAATGGGCATACTTTTCTCCATAATGACGATATTCACACCATTTACAATTTGGATTTTCTGGAGGAGTTGGGCCCTCAAGTAGATAATTCACCTCTTTCATAAATTTTAAAAAGGAATCTCTCTTAATTTCTATTTCAAGCCATTTCGGAGGAAAACTTAAAAATGCTTCTCCTTTAGCAAATTTAACTTGATCTGGATATACAACGATTAAACCTAATTTTGAAACTTCCTTAGATTCTCCTTTTTCTGAAAATTCAAAAGCATAATGATATGCTTGAAGCTGTGTTTGATATTTAATAATTTTGTCATCATCCGGAGAAGTTATTTTAAAATCAACAACTATATAAGTTCCATCGTCTTGTTTAACCAAAAGATCATATTTACCCTTAATATATAAATTGGTACCCGGAATTACTTTTGACTCAACAAATTTTTCTTGGCTTTCAACTAATCCTTCCGGCAAGTCCGGAGAAAGTTCTTGAAGATTTTTTCCAATCAATGTTCCTTGAATGCGAGTATTTATGGCACCAAATACAGCTGGAAATGGTAAGGATGGTCGTTGTATACCATGCTTTATTTTTAAATAATAACAGCATTTACACTCTTCATAGAGGTAAGCAAAATCTGACGGGCTTAGTTTGTATTTTTTTTCTTCCATAAAATTTATTTTTTATTCTTTTTTCCTAAAACAGGTCTTACTTTTTTTAAAGTATCTTCAGAAATAGCTACTTTAGGAGAGACCAGCTCGTCTATTTTTTCTCGTTGAGTTTCAGTACTAACCATTAGAGTTTTAATATCAGTAGGAGTAAATTGTTGTAACCGCATTTTTCCCTTTTTTTGAAAAATTTCTTCCTTAATATCATTTCTAAGTGAATCCGCTTTTTTCAAAACAGAAACACCACTTTCTGATGCTAAAATATCTAAAGCATTTCTCATGTTTATATGATAATCAAATTCTGCTATTAAATTAACAATATTCTCTCTATCCCTTGGATCTAATTGTTCAGCTAATTCATAAGAAGTAATTTTTTTTAAAGAAGCAAGAATAATTTCAATTGCTTCTGGTGAAATAACGAAAAAATTATAACCTTGTTCATAAAAATGGGTCTTTTTTAAAGATTTTATTGTATCGGTTGGTACTATAAAAAATACCATCGGATAAATATTTGGATTATTATTTATTTTTTCTACAGTTGATTTTACATTATTATTGATATAACCCTGTAAATCAGACTCCGAAACTTTAGCATCAAAAATTACATATTGTTCAAGAAATTCAATCAAAAAATCAGGTTTAAATTTCCCTCCAAAACCATTTGGTAAATTATTGTTGTCATAATATTGAAAGGCATATTGAGGGGTTTTACATAATTCTGTTAACTTAACCTTTACAACTTCTTCGTGCTCAGCCCACATTCGATTCCTTTCTTCTTTTTCACTTTGAATCTTTTCCTCATCTTCTCTTCTAACCCTTTTCCTTTCGTCCTCAAGAGCAAGTTTTGCTTCTTCTAATTTTTGAATTTTGTCATCAAATTCTTTGTTTTTTCTTTCTTCCGTGGCCTTAAAATTGCTGACTTCTTTTACTAAATCTTCCTTTTCAGTTAGTATGCTAGTATTTTTAGCTTTTAAGTTTGTAATTTCAACAAACATTCGTTTATTCTTACCAGATAATTCATCTTTTTGAGTTTTTTCTGATTGAAGTTCCATTGCTATCTGTCCAATGTTTTTATCTTTTTGACTTACCTCTGCTTTTAAACGAGCATTTTCTTCAATAATTTTTCCATCGTCATTTAAATTTATATCTTCTTTCTTAAAAATTAAATAAACAACTCCGACTACTAATATTGCGAGTATTATATTTGTTATCATATTTTTATTTACTAAAAAGTCTTATAATTTCATCAAAATTTTTAGCTTTGTTTTCTTCCCAAATTTCTTGTTTTATATACAATGCTTTATATACAGCTCTAGTTTGTCGAGAATTTACATCTTCACACCATAGCTGAAGTCTTTCAAATTTTATTTTATCATCCTCTTCTTCTCTTCCTTTTGTCTCAATAATATAAATTATTTTGTCATTAATTTTAACAAAAAAATCAGGATAGTATATTGCTATTAATCCTTCAGTATTTTTATATTCAATTCGCAAAGCGCTTGCTTCTTTATTCATAAAGTTTTTTGCAAAAGAAATAACATCATCACAATTTTCCAAAAATTCAGCAAAAGTCAATTCAAAATTACTATCACCAGTAATTCGATTGAACACTGATTTTTTTGGTATCAAAAAAGACTTATCATTAACAACAAAAGGTCTTGATTCACTAACTTTGATATAATTTTTTATTTCAGTATCTCCTTTATCTTTAATAGTTAAATCATTAATAGCTTTCTTAAAAGAATCTTTTATTTCTTTTCTAACTTCTATTTCAGAAAGATTTGTTAATATATTTAAATCATTTAAATCTACTTCTTTTTCAAAAAGATATTTTTGAATAAACTCTTTCATTTTCCCATACAAAACATCATAACAACCGAAAAGACGAAGGTCCCCCATTATCACTTGGGTAAAAAATCCAACAACCCGCTGGTAGTCTATATTTATATTTCCACTCAACTCAGTACTATGGTGAAATTGTTCTCCCACCACATCATTGAATCTTATTTCTCTTTTTTCCTGCTCACTAAATATTTTTATCTTAAATTTTCTATTTTCAAATTTAGAAACATCCAAATCTCCAAGATTTTTATACTCTCTTTGTATTCTTGCAGACATTGCTGGTATCTCAATATCAAGCTTCTCAATATCTTTTTTAGGATTATCTTTATCAACTTCAATCACCATCGGGGTAATTGGTTTTGCTCCAGTTCCCATTAGTCTTTTCTCAAGCAATACTCCTTCACCTTTGATAGATTTAACAAAATCCATAAAAGCAGGTGTTCCTATAACACTCACATATTCCTTTATACTCTCATCACCAAAATACATTCTCCTAAGTCCTCTTCCAAGTGTCTGCTCTGGTAAGATTTTTGCATCAGATGTATATGGGCGAAGACCAACAATAGTAGTTACATTTTTTACATCCCAACCTTCTTTAAGCATTAAAACTGAAACAATAACTTTAAATTTACTTTCTAAACTATCTATTTCATTTGCTTGTTTTCGTAATATATCTAATTCTTCTTTGCTTTTACCTGTCACACTTTCTGAAATTTCACCACTTTTGTTTGTATGAATAGTTAAAACTGCATCTTTTAAATCAGAAAAGTTTCCTCTAATATATTCAGCTACGTCATCACAATTTTTAGTATCGTCAGTCATTATAAAAAGAATAGATTTCTTTCCTGTTGGTTTTAAATATTCATATGTCTTTCTCCATTCTTCTACTCCCAAGTTTATATAATCACGATATTTTTCACTAAATAACGAGCTTTGATTCTCTTTTAATTTCCCACAACTTGCTTCATCTGGCACTACAGGATTTTTAACAATTCTTTGATGTATAGCCTCAACTAAAGGGTAATCTGATATTGTCTGCACAAAAATAGATCCATCATTCTTTTTCGGAGTAGCAGTCATGTCTATTTGTAAAGCTAATTTTGTATTTTTTGCTTTTAGTTTATTGTGTATATCTTGAATAGACTTAAACCAAGCCATCTTTTCGTCATGAATATGGTGAGCTTCATCGTTAATAATTATTAATTCTTCTATATCACGAATAATTATTCCCAAATCAACTTTGGAATCATTTGTTTTTACAACAGGTTTTTCTCCAAGAAAATACTCACTTGTATCTTCATCATCAGCACTTAAAATAGAAACGTCGCTTTCATAAACTCTGTGTATATTTGTTAAAAAAATATTTCCTGTATTTGAAACGTTTTTTAATTCATCTTGTAAATGTAATGTTATTTGAAAATCATCATTCCAATTCTGTCCTTCATAACCATTCTCAGGTAATACAGGATCATCGTAAAAAATCTTCAATCCTTCAAAATCATTTTTTATTCTTTCAAAAACAATAACGTTTGGTGTTATTAAAAGGAAGTTTTTAGCCAACTCAGAACCTTCTTCATATTTTTTATGGAAATATGCCCAAGCAATAACCAAGCTCATTACTTTAGTTTTGCCAGCACCTGTTGCCATTTTAACTACAAAACGAAGCCAGTCCTCAGTAAACATATCTGCACTTAATACACCAGTAGAATTGTATCTCAGTAAATCATATTTATCTTTTACTTTTGCAACTTCGTAAAGCCAAATAATAGTTTCCAGTGCTTCTCTTTGTGCAAAATAATATCTAAAGTTATAAGTTGAACCATCTTTATTTTGCAAGATATGATCTTCTTTAAACCAAAAATTTAAAAGTGCCTTAGAAGTATCACTAGCTCCATCATAATTAGAATCTCTCCATTTTTTTATTTCCTTTCTTAAACTAGCAACAAGTGGAGGTATTAATTTTTCAAACCCTTTTTCTCGCAAATCTTCATCAGCAGGAAACCACCTAATACTAGGGTCTAAAATTACGTATGGGTCTTTTGGAAAATTTTTGTGTAATGCCATAAATTTGTTTATTGTGGATAACTTTTATTTGTACTTGTATTACACCGGTGTCTAATGTATAATACAAATGTACCGAAAAAGGGCGTCAACCGTTAGGATGATGGCCCTTTTTCATTTACCTCATCTTCTAAATTATCATTGTTTTCTAAGGGTAATCTAGTTTTCATATCTTTGTCTACAAAAATGTTAAAATTTCTATTTCTAAATCCATTCAATAAATCATCTGATCCTAAGTTTTCTTTTAAAAGTTTAAGAAACTCCATTTTGCATTCACTATTTCCTTTTATTGCACCTACTTTTACTTTTAAATCATAACTAATTGCCCCAATAATTAAATCAACTACTTGTAATAAATCATTTGATCTAGAATCTAAGCGACATACCCCTGCAATTGCTAGTCTACCAAGTTTGCTATTCATATTTTTTTTTACATTAACCTCAAATCTTATCTCTTTTGGAACAGTAACATGATCAGCTAATAAAACTAAAATTTCTTTCTCTGATAAAACTGCCTCAAGTAAACGAGTGGTGAGTTGCTCATAGGCTTTCCATGGGTCTTCTCCAAATTCTTTTTTAAAATATCTTCCGTCTTTGTCAACTGAATAAGAATAAAAATAAGTACCCTTTGTATCAAAAAATGATTCCAGTGCAAATTTTGCAAAACCAATGTTTTTTCTTGAAAGTTTATTGAAATGCATCTCATCATAAAAATTTCTTTTATTTCTTTCGTAAAGTAATTTATTCATCAAATAATAAGGTTGGCTCATTTTTATTATTCCAACAGTAAAAAATGGGTCTGTATTATTATTTAAACTTCCTGTTTCATCAAGAAAACAAAATTTGGTCCAAATTTGATCATAATCTGAAAGCTTAAGATCTTCCGTCTTTATTTCTTTATTGTTTTTAAAAAAGCTCATAGTTTTTATATCTTAACATCAATTACTCTTGTAGTATCATTACCAAAAATGTCGACGATTTTTACAGCTACCTTATAAGTTCCCTTGGGTAATTCTTTGGGAGCAGAAACCAACTCAAGACTTCTTTTCTTTTTTGTTCTAAATTCCTGCCATTCATTATCAAAAATATAACTTCCAGTCCAAACTTCTTTTTCTGTTCCATCTTTAATTACTTTTATGATTTCTTTTCTGTCTGTAAAATCATAATCTATTGCCCAATAATCAACCCAATCACTCCATTTTTTTGTTAAAATTTCTTCAGAAACATTTTCAGTTTGTTTATCTTTGTTTATTTTTATTACTTGTCCATTTTTAACAACAATTTTTGAACTTCCCGGTTTTAGTGCTTCTTCTATTTCCCCATCATTATCTTGATTATAAAAAACAGAAAAATCAGTCAATTTAATGGAAAGCTCTTTACTATTTCCTTTACCAGAAATAATTGCTTCAACTTCAAGAAAAGCTACGTCATAGAATTTTACTTGTCCTTTTTCTACAGCCTTTTTATCAAATACTTCTCTTGGAATTTTTTTAAATAATATATCTATATTTTGATCTTTGTATTGAGAAAAATCTAATCCCATCTCATAATCAAAACCTAGCACATCAATTTTAGTAATATTTTTTTCTTTACACTCAGAAACTATTTGTCTTATTAATTCAGAAGATACGGGAGTATTTATTGGTCCTACTGCAATTAATCTATCCCGTTTTTTACCAACAATATTTATAAAAGATTCTACAGCCTCAGCTTTATAAGCAGATAAAATCAGTTTAACAAATTCCTTTTCTTTTCTTTCTGCTTGTTTAGCTTTCTGTTCAGCTCTCAAATCTTCATTTATGTTCAAGAAATTTTCTCTTTCATATTTACCAACATTAAGAATCTCAAATGCTCGAAAATCTTTTCCTGCTTTTTTGAGTTCTCTTTGGATTCCTATCATTCTTTTACGAGTAGAATGAATTCCAAATTTACCCAAATCAGAACCAATCCATTTTCTATTTAATTTTTCAGCAACAGCAAGTGTTGTCCCTGAGCCACAGAAAAAATCAGCAATGAGGTCACCATCATTTGAAGATGCTTTTATAATTCTTTCTAGCAATTTTTCTGGTTTTTGAGTTGGATAATCAGTTTTTTGTGTTTCTATTCCTTGAATAAATGGTATTTCAAATATCTCTGTTGGGGTTCCTTCTTTTAAATAAGCCCTTATTTCCTTTCCATCTTTATCAAAATAAATTTTATATTTTTTTCCATCTTTATCAGTTTTATCATATCTAGCAATTGCTTTTTCGTCATAATCTACCAAACACGCATCAAAATTAAATATTTTTGAATCTGTTTTTGAATAAAATAAAATTGTATCATGTTTTTTAGGATAATTTTTCTTTGAGCTGTTTGGTCCAAAATATTTCCAGATAATTTCATTTGTAAAATTATCTTTTCCAAAAATCTCATCTAAGATTAAACGCATACAACTATTAAGTCTCCAATCGCAATGTACATAAATACTTCCATCTTCTGCAAGTAAATCATGCATTAATTTCAAACGCTCATAAATCATTGCAATAAAACTATCTACTCCATTACCCCAAGTATCACGAAAAGCAATTTCTTCAATAACTGAGGGCTTTTTAGTAAAACTTTCTTCATCTTCACCATCACCAATTTTTATATCCATCGAGAAATCAGCTCCAACATCAAATGGGGGGTCTATGTAGATTAATTTCAAGCCCCCCTGAGCTTCTATCTCCTTACGAAGTGGTCCATTTTTTAGAGAAGAAAGAATAAGTTTATTATCTCCCCAGATAAGTTTATTTGTCCAGCCAGTTATTTGTTTCCCTGACATATCAAAAAGAGTTCCACCATCACCAAATTCTTTTCCTTCTCTTGGTTCATCAATCTGCTCAATGGTCTGAAATGGAAGGACAACATTTGTCACCTCCTCAGTCTTTCCATTCCACACAAGCTCCACTTCTCTGTCATCCTTAAATAGCAAAAAGCGATACTTTTCTGGCAAAGGTTCACCAGCTTCTAAAAACTTTATAACATCTCGTTTTTCGTTGTTTGAAAGATTTAATGACATATTATTAATAATGCCACAAAAGACCCTATTTCTCAAGCTTAAATAGTTTAAAAAATGTTAAAAATAATTTTAAATTAGTTTAAATAAGTTGTTCCAAGGGAATAGGTGGTGGCATTTTATCTTCTCTTTCCATTCTATCTGCACTTTCAGATAATGCTTTTAGAGAAAATACTGGTCGTACATTCATATCAATACTTTCTTTAGCTTTGCCCCACGCTCTATCTGTGAGCCACCTACGAGCTTCAGAATCGCCATCCTTAGCTTGTTTAATTGCTTTATCTACTATATATCCAAATTCTGTTTGCAATTTTGTAACTAAAATTTCACGAGCTTTTTCATGAGGTAAAGCTGAATATATCTTTTCTCTTTTTTCAATTTCCTTTGTGTTTATTTCTTGTAATTCCATAATATTATTATAACATATTTTTAGTAATTTTACCAGAAGTGAATTTTAATTTTTTTAAATTTTTATTTTTTTTATAATTTTTTTAAATATCATAAGCATCCCTCTAAATTAATTAACATGCACTCCTACCCGCGGGGGCGGTCTTTCAAAAAACCGTATTCATAATACATCTATCTATATAATAAACACAGTTTTTACCACAAGGGTGTGCCCCTACCCTCCTAGTGATGGTTTTATTTATTAGTAATTATTTTAGATGAGATAAATCCGTAATCAATTCCCCTTTGCATGGGAGTTGGGATCTTTATAGAGAATTCAAAAGGAATAGATTTAAGCTTATTTTCTATAGAATGTCGTGGTGTGTTCACTCCATTCCGATTGATAAAGACATCTTTAAAAGATATCAGAAAATAAGGATATTTTCAAATTATTTAAACAACAAATCCTTTATTCAAAATTCCACCCTTCACCTCAATCGGTTCAGACTTGTAAACCAAAGAATAAGTTCCGTCAGATTTCTTTTCTTCAATTTGAACATAGTAGTTTCCATTAGGTACTAGAGCAAAGTATCTTCCCATATTGTCTGCTACTTTATGGGAGATTTCTACATCAGTTGCACTAGAGAATATGCGAATGATAGCAAATGATAATGGATCTTCTCCCTTTATAATCTTACCTCTTACTCTTTTTTTGATAACTGTGCGTTGTAGTATGAATACTATGATATATAGAGCAAAGATAATTATATTGTAAGGTTTAGTGAAAGTAATCAATGCAATGGTTGCTAGTATCATACCTATCGTAAAGAAGAAAGCAGAAATTTGAGTTAATATTTTTTGTTTTTTAGAATAGAATTTAAATAGTTTTTGTTTGTTCTTTTGGAATTCATTCCAATCAAAGTGTTCTGGATCCATTGGTATATTATTAGCAATCACTTCACCATCAGAAACTTTGATTTCTTCTCCAAAATATAGATCTGGGTATAGTTCATCTATGTGTTCAGATAATGTTTTAGATGGAAAGAAATAGTTTGTTTTATTTGGAACTATCTTGTAGAGTCCTGGTGGTACTAGGAAGCCATATCTACCATCTAGGTCTGTAATACATGATGTTACTTCTGTTCCATCCATGTTCTGTAATGATACATAAACAGGATCCAATGGTTGTTTAGTTATTGCATCAAAGACTACGCCCCAGGGTTTTACTTTTTTGCGGAGGCCGAGGGCGGTTAGGAAGAGGGACCACATTCGGAATAAAATTGGTGCTAGTTCTGAAGCTGTGGCTACAGCTAATATTAGAGATAATCCTGAAATAATTCGAAAAATTGAATCAATTTCTGGGTGAATTATTGGAGAGGATATTGTTGAAACTGAAACTAGATTTGAATTTTGTGAAATTAAATTTTCTGAAGTTATGTTATTTATTGATAGAAGACTCGGATTTTCGGGATTTATTGGATCAGTAGGATTTTCGGGATTTATTGAATCAGTAGTAATTGGACAATTTCCAAGTTCTTCACAAGTTAAAATTGGATCTGGTGGTGGAATACATTTTTCTGGAAATTCTATACAGAAAGGAATTGAAATTAAACAAATTGGACAAGAACCACCACAGTCTATCTCAGTTTCTGTTCCATTTTTAATTTGATCAGTACAAGTTGGAACTATTGTACAATCTGGATTTGAAAAATTTCGAGAATTATTTCCACCATCTAATAAACTACAATCTGCCCCATTGTAAGCTGGAGTTGGATTTGTACAAGTACGAATTTGCTCTATGATTGTTCCACAAACGCCATCATTAACTGGAGTCCAATCACTCCAACCACCAGCAACTGGAAGAAGACTATATCCACAACCACCACAAGCGCATCCAACACAACTAGAAATAACTTCAGAAACAATTACTATTCTAGTAACTTCAGTTGCAGGATTTCCTCCACTGTCAGTAATATTGTAAGTAACTGTATAAGTTCCTGGGGTATTTATATCAACTGGATTTACTGTAACTATACTTGCAGTAATATTTAAATCTACGTCATCTAATGCAGTCGCCCCAGCGTCAGTATATGAAGTTCCTTCATCAATAGTAACAGAAGCATCCCCAACTAAAGTAATCACTGGAGAATTATCTACTACATTTACTGTTCGAGTTACTTCGAGGGCTGGGTTTAATGCTAAGTCACTGACATTATAATAAACCGTGTAACTTCCAACAGTATTTGTATCAATTGTATCTAAACCAGTAATTATTATACTAGCTGTGATATCTCCATCTGTATCATCTACTGCTGTTGCTCCAGCATCAGTATAAGTTTGTCCTTTAATAACTGTCGATGGATTATCTCCTACCAAAGTAATAAGAGGAATAGTTACATCAACTACATTTACTATTCTAGTAACTTCAGTTGCATTATTTAAACCACTATCTGTAACATTGTAAGTAATTGTGTAAGTTCCAAGAGTATTTATATCAACTGGATTTACAGTAACTATACTTGCAGTAATATCTAAATCTACGTCATCTAATGCTGTAGCTCCTGCATCAGTATATGTGTCTCCTTGATGAATAGTTACAGGGGTTGTTCCAAGTAATGTTATAACGGGAGGATTATCTTCTACATTCACTGTTCTAGTAACTTCAGTAGCAGAATTTCCTTCATTATCTGTCACATTGTAAGTAACTGTATAAGTTCCAGGAGTATTTATATCTACGGGATTAACAGTAATAATATCTGCTGTTATATTTCCACCAACATCATCAAAAGCAGTTGCACCAGCGTCAGTATAAGAATCACCAACATTTAAAGTAATAGGAGTTGTTCCAAGACGGGTAATAACAGGAGGATTATTTTCAGAAATATTTATTATTTCAAAAGAATTACTAAGATTAGAAACTATATAAGCATAATTTTCTTGTATAAAAACAGAAGAAGGACCGTCTAATGCTGCACCACCATCAATATCAAATATTTTATTTAAATGAACTGGAGCAGTTGGAATAGAAATATCTACTACTTCAAGAACACCATTACCAGAAATATCTGGTGGAACATCATAAAAAGAAGAAACTATATAAGCATAATTCCCTTGGACAAAAACATCATTTGGAAAAGCAATAAATGCACCACTTCCATCTATACTATTATCATAAATTGTACCAGTGTGAACTGGAGCTGATTTGTTTGTAATATTGATTATTTCAAGAGACAGACTATCAAGCGAAGTAACATAAGCGTAGTTATCTAAAACAAAAACACTAACAGGTGAATTTAACGCTGCACCACTTCCATCTATACTATTATCATAAATTGTACCAGCATGAACTGGAGCTGCTTTGTTTGTAATATCTATAATTACAAGAGCATCACTATAATATGAAGGAATATATGCGTAATTCCCTTGAACAAAAAGATCAGTAGGACCATCAGCTAAATCTGCATCATTAACTACCCCCATATGAACTGGAGTTGCTTTGTTTGTAATATCTATAATTTCCAAAGATCCAGGAGTTCCTGAAGTAAGATATGCATAATTATCTAAAACAAAAACACTACTAGGAGAATTTAATGTTGCACCGCTTCCACTTAAAAAATCACTATAAATTACACCAGTGTGAATAGGAGTTGCTTTGTTTGTAATATCAATTATTTCAAGAGCATGGCTACCAGATGAAGCAATATAAGCATAATTTCCTTGAACAAAAACATCCCTTGGATAAAGCAATACCGCACCACTTCCATCTATACTATTATCATAAATTGTACCAGTGTGAACTGGAGCTGATTTGTTTGTAATATTAATTATTTCAAGAGACTTACTAGTAGATGAAACAATATAAGCGTAGTTATCTAAAACAAAAACACTTTCAGGATAATTTAAAGCTGCACCACTTCCATCTACACTATTATCATAAATTTTACCTGTATGAGTTAAAATAATACCAGAGGCATTAGATTTATATAAAGAATAAATACTAATAAAAAAAACTAACACTAAAACACACATAAATTCTAATTTGTGCTTTTGAAATATGTGTTTAGTTAATTTCACGGGATTCATTTATTTTTTATTTAATTTCTTTAGAAAACATAAAAACCACCATTTTTATAACTAAATTATAGTACAGTTATCCACAAAAATAAACCCCAAAAACTTTCTTGTCAGTTTTTAGATTTATAATAAAAATACTTATTTGGTTGTATTTTAACAATAAATTTAAAAGGTACATATTGGGAGTTTTAGATTATTAAAAAATTTCAAATTAAAAAAGGAGCCAACTGGCTCCTTTTTTAATTACGCAAAATTACAAGAAAAATTATTTTTCTAAATCAAGTATTTCATCTATTCGAATTTTTTTAACAAATTCTGGAATGTGAGATACAAGGATCAGTGCCCCTTGATATTTATTAATTGCTTCAGCAATAATTGGAATATGACGAAAATTAATATGATTTGTAGGTTCATCTAGAATAATTAATCCAGGACGCTCTAGGACCAAACATGCAAAAGCCACAAGTCCTTTTTGGCCTTCGGAAAGATCCCCAATTTTTGTTCTAATAATTTCACCTGTAATCAAAAAACTAGCAGCAGTTGCTCGCAAATGTTCTTCATTGAGACTTGCTCCACTCGAAAGCATTGCGCCTGCAAGTGAATCATAAACTGTATCATTGAAATTTAATGTTGAAAAATCTTGACGATAATATCCAACTCTAATGTTCGGAGATATAAATGATCCTTCTTTAGAAAAATCAGCGAGATGTTCAAGTAGAGTGCTTTTCCCAATACCATTTGGACCTTTCAATAAAAGATGTTGATTTTTCTTTAATTTTATAGAAGTTTTATGTTTAGAAATTTTACCTGTTTTAGAATGAAAAGTAGTAAATGAATCTATTTTTATAATTTCACCAACCAAATCTTCTTGGCAAGGAATAATAAATGGTTTAATTGTTTTATCTTCTTTACGAACACCAACCATAGAATCTTCAAGCTCTTCTGCTTTTTCTCTCATGCGTTTTGCAACAAGACGAAGCCTTCCACCTTTGTGGGCAAATTCATTCGATTTTTCTTTTTTGGCTTGGATTTCTTTAGCAAGTTGAGCATTTTTCATATTTTCTTTTTCTACTCTAGTGGAAATTTCTTTTACTACATTTTTATAATTCCCAACATACTGTTCAATTTTTTGTTTATATATATCTAAATACAAAACTCCATCACTAAATGCATTTAAAAAATCTGAATCATGGGAAATAACAATCACAGTCTTTGGGTAAGAAATAAGAAATTCAGTAAGATGGGCAATACCTGCAGTATCAAGATTATTTGTTGGTTCATCTAAAAGTAGGATATCGGGATTTTGAATCAGTGCTGAAGCAAGTAAAATTCGTGCTTGTTGCCCACCAGAAAACATCTTAAGAGTTCTATCGTGTACTTTTTCATGTCCTGACAAATTAACAACTTCAAGTACTTTGTCGATGCGAGGATCAATATCATAAATCTTTTTAGGAAAACATTTTTGGAAAAATTCACGAACAGTTAACTTGAGATCCTCTCTTGGTATTACTTGTTTTGAAATTGCAATACTTATTTTATTATCAACAACTACCGTTCCTAATTCTGGTTTTAAAACATTTGTAATAAGATTAAAGATAGTACTTTTACCAGAACCGTTCTGACCCATGATTGTAATTTTTGACCCACGCCTTACAGAAAAACTAACATCATCTAAAATGTGTTTATTGTGGTTATATTCAAATGATATCGAATCAAATCTAAGTATAGTTTCGTTTTTTGCCATATCAACTGAGAATACCCTGTTTGGATTTAAATACAAAGATTATCCTTATCTTATTATTATAAGTAATTAAATTAGTATTATTAAAATAATAATTATTCTACAAAATACCCTTTAGATCATCCTGATATTTCTGCATAACTTCTGTCATGGCTCCAATTTGGTCTTTTCCTTGTTTCATTTTATCTTGAACCTCAACCCCAATTTTTTGGAAAAGTTCAGGGTTCTCTGTAACTATCTTAATAATTTTTTCTTGCTCTTCCTCTGGTACTCCTTTTAATTGAGATTTGAGCATTTTTTTGATTAGAAAATTTTTAAACATAAAAACATAATAACAAATAAAAAGATGTTGGACAAATCCCTTGATTTTTTTATATAATAATTATGAAATATTCTATATTCAATTTACTACGATATATCGTAGTAAATTGTTATAAGTAAAAATATGCCCCATATATCAAAAAATAAAATAAGTTCTAAGTTATATGAAAAAATTTTTCTAAAATTAATATCAATTTTAGAAAAAGCTGGGAATAAAAATTATCTTAATTTAGTTATAAGAGAGTTGTTTACTAAAACAGAAAAAATAATGCTTGCTAAAAGATTAGCAATAATTTTAATGATTTCAGACAATATTCCTCAACATAGAGTAGTCGAGATATTAAAAGTAAGCCCTAGTACTGTAGCTAAAATATCTCTTCAAGTTGACGTAGGTAAACATAAAAGACTTCTAGAAATTTCTAAAATAGAAAAAATTGATTTAGAAAAAATAGTTTGGAAGATATTAACCTTCAATGGAGTTATGCCTCCAAAAACTGGGAAAAAGTATTGGCGACAAAAATTTTAATAATCTTAATTTACTACGATATATCGTAGTAAATTAAGTCTGGAGGTTTTTATTGTATAATTTATATAATTATGAAAATGATTAATAATTTAAAAACTTTAAAAGAAATTCACAAAAAGTGGTTTAAAGATTGTAAGTGTGAATTAAAAAAAACAGCCACTCAAGGAGTTCCGGGTGTTGGCAATCCAAAATCAAAAATTGTTTTTATTGGAGAAGCCCCGGGAAAAAATGAAGACTTAAAAGGAGAACCATTTGTTGGCGCGGCTGGAAAATTTTTAAATGAAATGTTGAATGAGATTAAATTAAAAAGAGAAGATATTTATATAACAAACATAGTAAAATATCGCCCACCCGACAATCGTGACCCCCTACCCGAAGAAAAAGACGCTTGTCGAGAATGGCTTATTGAAGAGTTAAATTTTATAAAACCTAAGCTTATTATTTTCCTTGGAAGACACTCAATGAATGATTTTTTCCCTGTAGAAAAAATCTCAGATGTTCACGGCAAACTTTTAATTAAAAAATTTCCTAATATAGAGACGAAAAATTTCTTTCCACTTTATCATCCCGCCGCAGCACTTTATAATGGCTCTATGAGAGAAGTTTTAATACAAGATTTTAAAAAGATTCCAAAAATTTTAGAGAAAATTTAAAAAAACGGCGTAATGCCGTTTTTTTTTAACTTCCAAAAATTAATTTATTTAATTTGATTTGTGGTAGTAATAAAATCAAGTAATCTTGTTTGTAATTGATTAAAACTAATTCCAGTTTTATTAATCTCCACATCATGATCATGATGTCCATAGATTAGATAGTAATCTTTTGGACTAGATCTATCATTAATAACTTTTAAGCTGAGACAATCGACAATAAATTTATCAATTTTTACTTCCCTTTTCTTTCTGTTTGATCCTTCCTGATGATCAATTAAAAAAAGTTTTTCTTTTTCTTTAATTAATTCAACATCTTCACACCAGGAAGAATCTTCTCCACCATTAATACAATGGAGTGATCTTACTCCTTTTATTATGACTTCACCATTTTCCATTTTATCAAATTTACTATTCTCTTCTTCGTTTAGATTAGTAGATTAGAATAAAAAAGTCAATATTTATTCAATAATTTTGATATCTTTAATATCTTCAAATTCGTCTTTTTTCTTATTTCTTAAAAGGAAAACAGAAAGAGACCCAACAATTATAATTCCCAAGATCCCAAACAGCCAATTGGATAAGTTTTTGTTAGAAGTCTTCTCTGTACCCGAATTAATTGCAGAAGCAGTTAAATCTGAATTTTGATCAATTGGTTGAATGTCAGTTGTTAAGGCACTTGCCTCTTTAATTTGTGGATTAATTTCTGTATCACTTTTTATATAAACAATTTTTGGTTTAATATTTTGGCTTCCACTATCCCCTGAATAAGTAAAAGCAAAACCACCGTTTGGATAAATTAGTTTCAAGTTATTTTTATCTTCACTTACAAACCCAGTAAGTTGCGGGGAAATAGTAATTTTTTTGCCTGGTAAAATTATTGTATTTTTAGGGAAGGTAAAATTTTTCTGATTAGAAGAAAGAATCCAACTAGACAAATCAACTTCATATTTTGATGGATTATTTAATTCCACAGCCAAACCAGTTGGGCTATCTATAAAAGAAAGGGTGATTTCAGAAGGCACAACTTTTATAATAAATCTATCAGTTGCGTCAGGTTTTGGATAATAATAATATTGTGTGTAATCTAGTACAACAACATATTCTCCAGGATAATTATATGTGTAAGAAATTTTTTCATTCTCTTTTAATTCTTTCGTTCCCCCATCGCCAAAATTCCAAGCAAGTTTACCGAATCGTAATGGTTCTTTGTCATAACCTAGAATTGTCGCTTCAAAATCATTTGGAATGCCAGCTACCACAATAGCCTTTGAAACTATTTCAGCAGAAATTTTAGGAATTTCAACTTCTTCTGTTTTTTGTACTGTTGTATTAGTTTGAGTGGTTCCAGTTCCAGTACCAGTTCCCCCATCATTATTTCCTGTTCCTTCATTGTTAGAATTTGGGTTTAAATCATTCTTTGATGGATCTTGATTTGATTCCCAATTTCCAGAAATAAAAGCTCCTGATTTCCCTATTTCCGGTGCTGTTAAATCAATTGAATAATTTATTACTGTAGATATTGTACCGTAAGTAACTCTATAAACGAGAGTTGTTCCATTATAAAGACCGATTGAATCTCCTGTATCATTGAATTTAGATGAATTAATTTCGAAAACCAATATATCGTTGGCTAGTAAGATTCCAGAAAGTACTGGACTATTAATATCGTTTTCGACTGGATCTGTACTTGGAGTAGAAAGTTCAGTTAGTTTCCATCCAGTTAAATTTATAGGATTATCTGTGGTATTTAAAAGTTCAATCCATTCTTTTTCTCCAGGATTAGGGTGAGACACAAACTCATTAATAATTACCTCTGATGATGCCTCTGCATTATTAATTACGAAAAAACCTGCACTAAAAAATAGTACTAGAAGAATCAAAAATTTTTTAATCATATAATTATCAAGTTAATTTAATAATAAAAATTTCTTAAATATAATCAAATTTTAGCAAAACTTATAGGCAAAGCCAAAATTTCAAAAAAACCCCTTATTTTATAGGCATTTAATAATTTTGTAAGATATTGACAACTCGCTCGGCATATTAGGTAGAAAACGTACAAAATAATAAAAAATATGGAAAGTTTACCAATGGTTTGGGGAATCCTATCCCCAGTGATCTTTACGGCAATAGTAGCTGTATATAGTTATATTCCTAAGAAAGAAAAACCTTCTCAGAATAAACAATGAAGATATTACTATTGTTTAGATTTACAAAAAAACCCGTTTCTAGATGAAGCGGGTTTTTAAAAATTTTAAAAATGATATTATAATTGTAAGGTATTTTGTAAGAACACATACCTTAAAACGTCTTAAATGATAGAACAAGAAAATCAAAATTTAAATACAAAATTCAACGCATCTTATGAACAATATTCGGATGCAATTTTCCGCTATTGTTTATTTCAAACATCTAACCGTGAGAAAGCTATTGATATAACCCAAGATACTTTTATAAAAACATGGGAATATCTTTCACGAAGTGAAAAAGAAATAGAAAACATGAGAGCGCTTTTATATAAAATTGCCAAAAATTTAATCATAGATTATAGAAGAAAGAAAAAATCTGAATCACTAGACAATTTAACCGAGCAAGGATTTGATTTTAGTGATGAAAAAAATGATATGTATGAAAAAGAAACAATTTTTGAAGGAAAACAAGCTTTTGAATCCATAAATAAGCTTGATGAAAAATACAGAGAAGTAATAATGCTTCGTTTCGTAGAAGACATGGAAATAAAAGATATTGCAAAAGCTTTAAATAAAAGTGAAAACAATGTTTCAGTAAGAATTCATAGAGGATTAGAAAAGTTAAAAAATATTTTAGAAAATAATTAAAAATAACATGGAAGAAAAATTAAAAAATTTAATAGAGGTAGCAAAAAAACAAAAAATGACCGATGAAGAAAAAGCTTCTGTTTATTTTAAAATTGAAACTTTTGTAAAAAACAATCCTATTCAATCTCCATACCTAAAAACTTCCCCTTATTCTTCAAGATTTTCTTTTGCATTAGTGGGTAGAGCTATTGGAACCGTAGCCTTAGTATTAATACTTGGGGTTGGTGGTTTAACTTACGCTTCAAACAAAGCCTTACCTGGAGATCAACTCTATGGATTTAAAATTGCAACAGAAAATATTAGAACTCAATTTGCTTCTACCCCAGCTAGAAAAGTTGCTGTAAAATCTCAAATAATCGAAACTAGATTTCAAGAAATAAAAACACTTATTGAGAATGATGAAATAACACCAGAAAAACAAACTTTGGCTGAGACATCTATTGCAAAAGAAAAAATAGAAATAGAAAACACTATTGCAGGAATGGCGAAGAATGATCCTAAGGGAGCATCTGTGGCTAAAAATAATTTAAATACTTTAATCCAATCAAAACAAAATGAGATTAGTATTCTAGTAGGAAATAAAGGAAAAATTCCTGAAAATGATGAAGAGCAAATTGAAGTAAAACCAGCCCCAGTAGAAGATAAAACAAATACAGATAGTACTCAAGATGGGGCAGGAAGTGGAACAGATGACACAAAGTCAGAAACTGACACAACTACACGATAATAAGAAAAAGTTACTCTAATATTTTTCGCAAAACATCTTCAGGAATTTCTTTTGGTTGTCTTTTGGGTTGATCTTTTTTGTCTACTGATTGACTAATTGGTTCTTGATATTGTTTTTCTTCATTCTTTATCTCTCTATTAAAAACTTCTGTTTTATTTTCAGAATGTTTTGATTTTTCCTGATCTAAACTTTTCTGTGGTAAATTTACTGAAACTGAATCCGTCGAAGATTTTTCTTCTCTTTCTCTTTCTTTCAAGGCCTCTGTTAAAACACTCCTTAAGTCTGACATATTTTTATCAGACGCTCTCTTGGGATCAATTTTATCAGCTTTAATAGAAGAAACTGGGGTTTTTGAGTATATAGTTTTTTCATGTGGAATTAGAGTAGCCTCACCTTTATCTATTAAATCTTTTAGGGATTCAAATGGTTTTTTTGTTTTACTGGAAAAAGAATCCCGATCTCCCTTATTTCCTTTGTCTCTATAATCACCGCTTCTTTTTTCTGGTCTTGATTCGGCAAGTTTTGTACCATAGGCAAATGCTTCTTTTACTCTTTCATTCACTACTGGAGCATGCCATCCCTTTATAGCTATTTCCACCTCTTCTCTTTTTTTAGCAAAAACTTCTCTAGAGTTATCTATTATCGAATTTTTAAATGAATTCGGCTCTGATTTAAGTGGCGGTAAAGTTACGGCAGAAAAAGGTTTTGAACCAATCCCATCTATCATCATAGTTAGATATATTTGAGCAAAACCAAGATTTACAATATCTTCTTGTGTGAAAGTTGGTAAAAATATTTTTTCCAAAAATTCAGCGTCGAGTGGCCCAACCCTAAAAGCGATAGTAGTTCCGACGTTTCCAAAAACAGCATCTCTAACCACTTCTGACATTTGACTGATATACTGGTGGGCAATATTTAAATTTAATTTATACTTTCTAGCCTCAGATAAAATATCAGCAAAAGAGTCAGATGTGAAAGATTGAAATTCGTCAACATAAAAATAAAAATTTGGAAGATGTTGTAAGACTTCGTTTGAAACATCAGCCCGAGACATAGCAGCAAGATAAATTTTTGTAATCAACATTCCTCCCAAAAGACTGGCGTTTTGTTCTCCCACTCTTCCTTTAGATAAGTTCATTATTAGAATTTTTTTCTCATCCATTATTTCTCTAATATTAAAACTTGATTTTGGTTGCCCAATAATATTTCGAATTAAAGCGTTTGAAGTAAATTGACCAATTTTATTTTGAATAGCAGCTCCAGCTTCTTGCATGTATCTATCTCCGTATTTTGCAAATTCATCAACCCAAAAAGATTTTACAGATGGATCGGAAACATTTTCTACAACTTGTTTTCTATAATCTTTATCAGAAAGCATTCTGTTTACTCCAAGCAATGTTGCTTCTGGATATTCAAGTAATGCAAGTAAAATATTATTTAAAATATATTCCATTCTAGCTGACCATGCATCAACCCATATTTTTTTAAATGAACTCATGAGGCCACTCGCAACCAAATATCTTTTATCAGCACCAACATCCTCCATCACATTAAAAGAAATTGGATATTCAATATCAAAAGGAGCAAAATAAATTACATCTTTAATTCTGTGTTCTGGAACATAGTCCAGCATTTTTTCTGCAGAGCCACCGTGAGGATCTATAAAAGCTACACCTTCTCCATTCATAATATCTTGAGCAATCATATTCTCAAGTAAAGTAGATTTTCCCATACCGGTCTTTCCAATTATATAGACGTGCTTAGTACGATCTTTAGCTTTTATACCAAAGCGGGTTTTTTTATTTCGATAATCAGTTTCCGCAAAATAGTTTATTTTATCATTATCCATTCCTTTAATTATATATAAATAAAAATTAAAACACAAAAGCCTCGGCTTTCATTTAAGATAAGCCAAGGCTTTGGTAGATTTTTAGCGTTTTTGCTATTATGTTTTTCTACTTACGAAAGAACTATTGAAAAAAGAACTGCTGGGGGAAAACATTTTGAAATATTTTTATAACAATATTATGTTATCTTTTAAATTGTTTTCCTTTGATCACATTTCTGTGATTTTATTTTTTATAATGAATCTTCGGCTTCATTACGCTTGTTTTTTTCGAATGAAAATTGCACAAAAAATATTTTGATATTATACGTGATACCAAAACACATCCTTGTATCTACTTAACAAATTTGATTAACAAGAACAAAATTTTTGTAACCCACCTTCATTCAATATAATTATAACAAGACGAAGATTAAGTGGAAAGAAATTTTGTTGATAACTTTTATCTTATTTCAAAATATCCCAAAAAGACTTATCAAATCCCCCATCAAATTTAAACAGAGCAACACCTTTAAGCCCGTATTTTTTAGCTAGTTTTACTTTATCGTTCAGGGTTTCGGCATTTGAGAACCAGACCAATTTATTAGTATTGCTAGTAGTATCCATATAGATAAAACTAAACTCCCCTGCTAGATTTTTTTCTGGAATTATTCCTTTGCTTTGATAAAGGGCGACAATGTCGTTATAGTTTATATTTCTAATTTTTGAATAACTAATTTTTCCGGCATTATTTTTAATTTCATATTCATAACCATAAGTTGCAAAACCAATTTGGATTTTTGAAGCTTTAATATTTTTTAAACTTTCTTTAATAACTTTTGTAACCCATTCATTGTCCGCAATTGGAAGATATGCTTTTCCATTTCCTTTTTTCTTATTCAAAAGTAAATCAATATTTCCTTGTCCATAGGTTAAAATTTTTACTTCGTCACAATATTTATTTATTGAAACATAATCATTTACATATCTGACATCTTTGGGAATTTTTACAAAACGAGACGAAAGTGGGGTGCGTGCTTCAATGGTACAGGAAAGAGTTTTTTTATTTGCATGTAATTTTATAGAGAGCGATTTTAAAAACGCTGAGAAATTTGCCCTATCGTCAGCTTTTTTATTTTCATAATCAATATCAATTCCATCAAAATTATTTTTTGAAATTAACTCAAATATTTTATCAATATGATTTTTCCTTGTCTCGGCTGTTTTTATTAATTCGTGAATAACCATCCCGTCTAAAGAATTAATTGTTGGAATTATTTTAACCCGCCCCGCCGTGGCGGTGGTTTTTTTATTTCTAATATCCCCCAAAAAACTTACCCATGGTTCTTCTCCAATTTTAATTTTATCAATCGGATTTCCATATTCATCAATTTCATAAGAAAAAGGATTAATACTTTTTAATTTAGATAAATTATTTTCTGTGTCATTAATACCAGCAGTTTTAGCCCAATAAGGAATCCACCCTGAATAAGATAATTTGGTCGCAGAAAAAGTAGTCATTGGTAAAATGAAACTAAATACTAAACTTATTAAAAATATTTTTTTGAGATTTTTTTTCATAAATTAACTTTCAATTATCGTGGAACAACAATAAACTACTGCTGGTGGAAGATTCAACATAACTAAACTTTTCTCAACAAGTCCAAATCTTTTCTTAAGTTCTTTTTCTGGAAAGAAAAATTTTAAATAACTAAGTGAGTGTAAATATTGAATAAAGGTTCCTTTTTCTGATAAAACATCTTTAGCTACATCAATCAAATTAAAACCAATAATAGAAAAAGGTAGAGTACTTACTAAATAATCAGCTTTATCAATATCGTGTTTTTCTAATATTTTTTTAGTATCAAACATATCACCATTTATTATAAAAACATTAGGTTTTCTT